>JBIJCC010000047.1:0-70219 GCA_044344875.1 Nannocystaceae bacterium
TTCTCTTCGGCATGCGCCGCAACAGATCACAAGTCACGCCCCGGATCAAACCGAAGGTCCATCTGCGCAAGACTGCTTAAGTTTTGATGCGATTGCCCTGGGGGAGGGGGAGATCAGGAAGGCGCTGGTCGAGGGCGACATGGTGGATTGCATGGTCGCGCTGCCGGGGCAGCTATTCTACTCGACGCAGATCCCGGTGTGTCTGTGGTTCTTGGCGAGGGACAAGAAGAACGGGCTGGGGGGACGCGGGAAGAAGATGCGGGACCGGCGTGGGGAGACGCTGTTCGTGGATGCACGGAAGATGGGGTCGATGGTCGACCGGGTGCATCGGGAGTTGACGGCGGAGGACATCGGGCGGATCGCCGGGACGTATCATGCTTGGCGCGGGGATGGGGGCGGCGCGTATGCGGATGTTCCGGGGTTTTGTAAGAGTGCGCGGAATGAGGCGATTGCCGGGCATCAGTTCGTGCTGACGCCGGGGCGGTATGTCGGGGCGGAGGATGTGGAGGAGGATGCGGAGGGGTTCGAGGTGAAGATGAAGAGGTTGGTGGGGGAGTTAGAGGGGCAGTTTGCGGAGGGGGCGCGGTTGGAGGGGCTGATTCGGGGCAACTTGAGGGGGTTGGGGTATGGCGACGACTTGGGAGCGGAGCGCCGGCAAGGAAAGGTGAATCAGGGATGACTGGGTGGCCAGAGATCCCTTTGGGGGAACTCGTAGAGAATCATGATGCGCGTCGGGTTCCCGTCAAAGAATCCGAACGAAATGCAGGGCCCTATCCCTACTACGGCGCGTCCGGGGTTGTGGACCACGTCGATGGCTACTTGTTCGATGGCGAGTTCATACTGATAGCCGGAGACGGAGAGAATCTTCGAACTCGTCAGACACCTGTCGCGTTCCTTGTGAACGGCAAGTTCTGGGTCAACAATCATGCGCACATCGTACGGGCAAACAGCAACAATAGTACGCGGTGTCTGATGTATGCGCTGCAAGCTGCGGACTTTCGGTCATATCTCACCGGATCCACGATGCCGAAGTTGACTCAGGCGAACATGAATCGAATTCCGGTTGTTCGGCCGCCGCAGGCTCACCAGGAACGAATCGCCCACATTCTCGGCTCCCTCGACGACAAGATCGAACTCAACCGCCGGATGAACGAGACGCTCGAGGCCATGGCGCGGGCGCTCTTCAAGTCGTGGTTCGTCGACTTCGACCCCGTCCGCGCCAAGGCCGAAGGCCGCCAGCCGAGCGGCATGGACGCCGAGACCGCGAAGCTGTTCCCGAGCGAGTTCGAGCAGTCGGAGTTGGGCGACATCCCGAAGGGGTGGCGGGTCGCGGCCCTCGACGAGATCGCGGACTTCCGGAATGGTCTGGCGCTCCAGAACTTCAGACCCGTGGAAGGGGAACAGCGCCTACCCGTCGTCAAGATCGCCCAGTTGCGCACCGGGAGTCCAGATAGCGGAGAGTGGGCGCGCGCGGACATCGATCCATCGTGCGTGCTCCAAGACGGAGACGTCGTCTTCTCATGGTCCGGTAGTTTTACCGTAGTGGTGTGGTGCGGCGGCCGAGCTGCCCTCAACCAGCACCTATTTCGGGTGACCTCTAGCACTCACCCGAAGTGGTTTTACCTTCATTGGCTGCTCGAGCATCTTTCTGAGTTCCAGCTCATTGCCAGCGCGAAGGCGACGACGATGGGGCACATCCAGCGGCATCACCTGACCGCGGCGAAATGTGTCGTGCCACCTCGGGGTGTGCTCGGGAGCGCGACCTCGCTGTTCGAGGGGCTGCTGATGCGCCGGGTCACGGCCGATCTCGAGGCTCGTACACTCGCCGCGACGCGCGATGGACTCCTCCCGAAGTTGCTCTCCGGTGAACTCTCCGTCCCTGAAATCCTTCATCATGCTCGCGAGGTCCCGTGATCCCGCTCGACGAGATCGCCCCGTCCTATCGTCGTGCGCGCGACCGCTGGCCCGATGCCGCTAGCTTGGTGGCGCACTACCAGACGGTCGTCGAGGCCTACGAGGGTACTGGCCAGGCCCTGATCGAGTCCGTGAAGTCCTTTCTCGAGAGCGTCTGCATCACTATCGTCGTCGACTTCGGCAAGACCGTCACGAACGACGCGTCGACGACCTATCTGCTTGGCCTCGCCCTCGAGCATCTCGGCCTTCGCAACTCGCGTGGCGCGGATAAGTTCGATAAGGTTCTCTCGGCACACAACAAGCTTGCCGATGCTTTGAGTGACTGCAGAAATCAGGATGGTTCGGTCGCGCATGGTAAGGATGGGTTTCTCGACGCGCTCGCGGGTCATCATGTCCGGCTCTACCTGTTGACAGGTGATACGATCCTGTCGCTGCTCCTGGAGGCGCTCGATCATGCGACGCCCAACCTGCGGAGTACGCGAGAACCGTACGACCGATTCGAGCATTTTAACGCTTCGATCGACCGCAATGTTGGCGTCGGGGCTGAGTTCGACCCAGAGACTGAGGTCGTGTTGCTCACCTTTCGTACGCATGGCTTGCAGGAGGGCATCCAACTCCGCATGCCGGCGAGTCGGCTGCTCTACCAGCTCGACCGTGGTGCCTATGTCGAGGTGCTCGAGTCGCTTCCGCGGGTGCTGGACCTTCCAGGACGAGAAGAACGCGAGGCCGAGGCGGCGCCGACAATCGAGGCCATGGTGGGCGTCGCCTCGGTTCCGGTCGACATCGCGCTGGTGCGCGCGTACTCCGGACCTCTTCACACGCTACACGGAGAACTCGAAGCCGAGCTGACGGCGCGGGGGGTCGACACTTCGACGCATCGGGGAAGTATGCTGGTTCCGTCACTACTCACGGGTTTCGATGTTGCGGCTGGCCTGGACTGGACAACCCGACCCGCCATGACGGCGCGGGTCGTGGTCGCGTTCAAGCGGGTTCTCCGAGCTGCCGACGTGAAGCGCCCGCCTGCGGAGTCGCTCGCGAAGGCGCTCGCGGACTGGTTCGCCCAGCGAGCGCCGAGCGGCTCGCTGCCGGAGCGCGAGGACGCGCGATGAGCAAGGGCGGGCGGCAGTCGAGACGCTTTCATGAGCCGCTCCTACCTGGGGACTCCGAGATGGCAACCGTCGGCTGCCGCCATACGAACCCGGACATCTGCGCGAAGAACTGCCTCGTCGGAGTTTGCGCGTTCGTACGCTCTGACGGTGTGTGCCTCGCGCCTCCGACGACGTGGGCCAAGCAGTTTCGTCGGCTGCGGGACGGGAGCACCGACCCATGAGCACGCCGCCACCCCCGTCCGAGCTCATCCTCTACCAGACCGAGGACGGCCGCACCCGCCTCACCGTCCGCCTCGACGAAGGCACCGTCTGGCTCACCCAGGCCGAGCTCGCCGCCCTCTACCAGACCACCCCGCAGAACATCACCATCCACATCGCGGCCATCTACGAGGACGGCGAACTCGACGAGACCGCAACTTGTAAGCCGTGCTTACAAGTTCGCCAGGAGGGCTCCCGTGAGGTCCGGCGCAGCCTGAAGCACTACAGCCTGCCCATGATCCTCGCCGTAGGATTCCGCGTCCGCTCCCCCCGCGGCACGCAGTTTCGCCGATGGGCGACCGAGCGCCTCGAGGAGTACCTGGTCAAGGGCTTCACGATGGACGACGAGCGGCTCAGGAACCCGCCCGGGCCCGGCCATCGCGACTACTTCGACGAGCTCCTCGAGCGCATTCGGGAGATCCGGGCGTCCGAGCGGCGCTTCTACCAGAAGGTCCTCGACATCTACGCCACCAGCGTCGACTACCAGCCGGACGCAAACGTGTCGCAGCGCTTCTTCGCGACCGTCCAGAACAAGATGCACTTCGCGACCCACGGCCACACCGCGGCGGAGATCGTCCACGCCCGCGCAGACGCGGACAAGCCCAACATGGGGATGCACACCACGCGGCCCGACGGCGTCGTGCGCAAGGAAGACGCCCTCATCGCGAAGAACTACCTAAACGAGCAGGAGCTGGCGGTCCTGCACCGCATCGTCAGCCTCTACATCGAGTACGCGGAGCTCCAGGCCCTCGAGCGCACGCCGATGACCATGCAGGACTGGATCGCAAAGCTCGACGAGTTCCTGAAGGCCTCCGGTCGCGCGCTGCTCGACCATGCCGGCACCGTCTCGGCGGAGACCGCCAGACTGCGGGCCGAGCAGGAGTACGCGCGGTACCACGAACGCGTCGATGCCCAGCCACGGGCGGTCGACGTTGCCTTCGAGAAGGTCGCCAAACAGCTGCAGGCTCCGCGTCCCACGCGGCAACCTGCGAAGCAGCGGGACACGAGTCCACCCAAGCCCAAGCCGAGGGCCAGGAAGCGATGACCAAGCCTCCGGCCGAGGCGCGCACGCGCGAAACCGGCCAGCGCGAGCACTCGATCTCGCCCAGGATTCCCGAACCATCGCATCGCTGACTTCGGAATCGCCGACCGGCCCGCGCGGCGCGTCACTTTGGCCAATCCCGCGATCGCCTCCGGCCGCCACCACCATGCCGATCGCGGCACTTCCATCACGACCACCGGCGGGCGATGATGCCGAGGATCGTGGAGGCGGCGCGCCCATGAACCGTGAGTTCGTCATCCCGCAGCGGGCGGTGGTGCTGTCACCGGGTCAGCCCGGCCGCGACCTCGACGACTTGGCCGAGGCGCAGCGCCGCGCAATCGAGTTCGTGCACGCCGACGTGTTCTCGACCTCGTTCCCGCGTGCCGACACGCTCCGCGATCCACCACCTCTCCCATGACCGCCCCGTTCACCGAGTCCGTCGTCGAACAAGCCGCCCTCGAGTGGTTCGCCGAGCTCGGCTACGCCACCCTCTTCGGCCCCGCCATCGCCCCCGACGAGCCCGCCGCCGAGCGCACCGGGTTCGACGAGCCGATCCTCGCCGGTCGCCTGCGCGACGCACTCGCCCGGCTCAACCCCACCGTTCCTGCGGACGCCATCGACGAGGCGTTCCGCCGCGTCAGCCGGATCACCTCGCCGCAACTCGTGGACGCCAACCGCGAGTTCCACCACTGCCTCGTCAACGGCATCAGCGTCGAGTACCTCCGGCCGGATGGCACCATCGGCTACGACCCGGTGCAGATCGTCGACTTCGACGACCCCGACAACAACGATTGGCTCGTCGTGAACCAGTTCACGATCACCGAGGACGGCCACACCCGCCGCCCCGACATCGTCGTGTTCATCAACGGGCTGCCGCTTGCCATCGTCGAGCTCAAGAACCTCGCCTCGCAGAACGCGACCATCTGGGGGGCCATCGCCCAGCTCGAGACCTACAAGGCCGAGATCCCGTCCCTCTTCATCTTCAACGAACTCCTCGTCGTCTCCGATGGCGCCGACGCTCGCATCGGCACCCTGAGCTCGAGCAAGGAGCGGTTCGGACCGTGGCGCACCGTCGACGGCGAGCAGCTCGCCCCGGCCACACTCTCCCAGCTCGAGGTGCTGCTCCGCGGCGCCTTCGACAAGCGCCGGTTCCTCGACCTCGTCCGCTACTTCGTCGTCTTCGAGAACGACGGTGAGGTCAGCCTCAAGAAGGTCGCCGGATACCACCAGTTCCACGCCGTCGCCAACGCCGTCGACGCCACGGTGCGGGCCTCCGATGCCGCAGGCGATCGCCGTGTCGGTGTCGTCTGGCACACGCAAGGCTCGGGCAAGAGCCTGACCATGGCGTTCTATGCGGGGCGCGTCGTGCTGCACCCGCAGATGAACAACCCGACGCTCGTCGTGCTCACCGACCGCAACGACCTCGACGAGCAGCTCTTCACCACCTTCTCGCGGTGCAAGGATCTCCTGCGCCAGACCCCCGAGCGTGCCCGCGACCGCACGCATGTCCGCGAGTTGCTCAGCGTTGCGGCCGGCGGCGTCGTCTTCACCACGATCCAGAAGTTCATGCCGGAGGCCAAGGGCGACAGCTTCCCGCTGCTCTCGGATCGCAAGAACATCGTCGTCATCGCCGACGAGGCCCACCGGAGCCAGTACGACTTCATCGATGGCTTCGCCCGCCACATGCGCGACGCCCTCCCCAACGCCTCGTTCATCGGTTTCACCGGGACCCCTGTCGAGTCGACCGACAAGAACACGCGGTCCGTCTTCGGCGACTACATCAGCGTCTACGACATCCAGCGCGCGGTGCAGGACGGCGCGACCGTCCCGATCTTCTACGAGAGCCGCCTGGCCAAGCTCCAGCTCGACGAGAGCCAGCGCCCGCTGCTCGACGAGAAGTTCGAGGAGGCCACCGAGGGCGAGGAGCTCGAGGGCAAGGAGAAGCTCAAGACCAAGTGGTCCGCGCTCGAGGCCCTCGTCGGCACGGAGCAGCGTCTCGCGCTCATCGCCGACGATCTCGTGCGTCACTTCGAGGCCCGCACGGAGGCCATGGCGGGCAAGGCCATGGTCGTGTGCATGAGTCGCCGGATCTGCGTGGACCTCTACCGCGCGATCATTGCCCTGCGCCCAGGTTGGCACGACGATGACGACGGGGCAGGCGTCATCAAGATCGTCATGACCGGCTCCGCCACGGATCCCAAGGACTGGCAGCCACACATTCGCAGCAAGTCGCGGCGCGAGGCCCTGGCCAAGCGGCTGCGCAACCCGGAGGACCCGCTGCAGATCGTCCTGGTGCGCGACATGTGGCTCACGGGGTTCGATGCCCCGTGCCTCCACACGATGTACGTCGACAAGCCGATGCAGGGCCACGGCCTCATGCAGGCGATCGCGCGGGTCAATCGGGTCTTCCGCGACAAGCCCGGCGGCCTCGTCGTCGACTACCTGGGGCTCGCCGACCAGCTCAAGCGGGCGCTGCACACCTATACCGAGAGCGGAGGGCAGGGCGACACCGCTGTCGACCAGGGCGAGGCGGTCGCGGTGATGCTCGAGCGGTACGAGCTGTGTTGCGAGATCTTCCACGGGTTCGACTGGCGCCCTGCGCTGTCGGGCAGTGGGGCCCAGCAGCTCAGCATCATCCCCGCCGCTACCCAGCATGTGTTCGCACTCGAAGACGGAACTCAGAGGCTCCTCAAGGCCGTCGCCGAACTATCGAAGGCGTTCGCCTTGGCGGTGCCGCACGACGAGGCCCTGCGGATCCGCGACGACGTCGGGTTCTTCCAGGCGGTCCGGGCTGCTGTCGCCAAGTTCAAGACCTCGGATCGCAAGCTCTCCGGCGACCTCGATCACGCGATCCGACAGATCGTGTCCAAGGCCGTGGCCTCGGACCAGGTGATCGACATCTTCTCCGCCGCCGGCCTGAAGAATCCCGACATCGGCATCCTCTCGGACGAGTTTCTCGCCGAGGTCCAGTCGATGAAGCACCGCAACCTCGCGGTCGAGCTGCTCCAGAAGCTGCTCAACGACGAGCTGAAGCTTCGGTCCAGACACAACATCGTGCAGTCGCGGTCGTTCTCCGAGATGCTCGACAAGTCGGTGCGTCGGTACCAGAACCGCGCGATCGAGGCCGCACAGGTCATCGAGGAGCTCATCGCCCTCGCGAAGGACATGCGCGAGGCCGACAAGCGCGGCGAGATCCTCCGCCTGACCCCGGACGAGGTCGCCTTCTACGACGCGCTCGAGGTCAACGACAGCGCCGTGAAGGTCCTGGGCGATGACGCACTCCGGACGATCGCCCGCGAGCTGGTCGAAACGGTACGAAACAACGTGACCATCGACTGGACCGTCAAGGAGTCGGTTCGCGCCAAGCTCCGGGTGATCGTGAAGCGGATCCTCCGCAAGCACGGCTATCCGCCCGACAAACAGGAGAGCGCGACGGTCACGGTGCTGGCGCAGGCCGAGAAGCTCTCGGAGTACTGGACGGCGGTGGGCTGAGGGCGTTGTGTGTCGACTCGGCGCGACGTATCGGTCTTCACTCGTTCATCTGTGGTGCGGTAACCTTCCAAGATAGGCGGTGTGCGATGACGAACCCCACCTCGATTCGATGCGCCTGCGGCCGCTCAGTGGAAATGCCGCGACCCGGATACGGGGTTCGGTGTGCCCAATGCGGGACAGTCCTGACCCTCGCCTTCGCGCAGCCCTCCGCGGCAGGTGCTGCGACCCAGTCGCCGTATGCCTATCCGATCCTCCTAGTCGGGATGGTGCTGCTGGGTCTCGCCCTACCGCCGGTCGGCATGGTCGCGCTCACTTTGCTCGCGATCTGGGGGGTCATGGTGCTCATCGGCAGGTTCCCGCGTTCTGCCTCCGCTGTTCTGCTCGGTCGAGTAGGTACGGCGGACCAGTTGCGCCCGTACGCGATCCTCGACATTGCCGCCGGGGTGGGGCTCACCTTTGCCGTGGCGATGGCTGGTTTGTACAACCGGCCCAGTCCTGACTCAACGCAGGGTGCACTCGGGAGCCAGCCGGCAGCTTCGCGCGTCGACATCGAGGATGCTGCGAAACCGATGCCTGCTGTGCCTCGCCACCTCGTCAAGATGAACTGGTCGCAGGCGGTGTCCTGGCTCGGTGACTGTGGCTACGCGACGCGCGCCATTCGCATCGAGGGGGATGGCACGAAGTTGAGGGCCGACCGCAACGCGGAGAGCCTGACCTTGTTCTTCGACCGCGAGGGGGACCCGAATCCACCGAGGGCAATCGAAATTGGCTTCGTGCCGATCGGGGCACTGCACGATGCTCTCGAACTCTACATGGGTGTGCGAGCGGAGCACGTCCCCGATCGGGCCAGGCGCGACGGCGTCGATTCGATGTCGGAGGTACCCGAGCTTCGACCCGGTCAATGGGTCGTCGAGCAGTCATACGTCGAGTTGGACCCCAAACGCGACGTGTTCATCTGCGACGCCGAGCGATTCGTCGACTGCCGCAGCTTGTAGCGCCTCTGCCCCATCACCGTTCCTCGTCGCCGTCGTTCGTGCCCGTCGCACCGGGTCGCACCGGTCCCGGTCTCGGCGTCGGTGTCCGCGGTGGGAGCGACCACCTGCGTAACCCTGGTCGGAGTCCGGCGCGCTCACCTCGGTCCGCTCGCAGCAGCGCAGCGCACGGCGTCCCCGCGACCCCACGATCCGGCGCTGGACCGCCGCGGTCTCGCCCCTCACCCATCAGCCCGAGAGCAACCCCGCCAGCGCCCCCGTCCCCGCGTCCCCGAACCCACCCATCTCCGCCCCCATCGCCTGCCCGAGCGCCGCCCACAGCCCGCCGTGCCGCACGCCGTCGTACTGCAGCAACCGCCCGGTCTCGATCCGCCCTCCCGCACCGCCGGCGATCACCAGCGGCATGTCCTCGTGCAGGTGCGTGTTGCCATCGCAGACCTCGGTGCACAGCACCACGATCGAGTGATCCAGCATCGACCCGTCGCCCTCCGGTCGCGCCGCGAGGGACTCGAGCAGATAGGCGAACTGCGCGACGAACCACTGCCGCTGCTGCACGTACGCCACGAACTCGGCGTGGGTCGGATCGTGCGCCGGCCCGTAGTGCGACGCCTGGTGACTGCGCATGTCGAAGGCCGGGTCGTACATCGCCGTGGCCGGGAACTGGCTCATCACCAGGTCGCTGGTGTGGTGCGAGGCCTGCAGCACGCCGACGCGCGTGAGGCCGCAGGCCATCGCCTGGACCATCAGATCGGTCTGCGCGCGGAGGAGCTCCGGGAAGCGGCTGGCGACCCAGAGGTCGTTCGCGGTCACGTCGGTGTCGAGCGAGGGATCGCGGCAGCTCGCGCCGCCCGTACCCCCGCCGCTCTTGATCCGCATCTCGACCTCGCGCAGCGCCTCGAGGTGCAGGTCGAGCTTGGCCTGCTCGACGCCGCCGAGCTGCGTGCGCAGGCGTTCCATGTCGGCGAGCACGCCGTCGATCACGCTGACCGCGACCGGATCGACCTTCGGCGCGCCGGGCCGGCCAGGCGCGCCGGGGCGCGCAGGCGCGCCGAACAGCAGCTCGAACGCCGCGAGGGGATCGTCCTGCGGTGTGATGCTCTGGCCCGGGCTCGGGTAGCTGATGTGCTTGTCGCCCGACGCCCCGCCGATGGTCGCCGCGGCGCCGAGGTAGAGGTGCTTCCACGGCGCGTCGGCGCCGACGCCGTTGGCGATCACGTGATCGATCGACACGCCGTTGCCGCCGTCGGTCGCGGTCAGCAGCTTCTTCGCGCCGCCCGGGTGACTGCCGCTGTCGGTCGGGCCCATCGACAGGCCGCGGAAGAACACGCAGTCGTCGACCCACGGCTGCAGCGGGGCGAGCTGCTCGGGCAGCGTGAAGTCGTGGACGCCACCGGTGGGGTGCCACAGGCTCGGCTCGCCGTTCTGGCTCGGGCCGGCGACCCCATCGGGGAAGTAGAAGAAGACGACGCGCTCGGCCACCGGCGTGCCCGCATGGGCGCCGCGCGGGGCGAGCTGCTCGAAGAAGGGCAGGGCCATCGCGGCGGCCGGGCCGACGTGGCGCAGGAGCTGGCGGCGGGTGAGCGTGGTCATGGTGCCTGCCTCGGTGCGGTGGCGTAGCTCTGGACGGTGGCGACCAACAGCGCGCGGAGATCGTGGTCGTGCGCGGCGAAGTCCTCGATGAGCGCGTCGTTGCGGCACTCGGAGTCCGGGCCCTCGAGCGCGCCGGCGACGAAGCGCAGCACCTGGGTGGCGAAGCATGCCGGCGCGGCGTCGCTGTCGGCGAGCACCGCCGCGAGCTCGGCCACGCCGTCGAAGGCGACGTCGGTGCCGTCCTGCTCGCGCACGACGCCGCGGGTGTCGATCGCTGCGCCGTGATCGTCGTCGCGCCAGCGCCCGATCGCGTCGAAGTGCTCGAAGCCCAGGCCGATCGGATCGATGAGGCCGTGGCAGCCCGCGCACGCCGGATCCGCGGTGTGCTGCTCGAGCACGTCGCGCGCGGTCTGTCCGCCCTGCACGTCGGGGATGCTCGGCACGTCGGCGGGCGGCGGTGGCGGTGGCTGGCACAGCAGGCGCTCGAGCACGAACACGCCGCGGCGCACGGGCGAGGTGCGATCGGAGTGGGCCTGGCGCGCCAGCAAGCTGGCGTGGCCGAGGATCCCGGCGCGTCGCGACGCCGGCACCTCGATCGATCCCGGCGCGTCGAGCTCGACGCCGTAGAGCTCGGCGAGCGCGGGGCTCACCTCGGTCGTCGGCGAGGTCAGCAGCTCGGCGTAGCGACCCGCATCCGCGGTGACGAGGCGGACGAGGAGCGCGCGGGTCTCGGCGAGCATCGCCGCGCCGAGCTCGGCGTCGAAGGCCTCGAATTCGGCGCCGTTCTTCGTGAGCGCCGCGGTGTGCTCGACGTCGAGCCACTGCGCCGCGAAGTCGCCGAGCACCGCGGTCGCGCGGGGATCGTCCAGCATCGCGTTCGCCTGGGCGGCGATGCCCGCCGCGTCGTCGAGCGCACCGGCGTCTGCGGCGTCGAGCAGCGCGTCGTCGGGCGCCTGGCCCCACAACGAGAAGGCCAGGATCCCCGCGACCTCGTAGCCGTCGAGGACGAACACGCCGTCCTCGGTCGGCTGGCCGAGCTCGAAGCGGTAGAGGAAGTACGGCGACGAGAGGATCACGCGCACGATCGCGGCAACGCCGGTCGTCGGATCGGCCTGGGCCTCGCCGATCGCCACATAGCCCGCGACCTCGTCGTCGCTCAGCGGTCGACGCAGGGCGCGGCGGCCGAACGCGGTGACGAACTGTGCGAGGCAGCCGGGCGCGGCCGGATCGCAGCCGACGTGGCGCGGCAGATCGGCGGTGACGCGCGCGGCGATCGACGCCGCGGCGCGCAGGTACTGCTCGACGTGCACGGAGGTGACGAGGCCCGACGCGACGCCGTTGTCGAAGGGGAACCCGGTGACGCGACTCTCGACCGGGAAGTCGGCGGCCGGGTGCGCGTCGGGATCGGCGGGGTCCGTCGGCGGTGTCTCGGCCCCCGCGCAGTCGACCGGCAGCAGCGAGTTCACGCCGCCGAAGCCGTCCGGCTCGGACATCGGGTTGCCCGGGTCGGGCTGCCACGCGCCGTCGACGACGAACTTGTACGTGTGCGTGCCGTCCTCGAGCGGGCGCTTGGTCACCCACGCGCCCGCGGCATCGATGTACTCGAGCGACCAGCCGCCGTTGGCGACCGACGCGGGCCAGCCGTTGAAGCTGCCCGCGACATGGACGCTCGCGTGGGCGTGCGCCGGGTCGTCGAGCACGAAGGTGTGCAGCGGGCACGGGTCGGCCTGGCAGCTGCCCGCGGTGCACGACTCGCGGGAGAGATCGCAGTCGGCGTCCGCGTCGCACGCGGACCCGGAGTCCTCGGGCTTGCCCGCGTCGTCCATCGGTACGAGGGCGAGGACCGTGGCCTCGTACTCGCGGCGGGTGAGCAGCCGCAGCGCGCGGGGGATCGGCTCGTCGCACGCCGCCCCGGGCACGTCACCGTCGTCGCCGCTGTCGCCGTCGTCGCCGTCGTCGCCGTCGCCGATCGTGACCGTCGCGTCGGTGCCGGTCGCGTCGTCGGTGTCCGCGTCGCCGTGGCCACCCGACGACGAGCACGCGGCCACGACCAGGGTGAGGGCGGCGAGGGGGCGCGTGGCGTGACTCATCCGAGAGTCACGCTACCGGGAGCCGCAGGGGCGCGCAAGGCCCGCGCAGGGCCCCGCTAGAACCGCCCTGCGACGCCGAGCCCACCGCCGCGCTGCAGACGGAACGGGAACAACGACATCGACGGACGCCGCGCCGCGCCGCCGTCGAGGCCGAGGAAGACGCCCTCGGTGGTGTTGCCGTCGTCGGTGGTGACCCGCAGCCGCCGATCCACCAGCACGGGCCACGGCACCGCGGGTCGGACCTCGGGCGCGGTGGACTCGGGCGCGGGCGTGACCACCGGCGTCGTCGTGGCCTCGCTCGCCGCGGACGCGGGCGGGATGCCGAGGATCAAGATGCGAACGACCATGGGCTCACCTCCTCGAGCGAGGCATGAGCGTACCGCGGCGCCGCCGTGCCGCGGTCACCTCGACCAGCGCAGCTGCAGCTCGAGCTCCTCGTCGTCCCCGGTCACCTCGTGCTCGATCGAGGGCCGCGCGTCGGCGGGGACCACGAATCGCGCGCTGGCGACTTGGATCCGGAAGGGCTCACCCTTCTCGAGCGCGTCCGCGAGGCGCCGCAGCGTCTGCACGAAGGTGGCGGTGGAACAGTCTCGCTCGACGTCGCGATCGCCCATGCCCCCAAGTATAGCCGAGCACGCCGCGCGCCGCGGGGACTACCGCGCCGCCTCGACCCCCAGCTTCGCACGGGCCTCGTGGAGCATCGCGACCAGCACCTTGCGCGCGTCGGTGGCCGTCCGGATCGCCTCCGCGAACGCGACGCGGATCGGCCGCGGTCCCTCGGGCGTCGTCGCCGACATCTCGAAGCCGTAGCGGTCGATCCCGGTCATGGTCGCCTCGGTGACGGCGGTGCCGCGGGAGAACGCGCGGCAGTACAACGGGAGCGCGTCGGCGTGGTCGGCGTTCATGTGCGAGAGGATCCCGGCGGCGGCGGGTCCGATCGGGTCGGGCTCGGCGGCGAGCCAGTCGGCGGCGTCGACCCACGACATGCGGCCGTAGCCGCCGATGTAGCGCACGGCGCTGACCTCGAGCCGCCAGTAGGCGAAGTCGCGGAAGTCGGCGTAGTAGGCCGCGTTGGGGTGCTGCTCGAGGTACGCTGCGGCGGCCGAGGTCCGATCGGTCAGGCGCGTGCACGGCCCGAGTAGCGTGATGCGGCCGTTCGCGAGCGGATCGCTGGCGCCGCCCTCGGCGACCATGAGCGACGCCCGCGGATCGGCGTGGAGGTTCTTGGTGTGCTCGGCGAGCTCGCTGATGAGGAACACCGGGTGCCCCGCGTCGAACGCCACCGTGACGAACGATCCGTACGGATAACCCGCGGGGTCGAGGCCGATCGTCGCCAGCGTGCCGGTCTTGCACCGCGCCGCGAGGGTGCGCGCCCGCTCGGCGTGGCTCGGCGTCGGGATCGACTCGTCGTACAGCGGCGCGAGTCTGGCGGACGAGGGCGTCGCGTGGGCGTCGGTGCTCATGGCACCGGGCGTACCACGGCGACGAAGCGCGCGCTCCTGCGGCCGCCTCACGGCGGGCAGGTGAAGTCGTTGACCTCGGGACCCACGCCCATCGTCACGACCGCGGCGCCGAGCACCTGGCAGTGCGGGTGGGGCGGGAGCCCGCCTGGGCCCCACGCGCTGTTGCCCAGGAGGGTGGCATCCTCACTGATCTGCAGGGTGAACCCCGCGCTGCCGCCCATGAGGTTGTGCTCGAGTCGCGCGCCGGGAGCCGCGAGCTGCACGACGTCGTTGCCGCCGCTGATGTCGTTGTCCCAGATCTGCGGGGCGTCCGTCACGATCCACGCGGCGGGGAGGGCGGCCGACAGCGTGGTGAAGCGATTCCCGCTCACCGCGAGGGCGGGGAACCGCGCGGTCTCGCCGAGGGCGCCGACGACGACCGCGGGGCCGTCGACCTCGATGCGGTTGCCGCGGATCTCCAGCTTCGACGCGCCGTAGACCCCTTGCGGCGAGAGGTCCAGGAGCGGGGCGAGGATGCCGGTGTTGACCGGACCCTGCGTGCCGATGACGTTGTCGACGATCTGGGCCCCGGCGGTGTCGCCGAGCACGAGCACGCCGACGCCGCGGTGACCGTCGTAGAGGTCGTCGATCACGTTGCCCGAGACGGTGCTCGCCAGGGTGTGCACGACGCCGATCGCCGCGGTCGGTGTCGCGTCGCCCGGGACCACCTCGATCATCGCGTCCACCACGTTGCCGACGACCGTGTTGCCGGTGTTGCGGTAGTCGGGGCCGCTGCCGTGATCGAGGATCGCGAAGGTCGGCAGCCCGTTGTACGCCTTGCCGTAGGGCACGGGCGCGCGACCGGCCTTCACGATGTGATTGCCGCGCGCGATGTTGTTCGACGCGCCCTTGTCGAGGTCGACGTGGGTCAGCGTGAAGCCGTCGAACGCGTTGTCTTCGACGAGGTTACCCACCGTGCCACCGCCGGCGAGCTCGACCGTGTTCCAGGCGAAGTCGCCGGTGAACGTGTTGCCGCGCAGCGTGTTGCCGGCGGCGTGGACGGTGAACTGGTCGGCGGGACGCTCGGCGACGAAATCGGTGTACACGCGGATCGCGAAGGCCATCGTCACGTCGGACTTCATCGTGAAGTGCGAGTTCTCGATGACGTTCTTGGTCACGTCGCCGGGAACCCCGGGATCCGCCCCCTCGATGTACGGGGCGTCACACGAGTCCTGCGGCGCGCCGAGCGGGCACTCCTGGCGGGCGAGCATCAGGAGCGCAGGACCACTCGGACGGTGGGGGCTGTCGATCGGCGCGCCCGGGTTGCGGAACTCGACGCCGTCGATGCGATCACCATTGGTGTTCGTCATCAACATGGTGAAGTCCAGCTGCTGGTCGTCGCCGTAGCGCTCCGCGCCCTGGTGGTCGAGGACCACGTCGCACAGCGTGACGGAATCGACGCTCACGATCTCCACGATCGCGCGGCCCGCGGCCCACGTGCCGGGCTCGATCGAGGCCTGCAGCACCGTGTCGACGCCGGAGCCGATCAGCACCGCGTCGGCGGGCATCGAGAGGGGGCGCGCCATCGGGTAGATCCCAGGGGGCAACCCCGCGGCCCAGCCGTTGATCGTCGCGTCCTCGATCGCCGCCTCGAGCTCGTCGGCCACGTCGCCGTCGCTGGCGTCGAGATCGCCCGAGACGTCGAGGATCGGCCGGTCCGTGCAGCGGTGCTGGGGGAGGCCCGCGTCGTCGGCGAACCCGGCCTTGCGTGGCAACGGCGACTCGGAGTCGGACGGGGCGCAAGCGGTGGCCGCGAGCAGCGTCGCGGCGAGGCTGACTCCGCCGAAAGAAGTGGTGCGGGTGCGGTCGGTGCCGGGCATGCCGCGGTAGACCGCGGGTTGGACCGGCCGATCAGCGGACTGTGCGGATCCAGGGGAGACGCGGCCCGGGGCACTCAGCCGACCGGCGTCGCCGCCCGGACCAACACCCGGACGTGGGCGAGCAGGGCGCGGCGGTGCGCGGCGGTCGAGTCGGCCCCATGCGCCGCGCCGTGCCCGGCCTGCAGGAGCAGCGCCACGAAGCCCCGGGGCCCGTGCTCGATCTCGGCGAGGTCGAGCTCGCCGTGCTTCACGGCCGCGCGCACGGCGGTGGTGAGCAGCTGCTCGTACGCAGCATCGGTGCGCTCGACGAGCTCGCGCGCCATCGTGTTGCTCGACGCCAACAACTCGGCGGCGTGGGGCGACGAGTCGACCAGCTCGAACACGGTGGTGAACTTCGCCGACAGTGCGCCGCCGAGCCGGGCCGCGAGATCGCCCGGTTGCGAGAGGGCCTGCTTCGACGCGAGCATGATGCCGTCCATGAGCCGCTCGCACACCGCGACGAACAGCGCGTCCTTGTCGGCGAAGTGGGCGTACACCGTGGGCTTGGCGACGTTGGCCTCGCCGGCGATGAGGTCGATCGACGCCCGGCGGAAGCCGTAGCGGCTGAACATCGCGGTCGCGGCCCGCAGGATCGCCTCCCGCTTCGCGGGCGGTGGGGTCGACTCCTCGGGACGGCGCGGGGCCACGGGTCCAGCGTACAGCGAACACCACGGGTGATCCTCGAGGTTGAACTCTTTTTACGAATGTGGTTCAATTGGACCAATGAACGCGACCCACCCCTCCCTCGGCCCGGCGCTGGTGACCGGGTGCTCCTCCGGCATCGGCCGCGCCACGGCGCTCGCGCTGGCCGCGGCCGGATGGACCGTCTACGCCACTGCGCGGAAACCGGCGAGCCTCGGCGCGCTGGCCGAGGCCGGCTGTCGGACGCTCGCGCTCGACGTCGACGACGAGGACTCGATGCGGGCGGCGGTCCGCGCGATCGAGGCCGAGCACGGCGCGATCGGGGCGCTGGTCAACAACGCGGGCTATTCGCAGTCGGGCGCGATCGAGGCGGTGCCGCTGGAGCGCGTGCGCGCGCAGTTCGACACCAACGTCTTCGGCCCGGTCCGCCTGTGCCAGCTCGTGCTCCCGGCGATGCGCGCCCGCGGTCGCGGGCGCATCGTCAACCTGAGCTCGATGGGCGGCAAGCTCGTGTTCCCCGGCGGCGGCTACTACCACGCGACCAAGTACGCGATCGAGGCGATCAGCGACGCGCTGCGCTTCGAGCTGCGCAGCTTCGGCATCGACGTCGTCCTCATCGAGCCGGGCCTCATCAAGAGCGGCTTCGGCGACGCGGCGGTGGCCGGCATGAGCTTCGACGACCGCGGCTCGCCCTACCACGAGTTCCACGCCGCCGTCGCGCGGGCGACGAAGGAGGTCTACGAGAAGGGCCCGCTCGCGCGCTTGGGCGGCACCCCCGAGGACGTCGCCCAGACCATCGTGCGGGCCCTGTCGGCCAAGCGGCCCAAGCCGCGGTACACCGTCTTGTGGTCGGCGACGGTCCTGCTCGCGCAGAAGCGGATGCTCAGTGATCGGGCCTGGGACTGGTTCCTGCGCCAGAATTTCCCCTCGCCGGGCCCGGTGTGAAACTCCGCGCGCCGTCGCGACGATGGTGCATGCATGACGACGGGTGAACTCGGGAGGCGCTCGACCGCCGAGGCCGCGCTGCGCGGGCGCTCGCTGCGGGGTCTGCGGGCGATCGTCACCGGCGCGAGCTCGGGGCTCGGCGTCGAGACCACCCGCGTGCTCGCCCAGGCCGGCGCCGATGTGATCCTCGCGTGCCGCGACGTCGCCGCCGGCAACGCGGTCGCCGCCTCCCTCCGCAAGGGCCTGGGCGCGCGCGCCGGGACACTCGAGGTCCATGCCCTCGACCTCGCCGATCTCCTGTCGGTCCGCAGCTTCGCCGCGGCGATGCGGGGTCGCGGCGCTCCGCTGGACCTGTTGATCAACAACGCCGGCATCATGGCGACGCCCCAGGGGCTGACGGCGCAGGGCCACGAGCTGCAGCTCGGGACCAACCACCTCGGCCACTTCCTGCTCACGGCGCTGCTGCGGCCGCCCCTCGAGGCGGCGCCGGCGGCCCGGGTCGTCACGCTCGCGAGCGGCCTGCACGTGCGCGGCCGCGGCGAGCGGATGCTCGACACCTTGCGCGACGATCCCGGCTACGTCCGCCGCAAGTACGTGCGCTTCGACGCGTACGGCGATGCCAAGCTCGCCAACGTGCTGTTCGCCCGCGCGCTGGCCCAGCGCCTGCCGACCAACGTCACGAGCTTCTCGGTCCACCCCGGGGTCATCGCCACGGGGCTGTCGCGCGGCATGGGTCCGCTCGGCGCGGTCTTCCGCTTCGTCGGCCGGCCGTTCATGAAGAGCGTGGCCCAGGGCGCGGCGACGACGATCTTCGCCGCGACCGCGCCCGAGCTGCGGTCGCACTCCGGCGCGTACCTCTCGGACTGCGCGGTGGCGCAGGCGAGCGCGGATGGCCGCGACGACTCGCTCGCGCAGACGCTGTGGGACGTCAGCGAGCGGTTGGTCGGGTAGAGATCACGGAAGCACCGCCGGCGCGCCGCCGAGGCCTGCCGCCCAGCGCTCGAGCGCCGCGAGGTCGGAGGCCCCCGTCACGCCTGCCGATCGCAGCGCGCCGCGGGCCTCTTCGATCGCCGCCTCGACCCGCGCCGCGTCGCGGCCCGCACCGTGCAGCGCCCGGGCCAGGGTCACGCGCACGCGGCCGCGCTCGATCGCCTCGGTCGTGCCGTCCTGCAGGGCGATCGCCCGCTCGCAGGCGGCGATCGCCTCGACCCAGCGGCGTTCGCCGACGAGCAGCGCCGCGAGCCCGGCGTGGCCGTAGGCCTGGTGCGGGCGGTCGTCGAGGGCCTCGAACACCGCGATCGCCTCGCGGTAGGAACGGCGCGCCGCCTCGGCATCACCGACGAGGGCGTACGCGTCGCCGAGCAGGTCCTTGGCCAGGCCGATGCTCTGGTGCGTGGCCCCGAGTCGCGGCGTGCGGATCTCGAGGACCCGCTGCATGCGCTCGAGCGCGATCGCACCCTCGCCCCGAGCGATCTCGAGGTGCGCGAGGTTCTGCAGCGTCGTGGCCACCCCGAGGTTCTCCACACCGCGCTCGAGGATCGCGAGCGCCTCGGCGTAGGCCGCGTGGGCCTCGTCCTGCTTGCCCTGCGACGACAGCACGAGGCCGATGCCGTTGGCCACCGCGGCGACGTTGTTGTGGTTGGGCCCGAGGGCGGCGACGAAGATCCGCCGCGCCCGCGCGAGCAGCTCGAGCGCCTCGGCGTCGCGGCCCTGCTCGTGGCGCAGGCGGCCGAGCATCGCGTACAGCGCCCCGGCGTTGGGGTGCTCGGGCCCGAGCTCGCCGCCGACGATCGTCTGCGATTCGAGGATCACCTCGCTGGCCTCGTCGTAGCGGCCGGCGCCCATGAGCGCGCTGGCCAGCCCGTTGAGCACGGGGAGTCGACGGGGTCCATCGGCGCCGATCTCGACGGCGATGGCGTCGGCTCGGCGCATCAGCGTCACCGACTCGTCGTGGCGATCCTGGGAGGTGCGCATGCCGCCCTCTTCGTCGACGAGGCGGAGCTCGAGGCGCTTGTCACCGCCGAGGCGCTCGAGCACGGCGTGGCCCCGTCGCACGTAGAGGTCCCCCGCCTCGAAGTTGCCCAACGTGCCGCCCTCGACGCGGATGAGCGCGGCGACGAGCTCGACGATGATCGGATCGTGGCCCGTGGCCTCGGCGTGGTCGAGACCCTCGAGCAGCGCGACGCGGGCCTCCTCGGGGCGCGAGAGGTTGGCCAGCAGACGGCCGCGCAGCAGCAGCGCCTCGGCGATGATCGGGCGGTATCCGGTGGTGCGGGCGCGCTCGAGCGCCGCGGTGACGCCGGCCTCCATGCCGTCGATCTTGCCGGCGACGCCGAGGCCCTCGACGCGATCGAGCTCGATGCGGATCTCCTCGACCGCCGCTCGGACCGCCGGATCCTCGGCCAGCGCGACCCCGCCGAGCAGTCGCTCGACGTCGGCGCACGGCGCGAGATCCGGGAGCCCATGGGCAGCCTCGACGGCGCGCAGGATCGTCGCGGTCCCGCCTTCGGCGAGGGCGCCCGTGAGCGTCGACAGTCGCTGCAGCCGACGATCCAGGCAGGCCATGCGTCGACCCAGGGCCTCGTCGGACTGCGTGCCGGAGACCCGCGTCGCCTCGCACGCCTCGCGACGCATCGCCACCAGGCCGGCGGCGTATGCATCGAGCTCCCGCTCGACCGCGCGCCAGCTCGCCGCCGTGTACGTCTTGCCCTCCCGCTCGAACGACGCCGCCGCCTCCTCCTTGCGCGAGGGATCCCAGACGCCATCGAGCACCGCGTCGGTCCCCTCGCACGGCTGCGGACGCGCGCCGTACTGCGCCGCGACCCCGGCGAACCCGGCGAGCCCGACGACGCCGGCTGCGATCGCGAGGTTTCGGGTCCGCGCCTCGCGTCCGCGGGCGAGCGCGACGAGGAGCTCGGCCATCGATGCAAAGCGCAGCGACGGGCTCGGGGCCATGCCGCGGCGCAGCACCGCCCGCAGCCACCGCGGCACCCCGCGGTGCGACGGCGGCGTGTCGACCTCGCCGGCGATGATCTTGCTCGCGAGCTCGCCGAGCGATCCGGCCGTGAACGATCGGGCGCGATACACCGCCTCCCACAGCGCGACGCAGTAGGCGTAGATGTCGCTGCGCTCGTCGGCGCCCTTGCCCAGGTGCTGCTCGGGCGCCATGTACCGCGGCGTGCCCATCACGGTGCCGGGCACGGTGAGGTCGAGCTCGAGGTGGCTCGCGGCCGACCAACCGCCCGAGCTCTCGACCCGCGGGTTGGCCTCGCCGTCGAGGCTGCGGGGCGAGGGCCGAGCCAATCCGAAGTCGAGCACGCGCACACGACCGTCGAAGCCGATCATGACGTTGTCGGGCTTGAAGTCGCGGTGCACCAGGCCCGCGGCGTGGGCGGCCTGGATGCCCCGACCGGCGTCCTCGAACACGCGCAGGATCTCGCGCAACGTCCGCTCGGTCTCGGCGAGCCAGCGCGTGAGCGTGACGCCGTCGATGTGCTCCATCGCGATGTACACGCCCGCGTCGATCGAGCCGACGTCGTAGACCGCGACGACGTTGGGATGGGACAGCCGCGCCATCGACTGCGCCTCGCGGAGCAGCCGTGTCGCGCTGCCGTCGACGTCGCTGCTCCCGCGGGGCACGAGCTTGATCGCGACCTTGCGATCGAGCTCGGGGTCGTACGCGGCGTAGACCACACCCATGCCGCCGGCGCCCAGGCGATCGAGGACGACCCAGCGCCCGATGAGCGAGCCGCGGGCCACCAGCGGCGGGGGATCGCCGTCGTCGTCGGGCTCCGCGTGCCCGGGGGCCTCGACCAAGGTGGCGTCGACGTCGGCGCCCAACGGAGGCACCACGCGGTGGTCGGGTGCCGAGATCATCGTCTCGTCGTCCGCACCCATGGGCCCGACTCGGCGTGCGCCGAGCTCGGGGGACCTCGTGCGCGAGTCGTCCACGCGTGCGGCGAGCCTATCACGGGGCCCGATCGACGCACGCGCGCACGAGGGCCCCGCGACCCACCCCCGGCACCCAGAACGCGAGCCGATACCACGCCGAGGGCCCCGCGACGAGGTGCGGTGGGGCCGCGTCGTCGAGCTTCGCCGCGGTGATCGTCGTCCAGCGATCGTCGAGGAACGTGCGCTCGTGGAGCTGCAGCGCGACGGTGCTGTCCTCGGGCGCGTCCGCGCTCACGACCCGCACGATCTCGCCGTGCGCCAGGGGGATGAGGCGATGGAACGCGCAGCCGTCGGCGTCGCAGTCCTCGGCGCGGGTCGAGAAACCGGTGAACGCGACGTTGCCCGGGGTACAGAACCCGCGCGCTGGCAGGCTGCGCTCGCGGTGCGCCGCCCAGCTCGGCAGCACTCCCGGCGCGCCCGCGGCGTAGTCGATGGACGTCGTGCTCCTCGCGGGTCCCGCCCCCAGCACGCACGTGGAGGGGATCGCGACGATCCCCGCGCCGACGATCGCCCGCACGACGAGGCTCGTCCGCAGCTCGCGTCGCTGCTCGTCCCACTGCTTGCGCGCAGCCGCGACCTCATGGCCCAGGGTCTTGGCGTTGCGACGCATGCCGGCGATCCACGCCGGCGGCACGTTCACCAGGTTGTCGGTGCCGCAGTAGGGCACGCGACGGCGTGGTCGCGGGGGCCGATCGCCAGTGCGGCGCCGCACTGCCGGCAGCGCTCGGGCCCGCCGTCGCGCTCGGGCCCGCGGGCGGCGAGGGCGACCTGCAGGCTGCCGCGGACGATCGCCCGCTTGCGCGCCCACCCGGCGCCGAGCAGACCCAGGGCGAACGTGCCGATCGGCAGCACCATCGAGATCCACCCCTGGGTGCGCTCGTCGAGGACGTCGACGGTGCTGATGTCGAACCATCGACCGATGACGGGCGGGAGCAACACGCCGACGATCACACCGACGACGATCCACAGCGCGAGGCCGAACCACAGGAACCACGCGCTGTCGAACATCGCCAGCATGCGCACGGGGGCCGAGGGGACCTTCGCGAGGGCCAGCGCGAGCGCATGGCCGTCGCGGCGGCCCTCGTCGAGCTCGCGCTCGGTGTCGCGGAGCTCGCGGTACGCCGCGGGGATCTCGACCGACGCCGCGCAGTACGGGCACGCGACGCGATCACCGGGCGAAAGCGGCACGGAGCCGCCGCATTGCGCACAGCACAGGGGCGACAGCGCAGGCGTCACGTCGAACCATCGTACCGCACGCTCACGGAGCGTGTCGCCGCGATCGCGCGCGCAGCATCCAACCGAACAGCACGATTCCGAGCCCGCCGAGTCCACCGACGCCGAGCAGCCACGCCGGTCGATCGGTGTGGGCGCGGCCGCAGACGGTGTACCACTGCGTGTGTTCAGGCGGCGGGGCGGCGCAGTCGAACGTGAAGTCCTCGTCGAGATCCTCGGCGCACAGGTACTCGAACCGGACCAGGCCCGCGATGTCCTTCGCCGGGACCTTGCACGGCCCGTAGGTCTGGTGCACGCCGGTCGCGACGTGGGTCGCGGGATCGAACACGACCACGATCGTCATCAGGGTCGCGAAGTACACCGGCAGCGCGGCCCGCAGCCAGCGATCGGCGATCGGCGAGGCCGTCTCGGGGTCGCGACGCGGCCAACCCCGGGCGACGACGACGCCATAGATCGCCACGACGGTGAACAGCCCGCGGATCCCCGGCACCCCGCCGTCGAGCTGCTGCAGCGCGGTGAGCTGCACCATCATGACGGGCGTGCTGCAGGCCGCGACGATGGCGAGGGCCACCGCGAAGTGGCGCGGGCCCGCGCCCGGTCGTGTGCGGCCCCAGTCGAGCAGCCACGCGAACGCGGCGACGAAGGTGATGACCCACATCGAGCTGCCGATCGGCGCGCCGAGCATGCGGTTGGCGATCGGGAGGTCGGTGTCGTGCCACGTCCACCACAGGAACTTGGCCCCGACGATGTCGTACGGCGCATAGAACACGATCGCGAGCAATCCCGTCGCCGCGGCGCCCGCCCAGCGACCGACCCCGAGCCGCCGCACCGCGACGGTCGGCAGGTACATGAAGCACACGTAGACGCACGGGATGTACAGCGGCAGCCGCGGCGTCAGCATGATCGTCGCCTGCGCCTGCCAGAAGTTGTCGACCAGCGGCAGCGCCATGAAGAAGAGGTCGTTCGCGGTGCCGGCGACCAGGGCGGCGACCCACGTGAGCACGTGATCGCGTCCGCATGCGCGCGCGTGGACGAGCGCGAGGATCGCCAGGGCGATGAACATCCACTCGCCGACGAGGAACGACGGCAGCACCGCCCGCTGATCGACCGGCGAAGTGAAGTGGCGCCACGGTAGCTCGGGGGCGAGGTCGAACGGCGATGCGGCGAGGATCGTGGTCATGCGGTCGTGCGCTCAGTACCGGACGTAGCGCGGACGATCCGAACGGCCACCCGCGACCGGCTCGCCCTTGCCGCCGAACACCGCGTCGCCGTAGCGGCGATCCTCGCGGCGCAGCGTGCCGTGCAGGCGGTCCCAGAACATCAGATGCTGGCCGAAGTTGCAGTGGAAGTGGACGTGGTGATCGTCGTGGTACGTGCTCGGCCCCTGCCACGGCCAGCGCGAGTGCAGGCGCACGCCGCTGTGGTCGATGATGTTGAACACCAACACGTAGACGAACACCACCACCACAGAGACCCAGTGGAACGGGATCACGAACAGCGGCAAGAACGTGACCGCCTGGAAGATCAGGAACTCGACCGGGTGCATGGCGGTGACCACGAACGGCGTGGTCGCGACGTAGCGGTGGTGCCAGCGGTGGACGTAGCGGAACACGAGCTTGGCGTGCAGGGCCCGGTGGGCGTAGTAGGCCAGGCCGTCGATCAGCACGAACAGCAGCACGGTGCTGCCCAGGGTGTAGGCCCAGCCGTGCGCCTCGACGTCGAAGTAGATCGGCGTGTCGAAGCCGTGCAGCAGGGCGTAGATGAACGTGCCGGAGATCGTGCCGCCGATCGCGAGGTTCATCGTGCTGAGCCGCATCGCCTGGCGCTGTTGATCGGGCCGCAGGAACCGCTGCGGCTGGCACTTCCACGCTGCGGCGTCGTTGCGCCGCAGGAGGTAGTAGCGCACGTGGTAGTAGCCGCCGACGATCCACAGGATCGCGATGCCCGCGAGGACGGAGACCACCACGAGGCCGGCCCAGGCCGCCCAGTCGACCGCCGCGATCATGGGCTCAGCGTCCGCTCGAGCGGGAACAGCCGCTGCATCTTCATCGCCAGGCGTACCGGCCCCCGCAGGCGCCCGCGGCCGGTGGAGAACGCCAGCGCGCCGTTGAGCTCGCCGTTGATCATCTGCAAGTAGTCGTCGCTCGACATCTCGATGGTGACGGTCGGCGAGTCGTGGACGCCGACGGCGGTCTCGATGGTGCCGCGGCGCACCCGGGCGTACTGCTCGCGGGCCCCCGGCCCCTCGAGGCGCCACTGGAACACTGCGTCGAGATCGCCGGCGGCCTCCGGATCGAAGCGTCGCTCGAGGGTGTCGAAGTAGACGTCGACGGACGCGAAGCGCGGTCCGTCGGCCTTCGGTGGGGTTGGGCTCGGCGCCTTGGCGTCCGCGACCGGTGGGGCGTCGTCGTCGCGCTCGGGCGTCGCCGTGCCCTTGGTGCTGCGGCGGGCGACGACCACCGGCACCAGCTCACGGCGGATCTGCTCGAACACCAGCCGCGAGCGCGCGAGCACCCGTCGCACGCGATCGATCGCGGGCGCTGGCTCGATTCGCACCATGCGCGGCGCATCCGTGAGGGTGGGGGCAGCGCCGACGGGCGTCGTGTACAGCCGTCGCGCCCACTTGCGATACGCGCCGATCGGCCCGTCGCCGCCGGCGAGCAGCGGTCGATCGAGGTAGGCCTTGTTCTCCCAGATCGGGAAGTCGCGGGGGAAGTCGGCGAGGAACGCGTCCCAGAACAGCACGTCGATCTCGCGGGTGTACTCGGGATCGGGCATCTCGAGCGTGTTGCCCAGGGCGAAGATCGCGATGCGCTCGCGATCGATCGGCGTCGGGTGGATCCGCTGACGCGTGCGCAGGCCCGCCGTGATCACATGGGTGTTCGAGATGATCACGCCGAGGCCGCGCAGGGTGACGTCGAGCTCGACCTCGTTGGTCTCGTCGGGCATGCCCACGGCCTGGCCGCTGGCGACCAGGTCGAGGACGACGCGCATCCGGTCGCCGTCCTGCTCGACCGAGCGGACCTTCGTCGAGGTGACGTGGTGGATCGGCCCGAGGTGGGCGCAGTCGACGGTGTTCTCGCCGACCTCCTGCGGATGGGAGCGGATCTCCCAGCGGACGGTCCGATTCGGGGTCCAGCCGCGCTCCTCGAGTGGGGGCAGGGGCTCGGGCCGACGCGCGTCGGCGTCGGCGTCGGCGCCCGTGGTCGCTTCGGTCGTCGCGTCGTAGTGCACGAGGATCGTGCCGTTCTGCTCGAGCACCGGCCACGCGCGCACGCGGGCGCGCGGGGGGATCTTGGCCGCGTAGGGGACCTCGACGCAGTGCCCGTCGCCGGCGAACTTCCACGCGTGGAACGGGCAGCGCAGGCACTCACCGTCGACCGTGCCCCCGCCGAGGTGCGCCCCGAGGTGCGGACAGGTCTTGTCGAGCACCGAGACGACGCCGGCCTCGCTGCGATACGCGACCAGATCGCGATCGAAGTAGTGCAGCGTCCGCACCTCGCCGGGCGCGAGGTCGGTGGAGAACGCGACCACGTACCAGCCGCGCGGGAACGACGGAAACGGGAAACGGGCCGCCACGGTCCCGCAGATTACCACCGATGTCGCGACCACGAGGGGCGCGGCGAGGGGATCGCGGGATCGACCGTCCGGCGGGGCGAGCATGGCGTATGTTGTCGGTGCCCTCGGCACCCACACGATGAGCTTCGGTCGCAATCCCCACGTGGCGCGGGCCCTCGCCGCCCAACAACGCGCCGAGGAGGCGTCGGACGATCCCACCCGCGAGCGCGCCCATCGGGAGGCGGCGCACGAGTGGGACCGCGCCGCGGCCCGCGAGAAGCCGGGCAAGCAGCGCGACAGCTACGGGGAGAACGCCGCGCGGTCGCGGGCCCTCGCCGACGGCGAGCCCGTCGACGAGTGACACAACCGCTGCGCGTGGATCATTCCGGCTTCGCGGGCTCGACCTTCGCGGGCTCGGCCTTCGCGGGCTCGACCTTCGCGGGCTCGGCCGTCGCGGGCTCGACCTTCGCGGGCTCGACCTTCGCGGGCTCGGCCTTCGCGGGCTCGACCTTCGCGGGCTCGGCCGTCGTGGGCTCGACCGCGGGGAGCGTCGGCGCCGTGAACACGCCCAGGGCGGTGAGCAGCTCGAGGCCGTTGTCGTAGCGCCACGACTCCGCGACCTTGCCGTCCTCGATCCGCACGAGCTCCGCCACACCGAGGTCGACCGGCTTCTTGGTGACGACCAGCGGCCCCAGCGGTCCCTTCTGCGTGCCCTTGGCGCGCGAGAAGACCACCGCCCACCCCGGTCCGAACGAGGTGACGTCCTCGACGGTGTGCTTCATGTCGGGGAACGCCGTGAAGAGCGCGTCGTGGCTCTTGGCGTGCTCCTCGGCCGTGGTGAGATCGGTGGCGGTGCGCGCGTCGTGCTGCACGAACCCCGCGGTGCACAGCTTGGTGCTGCACTGCTTCCACCGCTTCTTGCCGGCGCCGTTCAGCGCGGTCAGCAGCTTCACCGCGGCCGCGTCCTCGTCGCCCCCGATGAGCTCGGGCGCCCCGGTCGGGATGTCCGGGATCGGCGGCGTCGGCATGCCCTCGAGCTTTCCCATCTGGGCGAGGATCGTCGACTCGTCGTAGACGACGCGCACGCGGTTGGCCTTGCCCGTCGCCGTGTCGTGCCAGATGAACGCGAGCACCTCGGTGCCCACCGGCTTCTCGGTCGCCGCGATGCCGCGGAAGTTGCCGAGGTGCGTCCCGGTCAGCACCACCTGCATCACGACGAGATCGCCGTGGTGGAAGATGCGGCGCGCGTGCAACTTCATGTCGGGGATCGCGATGAGCAGGTCCTCCCAGCGCGCCATCACGGCGGCCTTGCCGACCGACGGCTTCTCGAGCGGCGAGCCGACCGCGTCCCACGTGATGTCCGGCGCGAAGTTGGCGACGATCGGATCGATGTTGCCGGCGCGGAAGGCCTCGAGCCCCTGGACGAACCACTCGGGGGTGCCGGGCTTGGCGTCGACGACGACGGGTGTCGCGTCGCGCGACGCCGCGAACGCGGCGATCGCCTTCTCGGCGGCGGGGTCATCGGCCTTGCCGCGGGGCTCGCGACCGTCGGGCTCGGCCTTCGCGTCGGCCTTCGCGTCGGATTTCGTATCGGCCTTCGCGTCGGCCTTCGCGTCGGACTTCGCGTCGGACTTCGCGTCGGACTTCGCGGCGGTCTTCGCGGCGGTCTTCGCGGGCTTCGGCCCGGGCACGGGGCCAGGCTCGCCGCGATCGCAGGCGGGGAGCAGCAGGGTCAGCGCGAGGGTGGCGAGGAGCGGGGACGTCGTGCGCATGGGATTCACCTGGGGCAACCGTCCGTGTACCACGCACCGTGGGCGCGGGTACGGGGAAAATCCCGCTCTCGCGGGGCCTCGCCGGCCGCTCCACGACCGGTCCATCACCTGTGTTACATCGGTAGCGGAGACGCTCGACGATGCCCCAGCAATCCACCTCGCGCCCTGGTCGCTTCCATCGCCTCGGCCTGCTCGCCGCCCTGCCCGCGCTGGTGTTCTTCACCGCGCCCACGATCGAGGCCGACGACACGCCCGTCGGCATCTGGAAGACCATCGACGACGAAACCGGCGAGGCCAAGTCGCAGGTCAAGATCTACGAGAGCAACGGCAAGCTCCGCGGCAAGATCATCAAGCTGTACAAGAATCCCGACGCGTTGTGCACGGAGTGCGAGGGCGAGGACTACAACACGCCGATCCTGGGCATGACCATCATGTGGGGCCTCGAGCAGGACGACGACGAATGGGTCGACGGTCGCATCTTCGATCCGAAGAAGGGCAAGACCTACAACTGCAAGATCTGGCTCGAGGACAACGGCGACCTGAAGGTCCGCGGATCCGCCGGGCCGTTCTATCGCACGCAGACCTGGCACCGCGTCGAGTAGTGTCCTGCTGCGGGTCGACCGGTCCGAGGATTCGGCCGGTCGGCCCAGGGTTCCTCCGTAGGCGAACGGTTGCACGCATCGGGGCCTCGCCCCATGAAGCAATCGAACGCGATGACGTACCCTCCGCGCAGCTCCATCTCCCTCGATCGCATTGCGCCGCGATCCGAATCCTCCCCACGACCGACGCGACTGCGTCACCTCGCCCTCATCGCACCGCTCGCGCTGGCGGCCTGCGACGGCGAGACCGAACCGCTCGATGACACGAGTTTCCGCCACGGTCACGGCGGTGGTCATGGCGGCGGCCCCGGTTGCAATCCCGACGTGCCGCTCCCCGGACCCGACGGCTGGGGTCCGGGTGACGAGCGTGGCAATGGCAACACGATGGGCGCCGCCACGTTGAAGCGCTGCGCCGAGCTCATGGGCCACCGGCATGCGCGGCTCTACGAGACTTCGCACGAGCACTCGCCGACGATGCCGCAGGCGCTGTTCGGGGACGCGCCGGTCGAGCTCGAGTGGTTGCCGACCATCGGCTTGCCCTTCGTGGCACAGGTGGCCAACGGCGAGATCTACAGCGGCGGCCTCGGCTCCCAGGGCACGCAGTTCGACGCCCTCGGCCACTTCGGCGTGCTGCCGTCGCCGTGGAATCCCTATGTCGACGCGACGGTGCCGAGCGTGGGCGCGACCTACTACAACGGGTTCACGCAGGCGCAGGTGAAGCCGGCGGCGAACGGGCCCATGGCGCACCTCGGCGTCGAGCATGCCCCGCCGATCCTGACCTCCGCCGTGGTGCTCGACATGAAGGAGCTGCTCGGGCGCAGCATGGAGGCCGGCGAGCTCATCGACGCCGAGATGATCGACGAGGCGCTCGACGCCGCGGGTCTGCACCAGCGCGGCATCCAGCCCGGCGACGCGGTGTACCTGCGCACCGGCTGGGGCGAGCGCTGGGTCGACCCCGAGCCGACGCCGGACTACTACCTCGCCGGGCCGGGCCTGTCGTACGACGCGGCGGTGCGCCTCGCCGAGGACGTGCCGGTGCTCGTCGGCCTCGACAACCCCTTCACCGACGCATTCGTCCCGTGCGAGCTCACCGGCGAGTGCGCGCCGCCGGACCCGAGCGTCCCCGGCTCGCCGCTGCCCGTGCACCAGGCGAACCTGGTGGAGTTCGGCATCCACCAGATCCAGAACCTCGATCTCACCGCGGCCGCCGATGACGACGTCGCGCTCGGCTGTGCGATGGTGCTGCCGCTGCGCATGCGCGGTGCTGCGGGCTCCCCGGTGCGGACCGTGCTGATCGGTCGCCCGCGCTGACGCCTGCGGCGCGACGAGGCTCGCCGCGTTCACGCGGTGTTCACCGAGCTTTCGCGCGGCCTCGACTTGCCTTCGACCGTGCATCCACACCGGCGTGGTCTGCTCCCTCGGAGAAACGAGGAGCGAATGCCTGCCGCCGTACTCATGGTGTCCGATCTGCTCAACCTCGCGATCGGTCGTCCGGTCGCGAACACCGGCCCCGCGGGGCGCACCCGGTTCACGCTGGCCGCCGCCCTCGGGGCGCTCTTGTTCGCCGCGCTGTGGGGGCTCGCCGCCGGGAGCTCGTCGTGGTGGCTCGCCGCCGGGAACGCGTACAAGCTGCCGATGGTCGTGTTGCTGTCGTCGGCGACGGCGATTCCCGCGGGGCTGCTCGCGTTGCGCCTCAGCAACGCGGCGTTCGGAGGGCGCGACCTGTTGCTGTCGTTCACGACCGCGGTGTTCGCCGGCACGCTCGCGCTCGCGGTGCTGTCGCCCCTGGTCGCGCTCTACTACAACACCAGCGCGTGGGCCGGTCCGTACCTCGGCCTGGGCTCGGCGGCAGCGGCCATCGTCGTCGCCACCGCGTCGTTCGTGCGCGGCACGTTCGCGCGCGCGGAGCCCGGGCCCACGCGCGATCGACTCGTGATCCCGATCGTCGTGATGGTGTTCATGCAGCTCGCCGCGCTGCTGCAGCTCGTGGCCCTCGCCTCGCCGATCCTCCCCGAGACGACCATCTTCGACAGCGGCATCGACCACGTGGGGAGGGGCTGACCCATGCTGGCGTCGTCAGCCGTGTTCGCGCTCGTGTTGGCGTCCGGGGACGTCGTCGCCGTCGTCGCCCACCACGAGGTCGCGCTGCACCAGGGGGAGATCGCGGTGAGCACCACCTGGAGCAGCCGCGAGGTCGCCGACGAGCGCGGTCGTGTCGCGCTCGCGGTGCCGCTGCCGGCAGGCGTCACCATCACGGGTGCGGCCCCCGAGACCGACGGGAACGGGAAGGTGATCGCGCTGCGCCTCGACGTCCCCGAATCAGCGCGGCCCCACGTCGATCTGCGGGCCCCGCTCGACTGGGGCGCCGGTCTCCCCCTGCCGGTGGCCGCGGCCTCGCAGGTGCAGCGCGTGCGGCTGACCGACGCGCTGCGATTCTCGCCGGACGCATCGCTCGGCCTCGTGGCCCACCTCGGGCAGACCGTACCGCCGGCGTGGCACCGCCACGATCGCCTCGCCGTCGATTCGCGCTTGCCCGGCGACCGACCGCGCGTCGGTGCGCTGTACGTCCCCACCGACGCGGTGGTCCACGCCGGCGGCGTGCTCGGCACGATCGAGCTGCGCGAGCACGGCCGTCGCCGCACGGCGATCGGGATCGGCGTGGTGTTCGTCGTCCTGTGTGGCGCGGGGGCGTGGGCCTATCGCCGAGCGCGACGCTCGGCCGAGGCCGAGCACGCCGAGCTCGTCCTCGCCGCGGAGTTCGAGGGCCTCGGCGACGGCGTCGAGGAGCGTCGATGATCCTGTTGTTGGTGCTGACGCTGGCGTGGCTGCGGCGCGCCGGCGGGGGCCAACGCCGCACACTCGGGGCGGTCGCGATCGGCGGGAACGCGGGGGACGCCACCGTCCACTCGCATCGTCGATGACACGCTTTGCCCGCCGTGCCCGCACCCTCGGCCTCGTCCTCGGGACCGCCCTCACCCCCGCAACCGCCCTGGCCACCCCGGGAACCGTCTCGTTCGCCGAGCTCGGCTTCGCGGCGCTGGACCCCAAGACCGACGTCGAGATGCGGGCCTCCGCGACCTGTGAACCGACGGTTCGGGTCGTCGGGGCGACGCTCGCCGTGCGCATCGCCGCGCGCACGACGGACAAGCAGCGCATGTCGTTCGGGATCCAGCACGTCGACGCGGGATCGCAGCGCTTCGACGTCGCGATCGCGGCGGTCCCGGGAACCGGCGAGGGCCACGGCACCGGCGAGGGGCGCGTTGCGCTGGAGTTCGACGCGGCCGCCGTGCCGGGGACCGGCGAAGGCCGCGGTTCGCTGAAGCTCTCGCCGAGCTTCTCCGACACCAAGACCTACCGCATCCGCGTGAAGCGCAAAGGCATCGTCGTGTACGTCCTCCGCGGTCGCAGCGAGGCGTTCACGATCCCCGATCTCGAGGGCGCCGAGGAGCCGCAGAAGACCGAGACCCTCGGCGTCTCGCTCCGCTGGGAGGGCCTCGGCAAGGGCGCATGGGCGCTCGTGGTCGAGCACGAGGGCTTCGAGATCGCGATCGCACCCGAGGTCGAGCAGGTGTTCGCCGGGGTGCCCGAGCTGAACCTGCGCGTCGGCGGACTCGACGAGATCCAGCTCGTCGGTCTCGGCGCGCGGGCCCGGGCCGCGAGCGACGGTGCCACTCCCTCGGGTGGCAAGGGGCAGGCGGGCCTGGCCGAAGGCGGGTTTCGCTGACGCGACGCGCTATCCGAACACCGCGGACAACACCCAGCCGATGAGGAAGATCGGCGCGGCGACGCTCGCTGCCACCAGCGTCGCCGCGGCGCCGACGATCATCCAGTCGCCGGTGCGCGCCCGCGGCTCGAGCTCGCCCTGGTGGCGCTCGAGCAACGCGAGGTTGCGGGAGTTCGACCGCCACAGCAGGTCGAACAGATCGCCCGCGATGGGGATCATGCCGAGCAGCGTATCGAACGCGATGTTGAGGAACATCCGCGCGATGACGACGCGCGGCACACCGCGACGCACGGCGGTGCGCAGCAGGGTCAGGGCGACCATGCCGGTGATCGCATCGCCGAGGCCGGGCACCGCCGCGCCGACGATCGCGTCGAGTCCGACGCCGAACTTGGTGCCGGGGACGCGGACCAGATCGTCGAGCCAACGCACGACGCCGGCGACCTTCGCCACCTCGTCGGTGCGCGCGAGGTGGTGCTCGGCCATCGACTCGGCCTCGGCGACGGAATCCAGGCGCTCGTAGACCATCGGGCTCGCGGACGCGGAACTCACGGGGGCACAAGCTGGGGCCGCACGCCCCGGGGTCAAGCCCGGCGCCGAGCACGGCCGTCGCCGCGGAGACCGTGGTTGCGCGTCGTTACGGCCCTGACGTAGCGTGCGGGCGTGCAACGCGTCGTCGCCCTGTCCCTCGTCGTCTCCGTGCTCGGCTGTGGTGGTTCTGATCCGAGCGGCGACGGCGAGAGCTCCGCGCCGGCCGAGACCACGGGCGACGCGACCGACGCGGGCTCGACGTCGGCGTCCGAGAGCTCGAGCGGCGCGCCCGGCAGCTCCGACGACGCCGCCGACACCACGACCGCGACGCCGTCGGACGTGCCGGAGTTCGGCGCCGGCACGCTCACGGTGATCGGCACCGCGGCCGACGGCCTGAACGTACCCCGCGACCTCGAGTTCGCGCCCGATCACCCCGACCAGCTGTGGACGGTCAACGGGGCCAGCCACGGCGTGGTGATCTTCTTCGATCCCGGCACCGAGACCCAGACCGCCGAGGCGCGCGTCGACGCCTACGGCCAGCACTTCATGGCGTACGTCTCGTCGCTGGCGTTCGGCCCCGGCAACCTGTTCTCGTCGTGCCAGGAATCCCGCGACGAGTGGAACGTGGGCCCGCAGACGCCCGACGACTTCATGGGCCCGACGCTGTGGTCGGCGGATCTCGACGTGTTCGCGGCGGTGAACCAGGCGTTCCCGCCGGATCCGCTGGAGGGCAGCCACCTCGACATGCTCCACCAGAGCCCGCTGTGCATGGGCATCGCCCACGACGTCGACAACGTCTACTGGGCGTTCGACGGCGGCAACGGCCACATCGTGCGCTACGACTTCATGGCCGACCACGGCCCCGGCGGCTCGAGCCACGTCGACGGCGTGATCCGTCGTTACCTCAACGCCGTGGTCACGCGCGAGGCCGAGATCCCCGGGCACCTCGTGCTCGATCGCGACAGCGGCATGCTCTACATCGCCGACACCGGCACCGGCCGCGTGATGCGGCTCGACACCGCCAGCGGCGCGAGCAACGGCGACTTGCCCAACAACTGGGACGGCGCGACGGAGTACACCGGCTGGGACGGCGCGACATTCGAGGCCGTCGTCGAGGGCCTCGGCCAGCCCTCGGGCATCGAGCTCGTCGACGGCCGGCTGTTCGTGACCGATCACGCCAGCGCCGAGATCCTCGCCTACGACCTCGACGGCAACGAACTCGGCCGCCTCGCCACCGGCGCGACCGGCCTGATGGGCATCACGGTCGGTCCCGACGGCAAGCTCTACTATGCAGACGGTTTCGGGAACGAGATCGTCCGCGTCGATCCCTGATTCTCGGACGCGGTCGCTCCGCTCCGATCGCACGGCGCGAAAGGAGCGAAGCGATGGAAAGGGGGAGGCTCCAGGCGAGCTCTGCTCGACTGGAGGGGGAAGCGGGCCGCTTCCCCTGACGACTAGAACTCGTCGTTGCCGGCGGAGTACAGCTTCTCGAGCTGCTCGGCCTGCCACGCGATGGCCTGCAGCGGGAGCTCGAACTCCTCGGCATCCATCTGGTTGAGCGCGACGTTCCACATCACGGCGTAGTGGTCACCGAGCAGGGCGATGAAGCCCGTGGCCATCTCGGCGTTCTTGCGCAGCGCGACGATCGGCTGCAGCTCGCCCTCCTTGCAGAAGTACGAGCGATACTCGATGAACGGCTGGCCACCGTGGGCGTTGAAGGTGCGGACCCAGATCTGCTGGGTGCGGCCGCCCTCCATGCCGAAGAGGATGGCGAAGCGTTCCGGCTCGTCCTTGGCGAGGCGGTACTTGTTGCGCGCGTACTGTTGGACTTCGGCCCACGTCGGCATCTGCGTGTTCTCCTGGCCCAGGAAATTGGGCGGCCACCATGCTGGCACTTCGACCCGGGGCGATCAACCGCTCACGCGCCGGGGCGGCTCATCGCGGAGGCCCGCGACGCGCCCCGAACATCGCCCGCTCGAACGCGCCCAGATCGGGCGCCCCGAAGTAGTCCACCACCAGCGGTTGCATCTCGGGCCGCGTGTAGACGTCGGCGCGCGGGTGGGCGAGGGTGTCGGCGATGATCTGCGCGACCTCGTCGGCCCCTTGGGCCTGGCCGAACGTCGTCGCGCCCGGCGTGGCGTGCAGCGCGTTGGCGGCGAACGCCGTATCGACCATGCCCGGGTGCACGCAGCTGATCGCGATCGTCGGATCCGAGGTCGCGAGCTCGACCCGGAGATTCGCCATGAATCCGACCAGCGCGTGCTTGGCCGCCGCGTAGGCCGAGCGCTGCGGGGCGAAGGGCAGCCGACCGAGCATCGACGACACCGCGAGGATGTGACCGCGGCCGCGCGCGCGGAAGTGGGGGAGGATCGCCTGCACGCCGTACAGCACCGACTTGACGTTGACCCGCATCATCTCGTCGAGGTCCTCGTCGGTGAGCATCGACGGCAGGCGGTCGATGCCTCGGCCCGCGTTGTTCACCCACGCGTCGACGTGGCCGAAGCGGGTGAGCGCGGCGTCGCGGACCGCCTCCACCTGGGCCCGGTCGGTGACGTCCGCGACCACGGTCATCGCGTGGGGGCCGCAGCGGGAGGCGACCGCCTCGAGGGCGTCGTGCCGGCGCGCGACCAGGACCGGGCGGGTGCCCTGCGCCGCGAGGATCTCGGCGAGGGCGGCCCCGATGCCGGCGCTCGCCCCCGTGATGACGACGACGCGATCTCGCATGGCCGCAGCATAGGCGCCTGCGGCGGCGGGTGGGTCCGCGGCATGGGCGCGTCGGGTCGCCCCTTGGCCGAGGACCAGGTGCCGCGCCCGACCGGGCCGCGACCCGCCGAGATCTCGGAGCCCCCATCTGCGGTTGTCCCTGGGCCTACGCGGAGATCGCCGCGGGGGCCGTGGGGGCAGGAGGTTCATCACTGACGCCGCGCTTGAGCCCACGTCCCCCGTGAGGCATGACCTCGCGCGGTGACCCTCGACATCGACGGCCTCTTTCGACGGATGGCCCGCTGGACCGCGGTGCTGAGCCTCGGTTGGGCCGCGGCCCTGGGCCTGTGGCTCGGCTGGGAGATGGCCCTGGGCATCACCGTCGGCGCGGCCCTCGGCTACGCGAATCTCTGGCTCGCCGCCCGCGCCCTGCGGGGGATCGTCGAGCGACCCCACGATCATCGACCCGCTCCGGGCAGCAAATGGGCATTGCCGGCGGGTTTGCTGCTGAAGTGGCCCCTGATCCTGCTTGCGCTGTGGGGGATCCTTTGGTATTTGCCCGCGCGTCCGGAAGGGGTAGCCCTCGGTGTTGCGATCGCGCTGGCAGCAGCGTCCCTCGCAGCACTTTCGCGGTCCAAACCGTCGGGATCCGCCCCTTCCTGAGCCACAGGCTTCCATGGGCGATCACGACACCTGGTACACGCTCCTGCCCGGTTGGCACGACTTCGAACACATGTTCGAGGAGGGGCTTCGACGCGACTGGCGCGCGTTGATGTTCCAGGACACCAACTTCACGCTCATCCACGTCATGGCGGCGCTCATCGCCGCGGCGCTCATCCTCGTGGCCGCGCTGCGTTACCGCGCGAGCATCCAGGACGAGACCAAGGGCGTGGTGCCATCGCGGCGCTTCACCCTCGCCGCGATGATCGACGGCTTCGTCGGCGCGGTCTACAAGCTCGCCGTCGACGTGATGGGCGACAAGGACGCCAAGAAGTACCTGCCGCTGGTGGGGACCCTCGGGCTGTTCATCTTCTGCTGCAACATCCAGGGGCTGATCCCCGGGCTGCTGCCGGCCACCGACACGCTGAAGACCAACCTCGCGCTGTCGGTGATGGTCTTCGTCATCTACAACGTCGCGGGCGTCTACCGCAACGGGATGCACTACCTGGCCCACTTCCTGGGCCCGAAGATCGGCGGCTTCCCCTGGCTGGCGCCGCTGTTCCTCGTCGTCGAGATCGCCAGCCACTTCGCGCGGCCGGTCTCGCTGGCGCTGCGACTGATGGGCAACATCCTCGCCGACCACAAGGTGGTCATCGCGATCAGCTCGCTCATCGCGCTGCTGTTGCCGGTGCCGTTCCTGCTGCTCGGGGTCATGGTCGCCATCGTCCAGACCCTCATCTTCACGCTGCTCACGATCATCTACATCGGCATGGCCATCGAGCACGCCGAAGAGCACTGATCCCCGGCAGCCGTCCGCACACCTCGGTTTCCCCTTTGTCCTTCGGAGAACAACACGCCATGACGAACAACAACGCCCGCATCGCCAAGCTCGCCGCCTTCGCCACCGCCTTCCTCGCGCCCGCCATCGCGGCCGCCGCCCCGGCTGCTGCCGGCGCTGCGCAGCAGAGCGGCCCGAACGATGGCATCTACGCCATCGCCATGGGCCTCGGCATGGGCATCGCCGCGCTGGGCTGCGGCATGGGTCAGGGCAAGGCCGCCGGCGCCGCGCTCGAGGGCATCTGCCGCAACCCGAACAGCGCCGACAAGGTGTTCACGCCGATGCTCCTCGGCCTGGCCTTCATCGAGTCGCTCGTGATCTTCACGTTCGTCATCGCGTTCATGATCTTCGGCAAGTTCGGATTCTGATCTTTCCCCCCGTCGACAGCTCGGGCGAAACGGTACGCGCTGCGCGCGGATTGCCCCCCGCAAGCGGGGGGCAGCTTCGATGCTTGTTCCGGCGTCGGTGGGTGTCATCGGGGGCTGATCGGTGCGTGACCGGGGAACCGGTCGATGCGTGACCGGGGAACCGGTCGGTGCGTGACCGGGGAACCGGTCGATGCGTGACCGGGGAACCGGTCGATGCGTGACCGGGGAACCGGTCGGTGCGTGATCGGGGGACCGGTCGGTGCGTGATCGGGGGACCGGTCTTGGCCTCCCGCTGGGCGGCTTTGGCGGTGGGTTTCTTTGCCCGTGGTAGGCTTCTTCGCGGTGTCACCCACGCGGCTCGCCATTGCTCTCGTGTTCGCTGTGGCGCTGGCGCCGGCCGGGTGCCGTACGACGGGGCGGATTGCGCCCGATGGGAGCGCGCGGGGGACGAAGCCCGGGCGGGCGCCGAAGTTGGTGCGGCCGGCCCTCGAGGCCGGTGATCCCGCGCCCGTGCTCGACATCCTCGAGCGCGAGCTGACGCAGAACCTGACCCAGCTGTCCGGGGACGGCGTCGAGCAGGCCGCGTATTTCCTCGCGTACGACCTGGTCGCGCAGCAGCAGCTGTGGGTCGCGGCCGAGGACGGCGCGCTGGTGCGCGACGAGTTCGACACCGATCGATCGCTCGACGTCGACGTGCGCGTCGGCAGTGCGACGCTCGACAACAGCCACAGCAGCGACGGCGACTATGGCCCCGGCAACGGTCTGGGCTCGGGGCTGTCGGTCAGCCTCAACGACGAGGATCTGTCCCTCGCCCAGGGTCTGTGGCTGGCGACGGAGGCCCAGTACCACAACGCGGTGTCCGCCCTGCGCGACGTCGAGAGCAGCGAGCAGCTGCGCAGCGACGGCGAGGAGCACCCGGACTTCTCGACCGAGAAGCCGACCCGGCTGATGCAGTCCGAGGCCGATCTCGACTTCACGGCGATCGCGGCGCGCATGCGCCCGCTGGCCACCGACATCTCGGTGCGGCTGGGCTCGGATCCCCGCGTGCTCGGCAGCAGCGTTTCGATGACCGCGACGACCGAGAACCACTACTTCGTCAACTCGGAGGGCACCCGGGCGCAGAGCGGCCGCGCCCGCCTGCGCGTGCTGATCGAGGCCCACACGCAGGCCGAGGACGGCATGCGGCTCGGGCTCACCGAGACCTTCGAGGCCCACACGCTCGAGCAGCTGCCCGCCCGCGAGGTGCTGCTCGCTGCCGCCGACAAGCTCCGCGACAACCTCCTCGCGCTGCAGGCCGCGCCGATCGCCGATCCCTACACCGGTCCTGCGGTCCTCGAGGGGCGCGCCGCGGGCGTGTTCTTCCACGAGATCTTCGGCCATCGCCTCGAGGGCCACCGGCAGAAGGACGACGCCGAGGGGCAGACGTTCACGGACCGGCTCGGCAAGCCGGTGCTGCCGAAGTTCCTCGACGTCGTGGATGATCCGACGATCGCGATGTTCGACGGCCAACCCCTGTCGGGCCACTACTTCGTCGACGACGAGGGCGTCACCGCGCGGCGCACCGTGCTCGTCGAGAAGGGCAAGCTCAAGACGTTCCTGCTCGGGCGCTCGCCCGTGAAGCCGTTCCTCAAGAGCAACGGCCACGGACGACGCGAGACTGGCTATCAGGTGGTCGCGCGGCAGGGCAACCTCGTCGTCAGCTCGCGGCGCACGCTGTCGCGCAAGCAGCTGCGGGCGGCGCTGCTCGACGAGATCGAGCGCCAGGACAAGCCCTACGGGCTGTGGTTCACCGACATCTCCGGCGGCTACACGATCACCGATCGCAGCGGCCCGCAGGCGTTCAAGGTCGAGCCGCTGCTGGTGTACCGCGTCTATCCCGACGGTCGCCCCGACGAGCTGGTCCGCGGTGTGGAGATTGTCGGCACGCCGCTGCAGGCGTTCGAGACCATCATCGCCACCGACGACTCGCCGCGGATCTTCAACGGCGTGTGCGGGGCGGAGTCGGGTTGGGTGCCGGTCAGCGCCGTGAGCCCGTCGCTGCTACTGCGCAACCTCGAGATCGAGCGCGGCATCCACGAGCGCGAGAAGCCGCCGTTGCTGACGCCGCCCGGTGCGTCGCCGCGTCGCGCGGTCCGGAGGTCGCGATGATGCCGTCGACCTGGCTGCTCGCGGCGGGCCTGCTCGCGGCTCCGGCGGTCGGCGCGGCTCCGGCGGTCGGCGCGGCTCCGGCGGTCGGCGCCGCTCCGGTCGGCGCGGCACCGACGACGAAGCCGGCCGAAGCGACGGCGACCCCCGGCGCCGCGCCGAAGTCGGACGCTGCACTCGACGCCGAGACCGCCGCGCTCCGCGACGAACTCGCGCGTGGGCTCGCGGGCCTGCGGGTCCCCGGCGCCCCGGCGCCGTACCGCGCCGAGGTCCGCACCGTTCGCGCCCAGCTGCTCAGCCTCGATGGCTCGTACGGCGGCGTGATCGTCAACGTGCTCGATCGACAGTCGGCGGGCGCCGTCGAGGTCCGCGTCGGATCGCCTGCGCGCGACAACACCAACTTCTTCGGTGGGGACAGCGGCATCGCCCAGCTCGAGGTCGCCCTCGATCCGGCGCCGCGCTTCGCCGCGAAGAAGCTGTGGTTGTCCCTCGACAACGCGTTCCGCGGCGCCACCAAGGCGTGGTCGCTCAAGCAGGTCGTGCTCAAGCGGCTCGCGACCGGCGAGCCGGCCCCCGACTTCACGCCGCCCGCGGCCCCGGTGCAGATGCACGCCGAGCTCGCGCCGGCCACGATCGATCGCGACGGCCTGGCGTCGATGGTCGCCTCGCTGTCGGCGCGGTTCTCCGAGCACCCCGGCGTCGACAACGGTGACGTGCACGTGCAGATCCTCCGCACGCAGGAGACCGTCGTGAACACCGACGGCATGGTCCTGCAGTGGGCCCGCGATCGGGCCGTGCTCGCGGTGGTCGCCGACACCAAGGCGCCCGACGGCATGCACCTCGATCACGGCTACGCGATCCAGCTCCGTGGGGTCCCCACGGCCGACGACGAGCTGCTCGCGGCCGGCGAGAAGCTCGTCGACCGAACGTTGCGCGAACTCGAGGAACTCGCGGCGGCGCCGATGATCGAGGAGGACTACGATGGCCCGCTGCTGTTCACCGGCGATGCGGCCGCGCAGCTGCTCGGGGCGACGGTGGCGACCGAGGCCGTCGGGACGCCGGCGCCGCTGGGCGAGAACGGGCGGATGGTGGACCTCGAGCCGGCGTGGCAGGGCAAGCTCGGCAAGCAGGTGATGCCCAACGACATCGACCTCGTCGATGATCCAACGCTCCCGAGTGCGTTCGGCAGCTACCAGATCGACGCCGAGGGGGTCACCGCCCGGCGCCTGGTCCTCGTCGACGACGGTCGCCTCGACGCGCTGTTGATGACACGCGTGCCCAACCCCAAGGTCACCGGGAGCAACGGCCGCGCACGCATGAGCCCCGCGCTCGAGTCGGGCGCGACCATCAGCAACCTGACGCTGACCAGCAAGCGCAAGGGCAGCACGATCGCCCAGCTCGAGCGTGAGCTGCTGTCGCGCGCCCAGGAAGACGGCTACGAGTTCGCCTACGTGATCGAGAGCCTGCGCGACGGTGCCGTGCTCGGTCCGGTGCCGCGCGAGAGCGCCGCGGCATACGCCGGCACGGGCAACCTCAACCTGCCGTTGCCCGCCCGCGTGTTCCGGCTCGAGTCGGGTGGCCGGCGAACGCTGGTGCGTGGGGCACTGCTCGCGCCGGCGTCGATGCGAGTGCTGCGGCGGATCCGTGCGGTCGGCAACCGAGCGCACACGGTGCCGATGCGCGTGGCCGTCGGTGCATACGGAGGCTTCGGCGCCGACGTCGGCATCGATGGTGCGCTGAGCCAGACGGTCGATGCGCAGGTGACGACGCCGGATCTCCTCGTCGACGGGCTCGAGCTGCTCGTCGAGCGCGGCGAACACGAGAAGCCGCCGACGCTGCAGCACCCGCTGCGGCGCAAGGACAAGCCGACCGCCAATCCTTGAGGGTCGTCCTCGGTCGCGCGTGCGCGCGCGCCGACGTGCACGGCGCTCGGTCCCGATTCGGCACAGCGCAGGGGGCCGCCTGGCCGAATCGCCGGGCGGCGTTAAGGAGCCCGCGTGCCCGCCGTCGTTCATCTGGTGCCGCGACCCGTGTTGACGGAGCCGAGCTCGCTCGCGCGCGATCTTGCCAACACGCCCTGGTCCGAGCAACCGATCACGGTGCGCGTGATCGAGCTGTTCGAGCCACGCGCCGGTGCGAGCACGGTGGATCTCACCCTCGCCGAGCGCGACGTGCCGGAGATCGCCGCGGTGCTGCACGATGCGACCGAGCTGCACCTGCACGGCATCCACCCGCGCGTCGCCCTGCGTTGTCTTCCGGATGTGAAGCACGCCGTGCTCGCGGGCATCTCCGTCGTGGTGCACGGGCCCGTCACCGCGGCGCGCGAGCGCTCGGGCGAGTCGGCCGCGCCGTGGCCGGGGCCCGTGCACGCCGACGCAGAGGCGGCGACGAGCGTCGAGTCGACCGGGCCGGGCGCGCCGAGCCACCTGTTCATCGACGTCCACGCGCCCGATCTGCTCCCGCGCGCCTGCGGGCCGCTGCCGCTCGTGCTCGACGACTGCGGTCGCCTCGCGGTGATCTGCCTCGCCGAGACCCTCTCCGACCGCGTGCGCGAGCACCTGCGCCTGGAGTTCGAGGCCCTGAGTCGTCCGGAGGTCCGGCTCGAGGTCTACGACGAGTGCGACGTGCCGATCCGTGATCGCGCGGCCCGTCGTCGCGCTGCCTCGGCGGTCGTCGCCGGGCAGGATGCGGACGCGCCGTACTCACGGACGTTCGTCGAGAGCCTCGTGCAGGGCGTACCTCTGGTCGTCCTGGGCGACACGCCCGCCGATGCGCCGCGCGGGGTGGTGTTCACCGGTACGCGCAACGATGTCGATCGCGCCGTCGCCTGCGTGCGCTCCTGGGTCGCGAGCTGGGCGGTCGGCGAGGCCCCCGACGTCGACGTCGGTGCGCGCAACCGTTGGCTCGCCCTGCGTCGTCCCGCGCTCGGCTGAACCACGCGAAAAGGGCCCCCGAGTCCGACCCGGGAGCCCCAATGCGCTGGCCGATCGCTCGGCGCGAACTCAGAGCAGGGTCAGCGAGAAGTTGACCGCCTCGATGATCGTGTACTGCTCGGGCTTCTGCACCTGGGCGTCGCCGGGCGGCGTCGCGAGGCCCTCGGAGTGCCAGCGCACGATGCCGCGCTCGTCGAGCAGGAGGATCGCCGGGCTCTGCCCGAGGTTCTCCATCACGGTGTACGCGTTCTCCATGCCGAGCTCGCGCGCCTCGTTGTACTCGGTCTTGTTCGGGCGGCGGTAGAACGGCACGTCCGGGAGCTTCTGGCCGGCGGCGTCCTTGGTCGACCAGCGGTCGGCGAACGCGCGGAGATCGCTGTCGTTCATCGGTTGTTGGCGCGCGGTCGGGAACGACACATGCACGAACATGACCTCGACGCCCTTCTCCTGGAGGTCGGCTTGGGCCTTCTGCAGCACCTGCATGAAGGCGACCGCGTTGCCCTGCTCGACGCGATCACCCCAGTCCCAGTACACCATCAGCCGCTTCTTGCCCTTCAACTGGCGGCCGTCGAGGATGCCGCCGTTGATGCTCACGATCTGGATCATCGGGCTGGCGTGACCGAACATGCGGCGACGCGCCCAGTCCGGCGCGGCGTTCAGCTTCTCGGCGCCGATGGTCCAGAACGGCGGCACGTTCTCGAGGGGCGGGAGGTTGGTCTTCGGCGTCGCCGTGATCTCGACCGCCTTCGGGGCCATGCTGCCGGCCGAGAGGAGATCGAGCTTGTGGGGCTTGCCGTCGGTGACGTTCGCGGCGTCGAAGTCCTCGCCGGTCTTCACCGGCTTGCCGTCGATCTTCTGCAGGAGGTCGCCCTTCTGCACCTGATCGCAGCCCTTCTCGCAGCCGAGGTTGTAGGCGATGAACACGCCGCCGGCCTTGAGATCCTTGTTCATCGGGATCTTGAAGCCGTCGCCGGCCTTGTCACACGACAACAGCCCGAGGCCGGACGCGAGGACGGACGCGAGGGCGAGGGTGACGAACGAGCGCGACATGAACTTTCGCTCCTGTGGTGGCGCGCGGATGGTGTCGACCGGCGCGGGCGGACAATAGGCCGGTGGGCCGCAGGACGTCAACGCATGCGGGACGCGGACCTTGCGGCCGGCGGAGCGCGACCCCGGGCCCTGGTCGACAGCCTCCGGCCGGCGGGCGCGGCGGGGGCCGCTGCGGGGCGCCGGCGGGGGCCCTAGACCCGCGCCCGGAGCATCAGGCCGAAGGTCCAGAACTGTGGCAGCTGGCCCCGCAGGGAGCTGTTCTGCATCCGCGCGGCCTCGTCGAGGATCCGCACCGGGACCGTCAGCGCCTGACCCCCCTGCTTCAGGTTCGCCAGCGCGTACCACGTCCACAGGTAGTCGAACTGCACGCCGACCGAGACGTGCTCGTGCACCTGCACGCCGAACGCCGCTTCGATCGGGACCGCCAGGCCGTGGAAGTCGATCTTCGCGTCGCCGGCCGCCGTGGAGTAGCGCGCGCGGAAGAGGTTGTACTGCACGCCGCTGCCGACGTACGCGAGGAAGCGGCCGCGCGGGATGAAGTGCACGCGCAGCAGTGGCCCGGCCTGCGCGGTGCGCAGCTTGGCGTCGTTGACCGTGAGCGCGGTGAGATCGATGCCGAGGGCCTGACCGCCGAGCAGGCCGAGGGCCTGCTGCAGCAGGAACGGATCGAGTCCGTACAGCGACAGCACGTTGGTGCCCGGCGCGACGCTCGATGTCATCGAGCCCCACCCGCCCGCGAGACCGAAGTCGACCCAGCCGCGGATGTTGCCGCCGAGGAACCCATCGACGCGGAAGCCGGGGCGGACGTTGTGGCCGCCGTTGCACAGGCCGCGCACGCAGCCGAGCGTGCCGATGCGGAGATCGGTGGTGAAGCCGTGGTGCTCGAACTTCGCCTTCGCGGGGGGCGCCGCGCTGCGGTGGAGCCCGGGCTCCGACGATGTGGTCACGGGCGCCGTTCCGGCGACGCGCGGCGCGGGCGGCGGGGCGATCTCCTCCGCCGGCTCGCGTGGGACCGTGGACTGGCTCGGTCCGGGGGGCGCCGCGGGCTGCGGCGGCTCGACCGGAGCCTCCGCGACCGGCGTCGATGCGGGCGCCTGCGCCGCGACGCTCGTGCGCGGCCGCTGCAGCGGCGCCGCCGTCACGGCACCCACCTCGGCGGCCTGCCCCTCGGACGCGGCCGACGCGACCGTGGGGGCCACGACCAGGGGAACGAGCACTGTCATCCGCACGAGCCAGCCGACCATTTTGTCTCCCAACGCCGTTCGACTGGACTCCAAGGAGTCATTGCCCGGATCGCCGCGATCATTACGAACCATCGACATCCGACGTCTACGGTGGCCATGGTCACGTCGCGGTCGGTCCGTGAAGTGATCGGGTCCGGCTTCGGGCCGACCGTGCGCGGCCCGTTGCCCCCGTACTCTGGTCCCGCCGTTCCGCGCGCGCCGGGATCGACGCAGGCGCGAAACTCGGGCAGGTTTGGGTGGGATTCACTCGATGAGACGCGATGCAGTCGTGGGCGTGGGCATGTTCGGGTGGGTCCTGTTGTCGAGCGCGTGCGCGGGCAACCCCGTCGAGGCGTCCACGTACGGCCAGACTGGGGAGACCTCCGCGGCCAGCGCGCCGAGTGACTCCTCGAGCGTCGGTGATCCCACGATGGTGAGCGATTCGGCCGACGACACCACCGGCGGTCCGGCCGCGGTGTGCGGCGACGGCATCAAGCAGGGCGCCGAGGAGTGCGACTTCGGCGACGCCAACGGCACGGGGCAGTGCCGCGAGCAGTGCCTGCTCAACGTGTGCGGCGATGGCTACGTCGGGCCCGGCGAGGCGTGCGACGACGGCAACCTCACCGGCGACGACGGCTGCAGCATGTTCTGCGGGCCCGACACGTGCGGCGACGGGGAGAAGGACCCGGGCGAGGAGTGCGACGACGGTAACGCCGTCGATGACGACGGCTGCAGCCAGGCGTGCACGTTGCCGGTGTGCGGTGACGGCATCGTCAACCCCGTGACCGAGGAGTGCGACGGTGCGACCGCGGCGCTGTGCACGGAGCTCGGGGTGATGTTCGACAGCGGCCAGCTGTCGTGCACGGAGGCCTGCCACTTCGAGACCTCGGGCTGCGGCCTGTGTGGCGACGGCATGATCGGCGGCACCGAGAGCTGCGACATGGGGGCGATCGAGGAGACCTGCGTGGGCCTCGACTACGACAGCGGCACGCTCGCGTGCTCGAACACCTGCGCCCACGACGTCAGCGGCTGCGGCACCTGCGGCAACGGAGTGATCGACGGCGACGAAGCCTGCGACGGCGACGCCATCGGCGGCGCGACGTGTGCCCCCGAAGTCGGCACGGTCCTGTGCACCGCCACCTGCGAGCTCGACCTCGGCGGGTGCGATGCGTGCGGCAACGGGGCGATCGACCCGGGCGAGGACTGCGACGGTCTGGCCCTGCCCGTCGGCGGATGCTCGGGCCAGGGCTACGACGTGGGGACCCTCGCCTGCCAGGCCGATTGCTCGTTCGACCTCGACATGTGCTGCTACACGGGCGTCGACGACCCCTGCAGTTCGGACACCGAGTGCTGTGCGGTCGGGCTCGAGTGCGACGAGGCCGTCAACGAGTGCTGCTCGTCGGACCTCGGACGGGTGTGCGGGAACGACGACGACTGTTGCGGTGCCCTCGACTGTGGGCCGGGGCCCCTCGTGTGTTGCAGCACCGTGCTCGGGGCCTTCTGCGACGGCGCGGACAACAACTGCTGCGGCGCCCTCGAGTGCGACAACCAGCACAACCGCTGCTGCGCGCCAATGGGCGGCTCGTGCGACAACGACGAGGACTGTTGCTCGGACAACTGCAACGGTGGCTCGCACACCTGCATGGGCAACGACGACTGAGCCGCGGCGCCCCGCGCCCGCTGCTACTCCGCTTCGAGCTCGAGGATCGGCGTTCCCGCCTCGACGTCGGCCTCGTCCCGGACCAGCACCGCGCGCACGCGGGCGCGCTCGGGCAGATCGGCGCCGCCGTAGGCGAGGCGGTTGAAGGTCTTCATGACCTCGAGCAGCGCGACGGTCTGGCCGGTCGTGATCTCGTCGCCGGGCTTCACGAAGTCGGGGCGATCGGGGCTCGGTCGCGCATAGAAGCGGCCCGACAGCGGCGAGCGGAACAGCAGGGCGCCCGTCGTGCCGGCCGCGGCGCCCGTCGTCGCCGCGCGCCCGGTCGCGTCGCCGAGGCCACCGAGGCTCGCCGGCTGCAGGCGTACGAGCACGTCGCCGTGGCCCACGGCGCGCTCGCCCACGCGGGGCGCAGCCGCGACGATCCCCGCCGCACCCGCGGGCGCGACCACCACGTGCAGGACGCCGAGCACGTCGAGCTCGCCGATCACGTTGCCCTCGGTGATCCACGACCCCGCCACCGGCAGGCCGCGGACGAGCCCGACGCCGGGGGACAGCAGCACCTGATCGTCGTCGGCTTGGCCGAGCCCGGCGGTGCGCCGCGGCTGCGTGGTCCGTCCATCGCGTTCGTGCGTGCTCATGTCAGCGCAGCCCCTCCGACAGGATCGCCAGATCGTGCATGGACCAGATGCGGCTGTTCTTGATCCGGCGGTAGCCCGTGGCCTGGTAGCTCGCCTCGACGAGCATCGCCAGGTACCCGCGCAGCTCGCCCAAGCCGACGATCTCGTCGGTGTCCATCTGCCGCGCGGCGACCCACGGATCCATGTCGCCCTCGATGCGGGCCTCGACCGCGCGCATGCCGGCCTCGATCTTGCGCCGCTCGTCGGGATCGCTCGTGGTGATCTGGAAGTCGTCGTCGAGCTTGGTGTTGTAGGTCGCGATCGCCAGCGTGCGCCCCTCCATCACCGATAGCCGCGAGATCGTCGTCGACAGCTGCACCACCGGATCGTAGGGCATGCCCGCCATCGCGTAGTAGCCGGCGCCCGAGGCCTTGCGCAGCAGCACCGTGAACATCGGCGTGGTGTTCGTCGAGTTGGTGTAGATGAGGTTGCTGCCGTAGGAGAGCAGGCCCTGACGCTCGGCCTCGTGACCGATGTCGAAGCCGGCGATGTCCTGCAGCCACACCAAAGGGATGCCGTCGTCGTTGCACGCCCGCGAGAACGCCGAGATCTTGGCGATGCCGGCGCGGTAGAGGATCGACGCCGGGCGCCGCGCGCCGGGCCGCGCCGGATCACCGACGAGGCCCTGGCGGTTGATGACGAAGCCGGTCCACAGCCCGTTGACGCGGCCGATGCCGCAGAGCATTTCTTCTCCGATCGAGGGCATCACCTCCCAGAGGAGGGACTGGTCGACGAGGCGCGCGAGCACCTCGGTCGCGTCGTACGCCTCGCGGTGATCGACCGGCAGGATCCCGGCGAGCTCGGCCGCGCCGAAGGCCGGGTCGACCGGGCCCATGTCGCCGCGGTAGTACGCCGCCGCCGAGCCGGGCAACCGCGCAATGTCGTTGCGCAGCGCCATCAGCAGCGTCGCGTCGTCGGGCACGCGCACGTCGGCGCAGCGGCTCTGGTGCACGTGCACCTCGGGCCCGCCGATGTCGAGGCTGGTGATCTTCTGGCTCTTCGCGCCCTTGATGAGCGCGGCGCCGGCGATGACCATGTACGCCTGCTCGGTCATGTAGACCCGATCGCTGATGATCGGCATGTAGCCGCCGCCGGCGATGCAGTCGCCGAACACGCCGGCGAGCTGGGGCACGCCCGAGGCCGACAGCAGGCTGTTCATCTTGAAGATGTGCCCGGCCCCGGTCGCGCCGGGGAACGAGCGCGACTGCTCGGGCAGGAACAGGCCGCTGCAGTCGACCAGGTACACCGTCGGCAGTCGCAGGCGCAGCGCCATCATCTGCGCGCGCTCGATCTTCTCCGGCGTCTTGGGCCACCACGAGCCCGAGGCCACCGTGTTGTCGTTGGCGATGACCATGCACCAGCGGCCGTGGATCTGCGCGAACGCGGTCACGACCCCGGCGCCGGGGCACTTCTGCTTGCCGTCGCCGAACTCGAGGCCGTAGTTGACGAAGGTGCCGACCTCGAAGGTCTGCGAGCCGGGGTCCGCGAGCGCCGCGAGCCGCTCGCGCGCGGTGAGCTTGCCCTTGTGGTGCACGCGGGCGACGTACTGGTCGCCCCAGCCCGCCGCGACCTCGGCCCGCCGCGCCGCCAGCGTGGCCTCGCGCGCGGCGACGGCGTCGAGGTTCGACGCGAAGGTCGCGTCGTCGAGGAAGTTCTTGCGCGGGCGCCCGATCGGCGCCACTGGTACGTGGACCATCTAGCCGTTGCCTTTCGCGGGCGCGAAGCCGGGGATCGTGCGGGTGTCGTAGCGGTGCTCGCGGAACGCGGGTGACGCGAGGATCTGCTCGTGCATCGGCACCGTGGTCGGCACGCCCTCGCAGCGCAGCTCGCCGAGCGCCGCGATCATGAGGTCGGCCGCCGCGTCGCGGGTCGGCGCGGTCGCGATGACCTTGCACAGCAGGCTGTCGTAGTGCGGCGGCACCACGTAGCCGGCCTCGACGTGGGTGTCCACGCGGATGCCGGGGCCCGTGGGCACCTGCCACGCCGTGATGCGGCCCGGCGCCGGGCGGAAACCATCGGAGGGATCCTCGGCGTTGATGCGGCACTCGATCGCGTGCCCGCACAGCTCGATGTTCGCCTGGCGGAACGACAGCGGATTACCTGCCGCGACGTGGATCTGCTCGTGCACGAGGTCGATGCCCGAGCGCTGCTCGCTGACGCAGTGCTCGACCTGCAGCCGCGTGTTCATCTCCATGAAGCGCAGCACGCCGCGCTCGCCCGACGTGTCGAGCAGGAACTCCATGGTGCCGGCGCCGACGTAGCCGATGCTGCGCGCCGCGGTCACGGCCGCCGCGAGGGTCTGCTCACGCACGACGTCGTCGAGCACCGGCGACGGCGACTCCTCGATGAGCTTCTGGTGGTTGCGCTGCACCGTGCAATCGCGCTCGCCGAGGTGACAGACGTTGCCCCAGCGATCCGCGATGATCTGGATCTCGACGTGGCGGCCGCCCTCGAGCAGGCGCTCCATGTACACGCGCTCGTCGCCGAACGCCGCGCGGGCCTCGGCCTGGGCGTCGGCGTACGCGGCCGCGACCTCGCCGGCGGATCGAGCGATCCGCATGCCGCGACCACCACCGCCGCTGTTGGCCTTGATGAGCACGGGGAAGCCGATGCGATCTGCGACCGCGCACGCGTCGTCGGCGTCGCGCAGGATGCCGTCGCTGCCGGGGATGAGCGACAGACCGGCCTCGGCCATCGCGCGCTTGGCCGGGATCTTCTTGCCCATCCGGTGCATCACGTGCGCGGGCGGTCCGATGAACGTCACGCCGTGGTGCTCGCACAGGCTGGCGAGCAGCGGGTTCTCGGAGAGGAAGCCCCAGCCCGGGTGCAGCGCGGTGCAGTTGGTCTGGCGCGCGGCCTGGACCACGCGCGTCGCGTCGAGGTAGCTCCCGGTCGCGCGTGCGGGGCCGAGGCAGACCCACTCGCGGCCGCGCAGCCACGGTGCGTCGCGATCGGCCTCGGAGACCCCGAACACCGGCGTGATTCCGAGGTCGTCGCAGGCCCGGGCGACGCGGACCGCGACCTCGCCGCGGTTGGCCACGAACAGGCGGTGGAAGCTCCGTGACGCGGGCATCTGCGGGGCGAACGCTATCACGGGTGCCCGCCGCGTGACCGGCCGCGCCGCGTCGGTTAGGCTCCTCGCCCGCCCGCGCCCCGCGACACCCCGTGAAGCCCGCGTTCGTCCATCCGCCGCATCGCTGGCGCCTCGTCGTCGCCGTGGGCTGGACGGCGGCGGTGCTGGCCATGCTGTGGGCGCCACCGCCACCGCCACCGGACGTCATCATCCCGCACTTCGACAAGTACGTGCACTTCGCGTTCTTCCTCGGCATCGGCCTGGCGTGGCGCGCGGCTGGGCTGCGGCCGGCGTGGGTGCTGGGGGCCGGCTGCGTGCTCGGTGCCATCACCGAGATCGTCCAGGCCTCGCTGCCGTGGCCGCGCAGCGCCGACGCGTGGGACGTACTCGCCGACGCCCTCGGCCTGGTGGTCGCCCTCGGCATCGGCGCGGTGCTGGCCACGGTCGCGACCCAGATCCGTCGGCGCGACGCTTTCCACGGCCCGCCGACGTTGGGCCCTTGATCCCGAGCGCGTTGCGGGCTAGCTTCCCGCGTCCGCGAGACAACCAGCGCGAACTCCGGGAACGGTGGCCGAGTGGCTGAAGGCACAGGTTTGCTAAACCTGCGTAGGGGCTTAAACCTCTACCGAGGGTTCGAATCCCTCCCGTTCCGCTAGCATGTCGACACCCGATCGCGCCCGTCCGGCCCTCACCGAGCTCGCGCTCGTCGTGTGCGGCATGGTCCTCGGGGTCGCGACGCTCTTCATCCTGCGCGCGTTGGGACTGTGGCCGACGGGCACGCGGGGCCTCGGCCTCATCAGCGGTCCGACGATCACGGGCATCGCCGCGCTGTTCTACCTGTGGGCGCAGGCGCGGCTCGTCGAGGCCGGGGCCGACGCGGCACCCGTGCACCCGCCGCTGCCGCGCGCGGGCTGGGGCCGCACCGCGGTGGTCACCGCGCTCGCGATCGCAGCGGCGCTCGGCGGCAGCATGGTGATCGGCGCCGCGATGGAGCTGCTCGGCGCGCCGGTGAGTGAGCAGGAGGGCATCCTCGAGATCGTCGCCGACTGGCACGCGGGCACCGATCGCGCCACGATGGTGATCCTCGGCGTCAGCGCGGTCGTGCTCGCGCCGCTCGCCGAGGAGAGCCTGTTCCGCGGGCTGTTGTTCACGCGCCTGCGCCAGGGCAGCGGCCGTGCGGTCGCGTACCTCGCGAGCGCCCTGGCGTTCGCGGCGATCCACGGCAACCCCGCGGGGCTCCTGGTCTACGGGTGGCTGGGGGTCGTGTTCGCCGTGGCCCTCGAGCGCACCGGGCGGCTCAGCTCGGCGGTGCTCGTGCACATGGGCAACAACGCGTTCGCCTTCGCGGCGCTGCTGCTCGCGCCGTGAGGGCGAAACGCCCGGTGGGCCGGCCGGAACGCCCGGTGGGCCGGGGAGCCGGGCTCGATCCCAGTCCTTCCGAGCCTGTCGAGGGTTCGTCCCCGGCCCGGGGCCCGCACCCCTTGCGAGCGCAGTGCGGTTCTGCTAGTTTCCGCGCCGCTTCGCCCAACGCGAGGCACCACGCATCCGTAGCTCAGCTGGATAGAGCGTCGGTCTACGGAACCGAAAGTCGGAGGTTCGAATCCTTCCGGATGCGCTGGTGGTGGTCGGGTTGGCGTGGGCACTCCTGGGGATCGGGGAGATCTCCGTGGGCCCCGCGGACATGGTTGGGCGGCTCGGTGTGCGAGCGGGCTCGCCGATCGATCGATCGCGACGAGGGGGCGGCATGCTCGAGGCGTCCACGCTGCACCGGATCACCGACGACCAAGCGATCGCTTTGGTCGACCAAGAGCTCGGGGGCTTCGAAGAGCAGGGCTCTGCGCTCCTCCAATACCGCTGGACGAGTGAGTGGCAAGCCGACTGGAAGGCGGAGGTCGGGCACTGGTTGGCGACTGCAGGACGCGTTGGGTGCCTCGCTGCGCTCGTCCAGCGCTGCCGGGATCGTCAACGCTCCCGGGAGTTCCAACCCGAGCGACTCGCCAACGACCCACACCACAAGCTCCTGATGAACGAGCTGGCCCCGGCTGCGGTGCTCCACTACTTGGATGGCACGGGCTGGGGGTATCGCGCTTGGGACAAGCAAGGCCCGGGGTTCGACCATGACATCGAACTCACCGCACCAGGAGGCCTTGCGGCCGCCGTGCAGGTGAAGAACCCCGACCAGCCGGGCGAGGTCGTCAATCATCGACGGGTCGACGGCGAGAACGATGCGTGGGTGACCGCGGCCATCGACAACGCTGCCCACCAACTGCTGCAGATGGCCGACACAGTCAACGTGATCGCCGTCGTCGCGAACCGAGTGTGGCCGCTCACCGGCTTGCCAGCCGGCGTGATCGCCCACGTCATGGGTTCGTGCGTTCAGACCGGACCGGGTACGCGCTGCGTGCTGCCGCGCGCGCGATGGGGGGCGTTCAGCGCGGGCCTGCGACACGTCGACGCCGTCTTCATGCTCGACCTGATCAGAGGACCAGAACGTCGCGGCTACGGTGCGATCGCCCTGCTCAACCCTTGGGCGCGGCACCCAGCACAAGCGGCATGGTTTCCTGAGGCCCGGGTCTGCCATGTCGAGGATGGCGTGGTGCGTTGGACGAACGGGGTGCCTCGGTATGGTGCGCTGCCCGACGGGACGCGCCTCGTCGAAGCCGGGTGATCCCGCCTCGCGCGTGATGCCGCGCGAAGGAGCACACGACTGCACGGCCGGGGTATCATGCCGTAGCGGTGCCCGCGCCGCAGGACGCAAGACGAGTGAACGGAGGGACCCCCGTGAGTGCCAAGAACATGGATGTCTTCTCGTTGCGCGACACGATCGTGGACGAGTACCGGGCCTTCGCGACTTCGTTCACGACGATCTTCGCGCAGGACATCCGGACGCAGCTCGACGCGATCTATGCCGATGGCCGCTTCTGGCCCGAGCCCTTGTTGCAGATCAACCCGAAGTACACCAGCAAGCGCAACATCGCCGAGATGTGCGAAGGAGGGGAGCTGGACCCGCGGACAGCGCAGATCTTCCGGGATGATGGCAAGCCGATCACGTTGTACACGCACCAGGAACAGGCGATCTCGATCGCGATGCAGGGCGAGAGCTACGTGGTCACGACCGGCACGGGCTCCGGCAAGTCGATGTGCTTCTTCATCCCGATCGTGAGCGCGATCCTCTCGGAGAAGCGGAAGGATCCGCGACCCCGCACACGGGCGATCATCATCTATCCGATGAACGCGCTGGCCAACAGCCAGCTGGAGGAACTCGACAAGTTCGTCAAGCAGGTCGCGGGCCCACGTCCGGTGACCTACGCCCGGTACACCGGCCAGGAGGACAGCGACACGCGCGATCGCGTCGCCGACAACCCGCCGGACATCCTGCTCACCAACTTCATGATGCTCGAGCTGCTGATGACGCGGCAGGACGAGGTGGACCGCAAGGTGATCGCGAACTGCGAGGGCCTGCGCTTCCTCGTGCTCGACGAGTTGCACACCTACCGCGGTCGTCAGGGCGCCGACGTCGCGCTCCTCGTTCGTCGTGTGCGTGAACGCCTCGCCCCCGACAGGCTGCAATGCATCGGAACGTCGGCGACGATGGCCAGCGAAGGGGCGCTGAGGGACAAGAATCGCATCGTGGCCGAAGTTGCGTCGCGGTTGTTCTCGCTTCCGATCGACGACAGCAACGTCGTCGTCGAGACGCTCAGGCGCGTCACCGACGACGATCAGGACGACCAAGAAGTGCGGCGCCGGCTCGGCCCGGCGATCGATGTCGGGATGCCCCGCGACATTGCCGACGCGGATCTGCGGACCCATCCGCTGGCGATTTGGGTCGAGCGGAACCTCGGGACGGTGTGGTCGGACGTCGACCAACGCCTCGAGCGAGCGCGCCCTACCACCATCGACGAGGCTGCGATTGCGCTCGCCAAGGACGCTGGTCGCGAGGAGGAACTCTGCCGTCGCACTCTGCGAGACATCCTTCTGATCTCCAGCACGCCGGAGGATGAGCGGACCGGGGACGCGGGCGCTTCGGGACGCGGGTTCTTTGCGTTCAAGCTGCACCAGTTCATCTCGGGTGCAGGCCACGCCTTCGCGACCCTCGAACCTCCGCCGGAACGACGAGTCACCGTCGAAGGGCAGAAGTTCCTCCCGGGTCATGACGACAAGCGGCTGTACCCGGTGCACTTCTGTCGAGAGTGCGGACAGGAGTACCACCCCGTCCGGCTCGTCAAGGATGGCGGTGCGCGCGTCCTCCGGGCTCGGGACATCGACGATGCCGCGCCGATCCGTGACGACGAGCCGGTCGAAGGCACCGCCGTCGACTCGCCCGAAGACGAGGACGGTGAGGTGATCGGTTTCGTCACCCTGCATCCTCCGGATGCCGAGTTCGCGTTCACCGGGCAGGACAGCGACTACCCTGAGCACTGGCTCGAGCACCCAGCGTCGGGGACGCGGATGAAGGCGCACTACCGGCCGGCTCGGGTGCGCGACGAGTTCGTCTCGCCCGATGGGAAACTCGGCGCAGGCGCCAGGGCGTGGTTCATCCCGGATCGCTTCCGATTCTGCCTGCGATGTCGGACCTCCCATGGGACGTCTGCACGCGATCGCAACCGCCTGTCGTCGCTGTCTGCCGAGGGACGGAGCTCGGCCACGACCGTGTTGGTCACGAGCGCCCTGCGATGGATGCACCGCAAGGACTCCGCCCTCGGTACCCACTCACGCAAGCTCCTTGGGTTCACCGACAACCGGCAGGACGCCGCGCTCCAGGCGGGTCACTTCAACGATTTCCTTTTCGTGAGCCTGCTGCGCGCCGGGTTTCTCGGCGCGCTCGAGGTCGCCGGCGACGCGGGCCTGCGCAGCGACGAGCTCGGCGCGGCGCAGCAGCGCGCGCTGGGGTTCGACCGCGCCGACGTCGGGGTGCGCGCCGAGTGGTTGCAGGAGCCAACGCTCAAGGGGTTCGCGCTGACCGAAGCCGAGGCGGCGCTCCGGCAGGTGCTCGCGTATCGCGTGTGGTTCGACCAAAGGCGTGGTTGGCGCTACACGAACCCGAACCTCGAGCAACTCAAGCTCGTGTCTGTCGACTACCTGGGGATCGATGCGCTCGCTGCCGACGATGGCGCGTTTGCCAGCGCACCGGATGTCCTTCGGCTTGCCAGCCCGAGGGTGCGCGCGGCCGTATATCGCGAGCTCTTCGACCACCTGCGCAAGGGGATGGCCGTCCGCAGCAAGATCCTCGATGCCACGGCGCTCGAGCAGCTCACGCAGCAGTCACACAGCCGCCTGCGACCCCCATGGGGTTTCGGCAACGACGAGAAACCCCGACGTGCCCGTTGGCTGATGACCGCGCCGCCGACGCGCAGAGACACAACGATCCGTGACGAGGATCTGATCCTCCGGGGGGGATCACGCAGCGCGCTGGGCAAGGCGCTCCGCCAGTCCAAGAACGCGGAGGGCGAGCCCCTTTGGGATGACGCCGCGCCGGTGCAGGCGCTCAAGGCCAAAGACTTCGATGCAGTGATTGCGGCCATGCTGGACGCTGCCTGCGAGCACGGACTCGTCTCCGAGGAGCCGACGCCGTTCGGTGAGGTCCGCGGCTATCGCCTGGTCGACGGTTGCGTGAAGTTCCAGCTCGGCAAGGACGCGAACTCTGACGACTACGAGGAGAACCGGTTCTTCCGCGACCTGTATACCAACCTCGCGCGCACGCTCCGAGAGCCCAGCCATCCGCTCTTCGGTTTCGAGGCCCGTGAGCACACTGCGCAGGTCGACGCGGAGCGACGTGCAATCCGCGAGAAGCGGTTTCGCTACGGGGAGAAGGAGCAGCAAGAGCTGGCGGCGAAGGAGACACAGGTCCGAGAGGCGCGCGAGACGGGCCGCTTCTTGCCGGTGCTGTTCTGCTCGCCCACGATGGAACTCGGTGTCGACATCTCGGCGCTGAACGCGGTGTACCTCCGCAACACGCCGCCGACCCCTGCGAACTACGCCCAGCGCAGTGGCCGTGCCGGGCGCAGCGGTCAGGCGGCGCTGGTGCTGACGTATTGCTCGTCGCAGAGCCCGCACGATCAGTACTTCTTCCACAAGCCGAAGGCGATGGTTCACGGTGAGGTTCGCCCACCGCTGTTGGATCTGACCAACCGCGAGTTGGTCCAGAGCCACCTGTCGGCGGTGTGGCTCGCGTCCACGCAGCAAGCCTTGCCTGCGTCGATTGCGGAACTCCTGGTCTTGAAGGATCGCGATCGCCCACTCACGCCGGAACTCAGCGCAGCCATGGGGGCGAGTGAGGTCAAGCAACAGGCGGAGGTGCGGATCAAGCGGGTGCTCGCGTTGCTCGAGGACGTGTTGTCCAGCGGCGCTGCGCCCTGGTACCCGGGTCGCGACGAGTTCGCCCACGAGGTCGTATCGACGGCGACGGCACGGTTCGGAAGGGCGTTCAGCCGCTGGCGCGAACTGTTCGCGGCTGCGGAACAGCAGCGCGACGCGTCGCGTCGCACGATGGACGACTACTCCGCGCCACAGGCCGAGAAGCGCGCCGCGCGGAGCCGCCACGCCCAAGCCATCGATCAGCTGAGCCTACTCCAGCAAGGTGACACCAAGGCGGTGTCGAGCGACTTCTACACCTACCGGTACCTTGCGACCGAAGGCTTCCTGCCGGGCTACAACTTCCCCAGACTCCCGCTCATGGCATATGTGCCGGCGACGGAGGATGGTTTGGGCAAACAGACCTACCTGCAGCGACCGCGGTTCTTGGCGTTGTCCGAGTTCGGGCCGCGGAGCCTCGTGTACCACGAGGGCCGCGCGTACCGGGTCGTGCGCGCGATGATCTCGATCAACCACGAGGGTCAAGCGGCCGCGGAGGTCCGGCTGCCGACGCTGTCGATCCGGATCTGCAGGGCGTGCGGAGCCGGTCACTTCAAGGAGGACACCTCGATCTGTCACGCCTGCGCTCTGCCGCTGGGTGACGCGGAGGTCGTGAACCATCTCTACCGCATCGAGAACGTTGCGACCCTGCCGGCGGAACGAATCACGGCCAACGACGAGGAGCGGCAGCGTCAAGGCTTCGACCTGCAGACGACGTTCGAGTGGGCCCTGCGCGATGGGGTCCTCGACCATCGCCCGGGCGCCATCGCCGATGAACATGGCGAGATCGCGCGGTTGACGTACGGCCCCGGTGCGACGATCACCCGCCTGAACAAGGGGCTTCGTCGCCGTGCCGACCGCACGCAGTTGGGCTTCCGCATGGATCCTGTCTCGGGGTTCTGGGAGAAGAGCAAGACCGAGGATGAGAGCCCGACCGACCCCACGGTGTCGCCGCGCCAGTGGATCGTGCCGATCGTCCAGGACCGCAAGAACGCGCTGCTGTTTCGGCCCTGCGACGAGGCGCTCAGCGAAGGCGTGCTGGCCACGCTGCAGCACGCCTTGCTGCGTGGGCTCGAGAAGGTGTTCCAGCTCGAAGAGGGTGAGCTCCTCGCCGAGGCGTTGCCCACCCGAGATGATCGCCGGGGCTTCCTCCTCTACGAGGCGACCGAAGGCGGTGCTGGCGTGCTGACAAGACTCGTCGCTGAGCCGGATCAGCTCGCGAAGGTCGCCCGCGAGGCGCTCGCGATCATGCACTTCGATGTTGACGCCGAACTCCCCCAGACCGCGGACAAGCTCGCCGATGTGCCAGGCACGACGTGCGTCGCCGCGTGCTACCGCTGCCTGATGTCCTACTACAACCAGCCCGATCACGAACTCATCGATCGTCGCAATGCCGACGCGCAGTCGCTGCTCCTCCGCCTCGCGCGTGCGTGGACGTCTGGGCTTGAGGGGCCGACGCCCCGTCGCCGCACGCAGCCGGCGATGCCCGCGGCGGGCGACGACGACGTCGCGACGACGTGGTACCAGCGCGCCCATCAGCGCCGGATCACGTCCCACGATCCCCAACCCCTGACGCTGGGTGACGCCGTAGTACCCCTGGTCTGGCGAGACCACTACGTGGCCGTCACGCTCGGTCAGACGGAAGCGACGGTGGCCGGCGCCCTGGAGGCCAAGGGGTTCGAGGTCATCGGCTTCGACGCCGATCCTGCGGCGTGGGATGACGCCTTCACCAGGCTGGCCACCGCCCTGGGGCAGCAATGAGCACGTCGTCGACCTCGATTCCGGCCGCCGGTGCCGCGCGGTGGACACCTGGGAGCCTTGTGCGTGCACGCGGGCGCGAGTGGATCGTGCTCTCGGGCAGTGACGCCGAGGTGCTCCGCGTGCGGCCTGTGTCCGGCTCGGAGGAGGACCGGACGCAGATCCACCTCGCGCTCGAGACGGAGCCGGTCGCGGATGCCTCGTTCCCGTGGCCGGACCCGCGGCAGAAGGCCGCGCACGACGGCGCACTGCTGCTGCGCGACGCCTTGCTGCTCTCGCTACGCCGCGGTGCCGGGCCGTTCCGAAGCTTCGGACAGATCGCGATCGAGCCGCGCGCCTACCAGCTGGTGCCGCTGCTGATGGCGCTCAAGCTCGATCCAGTCCGCCTGCTGATCGCGGACGACGTCGGCGTCGGTAAGACGATCGAGGCCGCGCTCATCGCCCGCGAGCTCGTCGATCGCGGCGACGTCGAGCGGCTCGCCGTGCTGTGTCCGCCGCACTTGGTCGACCAGTGGGTGACGGAGCTGGAATCCCGGTTCCACTTTCGCCCGGTGGCCGTGACCGCGGCGGGGGCGGTCCGCCTCGAGCGAAACCTGCCGCCGAGCGAGAGTATCTTCACCGCTCATCCGCACACGGTCGTCAGCCTCGACTACATCAAGAGCGAGAGGCGGCGGGCCGAGTTCCTTCGGGCTTGCCCCGAGCTGGTGATCGTGGACGAGGCCCACACCTGCGCGTCGACCGGCCAGGGCAGGCATCAGCGCTACGCGCTGCTCCAGGGGCTCGCCGAGTCGGCGACGCGCCATCTGGTGTTGCTCACCGCAACGCCGCATAGCGGTGACGAGGAGGCGTTCTATCGCCTGCTCGGGTTGCTCTCGCGCGAGTTCGAGGGGCTGCTCGACGCGACAGGCGACGAGCGCACTGCGCTGCGCGAACGCCTGTCGCGTCACTTCGTTCAACGTCGTCGGCCGGACATCGCCGAGTGGAAGGAGGGCAGCCTCTTCCCCCGACGCGAGACCAAGGAGCTGACGTACCGGCTGACGGGAGCGTGGGAGAAGTTCTTCGAGGCGGTGCTCGACTACTGCGCGTCGGTCGTCGAGGCGGCATCGGGCGACGCCCACAAGCAGCGCCTCAGTTTCTGGAGCACGCTCGCGCTGATGCGCTGTGTGGCGTCGAGCCCCGCGGCGGCGATCAGAGCGCTACGCACCCGGGCGGGGATCGAACAGGACAGCGCGGACGATGACCTCGAGAACCGGGTGTTCGACGGCGCGTCCGATGTCTTGCCCGATGATGACGTCGAGCCGCCGGTCGCGAGCGATGATCCGCTGCTGAGCGAGTTGATCTCGCAGGCCGAACGGCTCACGGGGCAGTCCGGTGATCCGAAGCTCAAGCTGCTGACCGAGCACATCGGTGAGCTCGTGGCCGAGGGATTCAGCCCGGTGGTGTTCTGCCGGTACATCGCCACGGCGCACTACCTCGGGCGGATGCTCGCGGCAAAGTTCAAGGACGTCACGGTTGAGGTTGTCACGGGGGACATCAGCTCCGACGAGCGCAAAGAGCGGGTCGACGCGCTCGGGGACGCCGAGCGCCGCATCCTCGTGGCGACCGACTGCTTGTCCGAGGGCGTCAATCTGCAGGAGCATCTCGATGCTGTCGTGCACTACGACCTGTCGTGGAACCCGACGCGGCACGAGCAACGCGAAGGGCGCGTGGACCGGTTCGGGCAGAAGCGTGAAGTGGTGCGCGCGACGCTGATGTACGGCGCGAACAATCCGGTGGACGGCGCGGTCCTGGAGGTCATCCTGCGCAAGGCGGAGAAGATCCGCGAGGAGCTCGGCGTGCCGGTGCCGCTGCCCGACGATGGCCACAGCCTAAGCCAGGCGCTGCTCAAGGCGGTCCTGCTGCACACGCGCGAGAAGCACGCCCAAGCCTCGTTTCCGTTCGTCGAAATGCTCGAGGCGAAGGAGATCGAGGCGCGGTGGCAGGACATGGCGCAGAAGGCCAAGCGCAACCGCACGGTCTTCGCCCAGCGCCGACTCAAGCCGGAGGACGTGTTGCCCGAGTGGCGCAAGTCGCTTGCCGCGCTCGGGGGTAGCCGCGATGTCGAGCGTTTCACGGGACGCGCGCTGGCGCGGCTCGGTGCGGGGCTCGAACCGCTCACGCGTGGGTTCCGGGCGCCGCTCGGCGCGTTGCCCGAGGACATCCGCGAGCGACTGGAGTCCGAGGGGCTGGCGGGGACGGTGCTGGTCGACTTCGACTATCCGCCGGCCCGCCGTTGCCGCGCGGTGCAGCGCAGTCACCCGTTGGTCTCGGTGCTGGCCGAGACGCTGCTCGAGCGCACGCTGGCAAGCGGTGCCGACGAGGCCGCGAGTGATCCCGGGGTGCTCGGGCGGGTCGGGTGTTGGGTCGCGGCAGGCGTCGAGGTGCGGACGCTCGTTGCCCTTGTGCGGCTCCGACATCAGCTCGTCTCGACGCGGGCGGGTCGCACATCGACGCTGCTGGTGGAGGAAGCGACGGCCGTGGCGTGGCAAGGTGCGGGTGCACCCCTCGAGGGGGAGGCGGCACTCGAGCTGCTTGCGCCGCCGCCGGTGCTCGATCCGCCTCTGCATGTGCGCGAGCGGGCGGTGACCGCGGCTCTGGCCCTCCTCGAGGAGCGCGTGGGTGACCTGCACGCGCATGCCGAGCGTCGTGCGCAGGCGCTGCTGGCGGATCATCGGCGAGTGCGCGAGGCCGCGGACGCCCGCGGCAGCTACAGCGTGAAGGCGCTGCTCCCGGCGGACATCGTCGGGTTGTATGTGCTGCTCCCGCGGGTGGATTGACCATCGAGGAAAGGCAACGGATCGTCGTGCTGACCCGTCTCATCATCCGCAAGTTCAAGTTTTTCGGCGAGGTCGACATCCACCTCGGCGATCGCGTGGGGCAGGACGGTCCCGAATGAGCAAGAAGGCCCGGAAAACGGCCGGCCGTGCGCAGGCCCAGCTCGGCTTCGAGGCGCTGACGATCGAGGGCGGGTTGATCGCGCCCGAGTGGCTGTCGAAGGTCGCCCAGCTTGCGGCGGCCGGCCAGAGCGAGGCGGACTACGGCCTCGCTGCGGGGAGGAACTTGCGCGACGAGATCGCGAGCACCTGGCGGGTGGCCCAAGGGCGATGGGTAGAGTTCGAGCGTGCGCGCGGCGCTGGCGGTGATCCCGGACGCGCGGCCGAGGAGTTCGTCGTCGCGCTGCTCGAGCGGTGCTTCGGATTCGCATCGGTCGCGCGGGTCGAGCCGATGGTGAGCGGGGATCGGGTCTATCCGATCGGCTTCGCGGCGCTGGGCGGGCGCGTACCTGTGGTGATCGCGCCGGCGGGCATCGGGGTCGACACCGGGCTCGCAATCTTCGTGGATGGTGGACGGCGGCGCAGCGCGTTTGGATTGGTGCAGGAATACCTGAACGCCGAGGACGCCGCGTTGTGGGGGATGGCCAGCGACGGTGCCACGCTGCGGATCGCCCGCGACAATGGGAGCCTCACACGGCCGGCGTGGATCGAGGCCGACCTCGGCCGGCTCTTCACCGAGGAGCGCTACGCGGACTTCGCTGCGCTGTGGTTGTTGGTGCACGCATCGCGGTTCGGTCGCGAGGGGACGGCGGTGACCGATTGCCCGCTCGAGATCTGGCGGAACGCTGGACGGGAACAGGGGACACGGGCGCGTGAACACCTCCGCCGTGGCGTCGAGGACGCCCTGATGGCGCTCGGCCAGGGCTTCCTCGCGCACCCAGAGAATCAGGCTCTCCGCGCGGCGCTCCAGAGCGGCGCGCTCTCGACGAAGGACTACTTCAACCAGCTCCTGCGCCTCGTCTACCGCCTGATCTTCCTCCTCACGGTCGAGGAGCGCGGCGTGCTCCACCCCGACGGCGCGGACGACAGCGGCAAGGCACTGTACGCGTCGGGCTATAGCATGCGCTCGCTGCGCGAGCGATCGGTGAAGCGCAGCGCGCACGATCGCTTCGCAGATCTGTGGGAGGCGACCAAGATCGTCTTCCGCGGCGTGGAGGGTGGCGAGCCGAGGCTCGGGCTTCCCGCGCTCGCCGGCATCTTCTCAAAGGCCCAGTGCGCCGCGCTCGACGCCGCCAAGCTCGAGAACCGGGCGCTCCTGCTCTCGGTGTTCAAGCTCTCGTGGCTACGCGAGGACTCGAGCCTAGCGCGCGTGAACTGGCGCGACATGGGCCCGGAGGAGCTCGGCAGCGTGTACGAAAGCCTGCTTGAGCTGGTCCCGCAGATCACGAAGGACGGTCGGCAGTTCGCCTTTGCGACGGGTGGCGAGACCAAGGGCAACGCGCGCAAGACCACGGGCAGCTACTACACGCCCGACAGCCTCGTGCAGGTGCTGCTCGACAGCGCGCTCGAGCCGGTGGTGACGGACACGCTCGCGAACCACCCGGAGAACCCGGTCGAGGCGCTGCTCGGCCTTGCGATCGTCGACCCCGCCTGCGGCTCGGGACACTTTCTGCTCGCGGCGGCGCGGCGACTCGCGTCGCATGTGGCTCGGTTCTCCGCCAACGGCACGCCGTCGGCGGCCGAGTACCGGCACGCGCTGCGGCAGGTGGTCGGGCGGTGCATCTACGGCGTCGACCTCAACCCGATGGCCGTCGAGCTGTGCAAGGTGAGCCTGTGGATGGAGGCGGTGGAGCCGGGGCTGCCGCTCACGTTCCTCAACTCACACATCCAGCACGGCAACGCGCTGCTTGGCACGACGCCCGAGCTGATGGCGAAGGGCATCCCGGACGCCGCGTGGGAGCCGATCGAGGGCGACGACAAGAAGATCGCAAGCGCGCTGAAGAAGCGCAACAAGAGGGCCGCCGAGGGGCAGCGCTCGCTCGACACTCTGTGGTCGAACCCGAGCGAAGCCGAGGCGAAGGCGGTCGCGCGCGCCGTCGCTGAACTCGAAGCGGCGAGCGACGCGAATCCCGAGGCGCTCGCCAAGAAGGAATCGCGGTGGGACGGCATCCTCAGATCGGACGAGTACCGCCACCAGAAGCTCGTCGCCGACGCCTGGTGCGCGGCCTTCGTGTGGCCGAAGCAGCCGGGGGAGCTGGGGGAGGTTGCGCCGACGAATGAGCTGTGGCGCCAGCTTCGCGATGGGCGCGGGCAGGCGCCCGCGCTGACGACGAAGACGGTGGGGGAGCTCGCAGAGCAGTACCACTTCTTTCATTGGAACCTGCAGTTCCCGCAGGTGTTCGCGAAGGGCGGGTTCGATGTGGTGCTCGGGAACCCACCGTGGGACGAAGTGCAGTTCGAGGAGACGGCTTGGTTCGCAGCCTACGATGGCGACATCGCCGCGGCACAGAATGCTGCGGAGCGAACGGCGTTGATCGCCAGCTTGGAGTCCACTAACGGTAGGTTGTTCGCTGAGTACCGGGCGGCACGTAGGGCGATCGATGGCACCAAGCAGTTCGTATGCTCATCAGGCGCATTCAGCGTCGGCACATCTGGCAAGTTGAACACGGGCACGCTGTTCACTACCCGCGATGCCACGCTGACGAACGTTCACAGTGGGGCACTTGGCCTCGTCGTTCCCACGGGGATTGCAACAGACAAGGGCGCTAGCGATGTCTTCGCGAGCCTAATGGAGAGCGGGCGAATTCGCTCGCTTTACGATTTCGTCAACCGGCGTCTTTTGTTCCCGGCTGTCCGTCCCCATCAACACTTCTGCCTCTTGACCGCTGGAGGCGTTCGGACGAATGGGGCAACCGCTGCTGCCGACTTCGCGGCGTTTCTCGAAGATCCACAGGACCTCCAGGATCGAGAACGACGCTATCGTCTGACGTGGATGGAGGTCGTCGCGTTGAACCCCGAGGCGCAAGCGCTCTCGCTGTTCACGTCTAGGACTCAGTCCGAGGCATCGCGAAAGCTTTGCGGCTCCTTGAAGCCGCTTGGGGCCCAAGACGCGAAGGACGAGTGGGCTCCGAAGTTCCAGCAGGGCACCTTCAACATGTCCTCTGCGTCGAACCTTTTCCGCGACGAGAACGACCTCAAGTCCAGCGGATACACGGTCATCAGCCTCGATGCTGAAAATGATTCTACGCCGCCATACGTGCCGCTGTTCGACGCAAAGATGGCGAGGCAGTTCGAGTGGCGGGCGGCAAGTCTTGGATTCAGCGGCAATCAGTTTCGGAAAGTGTCCAAGGCGTCAAGTATGCTCAGGCAACTCGAAGACCCTGACTATGTTCCCGAGTTCGCATACTGGGTGCCGAAGGCGGAGGCAGAAAGTCGGTTCGGCGACTGGACCGAGGGGTGGGTGCTCGGTTTCAAAGACGTAACGGGCGTCACCAGTACTCGAATGGCTGCGTTTGCGTTCGTTCCAAGGATGGGATTTGCCCACAAGTTTCCTCTCCTTCGCGTGAGCGGAGGGGCGCTCGCACACGGGGTCCTTGCGGCATGGCTCAATAGCCTTCTGGTTGAGTGGTTTCTCCGGCAGCGCATGCATGGCGTGTCGCTCACCTGGCACATTCTGTCCCAGGTGCCGGTGCCGCCACGTGGAACGCTGGGGAGTATTGCGCCATGGAGCACGACCGAGAGCATTGCTGCGTGGGTGGCCCAACGAGTCGCGGAGTTGTCCTGCACGTCATGGCCGCTCGCCAGCCTCGCGAGGGCTTTCGTGGGCCGGGAACATTCGTTCGTTTATGATGAAGCACGCCGATGCCTTCTGCGGGCGGAACTCGACGCCGCAATGTTCTTAGTTGCCGGCTTCGAGATCAATGACGCCATCTTTGTTATGGACTCCTTGGACAAGGTGGCCGCGCGCGAGGTCAGCGACTTCGGTGAGTACCGATCTCGGAAGATAGTGCCCGAGATCATGGCGGGAATGGTTGATGCGGCGCGTTCGAGAGGCACGTATCAGACGCGCCTCGACCCGCCGCCCGCCGACCCGCGCGTCGCGCATCCCGACACCCGCCTCGCCGCGGCGAAGAAGGCCGCGCAGTGACCAAGCCGCCACGCAGAAAGCCCGCGAAGGCCGACCCGAAGAAGGTCTCGCCGGCGGTGAGACAATTGCCCGCCAAGACGGACACGATGGTCTCCACGACGCGGAGACAATCAACGCCCTCTGCAGCCAAGCGCGACCTCACCGCGCTGGTCGAGCGCGTGGTAGCGATCATCGAGGACGCGCGCGCCCGCGTCCTCCGCACCGTCAACAGCGAGATGGTGCTCTCCTACTGGCACATCGGTCGCGAACTCGTCGAACACGTGCAGCGCGGGGAGGCGCGCGCCGAGTACGGCAAGGAGGTCATCGAAGGCCTCTCGCGGCAGCTCCTCACGCGCGTCGGCAAGGGCTACTCGCCGAGGAACCTCTGGTACTTCCGCGACTTCTACCTGACCTACCGACACCGGACGCCGTCGATCCGGGCCGAAGGATTCCGCACGAGCCTCGTGCACAGTTCGAAGCCTGCGGACGCAGCCAAGATTCTGCACGAGGCTGGTGCAGAATTGGCCGAGGGCTTCTCCAGCCGCCTCTCGTGGACACACTACCGTGCGCTGCTCGCGGTGAGCGACCCGGAGGCGCGCGCCTTCTACGAGATCGAGGCCGAGCGCGAGAACTGGTCGACGCCGCACCTCGAGCGCCAGATCTTCACGTCGCTCCACTGCGTCTCCTGAAGAGCCGGAACAAGGCAGGCGTCATGGAGCTCGCGCGAAAGGGGCAGACCGTCGAGCGGCCGAGCGACTTGATCAAGTCGCCGCTCATCCTCGATTTTCTCGGCCTGGCTGACCATCACGCGTACCGCGAGAACGATCTCGAGACCGCCATCCTCAGCAAGCTGTCCCAGTTCCTCTTGGAGCTCGGCAAGGGCTTCGCGTTCGTCGCGCGTCAGAAGCGGATCAGCTTCGACGACGATCAGCTCTTCATCGACCTCGTCTTCTACAACGTCCTGCTCAAGTGCTACCTGCTGATCGACCTCAAGCTCGGTAGGCTCACGCACCAGGACGTGGGGCAAATGGACAGCTACGTGCGGATCTTCGATGCGCACGAGCGCACGCCGGGAGACGGGCCGACCATCGGGCTGATCCTCTGCGCGCAGGAGAACCACACGATCGCGCGCTACTCGGTCCTGCGCGAGCACAAGCAGCTCTTCGCCGCGAAGTACCTGACGCACCTGCCGACGGAAGCGGAGCTGCGACGCGAACTCGAACGGGACCGGCGCCTCGCGGAGGCCAGCGTGGAGGCGCCGCACGGGGAGGATCCCACGAAGCCGACGCGCGCGACGCGGGCGAAGGGGCGCAAGAAGTGACCACCCCGCGCTCGCCCCTGGACGCCTCATGCTTGGCGAAACTCGCAGTCGACAACGACGGCGACGCTACCCCGCTGGCCCTGCCTCCCGACGTACCGGACCTGACCAATGAGGTGGTCCAGCGCTCGCGCGATGCCGGACCTCGTACCAACCTACTCGCCGTGCGCGGGTCCTTGCTCGCGGCCCGCGAGGCGTAGCCCATGACCGTCACCCTCTCGCCCGCAACGATCAGCCGCCTCGAGAAGGCCGCGGCCGACAATGGCTTCGATCGCGAGCTCCCACGCGAGCCCGGCTGGCTCGCCTTCGCCAGCACCCAGGTGCCGTTGCGCGTCTGGCTGGGCCAGTTTGGCGACGCCGTGTTCCTCGCGGCCTTCTCCCAGCTGAATGTCGCCCGCGCGCTCGGCGAGTACGGCATGACCAGTCCGTCGCCGCTGCCCAGCACTGCGGTCGCCGGGCGCGTCGTCCCTGACATCCCCGCGCTGCATCGCCTGCTTCGCCGCGCCTTCCAGCTCTCCAAGACCCTCCCCGACGAGCTGCTCCACGCCTTCAACAAGCGGACCGCCACCATGCCGCGGTCGACCGAGGCCGAGCGGCTCATCGTCGCACGCGTGGGCCAGGACCTCTTCCGCCAGGGGTTGCTCGACTACTGGGAGGGGCGCTGCGCCGTAACCGGCCTCGCGATCCCAGAGCTGCTACGGGCCAGCCACATCAAGCCGTGGGCCGACTGCACCATCGACGCCGAGCGCCTCGACGTGTTCAACGGTTTGCTGCTCGCGCCCCACCTCGACGCGGCCTTCGACCGCGGGTTCATCACGGTGGCCGATGACGGTGCCGTGCTCGGGGCCGAGGACCTCGACGATGAGGCCCGACGAATCCTGGGCCTCGATCGGCCGTTGCGCGTGCGGGCGCTGAACGACGCGCATCGCGGGTACTTGCCGTGGCATCGTGCGAACGTGTTCCACCGCCTGTGTGTCGGACCGCCGTGACGCCGAGACCCACGAGCGCCGCTCGCCGCCCTCGCACATGCGGATACTGGCGCATGGGTGTTGCGCTGGTGGTGGTCGGGTGGTCGAGCCCCGGGGCTCGCGTCAGCGGGCGCGACGAGTGGAGCGCGATCGACCGCGGCCCTTCGCTGAGGCGACCGGCGCGGACATCAGTCCCAGCGCTCCGCCTTCGCCGAGCGCGAGGGTCACGAGCTCTTCGATCGTGAGCCCGGCAGCGCGCGCCAGGTCTTCGACCAGCGACTCGCCGTCGATCGACGCCTTCGCGATGGCGATCGGATCGGCCGGCTCGACGCGTTCGGCCGGCGCGACCGCGACGCGCGGCTCGGCGGACCCGCGCTTGGTCGTGGTCTTCGGTGCGGTCGCCGGCTCGGGCGCCGCCGACTTCATCCCCCGCTTGGTCACGGGCGGACCCGCCAGAGCGATCTCCGGCTCGACCACCACGCGCGGTGACACGGTCGTCGACACCGCCCCGCTCAGCCGCGCCCGCAGCACCGCGAGCACCGAGGCCGGCGGCACGTGCCGGCCGATCCTCGGATCCCGCGCGACCGCGTCGCGGAGCTCGGCGGGCCCGAGATCACCCGACTCCGCGTGCACGACCTCGACGCGCGCCAGCAGGGGATTCGCCACGCCGGCGATCGAGAACCACGCCCGCGCGTCGTCGATCCACCGGACCGACGTGTCGCCCTCGAGCACGTGACGCAGGGCGTCGACGTCGGATTCCATGTCCGGCAGCTCCGCGCAGGCCCGCGAGAGCGCGCCGATCGACACGCAGCCGCGCTGCTCGATGAGCCGCCGCGCAACGTCGCGGACCGCAGCCTCGGCGTCGGGCGCAGCCTCGGCGTCGGGCGCAGCCTCGGCGTCGTCGCCGTCGTCGTCCAGCTCGATCGCCGCCTCGACCGGGGCCGGGCTCGACGCCGCGACTGCGGGCCGGGGCGCCGCGGTGCTGGCCGAGGTGGGCGCGTCGGCCTGCGGCGTGCCGAGGTGCAGGCCGAGGCCCGAGATGAGCGCTGCGATCTCGTCGAAGGTCTTGCGGCCGCAGTGGGGTCGCTGCAGCAGCGTCTTGGGCTCGAGGGCGATGACGTCGCCGATGCAGACCGCGCCGAGCTCGTGCAGGACGTTGCGGGCGCGGGCCGAGAGATCGAACGCGGTGATCCGGCGCAGCAGCACCGGCGCGTCGTCGCGGACCTCGGCGACGCGGCGACGGGAGCCCCGCGGCGCCGCGGGGGCCTCGAGCTGCTCGCGCAGCCGCTCGATCTCGCGGAGGATGTCCGGCCGACATCCGGGTGCATCGCGGAGGCTGGCCGGGTCCGCGGCGCGCAGGCGCTCCGGCGTGACGATGCCGAGGCGCGCGAGCACGTCGCGGGCGCGGGTCGACAGCCCGGTCATCCACGCCGTGCGGGTCTTCAGGTGCAACGCGATCTGCCGCGGTGCCCAGCCGCGTCCGCGCAGCTCGTCGCGCCACGCCAGCACGCACGGCATGAGCCGCGCGGCCTGACCCGGGTGCAGGCCCAGTTCGCGCGCGAGCGCGGGGCCGAGGTCCCGCAGCTCGAGCCACTCGCCCAGGAGCAGCGCGCCGGTGATGGTGCACAGCGGCGCGTGCTCGAGCATCGCGGTGGCGAACGCGGTCGCCTCGTCGGTCGAGCCCGCCTCGGTCGCCAGCAGCTGGGTGCCGGCGTCCGTGGCCGAGGCATCGTCGCCGCGGTGCAGCCAGCCGAGCACCGCCGCGGCGAGCTGCACGTCGGCATCCTCGCGTGGATCCGCGACGTCGCGTCCTGCCACCACGCTGGCGACGAATTCGCGGACGACGGCGAGGCGCTTGGGCGCCGTCGAGTTCGCGCGGCCGGTATCGGGAATCTCGACGGCCGCGGCCGCGGGCGGCGTCGCGACGCTCGCGAGGAGCGGCACTGCGATGCTGGGCACGAGCGGCGCCGAGATCGAGGTGACGAGCCCCGCCGAAGGCGAGGCGGCCACGGGCACGACCAGCGGCGCGGCCAAGGGCGCCAGCGGTGCGGCGTCGCTCGGCGGTGCGCTCGGCGGTGCGGTCGGGGCCGCGATCGACCCGTCAGTCGCCTTGGGCGGCTGGACCTGTACGACCAAACGTTCGAGCGCAGATGGGATGCCCGGGGTCCTATCATGGCGTCCCCGGGGGCGGCAACCGGCGCGCCGCCCGGCCGTGGCCCCTGGACTCGCCAGCGTCGATGCGGGCCAGGATCGGCCCAGCGTGGCCATTTCGCCGGTTCAACCCTGGGGCGCGGGCGAGTGGTCGATTCGCGCCGATCGTGCCGCTGCGCATGCCCCCGGACGACGCGTCGTGAGACGATGCTCCGGTGAGGACAGACCCCCGGTCGATCGTCGCGCTCCTCGGGATCCTGTGCTCGTGTTTCTCCGAGCCATCGGGCGACGACGGGGGCGCGCCGGGGGAGACGGTGACGACGTCGACGGCCGAGGCGTCGTCCTCGGGAACGACCGCGCCGAGCGACGACGCGGGCACCGGGACCCACGACTCGACCGCGGGCACGTCGGGTCCGTCGAGCGCGACGACAGGCACGTCGATCGACTCGGGCTCGTCGACGTCGGTCGACCCCACGGCCGGGTCCTCGGACTCCTCGGGGACAGGCTCAGGGCGATTGCATCTAATTCGCATGGGCCGCGAGCACTTTCATGAGGAACTCTTCGCTCCATCCAGCCTCGAGCCGGCGGCCCTTGATACCGACCT
>JBIJCC010000197.1:0-7706 GCA_044344875.1 Nannocystaceae bacterium
CCGAGAGACCACCGGTAAGCCGTGTGCGGGAAATTCGCACGCACGGTTTGAACGGGGGCCCTACCGGAATTCAATCCAAGAGAGAAGGAAGGTAGGGTCTACCAATGACGAGACGACTGCTCGCTGCGGCGCTGACGGTGGCCTTGGCGGTCCCGGGCGTATCCCGCCCCGCGTTCGCCGCGGCGGCGTTCGAGCCGACCGCCGAGGAACTCTACGATCAGGGGCGCACCGCGTACCGCCTGGGCAAGTTCAAGGACGCCGTGGAGGCCTGGGAGAAGTCCTACGACCTCTCCAACGGCAATCCTCTGCTGCTCTACAACATCGCGCTGGCGTACCGCGGGCTGTTCGGCATCACCGACGACGTCAAGGATCTGCGGCAGGCCGAGACCGTGATGCGGAGCTTCATCACCGTCGCGGAGGCCGACCCGGCGCTGCAGGGCGAGCTGACCGATGCCCGTGCCCGGCACGCGGAGTTCCTCGCGGAGATCTCCGCCGAGGAGGAGAAGCAGGCCGCCGCGGGCTCCTCGGCCCAGGACAAGGTCCTCGCCGACGAGCAGGCGCGACGCGCCGCCGACGAGAAGCGGGCCAAGACGCTCCGCCTCGCCGGCGCGGTGACCATGGGCGTCGGCGGTGGTGTGTTCCTGGCCGGCGCGACGGTCGGCACGCTGTTCTTGGTGAGGAGCAAGGAGTTCACCGATCAGGTCCGCAGTGATCGGGCCGCGGTGACCGCGGTGCTGCAGGATCCGGCCTTGATGCTGTCGCAGGAGCGGGTCGATCGCTGCGTCGAGGACAAGAGCGTCGCGACGGAGGCGCTCGACGCCGCGAACGCCGGCACCGGGCCCGCGGGCATCCAGAACACCGACTGTCGCCCGGCGGCCCAGGAGCTCGCCGACCTCGCGCAGACCCGCATCAACGGCAAGAAGGCCAACGCCCTGGCGATCGTCGGCTTCGCGGTGATCGGTGGCGTGGGTCTCGCGGCGTTGATCGCTGGCGCGGTCGTGTTCGCGCAGGGCAACCGCGTGGCCCGTGGTGGCCGTCAGGCCCGGGTCCAGATCGCGCCCAGCTTCGGGGGACGGGCCGGCAACGGCTTCGTCCTGCATGGTCGCTTCTAGCCCTGTCGGCCGCTTCGCGCCGGGCCGAGTCGAAACCCCGCGCGGCGTCAAGAACATTGGTGCGGACCCAACCGGACGGATCGCGCCCTTGGTCCTCGCAGTCGTGCGGTTGCTCAACGACCTCGGTTCATCCCACGCGGTGATGGCTGGGCTGTAAGAGGTCCCTGGGGCCGCCGTTGGCCCGCGAATGGTGTCCCAGACGACCCTTGTGGCGCGTTCGTGGTCGCGCCGTCCCCGGGTCCGCGGGACGCCGCATCGACCCATCCCGCGGCCGTGCGCAGCGGAAAATCTCTGTGATATACCCGCGACCGCATCCGATGGCGCCCGCGGTCATGTCGAACATGGCCCAGCCCCACGCTGCAGGAGCTCACGAAAGTGATCCGCGCCCGCTCTTTTCGAAGTTTCTCGCTCTCGCTCCCGCTGCACGTGGGGCTCGTCGCCGCAGGCGTGATCACGCCCATCGCGACGATGCTCGCGCCCCAGACCGCCTTGGCGGACGACGATGGGTCGATCAACGGTGCCGTCACCAACTCCAAGACCAAGGAGAAGGTGAAGGGCGCGTTGGTGGTCCTGCAGTGCACGTGCCTCCAGGGCACCCGCGAGACGACGACCAACGATAGTGGTCTGTACTCGTTCGGCAACCTGCCGCCCGGCACCTACACCATCCAGGTGCTCGCCGGTCAGGCCGACGTGTCGAAGGTCGCGACGCTGCCGCGCTCCGCGAAGTTCAGCGCGAACTTCTCGGTCGACCCGAACAACGAGTTCCGTCGCGTCGTCCGCGTCAAGTCGACGCCGGTGAAGCAGGGCACCGCCGTTGGCCGCGAGGTCAACATGGAGGAGTTCCGCAACATCCCGGTCGGCAATGCCACGAACCGTGACTACACGTCCGTGGTCGAGTCCTCGGCGACCGCGTCGCGTGACTCGGCTGGCATCTCGCTCGCCGGCACCACCGGCGCCGAGAGCAAGTACACCGTCGAGGGCGCCAACGTGAACAACCCGCGGTTCGGCACCGTGGGCGCGTCGATCGTCCAGGAGTTCATCGAAGAGGTCGAGATCCAGGAGGCCGGGTACGAGGCCGAGTTCGGCGACGCCTCGGGCGGCCAGGTCTCCGCCCGCCGCGTCTCGGGCAACAACAAGCTCCGCGGCGTCGCGCGATTCACCTATACGCCGCGCCTCGCGAAGCCCCGCTTCATCATCGCGACCGACAACGCCCTGCGCGCGGTCGAGGTCCCCGACTACTTCATGCAGGGCGTCGTCATCATGAGCGGCCCGATCGTGAAGGATCGGCTGTTCTGGACCGGCGGCATCGCGACCGAAGGCGGCCGCGCCTCGCTCATCCAGTCGTTCCACAAGCGCCTCGACAAGGACGGCTCGGGTGGCTACGAGGAGTGCCCGTACGAGAACGGCGCCTACGACTGCGTCGACGGCGGTGACTACATCGCGACCGAGAAGTTCGCGGAGCAGAAGTTCAAGACCGGCGGCGTGAACCTCCAGTTCATCGGCGGCCTCGACTGGGCGATCAACCCCAAGCACCGCATCCGTTTCAGCGTCATCTCGAACCCCGGGTTCCAGCGCCGCACCTACCGTCGCCCGGTCGGTGCCAGCCTCGACCCGAGCTCGTTCGGCACCAGCCCGTCGGCCGATCCCTTGGGCGGCGGCTCGCGCATCGCCAACGGCGTGGTCAACGAGCACTTCGGCTGGGACCGCGACAACGCGACCACCGCGACCATCGACTACAACGGTCGCGTCGCGGACGACAAGCTCGAGATCGACGCGAACTTCAGCTTCTCGCAGTTCCGCACGGTCGAGGCGTGGCGGGTCGACAACCCCGACATCCTCAACCAGGTCGCGACGCAGGAGTCGGACAGCCAGGGCGCCAACCTCTTCTCGCTGCTCGACCGCGACAACCGGCTCGACCTCGTGCCGGGCGTCGAGGACGCTTGCAACGATCCGAACCTGCCCGGCCTCACCTGTCCGGTGCGCCAGTGGCTGTCGGGCGGCCTCGGCCAGTACAGCCAGGGCAAGACCCGGCGCGTCAACGGCAACTTCGCCCTGACCCACTTCTTCAACGCCGCGGGCGCGCACCAGCTGAAGTACGGCGCCCAGGTCGATCACCAGGTCGACATCACCGACGCGCGGTACTCGGGTCGCAACGACTCCGACTTCTATGACACGGCCCGGCTGATGGACCCGGGGTGCACCGACGGTGGCGGTGAGTACTGCTACAACAGTTCGACGGACGCCTACACGATCAACACCAGCAACCGGGTCAACAACCATCGGTTCATCTTCGTCGACACCGACAACCCGGATGCCCGCACGGCGGTCGGCTACGGCCGCGTCCGCGAGGAGCAGGGCGAGCTGCGTGCGATCGCCAACCCGCTCGGCGCCGGCGTCCGCGTCGACGCGTACAAGGCCCGCGTCACCACCCAGAACTACGCGATGTTCCTGCAGGACAAGTGGGCGATCATGTCCAACCTGTTCGTGAGCGCCGGCGTCCGCTGGGAGCTCCAGGACATGCGCGACATCCTCGGTCGCCGCGCCGTGTTCATCTGGGACAACGTCGCCCCCCGCGTCGGCATCAACTACGACTGGACGGACGAAGGTCGCAGCCGCCTGTTCGCCAGCTACGGCTGGTTCTACCAGCCGCTGCCGCTGCAGCTGAACGCCCGCGTGTTCGGCGGCCTCGTCAACGTCCAGCGCACCTATCGCAACTCGGACTGCGTCGGCCAGGCGGTCACGATCGATGGCGTCTCGAACGACCGGTACGCGGACGGCCAGCCCACCGAGTACTGCACCGACTTCAACGCCGGCACTGGTCAGCTGACCGAGGGCGCGGTCGTGCCCCGGCTCAAGGGCCAGTACAACCAGCAGTTCCAGATGGGCTACGAGCAGGAGGTCATTGAGGACCTCACCCTCGGCGTCCGCTGGCTGCACACCGACCTCGGTCGCGCGGTCGAGGACATCTCGACCAACGGTGGTCTGAACTTCATCATCGCGAACCCTGGCGTGGGCGTGTCGGGTGACGACATCACCAAGCAGACCAACCGCTGCAACGACCTGCAGAGCCAGCTCGACGCGACGGCGATGGAGGACGACAACCGCAGCCAGATCGCCCGCGACCTGCAGCGCTGCGAGTTCCTCGCCGACGCCTTCCAGAAGGTCGGCACGCTGTTCAACCGGCCGCGCCGCAACTACGACGCCTTCACCTTCGAGGTGAAGAAGCGCTTCGCGAAGAACTGGCTGCTGTTGGGCAGCTACACGTACAGCCGCCTCGTCGGTAACTACGACGGCTTCGTCGACCCGATCACTGGCGCCATCAACATCGGCGCGAGCACCCAGTACGACATCCCCGAGCTGGTCCGGAACAGCTTCGGCCCGCTGTCCTTCAACATCCCGCACCGGGTCAAGCTCGACGGCTTCTACTCGTTCGACCTCCAGGAGGCCGGCCGCCTGACGCTCGGCACCAGCTTCCGCTACCAGTCGGGCTATCCGATCTCGCTGCGCGCCGGCAACAACCGTTACCCCGGTCTGTTCCCGGTCTACGTCGTCCCCCGCGGTGCGGGCGGCCGCGTCGAGCCCAACTACAACTGGAACCTGAGCCTCAGCTACGCGTATCCGCTCCCGGGCGACCTCGAGATCGAGTTCGCGATCCGCTGGCTGAACGTCACCAACGCCAAGGCTGCGCTGCGCGTCGACGAGGTCTACTCGTTCGACGACACCCGCCCGGTCGCCGGTGGCGATCTCTCCGACGTGAAGCACACGAAGATCCAGAACGCGGGCAACCCGACCGAGTTCTTCCAGCGCACCGTCCTCTCGCCGCAGGGCAACTACGGCGTCGAGGCGGCGTTCCAGAACCCGACCGCGGCGCAGTTCGAGCTTCAGCTGCGCTTCTAGGACGATCCGAGACGATGCGGGGCGATGCCCCGCCGAACGATGACGACGCCTCCGTGACCCGGGGGCGTTCGTCGTTTCGGGACCGGCGAGCGGCCCCATGCCAGGGACGCTCGTCCGTAAGCCGGATCCGCGGGCGGGGTTTGCCCGGGCGTGACCCGCCTCGCCTGGTTCCTCGCCCTCGCTCCGCCCGTCGTCCTCACCGCGAGCACGGCCCACGCCGCCGACGACAGTGCGATCACGGGCGTCGTCCTCGATGCCAAGAGCAATGCGCCGGTGCGCTCGGCGATCGTCATCGTCGAGTGCACCTGTCTGCAGGAGCGCATCGAGACGACGACCAACGAGTCGGGGCTCTACGTGGTCAAGGGCCTGCCGTCGGGCCCCTACACGGTGCACGTGCTGAAGGGCAAGGCGCAGGTCGACAAGAAGTTCGATCTGCCGCGCGCCGTGAAGTACCGAGCCAACTTCACGATCGACCCCGACGACGACAAGACCATCATCGTGGTCGTCCGCAAGCCCGCCGTCGACTCGCGGACGCCCGCGACCGGGCGCGTGATGGACACCGAGCAGTGGGCGAAGGTGCCGACCGACTCGAACCGCGACTTCACGGCGGTGGCCGAGAGCGTCCCGACCGCGACGCGCGTCGCCGGTGGCCTGGCGATGGGCGGCGGCACGCCGACCGACATCAAGTACACCCTCGGCGACGCGAGCCTCAACAGCCCGCGGTTCTCCACGGTCACCGCGGGCATCCTCCAGGACTTCCTGTCCGAGGTCGAGGTGCTCGAGGCGGGCTACGACGCCGAGTACGGCGACGCATCCACGGGTCAGGTCCGCACCCGGCGGCAGTCGGGCGGCAACAAGCTCCGAGGCACCGCCCGATTCACGTACACGCCCCGGCTCGCGAAGCCCCGCACGATCATCGCCACCGACAACGCCGTCCGCGCGATCGAGATCCCCGACTACCAGATGCAGGGGGCGATCACCGTGTCGGGCCCGATCATCCCCGACCGGCTGTTCTGGTCCGGAGGCATCGCGATGACCGGCGGGCGCGGCTCGCTGATCCAGAGCTTCCATCACCGCGTCGACAAGGACACCTCGGGGGGCTACGAGCAGTGCCCCTACGAGAACGGCGCGTACGACTGTGTCGAGGGCGGTGACTACATCGCCACCGAGAAGTTCGCCGAGCAGAAGTTCAAGACCGGCATCGCGGCGCCGCAGTTCTTCGGCGGGATCGACTGGGCGATCAACCCCAAGCACCGGATCGAGTTCACCGTGGTCGGGACACCGTCGTTCCAGCGCCGCGCCTTCCGCCGGGCGCCCAACGCCAACTACGACCCGGCGGCGTTCGGGAACACGCTGTCGACCGATCCGCTCGGCGGTGGCTCGCTGGTCGCCAACGGGATCGTCAACGGAACCTTCGGCTGGGATCGCGGCAATTCCACGATCACCTCGGTCGACTACAAGGGCCGCGTCGCGAAGGACCGGCTCGAGATCGACGCGACGTTCGGGTATGGCGAGTTCACCAACATCACGGCGTGGAAGGTCGACGATCCGAACCTCCGCCGCCAGCCGATCATCCAGCAGACCGACGCCCAGGGCGCGGACCTGTTCAAGCTCCTCGACAACGAGGGCAAGAGCGAGGGGGTCGTCGCCGGGGTCGGACCGGCGTGCAACGACTCGGGCCTGCCCGGCCAGAGCTGCCCGGTGCGGCAGTGGTTGTCGGGCGGCATCGGGCCCTACGGCTCGGGTCGGCAGCGCCGCGCCGAGGGCCTGCTCTCGCTGACCCACTTCTTCAATGCCGCCGGCGCGCACCAGCTGAAGTACGGCGGGCGCATCGAGCACGTCGAGGATCGCGTGGTCGAGCAGTACTCCGGGAGCAACGCTGCCGACTTCTACGACCGCTGCGCCGACGGGCAGGAGGGCGGCGGCGAGTGGTGCTACGACCGCGCGAGCGACCAGTACTCGATCGACACCAGCACCCGCGTCGACAACCACCGGCTGATCCGCGTCGACACCGACAACCCCAACTCGCGCACGTCGATCGGCTATGGCCGCATCCGCGAGGAGCAGGGCGAGCTGCGGGCGATCGCGTCGGAGATCGGCGGTGGCGCGCGTGTGGCCGCGTACCGAGCCAAGGTCGCGACCCAGAACTACGCGATCTACCTGCAGGACCGATGGGCGTTGCGGTCGAACCTGTTCCTCAGCGCGGGCATGCGCTGGGAGCTGCAGGACATGCGCGACGTTCTCGGGCGGCGCGCGGTGTTCATCTGGGACAACGTCGCGCCGCGGGTCGGGCTCAGCTACGACTGGACCGACGAGGGCAAGAGCCGCCTCTACGCCAGCTACGGGTGGTTCTACCAGCCGCTGCCGCTGCAGCTGAACTCGCGGGTCTTCGGCGGATTGGTCCAGGTCGGACGCACCTACCGGAACTCGGATTGCCAGGGCCTCACCACGACGACCTCCGACGGCGACGTGCACTCGCGGGTCGAGAAGGGGCTGCCGACGGAGTACTGCACCGACGCGCGATCGTTCACCACGGGCCTCACCGAGGGCGCCGTCGTGCCGCGATTGCGCGGCCCCCTCTGTGCCAACGTAGTGTGAGACAGTCAGTTCTCGATATCTCAGTGCCGAGTGGCGGAGAACGATCGCCTCACCTTGCCCAAGCCATCCTCAACCAAGACTCTACGTCCTGCGCGCGTC
>JBIJCC010000137.1:0-25173 GCA_044344875.1 Nannocystaceae bacterium
CGCGCCAAGCTCCGCCGCGACCAACGCCGCTCGCCAAAGCCTCGGTGACCCCCGCGGCCCCTCGTCCGACTCTCGCCGGCGAATTCACGCGCTTCCTCGCCGGCGTCAACAAGGACGACACCTCGACAACCGACGCCGCCGCCGACGCCGGTTACGGCGACCCCGCCGCCCCCGGTCAGGACTGCCCAGAGTCCTTCGACCCCGACGCGGTCTACGTGATCCTCGAGCGCGCCGGCTTCGAGCGGGACATCCTCCTCTTCGCGAACGTCGAGGCACCCGAACTCGAGTGCGCGTTCTCGATCCCGCAGGCAGGGGACGAGGTCGAGTACGCAAATTTCGCGGTTCGCGCCGGTGATGGGCAGATGTTGCGCATTCGGTATGACGACCCCGCGAACGAGCGCGTCAACGACCTCTACGGGGCGAACCCGGACGCGCTCGAGCGGCGGCAGCCGGGGGGTCCGTGGATGGCTTGGACCCCGGGCGGGGGAAACGACGAGGGTCTCTTTCAGAACTTCGCCGGCGGCGAGTGTTCGTGGGGGGAACCTGCCGCATTCATGACCTATGGGCCGACGGGTGAGCTCGGCTATGTCTGCCGCGACGCGCCGGGCCTCTGGTCGTTCGACGGCCGCGTGATCTCCAATACCTCGGTGGGGCAACCGTGGGCTTTCCTCGACGACGGACGGGTCCTCGCCGTCACCAAGCCTGGCGGTGGCGGCCTGTCGATCGTGAACGCAAGCGGCGAGGGGGAGCCCATCCCGCTCGAGTACGAAGGGGGCGGCAACTTCATCATCGGCGCGGTGCAGCGGGTGGATGGATCCCTTCGCTTCGTGGCCGAACTCTCGGAGGGCGAGCCGGCGGGTGCCCCCGCGCGTCTCCGCCTCGAGGGCGAGGTGCTGGTGCTGGAGCAGACGTATCTCCCGTTCGACCTCTTTTCCCCGCGATACGCGATGGATCGAGCTGGTCGCGTGACAGTGCTCGGGACCCACCTCGACTCCGGCACCGTGCGAGTGCTCCGGCTGGATCCGGGGGGCAATCGGGTGGTGTACGAGACCCCGGATCTCGAAGGAAAAAGTGCTTGGAGCATGCCCGAGTCGAGCGGGGCGATGAACATCCACCGACTCATCGCTCCGCCGTGACCGGCATCCCGGCCCGGCCCGCCGCGAATTTCAGTCCCCAGCGATCGCAGGACCCGATGGAACGACCAGAAGCCATTTCGCCCAACCCACGGTGTGATGTACCGTCACGAGCAGCTGACCCTGTGAGCCGGTGCCGACGATCTTTGGCGCGCATCACCCTGGCCGGGCTACTGTTCGCAACAGCGTGTGGAGGTTCTGCGGTCACGTCGGAGGCCGAGGAAGCCGCCTCGACAACCGACGCCGCCGCCGACGCCGGTTACGGCGACCCCGCCGCTCCCGGTCAGGACTGCCCAGAGTCCTTCGACCCCGACGCGGTCTACGTGATCCTCGAGCGCGCCGGCTTCGAGCGGGACATCCTCCTCTTCGCGAACGTCGAGGCACCCGAGCTCGAGTGCGCGTTCTCGATCCCCGAAGCAGGGGACGAGGTCGAGTACGCGAACTTCGCCGTTCGCGCGAGTGACGGGCAGATGCTTCGCATTCGGTTCGCGGAACCCACGAACGAGAGCGTCAATGACCTCTACGGGGCGAACCCGGACGCGCTCGAGCGGCGGCAGCCGGGTGGTCCGTGGTCTGCCTGGACCGCCGCTGGCGGAAACGACGAGGGCCTCTTCAAGTACTTCGCCGGGGATGATTGTTCGCCGGTGGAACCTGCCGCATTCATGACGTACGGACCGACGGGCGAGCTCGGCTATGTCTGTCGCGACGCGCCGGGCCTGTGGTCGTTCGACGGTCGCCTCATCTCCGACACGTCCACGTGGCGCCCACTCGCGTTTCTCGACGATGGGCGCATGCTCGCGGTCACGAACCCGAATGGTGGGGGACTGTCGATCGTCAGCGCAAGCGGGGAGGGTCCCACGATTCCGTTGCAGTTCGAGGGGGAGGAGAGTGGCCTCATCGGTGCGGTGCAGCGCGTCGAAGGCTCGTTTCTGTTCGCCGCCGAGTTCGGCGGGAATCATGGATTTGCATCCGAGTCGGTGGTTCGCCTTCGTCTCGAGGGCGAGATGCTCCTGGTGGACCACACCTACCCGGCCGACGACCTGGACTCGCGGCGCCTGGCCATGGACCGCAGCGGTCGTATCACCGTGCTCGGCGAGCGGCGCTCCGACGACCACGTGGTGGTCATGCGCCTAGACCTCGCGGGCAACAAGGTCGTGTACGACGCGCCGAACCTTGGATTCGACGATGCCTGGAGCATGCCCGAGTCGAGCGGCGCGCTCCGCATCCACCGACTCATTACACCGCCGTGACCCGCATCCCGCCCCCAGACTCACAGACTCACCCGCAGACCCCCCGCGGCAATCCGCACTCCCCCGCCCCCACGCACGTCCCACTCCCGCACTCCCCGTCGAACCGGCACTCCTCCCCGTCCCCGATCCACCCCGCACAGTACGGCTCATCGCACTGCGTCGGATACTCCTGCAGCCGCTCGTAGTGCGACGGCGCCGCCTCGATCCCCTCGAGATCCGCCGCCTCCACCACCACCGCGCCACCCCGCTCCCCCACCGCCCGCTCCCACATCCGCACGAACGCGTCCGCCGAGCTCCGCAGCGGCGCCGTGTCCGTCCCGAGCGCGTCGAGGTCATCCAGCAGGTCCGGCAGCAGCCCGATGTGCCCGAGCCCCTGCTCGTCGAACCCTCGCCCGAGCCGCTCCGGCCCCGACGCGAGCTCGGCCGCCGCCTGGCACTGCGCCTCGATCGGGAACGACGCCGAGCAGGCATCCGGCCCGAAGCGCGGCCGCGTCTGCTGGATGAACCCGTTCAGATCCGATCCCAGCGCGATGTCCACCCCGAGACCCATCCGCCCGTAGTCGTACGCCTGCGCGAACGAGCGGCTCGATCCGTGGCAGCTGTTCTCCACGACGGACGGCGCATACGCGTCGACCTCCTCGTGGGCGGTGCGCAGTCCGAACACGCCGCCGGTCTCGCGGATCATCTCCACGACCCACGCCGGCGTCGTCTTCTCCTCGGCCTGCTTCTCCTCGACCATGATCTCGCGGAAGTGGCCGTGCGAGATGTACAGCGGGTAGTAGTCGTTCGCGACCGCGAGGTCGTAGAGGTCGCGCACCGATTGCTCGGAGAGGTGCGCCGCGTCGACGAGCATGCCGCGGTCGAACATCGCCTGGACCAGCTCGCGGCCCTCGGCGGTGAGGCCCAGCGTGTTGCGGCAGTTCTCGTCGACGTCGAAGCCCAGGGTCAGATCGGGGGTCGTGAGCCCGCAGTCGGTGTCGATGTGGCAATTCTCGGCGTACTGGGCGATCTGGAAGATGGTGTTGTGCGGCGCGGCGCCGGCGAAGCGGCTGTCGAGCTGGTGGGCGATCTGGAGCGTCCGCACGCCCAGCCCGTGCAGCTCGTCGAGCTGGGCCCGCCAGTCGCCGTCCTTCATCAGGTGCGAGGCCTCGACGCTGAGCACGAACGCGAGGTTCCCCTCCGCCACGATGCGCCGCGCGTCCTCGGGCGTCAGCGCCACCTCGACCCAGTCGTTCGCGGCGTCGAACGCATTGGCGAGCTCGAGCTGGCGCTTCACGTCGGCCATCTCGTCGCACTCGGGGTGCGGCACGTTCTCGTCGGGCAGCGCGCGGCACAGCCAGTCGAGCGACACCGCCGAGATGACCTCGACGCGCAGCCCCGCCTCCCACGCGTCGTGGAGCTGCTCCTGCCACACCTGCTGGTGCGCGATGACGTCCCAGCGCGGCCAGCCGCCGAAGTCGGGCCAGCCCGCGGTGCGATCGGCGTGGGCCCCGGTGTCGCCGTCCGAGCCGGGGATCGTGGCGATGAACTCGCCGACCAGGCCGCCGCCGCCGTCGACGATCGCGCCGACGAGCGGCACCATCGACTTCAGCTCGTCGAGCGTGGGATCCGTGCACGTGCCGAGCAACGGCGCGAGCTCGTCGCGGAAGCGGGCGTGGTCGCCCGGATCGCCGCCGTCGCACGGGGCCAACGCGGTCTCGCCGGGCCCCGCGTACGACCCGTGGAACCACCCGCCGCCGAAGCCCTCCTCCGCGAACATGTGCAGGTGGAGATCGGCGACGCCCTCGAGCGCGGGCAGGGGCTCGCCGGTGTCGTCGGCCGCGCTCGTGCCCGCAGCCGCGGTCGTGCCGGCGTCGTCGGTGCTCGACGCGGCCGGCGACGCTCCGCCGCCACAGGCACCCACGAACAACAGGCTAGACCACACCAAGCCAGGGGGGACGATTCGTGGTCGCGGCATCCGGCCGCGACCCTAGGCGCATCGCATCACGACGGTCAACGCGGGCGATGTGCACCGACGTGCACTCGCCCGCGTCCGCGCCCCTCACATGCAGATCTCGCACTCTTCTTCGCACGCGGTGTCGTCGGTACAGCTCATGTTCTCGAGGCCCGGCGTGGTGCACATGCACGAGGCGCCGATGCACTGGTGCGAGCTGTCGCAGGTCTCCTCGGTGCTCGTCGTCTGGGTCTGCGCGGTGGTCATCGCGTCGGAGCCACCGGAATCATCGGCGCTCGAGTTGTTGGAGTCATTGCCGCTGTCGTCCCCACCGTCGTCGCCTCCGCAGGCGACAGGCGCGACGAGGAGCGTGGGGAGGAGCGCGGCGAGCAGGCGAAGGGGGCGTGTCATGCGGCGGAGTCTGCCGCGCACGGCGACGCCCCCGCAATCATCCACGGCGTCGGCGGCGAGTGAGCGGCAGCACGACGAGCAGCCACAAGGGGGCCGTGGTCGCGCTTGTGCTGGAGCATGCACAACCGCCGTTGCCCCCGCCGTCGTCGTCGACGCTGGGGCCGGTCGAGTCGGGGTCCGCGGACGCGGTTCCCGTGGAGCTGGAGTCGCCGGCCGTGCCCGACGCGGTCGCGCTCGCCGTGCCGCTGGTATCGGCCGGCGCCGTCGTGCCGCTCGAGCTGGTCCCGGCGGGCCCGCCGAAGCCGTTGATCGGGATCATCAACGTCTGCGACGCGAGCACGAGCGGCGGCGCACCGCCGGCGTCCTCGAACAATGTGAGCACGTCGTTGCCGGCCTCGTTCGTGACGTTCTCGTCGGCGAGGAACTGGACGTACTCCGGCGAGTTGATGAGGTACAGCAACCGGACGTCGACCTGCAGCGCGTCGTCGTCGGGATCCTCGGGCGTCGCGTCCTCGATGTCGGGGTTGGCGACGAAGTCGTACGGCGCGACGTCGAAGTTGGGCCAGGTCCCGTCGCCCTGCAGCGTGTAGCGATCGCCGACCGGGTCCGTCTGGATGTCGGCGACCAGACCCCGCGGCGGGATCCGAGTGTCCTCGACCCAGTGGTTGTTGCGCAGCAGGTGGAACGTCGCGCCATCGGCGAAGTCCTCGGCCACGGCGCGGTAGGTGCGGACCTGCGCGTCCTGCTCGAAGCCGGTGCCCTGCGTCCACGTGCCCGAGCTCCACACCACGGTCTCGCCGTACCGCGCGATGACCTCGAGCCACATCACGCGGCCCTCGGAGTAGCCGGTCGGGAGCTTGTGGCCGCCGTTGTTGGTGACGGTGACGCTCAGGCCCGATAGGCCCATGCCGAGATCGACCTCGGCCGGCGCGTCGACCTCGATCGTCGCGGCGGTCGCGAGCACGGCGTCGACGCCATCGATCGCGCGGTCGTAGAAGAAGTCATCGACCTGTCCGCTGCCGTCCTGCCCGTAGAGACCCTTCAGCAGCTCGAGCATGAAGCGGTTGGCGCCCGAGAGATCGTGGCGGCGTCCGCCGGTGGGGTGGGTGACGCCCGAGTTGGCCTTCTCGGCGCAGCCCGGCATGTCGTTCACCGCCGGCATGTGGCAGTCCTGGCACGAGCGGAAGTCGCCGCCCTCGATCGCGAACGCGCTGTTGTTCCACTCGCTGTACGTGCGCTGCTCGTTGAAGTCGAAGCCCATGCCGACGCCGGCATCGTCGACCCGCTCGCGCGAGGTCGTGACGTCGTGGCACGTGCCGCACATCCGCGATGAGCCGACGTACGTGTCGAACAGCCACTCGTGCGGCGGCTCGCCGACGCCGTCCGGGTAGTCCCACGGCCCGCGGCGCGGGACCTGGCCGTTCACCGCGACGTCGTCGAGGGTGTAGCGCGCGTTGCCGGGCGGCACATCGACGTCCTCGAGCGCGCGGTGGCAGCTCTCGCACTCGACGCCTGCGAGGTCGTCTTGTTGCAGTTCGTCGATCGCGATCGCGTCACCGCGGCCCTCGAGGAACGCCCGCGGCGCGTGGCAGCGCACGCAGTCGATCGTCTCGCCGGGCTCGTCCTGGTTCGCGATCGCGACGCCCGCCCAGAACACCGGATCGCGCGCAGAGTTGCCCATCAGCGATCCAGCCCAGCCGATGTAGGGGGCGTACAACGGATCGTCCTCGTGCGGCGCGATGTTGCCGAAGCTGTGGCAGTTCTGGCACGTCGACGCGGGGACCAGGGGATTGGTCAGGCCGCCGGGTTCGGTCGGTGCCGCGTGGCTCGGGCTCGACCACGACCAGGGCAACGCGAGGGCGAGCGACGCGATCATGAGGATGCGCGGACGGGACATCGTTGCGGTATCGTACCGGCGATGCCCTCCGGTCGCGATCGCATTGTCGACGGATTCGTCCCGTGCCGACGGCAGGCGACGCTCGCGCTCACCGTGCTCGCATTGCTGTCGGCGTGCCCGCGCACCGGCGACGGCGCGCCCGGCACCCCGGATCGACCGGCGGGCGACGGCTCGGGCCGCGTGTTGCGGGTCGGCAATCCCTCGCGCGGTGTCGACGAGCAACCCGACTACGATCGCGCCGCGCTCGAGCTGCGCGCCCGTGTGCAGGGGCGGATCCCGGAGCCCGCGCCGCCGGTGCGCGAGGCGTGCACCGACATGCTCGATGCGGCGGCCGCGATGTACGGCCGCACCGAGGGCAGCACCGACGGCGCCGCGCAGGTCCAGCGCCTGCACGCGACGCGCGAGCGCGACCTCGCGGCGTGCGAGGCCGAGACCTCGCCACAGGCGGCGGTCTGCGTCGCGTTGCTGCTCACCGAAGAGGCTGGCGAGTGGCCGTGGCTGCTCGATCAGTGCGCGCGCGCGTTCCCCCGCGCGTGAGCCGGCGCGCTTGACGTCGCGCCGGCCGCCATACTCTACTTCCGCCCGCGTTCCGTCGGCGCACGCCACGGGACCGCGGAGCAAGTCATGGGCAACACCGTCACGTTCCACCGTCCCGATGGCAAGAGCCTCTCCGGTTACCTCGCCGAGCCCGCCGCGGGCGCGAAGGCCCCGGGCATCGTCGTCATCCAGGAGTGGTGGGGCATCAACGATCAGATCCGACACGTCGCGGATCGCCTCGCCGCCCAGGGCTACCGCGCGCTGGTCCCCGATCTCTACCGCGGCAAGGCGACGGTCGAGGCCGCCGAGGCCGAGCACCTGATGAAGGATCTCGACTTCGGCGACGCCGCCGGTCAAGACATCCGCGGCGCGGTGCAGTTCCTCCGCGAGGGCGGCGGTCCCTGCGGCGTGGTCGGCTTCTGCATGGGCGGGGCGCTCACGCTGCTCGCCGCGGTCCACGTCCCCGAGCTCGATGCGGCGGTCGTGTTCTACGGGTATCCGCCGCTCGAGTACGTCGACGCGCCGAAGATCCGCGCGCCGCTGATGGGCCACTTCAGCCGCAACGACGCGTTCTTCCCCATCGATGGCGTCCGTCCGCTCGAGACCAAGCTGCGCGAGGCGATCGTCGAGTTCGAGTTCCACGTCTACGACGCCAAGCACGCCTTCGCCAACGAGACCCAGGTCGGCGAGGGCAAGCTCCTGCCGGTGCTCGAGGACGACGCGGCCGCGGCCGAGCTGGCGTGGTCGCGGACGATGGAGTTCCTCGGGCGCCACCTGACGTAGCGACACCCGAGCGCGTGGTAGTCTCTCCCGCCGATGGTGCGGCCCGACGACGCCGAGCTCGCGGCCGCATGGCGGGCAGGGGACCGCGCGGCGGGCCAGCGCCTGGTCGAGCGGCACTACGACGGCATCGTCCGGTTCTTCCGCACCAAGGCCGGGCCCCACGCCGACGACCTGGTCCAGCGGGTGTTCCTCGTCGCAGCGGATCCCGAGCGCGGCTTCCGGGGCGAGTCGTCGTTCCGCACCTACCTGTTCGGCGTCGCGCGCAACGTGCTGCTGGCCCACTATCGCGGGCGCACCCGCGATGCCCGGGTCGACGCCGATGTCTCGGTGCAGTCCGTGCACGACCTGGCGCCGGGCCCATCGTCGATGGTGGCGCTGCGCGCCGACGAGCGCCTGCTGTTCGAGGCGTTGCAGCGGATCCCGCTCGACATCCAGATGACGCTCGAGCTGTTCTACTGGGAGGAGCTCACGATCCCCGAGCTCGCTGCCGTGCTCGAGATCCCCGAGGGCACGGTGAAGAGCCGGCTGCACCGCGGTCGCGCGCTGCTCGAGCAGGCCATGGAGCGGCTCGCGGCCCCGGATGATGCGCGCGAGAGCGTGCGGGTGCAGCTCGGCGAGTGGGCGGTGCGGATGCAGGCCGCCGCCCACCGCGAGGGCTGAGGTCACCCTGATCGCGCCGCGGCGCGCAGCTCCTCGAGTCGCGCGACGCTGGTGTCGAGCGCCGCGAAGTCGGTCGATCCGGCCCGCACGCGCACCCGTCGAGCGGCGTCGAGGGCGGCCGCCGCCTCGTCGAGGCGACCGAGGTCGAGCAGCGCGTTGCCCCGTGAATGGTGGGTCCACGCGGTCTGCGGGTGCTCGGCGGGCAGGACCTCGGCCTCGATCAGCGCGACGCGCTCGAGTAGCTGCAGCGCCTCGTCGGCGTGGCCGAGGTTGCGTCGCGCCTCGGCGAGGTTGTGCAGCACGCGGGCGGTCGCGGCATCCCGTCGATCGCCGCAGGCGTCGAGCGCCGCGCGGGCGGCCGCTTCGGCGCCGTTGGAGTCGCCCTGGGCCTGTCGCAGCGATCCGAGGTTCAACCATGCCGACGCCACCCAGCGATGGCGGTCACCGTACGCGACCGCGAAGATCTCGGCGGCGCGGACGTAGCTGGCCTCGGCGAGCGCGTACTGGCCCAGCGACTTGGCGGCCGAGCCGACGTTGAGGTGCATGCCGCCGGTGTGCGGGTGCCACGGTCCGTGCTCGAGCTCGGCCTCGTCGCGCAGCTCGATCGACTGCTCGAGGGCGAGCTCGAAGTGTCCGAGGCTGAAGTGCAGGCTCTGGATCGTGACGCGCAGCCGCTCGCGCACGACGGTGTCGGGCTTGCCTCCCGTGTCGAGTCGATCGAGCGAGGCGATGCACTCGGCGAGTGCGGCCTCGAGCTCGCCGTTGGCCTCGTGCACGGCGCACCGCGCCCGGCCCAGCGCGACCTCCCGTCGGATCGATGTCGGCAGGCGTGCGGCGCTGGCCTCGGCGTGCCGCAGCCAGCGGCCGGCCTCGCCGCCGTGCTCCTGGCGGGAGTGCCAGATCGCCGCGGTGATGGCCGCATCGAAGGCGATCCCGTGGGCGCCTTCGGCGACGGCGAGTCCGTGCGCCGCGTCGAACCGCGGCTCGACCCCGGTGCTCCGCAGCTCGACCTCGGCGGCCGCCGCGGCGAGCAACGCCTCGGCCTGCAGCCGCGGGTGCCCGAGTTGCTCGGCCGCATCGGCGACGCCCTGGGCGACCCTGGCCGCGTCGAGGTAGTCGCCGACGAGATCCGCGGCCACGGCCTCGGTGAGCTCGCGCCGCAGTCGGGCCTCCTCGGCGTCGGGCGCCGGTTGCTCGGGGTCGCAGCCCTGCGGCAGCGGCAGCGCGTGTGTGGCGTTCATCGCTCGCTCTGCCATCTGCGAGGTGGCCTGTTCGAGCCGCGAGAGCCACGCCGAGGTCAGGTCGATCGCATGGGCGAAGCACGCGTGCATGCGATCCTGGGCCACACTGGTGCTCGCATCGGTGCGCGCGGCCTCGCAGGCCTCGACCTCGGCGTCGACCCACGCGGCGGCGCGCTGCTCGAGGGTCGCGTCGAGCTCGACGAGGGCGGCGGTGGCCCATGGCACCTCGGTCGCGTGCAGGGCCGCGGCCACGGTGTCGCGGCGCGCCGGGCTCCAGATCTGGGCGAAGGCGCGGTGGACCCCCTCGCCGTCGCACGGAGGCTCGTGCGGCACCAGGGCGACCGCGACGAGCGAGGCGAGGCTCGCCGCCGAGGCGAGCGCGAGGCCGAAGCGGCGTCGCGGCGCCGTCGCGCGGTCCCACGCGGCGAGCAGCTCGGTCATCGACGCGAAGCGCCGGCCGGGATCGGCCTGCAGTGCGCGGGCGAGGACCGGACGCAGTCGTCGCGGGACGCGGGTGGCGCCCGCGGGGTCGATCGCCGCATCGAGGATCGACTCGAGTCGCTCGGGCAGGGTGCGACCGACGAACGGTGGCTCGCCGGTCAGCACCTCCCACGCGCTGACGGCGAACGCGAACTGATCGCTGCGTGCGTCCGCCGGTCGCTGCAGGCACTGCTCGGGGGCCATGTAGCGGGGCGTGCCGACCAACGCGGTGCTGCGCGTGCGTCGATCTCCGCGCGCGGTCGAGGCCGACTCGCCTCGGAGGTGATCACCCTCGGTGATCCCGTCGCGGACCGGTCGCGCCAGCCCGAAGTCGGCGACCTTGACCTGACCATCGTCGCCGACCAGCACGTTGGCGGGCTTGAAGTCGCGGTGCACGAGCCCCGCGGCGTGGGCGGCCGCGAGGCCCTCGGCCGCGGCGCGGAGGATCGCGAGGGCACGGCGAGTCGAGTCGGCGTCGCGGGGGCGGTCGCACCACCGCGCCATCGAGGTGCCGACCACGAGCTCCATCGCGATCCACGTCCGGCCACGGTCGCACCCGATCGCGAGCACCGACACCACGTTCGGGTGGGCGAGTCGGGCCAGCGCTCGGGCCTCGGAGCGCATCCGGGTCGCGACGAGATCCGCCGCGGGGTCGGGGCCGTCGTCGTGCAGGAGTTTGATCGCGACGTCGCGGCGGAGCTCGGGATCGCGGGCCCGGTACACCTCGCCCATCGCGCCCTCGCCGAGCTTGTGCAGCAGGGTGAATCGCCCGCATCGCACTGGCTCGGCGGACAGGCCGAGCAGGCCGAGGAGTGCGCCGAGGCCCACGCCCCGCTCGACCCCCCGCGGGGTGGCGAGGGCGGCGGCGAGATCGAGGTCGTCGCGCGTCGTGTGCATGGCGGCGACCGGGTCGTGCGCGGGCGCGGCGAAAGGTTCAATCCAATCGTCGGGTCCGGCGTCGGGGTCGATGTCGCGCGGCTCGGGCATCGATCGTGGGGATTGTACGGGGTCCGGGATCGAAGTTCCCCCGCTCCCCACGTCGCCGGGCATGTCGAACCGCCGCGCTGCCCTCCGCGAGGTCGGGCTCCACCTCTGCGCCGTCGTCGGCCTGACGATCGTCTGTGCGCTCATCGTCGGCCTCGGCGGTGGGCTCGGCGACCACGCCCTGGTCGAGGTCGGCGGAGCGGTCGTCGTCTACAGCGTGCCGGTGGCGGGCGCGAGCTACCGCGCGCTGGTCGGCGGTGATTCGTCGACGGACGGGCGGGGGCTCCGGGCGGTGGGTCGATTGCTCGCGGTCGCGATGATCGCGTTGGTGTGGTCGGCGGTGCTGGTGCCCGCCGTGGTCGGCACGTTGCTCGTGCTGGCGTGATCGGGGCTCGCCCGCGGCGTCACTTCGCGAGCCAATCCGACATCGGCCGCAGCTCGATCGCGTCCTGCTTCACCAGCGCCATGCGCCCCGGCTCGTGCTCGTACGCGACGAGGCCCAGCTCGGGGAACCATCCGCGATCGCCCGCGCGGCGATCGCTACCCTGCAGGTAGACGAGGTCGGCGTCCGAGGTGTTGCGCACCAGGTGCGCCGGACCGCCGGGCGGGAAGCCGACGAAGTCGCCGGGGCGGATCGCCACCTCGGCGTCGTCGATGCGCACGAGGCCGGTGCCCGACACCACGTAGATCCACTCCTCTTGGATGCTGTGCACGTGCAGCGCGAAGCTCTCCTTGCCCGGCGGGAGCCGTGCGAGCGAGACGCCGAGGTGCACGAGGCCGGTGCGATCGCTCAGGCGCGTCATGAACAGCTCCGAGCGCGGGTTGAGCGGGTGGCGGATGTGCATCGCCTCGCCGGCGTCGAGCTCGGAGGTGCGGACGAGGTGGTCGGTGGGGACGCGCTCGGTCATCGCGGGGAGTATCGCCGATCGCTCAGGTGCTCTGCTCGCGGGCACGCAGCGCCGCGATGATCCACAGGTAGCACGGGGCCATCGGCGTGTACGGCGGTCGATCGTGCAGCACGCCGAGCAGCGTCCAGTAACGCTCGACGCGGAGGTCGGTGAAGACCTCGAGCTGGCGTCGCAGGGCCAGGCGCGCGGCCTGGTCGAGGGCGACGACGCCGATGCGCGCGAGCGTGGACTCGGCCGACTCGGCCGCGGGATCGATGCTGGCGTCCAACGCCGCGCCGAAATGCTGGAGCACCGCCTGGTGCTCCAGCATCGGCGTCGCGGCATCCTGCGGCGCGGCGCCCTTCTCCGCCATCTCGCGCACGCGGGCGACGAAGCTCGGATCGGCGACGAGCCCGGCGAGCTCGATCCACGCGTCGACGTGCGCGTCGCTGGGATCGTCCGGCAGCGCGTCGGGTAGCTGACGCATCACGTCGATGATGCTGCGGCTGCGGCTCCCGTCGGGGAGGCCCTCACAGGCGCGGGTGACGAAGTCGTCGACGAGGCGCTGGCGCTCGGCGGCGGAGGCGGTGGCGAGTGCGTGGACCATGGTCATCTCCTCGGTGTTCGAACAACGGCGGGCGACGGCGCGCAGCACCGCCCGCTGCATCCGCAGCAGGCGAAGCTGGCTGGTGAGGGCGTCGGCGTGGGTCTGCGCGACCTCGGCCACGCCCTGGCGACCGCGGAGGATCGCCGTGATCGCGTCGAGGCCGAGCCCCAGCGCCCGCAGCGTGCCGACGAGCTGCAGGCGCGCGACGGCGGCCTCGTCGTACAGGCGGTACCCCGCCGCCGACCGCGACGCGACCGGGATCAGGCCCTCGTCCGACCAGAACCGCAGCGTGCGGACCGAGACGTCCGCGCGCCGCGCCAGCTCGCTGATGGTGAGTCGGCCCCCGGGCATGGCGTCACCTTGCACCTTCCAGTCGGTGGAAGGTCAAGCGGGGACTCGCCGGCGGAGATCACGGCTCGCCGAGGTCGCGCATCGCGTCGGCGAGGGCGAGTCCCAAGTCACGGCCTCGGCCGAAGCCGCGGGCATGGATGAGTTCCAGTGCCAGTCTCGCGCGCTCGAGTTCGGCCTCATCGGCAACGCGGAGCAGAGCCGCGATATCGACGCGATCCTGCGGGCGTCGTCGGTCGTCGCGGGCGAGGATCTTGAGCGCGATCAAGTGGCCGACTGTCGCGACTCGCTCGAGGAGGCCTTCGATGATCAGCATCGGTTCAGCGGCGTCGACGATCTCCGGTTCGATTCCGGAGGAGGCGAACAACAGGTCGACGATCGCCACCGAGTCGCGAGCCCCGGGCGGCCAGAGTCGCATCGTGGCGAGCCGGCCCGCCTCGACCTGCTCGACCCCGGCTGCGACGCGATAACCGGACCTCAGTAGCGCGCCGACGATGGCCTCCGCCTGTCGGTCATCGACGACGGCCACCGCAAAGTCAGCGTCACGGGTGGTTCTGGGCTCGGTTCGAACGCTGACGGCGAGGCCGCCGATCAATGCGGAACGTGCACCTATGGCGTGAAGGTCGCTGCTCGCGCGGCGCAGGGACTCGATCAGCTTGCTCATCCGAACCGCGAGGGATCGATGGGGCGGCCCTCGGCATCGCCATGCTCCGCACCGGGACGCGTCGCAAACCACTCGGTGAGCAGCGCTTCGAGTGCAAGTTGGCTCGCGTCAGGGTGCTGCCGACGGAGGTTCTCGCGCATCACCGCCTCCGCCAACTCGGAGAGGTCCAGCGCCATGCGCATGCGTTCCGCGGCCGTCGACATGCTCCGAATGTACCACGAGCGCGACGCCGACGCGCTCACCGGCCGCCCCAGCCTCGTCCCCGCAGCGCTCACTCGCAGATGCGGCGGACGTCCCCGCGCGCGTCGAGGAAGGCGGACTTGTGCCGCTCGAAGTCGGTCGAGATGCGGTCGCGGTCGTCGGCGGCCGGGTTCGGTCGCTGCATCTCGTCGATCGCGGTGGCGAGTGTCGTGGCTTGGTGCGAGAGCCATGCGATCTCGTGGGCCTCGCTCGACGCCGAGGCGGCGACGACCGCGTCGAGACCACCCTTCGCGGCGGTCAGCTCGAACGCGAGAAGGGCGGCTTGGACCTTGCCGCTCGTGTCGAGTACGGCGTCGCACTCCTTCGGTTTACAGGCCAGGCCACTCGCGGCGACCAGGCCGCACGCGACGAGGAGGATGAGGGCGGGGGTGGAGTGGGGCCGGACGTGGATCATGGGTTCGTCAGGGAGAGGGGTGGTCGCGGCTCGATGTAGCGTCGCCGTCGAAGGATCACGTCGCCCTGAGCGACGCTGCGAAGGCCATGCAGGCGAGGCCGGATGGCTGCCCATCCTCGAACGGGTTGCACGCGACCATGACCGACACGCCCTCCCGCAGGCGCCAGGTCAGGAACCGCGCCGGCACCACCGAATCGGGGTGGCGGAGGTCGATTCGGCACACCTTCCCGAAGCGCAGGTCCACGACCGCGGATCCGATCACGACTGCCCCCGTCGTCGTGGCGATGGCCGCGGCCGCGCCGGGGCAATCCTCGGCGGGGTCGGACGCTCCCGCTCGCCCAGCGGCGACGAGAGTCCAATCGTGCCGCTCCTCGTGCAGGAAGATCTCGCCGGCCTCGATCCTGCGTCGTGCCTCCGCGTCGAGTCCCGGCATCGAGGCCGACGCGCGGACATAGCCGGCGGGCACCTCGGCAACCAGGCGCACCTCGGGCGCCGGGCTGGTCGTGCCCGCTCCACTTGCTGGAGGTGTCGGGGCGGGCGCACCGCTGTCGGCCACCGGTGTCGTCGCCGTCGCAGCCTCGGTGGCGTCGCGCTCCTTCGGTCTGCAGGCCAGGCCGCTCGCGACGACCAGGCCGCTCGCGACGAGGGCAACGGCGGGGGTGGAGTGGGTCGAATGGGCCCGGACGCGGATCATCGGTTCGTCAGGGGGAGGGGTGCCTGCGGCGCGATGTAGCGTCGCCATCGCATTCCGCTGCTGCGACGTTTCTCACCCGCGGCGTCGGGCCGCCGTGGCGGGGAACCAACCGAAGTCGAGATTCGCGCCGAGATAGGGCGCCGCGAGGCGCACGTCGTTTCCGGACGGCCACGGTCGGTGCCGAACGAAACGGTAGCCGGCGTCGAACTCGACGCGGATCATCGCCCTGCGCCCCGGCGACTTCGCCCGGGCAGGCGTCAGGTCGACCCGCACGAATGCGCTGGGCTCGGCGACATACAGGGGCAAGCGCTCCACGCAGTCATCACCGCGACCGCGCAGCCGCACGACGCACGCGAGACCGACACCCAGCAGCGACTGCGGGCCGATCTCCACGCGCCCCCGGCGAAACGCCACCCAGCCGAGTTCGAGGCCGAAGTAGAGCATCGCCGTCGTGTAGATGCGCCCCGTCGTGCCCCGCATCGGGGTCCCGAACGCGTGGCGGGGTGCGACCGACACGAACGCGCCGCCGAGGGCGAGGCGCTCGCCGAGCACGACGCCGCCGCGCGACACCGTGAACACCCCGACCATGCTGCCGACCGGTCCGACGCGTGCGCCGATTCCCCCGTATCCCCCCACGGCGGGTCCGTGCCCCGCGATCTCCGTCGTGGGGCGTTGGCCGGCGCTCGCGGGCGTCACCCCGAGCACGGCGGCGAGGAAGAGGTCGGAGAGCTCGGGCCAGGCGTGGTGCATTCGTCCCCTCCGAGGGAGGGGTCCGGGGGGCGCGATGTAGCGTCACTCCGATCCGATTCGCGGCACGCCACGCTCCACGGTCGCCTGGCGCAGGCACTCCTTCGCCGTGCCGCCGTCGATGCCCAGCGGCGCGTCGCCGAGGAGGTCCACGGCCGCCCGACACTGGAAGGCAGCGTCGTCGTAGTCCCCCCGCTCGAGCGCGAGCTGGCCCAGCTCGTATCGCACGCGCGCCGCCAGGGGGCCGGTGGCCGTCTCGAGGCGAGGAATCGTGGCGCCCAACAGCTCCTGTGCCCGACGCCGGCGAGCATCACCATCGCGGCCGAGGTCGTCATGGGCTGCGGCGGAGCGCAGCGCAACCGCGAGCTGGTAGCGGGCGTCGATGGCGTCGAGCGTGTCTTGCGACGCCGTCTCCTTCGCGCGCAGTGCGGCCTCGAGGTGCGGCACGCCTTCGGCCGCACGGTCATCCCACACGAGGGCTTGGCCCAGGGTGGATCGGGCGATCGCCAGCCGCAGGTTGTCCGGCGCGACCCGAGGTTCGATCCTCGCGATCGCGTCCTGTGCGTGGACGATCGCCGCGTCGATCTCCATGGCCTCGAGCGCGAGGGCGGCGAGGTTCAGCGCGCGTTCGGCCACCGCTTGGTGGTCGGCGCCGAGATGCCGCTCGAAGATCGCCTTGGTCTCGAGGAACGCGCGGCGGGCCGGATCGAAGCGTTCGCGGCGAGCCTCGTGCACACCCCACGCCTCCAGAGCGATCGCGTAGCCGAGGCTCTGCTCGCCCCGGGCGCTGCGCATCTGCTCGACTGCCCGCGCGAGTAGGGGTTCCGCCTCGTCGAGGCGACCGACGCGGTCATACATGGAGCCGACGACGCGATCCCGAGTCGCCACCGCTTCGGACGGCGAGCCACGTCGAGTGATGCTCGCGTCGATGAACGGGATCAGCCCCTCGGCGGCCTCGATGTCGCCGCGCCGATACCCGTGCAGCGTGACGAGGGCGAGCCACGCGCGTCCCGCCGTCTCGTCGCGCCCATGGCGATGGGCGAGCCACGCAGCACGCTCGAGGGAGGCACGCGCGAGGTCGATGTCACCCCGGGCGAGGTGCGCCCGACCGACGTCTCCGGCGACGCTGGCGATGAGCGGCTCGTACTCGAGCGCCTCGGCCTCTGCCAGCCATGGGCCGAGCGCCGCGAGTCGCACGTCCGGATCCACGATGGCAAAGCCCGTGGTGATCGCGTCGACCTCGTCGCGGATCGTCGCCACCCGCGCGGCAATCGCCCGTGGTGGCGGAGGTTCGCTCGCGGTCACGTCCATGCAGTCGTCGGGTGCTCCCGTCTCTTCGAGCAACGTGATGACGCCCTGCTCCGCGCCGACGAGGCGATCGGCCGGGGTGTCGAGGATGCGCCGCATCACCGCCCCGTGGCGGGCGAGGCACGCCCAGGCCGGATCCGTGGCGCGGGCACCCGGGCAGACCTCGTCCACCGCCCTGGTCCAACGCGCGGCGTGCTCGGCCACCGCGGCGTCGACCGCGGGGACCCCCGTCGCGGGCGTCGGCGCCGATGCGGTGTCGCACGGTGCCGTGTCGGGGCGGAGCGCCACGAGTCCCAACACGGCTGCGGCCAAGGTGCAGACGGCCACGGCGAGGCGTCGAGTGGGCCGCGTCTGCGCGAGTGCTCGCCGGAGCTCGGCCATCGACGCGAATCGACGCGACGGGTCGGGGTCCATGCCCCGCGCGAGCGCACTTCGCAGCGCGGGGTCCAGCGCGCGGACCGGGTGCCCCGCGAGTCGCAGCAGCTCGAGCGCGGTCGCACACAGGCCATACTGATCGGCCTCGGGCCGAGGCAGGCCGCCTCGCAGCAACTCGGGCGCGGCGTAGCCCGCGGTTCCCCCGACGTCCGGCGAGGAGGAGCCGGAGCGGGCTGTCGGAGCGAGTCTGGCCAGGCCGAAGTCGCCGACCCTCGCGCGGCCGCGGGCGTCGACCAGGATGTTGTTCGGGGTGACGTCGAGGTGCAGGAGCCCGGCGTCGTGCACCGCCTGGAGTCCGGCCGCGGCGTCGGCCACGACGAGCAAGACTTCGTCAGGGCTACGATCCCGCGCTAGCACCCACGCCCGCGCACTGCCGCACTCGAGCCGCTCGGTGACGACGAAGGCACGGTCGTCCGCGACACCGACGTCGAAGACGGCGACCACGTTGGGGTGGGCCAAGCTCCCCAGGGACCGAGCTTCGTGTCGCAGCAGCGCCGAGGCCTCCGGGGTTCTCGCGAGCATGCGCTTGATCGCCACCGTTCGGGCGAGCTCGCGGTCCCACGCCTCGTAGACGACGCCCATCCCGCCGACGCCCAGCACGCGCGTCAACGCGTAGCGGCCGCCCGAGAACGACGCGTCTGCAGCCGGGGGATCGATCGGATCCAGAGCACTGCCGGAGGCGCTGCCGGGTCCTGCGCTCGATCGGGCCTGCGCGAGGTCGACCACGATCGCATGACAGCTCGCGCATCGATCGACGTGCTCCCAGATCGCCTCGGCCTCGCGCCCCTGCACGAACCCGTCGCCGAACGCCGCCAGCACGTTCTCATCGGGACATGGCATCATCCGGGCCGGTGCGCGACGAGGTTACCACGGCGGTTGCGGAACTCACCGCGCTGCTCGCAGCGCACGCTCCGCCCGATGATCTCGAGGCGTTCCTGCGCGAGGCGGTGCTCGAGGCCGTGCGTTGCTGGCCCCGCGTTCGCGTCACGCCCACACGCTTCGCGCGCGCGTGCGGTGAAGCGGTGAAGGACGACGACGCGCCGTATGCGACGCTCCGGACCCTGGCGATGTCCGATCTGTACCTCGCATGCGCGTGCTCGGACGGCGATCCCGCGGCGCTGAGCAGCTTCGAGCAGCACTTCGTTCCGATCGCAGAGCGCACGCTTCGACGCGCGGGAAGCGGTGATGTCGCCGCGGACGTCCAGCACTTTCGCCTGCATGTCCTGGGATCGCGGGCGTCCGCCGCTGCTCCGCGGATCGCCTCGTATACGGGGCGCGGGCGGCTGGCGAGCTGGGTGCGCGTGGTGGTCCGCCGGCTCGTCACGCGCAGCCCGATGGACTCGGGCTCGGCCGACGAACGTGCCGCCGAGCGGATCGCGAGCACGGCCTTCGACCCCGAACTCGCCGTCCTGAGGCAGGCGCACGGCGCCGCGTTCCGAGCGGCGTTCGATGCAGCCTTCGCCGACCTGACGGCCCGCGAGCGCAGCTTGCTCCGCTACCGCTACGTCGACGGTCTCCCGATGGAGCGGACCGCCGAACTCGTGGGCCTCCACCGCGTGAGCGCGTCACGGGCCCTCGCGCAGGCGCGGCGGACCCTGCGTGACAATCTCGAGACTCGGATGATGGAAGCGCTACGCTCGAGCCGCTCCGCGGCCAGGAGCGTCTTGCAGGCGTTGCGGGAGCCGCTGGAGGTCAGCGTGCGATCGTTGCTCGGCGGCAGCGCGTGACGTCGGGTGCCGTCGAGCCGGGACCTTCGTCGACGCGCCGCCGCGCTCGCCCGCCACCCCCCGTTTGCCCGCGCCGTCCGACTGGGGGATGATCCAGCGATGCGATTCCGCGTCGTGCTGCTCCCGGTGGCCTTGATCACCTCCGCGTGTTTCGACCCGACGAAGCCCGGCGGCAGCGGCGAAGCCGGCGGCTCCACCGAGACCACCGCGACCGACCCGACGACCGCGACCTCGGCCCCCGGCGACAGCACCGACGCCTCCGTGACGATGACGACCGCCGACACCAGCGGGGGCTCGACCGGTACGACCAGCACCGGCACGACCGAGGATCCCAGCGTCGGCGATTCCTCCAGCACCGGGGTCGCGCCGGGCTGCGGCGACGGCGTGCTCGGCCCGGACGAGGAGTGCGACGACGGTGACGCCGTGGACGACAACGGCTGCAACACCAATTGCGAGCCCTCGGGCCAGCTCCTGTGGGTGGTCGTGGACGGCGACACCGACGAGGACTTGGGCGGCGGCATCACCAACGACGGCGACGGCAACGTGTTCGCGACCGGCACCCTGTTCCGCGACGGCATCGACGAGGACATCTGGGTCGGCAGCTGGGCTGCCGACGGCACCGAGCGCTTCGTCCTGCTGTACGACGTCTCGCAAGGGGGCTACGAGCGCGGCCGCGACATCAGCCTCGGGCCCAACGACAGCCTGCTGGTGGTCGCCGATGGTCAGGCGGGCGGCCGGATCGTCCGCCTCGGCAACGGTGGCATGTTCCAGAGCGATGCGGCGCTGCTCGGTGAGGCCGGCGCATCCTACTCACCGACGGCGATCACGGTGTCCCCGAGCGGCTTCTACTCGGTCGGTATGGACTTCGTGAGCCCGAACACCCTCCCCGCTGCGCTTCGCCTGTCGAACTTCGTCCAGGTCCTGTGGTCGCGCGACGACGCCCAGGGCCCCGCGGCGAGCGCTCGCTACACCTCCGTGGCCGCGGACGCCCTCGACGACGCGTACGCCTGTGGCATCAGCGGCGCGCAGGGGTTCATCCACAAGCGGCTGTCGGCCAGCGGCGATCTCGACCAGATCGTCGACGCGCTGCCGCCGTTGTCGGGCATCGGCGTCGCGGGCAACGGCGACCTCGTCGTCGCTGGCCCGCGATTCGTCAACGGGCAGGGGGACAACCTCTGGGTGTCGCGCCGCGGACCCGACGGGGCCGATGCGGTCTGGGAGTTCGATGTCGACGGTGGCGACAACCTCGACGATCGCGTGGCTGGTGTCGCCCTCGATCCCAACGATCGGATCGTCGTCGCCGGCAGCGCGGTGGGCGACGCGGCCGCCGACGCGATCGTGATCAAGCTCGATGGGGACGGCGCGCTGCTGTGGTCGACGCGGGGGAGCGCGGCCGAAGGTTCCGGCGTCTACAACGAGGTCAACGACGTCGCCGTCGACGCCAACGGCGATGTCAGCATCGTGGGCACGTTCTTCGGCGACGCTGGGGACGGCGAGATCTTCGTCGCCCACTTCGCGCGCTGACGCGCCTACGACGCGTGCTCGGCGACCGCCTCCGGCGCGCCGTAGAACTGCCGCGCCCAGCGACGGTAGTGCCCCATCGCCTCCTCCCCGGCGACGAGCAGCGGGCGCGCCTCGTAGCGCTTGTTCGACCAGATCGGCGTGTCCTGGTCGATGGTCTTCCTCGCCTCGCGCACGCTCTTGGCGTGGAGCGCCCGCGTCAGCAGCCAGTTGCTCTGCTTGCGCAGGTACACCGCGGCGTTGAGCTCGACCCACTCGTCGTCGATGGGCGTCGGGTAGAAGACGACGCGGTTCTCGATCTGGATCCCGGCGTCGACGCGGGCGTGCGCGGCCACGCGGCCGAAGCCGTCGATGCGGGTCTCGAGCGTACCGACCACCTTCTTGCCCAGCCACTCGAGCGGACCGAACACGCGGTAGTGGTGGCGGCTGCGGTGGCGCAGCACGGGGCCGTCGCTCTCGACGAAGACCGTCTCGGCGGCGCGTGTGATGTGGCTGTGCAGGACCACGGCGTGGCCGAGGTCGACGCCGTTCTCGCCGAACTCCTGCACGTGCGTGCGCACGCGCCAGGGCTCGAGGATCTGCGGGGTGGTCCACGCGGGATCGTCCCAGCCCTCGAGCGCCTGCGGGGTCCACCGCGGCGCGGCGTCGGAATCCTCGGGGGCGCCCTCGCGGCGCGCGTAGGCGAGGATCGCCCCGGACACCTCGCACACGGGGTAGCGGCCGACCCGGGCCTTCGGCGGGATCTTCTTCACCAGCGGCACGTGGACGCAGCGCCCGCTGCAATCCATCTCCCAGCCGTGGAACGGGCACATGATGCGCTCGCCGTGCACGCGGCCGCCGTGGCCGAGGTGCGCGCCGACGTGGGGGCAGTACGCGTCGAGCACGTGGGCCTGGCCGCTCTCGCCGCGGTAGAGCACGACGTCGCGCCCGCACCAGCGCCGCGGCAGCACGCCGCGGCGACCGAGGTCGCGGCTCCACGCGACTTGGAACCAACCCTCGGGGAACGGTGCGATGGGATAGCGCGAAGTCATGGTGTCGGCGATGAGGTGCTGCGAGCGGCGGTTTCGATCCCTCGGTCATCGCTTTTCGTCGGCGGGGGATCGATCGGCCGTCGGCGCGCACTTGGGTCGAGCACCATGCGCAGACCCAGAGTCATCATCGCGGGCGCCGGCCCGGCCGGGAGCGCCTGCGCCCTGGCCCTCGCCCAGCGCGGCAACGTCGAGGTCGTCGTGCTCGACAAGTCGAGCTATCCACGGGTGAAGGTCTGCGGCAGCGGCCTGTCACCGACGTGCCTGACCCACCTGCGGCGCCTCGGCCTGCACGACCGGTTCTCGCGACGCGCGCTGCACATGACCAAGCTGCTCGCCCGCGGCCCCGGGGGGCAGGAGGTGTTCCTGTGCGGCGGCAAGGGGGCGTGGATCGTGCCGCGCGTCGAGCTCGACCACGGCATCATCGGCGCGGCCGAGCGGGCCGGCGCGACGTTCGTGCAGCAGACCAAGGTCGTCGGGCTGTTGCGCGGGCCGGACGGCGAGGTCCGTGGCGTCGACACCGGTGCGGCGCAGCTCGAGGCCGATATGGTGGTGTGCGCGACCGGGTCGCCGTCGCGGCTCTCGCAGGATCCGTCCGCGCCCTGCTCGATCCGCACGATCATGGGTTGGTGGCGCGGCACCACGCTGCCGGTCGACCAAGGCATCATGGCCTGGGATCGACGGCTGCATGGGTACTACGCGTGGGCGTTCCCCGAGCCCGGCGGCGTCACGAACATCGGCATCACGATTCCCGAGGACTGCCCCGCGCCCGGCGGCCTGAAGGCGTTGTTCGCCGAGATCCTCGACGCGCAGTTCGGCGCGGTGCTCCGCGGCGCCGAGCCGATCGGCAAGTGGATGGGACATCCCGCGGTGGTGACGACGCGCGTCGGCGACGACGTCACCGAGCCCAGGGCGATCTTCGTCGGCGAGGCCGCGCGAATGGTCTCGCCCGGCACGGTCGAGGGCATCTCCTTCGCGCTCGACAGCGGCATGCTCGCCGCCGACGCGATCGATCGTCACCTCGACGTGTGCACGGGGCTGTCGGCGGTCGGGCGCGCCCGCTATCGGGCGCTGTCCCGCGCGCGCATGCTGCCGAAGTTCTGGGCCGGCGAAGGCCTCGTGCGGCTGATGCGGTCGGATCGCGCGCGCACGTGGTCATCGCGGGTGCTGAGCCCGCAGTGGCTGGCGAGCCGCGCGTCGCTGTTGGTCGGCGAGCGCCCCAGCTGAGTGCCGGGGGCGAGCGGACGAGCGTCGTGACTCCTCGGTCACCCCGGAACCACCGAGCCCATCTCCAGCGTCGGTGTTCCCGGCGGCATCTCGTCGGCCGAGACCGGGATCAGAACTTGAAGGATGGCGCTGGTGGGATCGACTGCCGTCAACGTCGGAGCTGCGGCCAATTGGGTGCGCAGGCACGCCAGCAGCGACACGCGCACGAGCTGGAATGGTTCGACGCGCACGGTCGAGCGACCGTCGGGCCCGGCCTCGACGATCACCTGGAAACGCACGGCCGCGAGGTTGCGAGCCACGTAGTCATCGATGCAGCGTCGGTCGGCCTCCAGCACGCGGATGACCCTTCGACGCAGCTCCTCGGATCCAGGCGGCTCCCGATCCGTGAAGCCGGGAGGTGGTGCGCCGAGCTCGTACGCCCTCCGCTTCCCCTCGACTCGCGCAGGGATCGGTCGTGGGGCCACCTGGGCGTCCACGGTCGTCAGTCGCGGCGGGTCGTGGGTCAGGTCGAACTCCACCCGATGCGGAACCTTGCCGAACTCGACGATGCCGGACGCGGTCGTCTCCGTGCGCTGGAACTCGCGCAGCGCCGTCCCCGACTCGGGCAACATCTGGCAGTAGCGTTCGTACTGGAAGTCTTGCACCGACGGGTTTTCGTTGGGATGCACGAGGGGGTCCTCGTCCACGGCGTTGAGGCTATGAATGCCTCGCAACGGCAGCTCGACGCGAGCGGCCACCCAATCATGGTCACCTTGCCTGGCGCGATCGCACAGCGCTGCCAAGGCCGCCACCGCCCCGACGGGATCGCGGGCATCGGGCTCGTTGGCCCGGGCCGCGTCGGTGGTCGGTGGTGCGATCGGGGCCGGCGGGACGACTGGCGACGTGCCCTCCGTCGATTGCGGCGGGACCACGCCGGAGGTGGGTGTCGCTTCGAGAGCGCGCGAGCTCGGCTCGCCTCCGGTGCCCTGGACCCAACCGCAGCCTGATGCCGTCGCGAGCAGAACGGCGAGGAGCGCCACGAGATCGCGACCGTGCCCGGGGATCGACATCGGCTGGGAGCCTATCGCCAACGTCGAGGGTCCGCGAGGCGGCCCGAGACCGCGCGTGCGCGGCTTCGATCGGCCCGTCGCTCCGGCGCCCGTCACGCCCAGCATCGCGATTGCCTTGCTCTCCGCGGGCCAGAATCAATGAGCGCACCCAGCGCACGTCGCAAAGCTCAGGAGGGACGATGAACATCACCACACTCTTCCTGCTCCTGGGCGACGGGGCGCTCGGATCGTCGAGACACCTCGCCCGATCTCCCCTCGGCTCGGCCAGACCGGACTCGCAGGGCACGTGACGTCTCGCCTCCCATCCAACGCCGGCCGGCGGTCACCGGCGCGGGACATCGCATGGACCCTCGTCCCGACCTCCGAGATCGTCGGAGTCGTCGTGGCGGGCCATCAGGTTCTCGAAGATGTTCGATACCTGCTCTCCAGGTTCGAATCGATGCGCTGCCATGCACGAAGGGCGCTCGTGTTCCAAACCGCTGCGACGCCCGTACCCGAGGAAGTCTCGACGTGGTGCGCGAGGACGGGTGGCTCGATCTGCGTCGTCGAGCCGTCGGCACGGATCGCGCTGCACGAAGCGATCGAAGCCGCAATTCGACCGGCATCAGAAGGTGATGTCGTGGGGATTCTCTGCTCCTCGGAAATCTTCTCCAGAGCGATGGGTTTCGCAACAGACTCTCTCCGGCGGCGCCAGCTGGTGCCGCGCTGAGGGGCTTTCCATCGCATCGGAGATCGTCAGTGTTCATTCCATTCGGAGGGTCGTCATGATTCGTTGGGTCGCGTTGCTCGTGGCTGGCTCGCTCCTGTCCAGCTGTGTCGTGATCAACCAGGGCGAGGTCGGAGTCAGGGCGATTGCATCTAATTCGCATGGGCCGCGAGCACTTTCATGAGGAACTCTTCGCTCCATCCAGCCTCGAGCCGGCGGCCCTTGATACCGACCTTCGAGCCCTTGACGCTGCGTAGGAGG
>JBIJCC010000138.1:0-25136 GCA_044344875.1 Nannocystaceae bacterium
GACTCAAGCGTTCGAGCTCGGCGACCTCATCCTGCGTCAGTTTTAGTTCGGCTTTGGGGCGGCCCATCGCCACGTTAGATCACAGACGCAGGATTTTTCCAAGGACTCCCGTGACGCCTGACTAGGCTCCGACGGCATGCTCCAGGAGACGAACGGCCTGACCGATCTCGCCTCGCGCATGGTCGTGCTCGAGCGCCGGCGCGCCGCACGGTGGTTCGGCGTCGCGATCGCCGGCGCGCCGATCCTCGACGTGCTCGACGACGCCGGTTGGTTCACGCTGCTGCTCGGATTTCGTCACGGCCTCGATCTGCCGCCGAGCTGGGCCACGAGCCTGGCGTGGACGGGGTTCTTCGTCGGCCTGGCCGTCGCGGGCGCAGCGATTCTGCGCGCGATGTCCCGACGGGACGCACGGTGGTTCTTCGCGATCGCCGCGGCACCCATCGTTCTGTACGCGCTCGGCCGCGGCGTACGCCCAGCGGCGCTGCTCGGCCTTGCCGCGCTGGTGTTCGCGGGCGTGCGCGTCGTGGCGCTCCCAGCGGACGACGATCGTGCCCACGCGTCGCGCTGACGCGGGCATCACGGGTGCGGCCTCGACACCCCAACGAACGCATGGTGACGAGCGCCGAACGCTGGGGTTGCACGCGCCGCGAAACCTCGTGGCGATCACGGGTCGTGATCCCGTAGGCCGGCGCACAGGCGCATCTGCGCGGGATCTGCATCACCGGCATCACGACGACATCAAGCCGGCCTCACGACGGCCTCACGACGGCCTCACGACGGAACGATCGGTTTTCGGTATGCCGCGTCGTCGACGCTCGGGCATACTCCCGCGACCCCCCGCTCGTCCTCGTGTCGTTCAGAAATCGTCGACGTCCCCTCGCCCTCGTCGGTGCGCTGCTCATCAGCAGTGCCAGCGCCTGCTATTCGGGCATCGAGGACCAGGCCGTCGCCGACGGTGGTGGTGACGATGATGACGGGCTCGGGAACGTCGCGGACCACTGCGATCCCGACGCGCCCGACGCGGCGGTACGCGCCGGCCGTCGCCTCAGCCGACTCGAGTACGACTACGTCATCGTCGATCTCTTCGATCTGCCGCCCAGCGCCCGATTCCCCGGCACGTTCGGCAAGTCGAAGACCGGCTACTCGACCGAGCCCGCCATCAACGCGGTCGGCGAGGTCACCGTCGAGGACGTGATGCTCGCGGCCGAGGACATCGCGCTGGCGCTGCCGGACAAGCTGCCCGAGCTGCTGCCCTGCGCGGGCGCCTCCGCCGACAACGCGTGCGCCGAGCAGTACCTCGCGACCATCGGTCGCCGCGCCTTCCGCCGCACGCTCACCGACGCCGAGCGCGAGGGGCTGCTGACGGTCTATCAAGAGGAGCGCGCCGACGAGGCGACATTCGCCGAGGCCGTCGCCGTGATGACCGCGCGGATGCTCCAGATGCCCGCGTTCCTCTACATCCTCGAGGCGCCCGCCGACGACGGGGAGGCCCGCGAGCTGTCGGGCCTCGAGGTCGCGAGCCGCCTGTCGTTCTATCTGTGGAACTCGGTCCCCGACGACGCGCTGCTCGACCGCGCCGAGGCCGGCGAGCTCGTCGGCGCCGACGCGATCTACGACGAGGCGCAGCGCATGTTCGACGATTCGAAGTCGCGCCGCGGCTTCTCGCGGTTCTTCCGCGAATGGACGCAGGTCGTCGAGCTCGAGGTCACCAGCAAGGACCTCCGCGTCTTTCCGTACCTCGACGAGACCCTCGCCAACGCGATCAACGACTCGTTCGAGCGCTACGTCACCCAGTCGGTGCGCGCGGGCGCGACGCTGGCCGAGCTGCTCACGACGCCCAAGACGGTGGTCAACCCGGCGCTCGTCGAGTTCTACGGCGTCGATCCGGTCGACGATTGGACGACGATCGATCTCCCCGCCGATCGCTACGCCGGGCTCGCGACCCACCCCGCGGTGATGGCCGGCCTGGCCCACGCCACCGAGACCTCGTACGTGTATCGCGGCCGGTTCATCCGCCAGCGCCTGCTGTGCGCGCCGGTGCTCCCGCCGCCGGGCAACGCGATGACGGCGTTCAACGCCCTCGACAAGCCCGAGGATCCGACCGCCCGCGATCTGTCCGAGCTCGTGCGCGCCCGCGGCGACTGCCAGGGCTGCCATGATCTCATCGATCCCGCCGGGCTCGCCCTCGAGCACTTCGACGCGATGGGCAAGTGGCGCGATGCGTACGACACCGGCAAGTCGATCGAGACCGAGGATGTCCTGCGCCTCGAGGACGGCGAGATCGCGTTCAGCGGGCCGGCCGAGCTCATGGCCCAGATCGCCGAGATGCCGGCGGCGACCGACTGCTTCGCGCGTCAGGTGTTCCGCTACGAGGCCGCACGCATGGAGACCGACGACGACGCCTGCACCCTCGCCGAGATCGCCACCGCGCTCGAGGACTCGGATGGTCGCCTCGACGAGGCCTTCCTCGCGCTGACGCGAACCGAAGCATTCCGGTTCCGGAGGGGCGACTGATGGCCGCCGATCCCCGCGCCGGGAACCGCATCGATCGCCGGCGATTCCTGATGGGCGCCGGTGGGGCCGCGCTCGCGCTGCCGATGCTCCGCGAGTTCGCGCCACGTCGCGCCCGCGGGGCCGACACCACGGCGCCCAAGCGCGTCGTCGTCGTGCACCACTTCCACGGTCGCATGGTCGGCACGCGGCAGGGCGAGGTCTGGTCGCCGAGCGCGTCGAGCGGCGCGTTCCCGGCCTCCGGGCAGATTTCGCCGCTGCTCGCGGGCCTCGGTGCCGTGCGCGACCGCTTCGTCACCATCGACGGCATCGATGATCTCGTCCGGCACATGACCGGCAACCCCGACGGCCACCTCTCGTCCAACGCCACCGCGACGACGTGCATGCCGCCGACGCCGGACTTCATCGCGGGCGGGCCATCGTTCGACTACGCGGCCGGCGAGCTGCTCCGCGCCTCGAGCTCGCAGCGGCCGTCGATCGTGTTCCCGGCCTCGGTGGCGGGCAACGCCACGTACCACTCGTGGCCGTTCTACGGGCCGAACGGCACGCAGGCCTACGCGGTGTCCACCGATCCCCTCGAGTCGTTGGTCGAGGTCTTCGGCCCGCCGGCGACGGACGAGCCGCCGCCGAAGAAGACCCTGCGCGACCGCCTGACCGGCCGACGCGCGAGCATCCTCGACGGCCTCGCCGGCGAGTACGTCGCGCTGTCCAAGCAGGTCGGCAGCGACGACCGCAAGCAGCTCGAGCAGCACGCCGACTTCATCCGCATGGTCGAGTCGCACCTCGGTGGCACGCTGACCGCCGATTGCATGCGGCCCAGCGAGTCGGCGATCCCGAGCTTCAACGCCGCGGGCAACAGCCACGGTGCCCTCGACGCCACGATCACGCCGTGGCAGATCGAGAACCTGGTGATGTCGCTGGCGTGCGACGCGACCCGCGTCGCGGGCCTGCACTTCTGGCAGAGCTCGGAGCTCGCGACCTTCCCGAGCGCGTTCGACGGCAACTCACCGATCCCCCCCGAGCAGCTGCACACGATGATCCACGACTCCGACAACCCGCAGTCGGGGTCGGCGCAGGTCATCGCCCAGGGCTTCAGCGAGATCGGGCTGTTGGTCGCGCACCTCATCGCGCGCCTGGGCGAGGTGACCGACGTCGACGGGGCGCCGCTGCTCGACAACACCCTCGTGGTGTGGGTCAGCGAGATGGGCTACGGCAGCCACCTCAGCCACAACATCCCGGTGCTGCTCGCGGGCATGCCCAGTGCCTTCTCGGGCGGTCAGGGCCGGCACATCGTGCTGCCGAAGCGGCACTCGATGGGCGATCTGTTCACCACCGTGCTCGGCATGGTCGGCGTGCCCGACACCACGTTCGGGTACCAGGGCAAGATCGGCGACTCGGGCGTCTCGCAGGGCAACCTCGCCGAGTGGGCCGGCTACTACGACGGCAACGAGGCGTTCGTCCGCCTCGATCGCCCGCTGCACGCCGGCATCATCGACGTGTAGCGTCGCTACGCGTCCTCTTCGCGCAGCCGCATCGGCCCGAACTTCTCCGGGTACTTCGCGACCTTGCCGATGTCGCCGTAGTGGGCGCGGACGCGATCCATGTCGACGTGCACGTCGCCGGTGAGATCGATCGGCGGTCCCCACGTTCCGGTCTTGTCGCGGTAGTTCACCACGCCGGGGACGAGCGGGACCTTGGCGCCCAGGGCGATGTGATAGAAGCCCGACTTCCAGTACTCGGTGTAGCTGCGCGTGCCCTCGGGCGGGATCACGAGGAACAGATCGTCGGTGTTCGCGAACGCCTCGATCATCTGCCCCACCATGCCGTTGGCGCGGCTGCGATCGATGGGCACGCCGCCGACGCCGCGGACGAGCGGGCCCGTGACCCCCTTGCCCCACGTGTCCTTGACCATCCACGAGATCGGCATGCCGATCGACTGCGACAGCAGCACCAGCAGCACGCCGTCCATGTTGTCGGTGTGCGGCAGCGCGAGGCAGACGGCCTTGCGCACGCTCGGGTACTCGCCGACGTAGCGCCATCCACCGAGGGCGGTGAGGCCCATCCGGGCCACGCGTGCGCCCATGCTGTTCGGATCCCGTCGGGCTGCCATGGCCCGCGAGACTACGCGAAACCCAGCGGCGGCGGGGGGCGCTTCAACGCTGGCCGGGCGGCAGCGCCGGCACGAACGCGAGCGCAGCGGAGTTCATGCAGTAGCGCAGACCGGTGGGGCGCGGGCCGTCGGGGAACACGTGGCCGAGGTGCCCATCGCAGCGGCGGCAGCGGATCTCGGTGCGGATCATGCCGTGGCTGACGTCGCGGATCGTCGTGATGTGCTCCGGGTCGAACGGCGAGAAGAAGCTCGGCCAGCCGGTGCCCGACTCGAACTTGGCCTGCGAGCGGAACAGCGGCAGCCCGCACAGCCGGCACGCGTAGACGCCGTCCTCCTTGTTGTCGAGCAGGCCGCCGCAGAACGGGCGCTCGGTGCCGTGGTCGAGCATCACGCGGCGCTCCTCGGGGGTGAGGCCGGCGGCCAGGGTCTCGCGCTCGTCGGCCGTCAGCGGCGTGATGTCGTGCCCGGACTCGGATTTGCTCGCCATGGTGCGGCCGGAGCCTGACATGGGATCCGCGCCCGTGCCACCTCGTCGGCGTGCAGGCCGAGGACCACGCGTCAGCGGCGTCGCGCGTAGACCTCGAACGACGTGCCGTACCCCGCGGCGTCCATCCACTTCGCCGGCGCGGTGCCGATCGTCGCGAGCACGTCGACCACCGGCGCGGCCCACGGCACGCGGCCGAAGCCGAAGCGCCGCAGCCCGCGGGCGATCGCGGCGGGCCCGAGGTTCGAGAAGCTCGTCCATCGCTCGGCCCGCAGGCCGCTGCGCTCGAGCAGTCGCGACAGGCCCTCGCGCGTGAACAGCTCGAGGTGATCGGGCGGCGTCACCATCGGGAAGCGGGCCCCGAGCGCGCGCGCCGGGATGCCGGACATGCTCGGCGTCGACAGGGCGACGACGCCCCCGGGCACGAGCCACTCGATCATCCGCGCGAGCGCCTCGGACGGCCGCGGGAGGTGCTCGAGCACCTCCCACAGCGCGAGCGCGTCGAACGGCTCGGACGGCGCGAAGTCCTCGAGCCACACCTTGTGCACGAGGTGTCCGCGCTGCGCCGCCGCGGCCGCGGTGCGGGCAGGGTCGACGCCTTCGATGTGCAGACCGCGATCGCGTGCGGCGTCGAGGAAGTGCCCGGGTCCGCAGCCGACCTCGACGATCCGACGGACACCCATCGCCGCGAGCGTGTCGACGCGCGCTCGCGCCTCGGATTGCATGCGTGATGCCGAGGCCTCCGCGGTCTCGTGGTAGTCCGGCCGCAGGTACGTCGCCTGGACCACGTCGAGCCCCGGCAGCGGCGAGACGAACACCGTGCCGCACGACGCACAGCGGACGTGGGCGAAGCCGGCCACGACGAACGCGGGGGTCGACGCGGTGTGATCGCAGGCGGGGCAAGGGCGGGGCGGGGTCACGCGGGGGGCATCGTAGCCTTCACTCGGCCGGGGTGACCGAGAACCGGCCGAATTCCGGCGGTGAGCCGCTCACTGCCCCGATCGGGCGCGCCCACCGTCAACCCGGGCGAGTGAACCACCCCAGCAACGTCCGCGCACGCCCCCGCATCGGCAGCACCACCTCTTCGGTCTGCAACCCCAGCCCGCGCGCGAGCTCGTCCAGGTGCCGCATCCACGGCTTGTACGGCATCGAGTTGTCGCTGCAGCACGGCACCACCGCGAACGGCACGCGGTGCTGCGCCGCATACTCGACGATGATCCGCGTGGCGCCGTCCGCATGCATGCCGACGACGAGGTCGGCGGCGCAGGGCTCGTCGAGGGTGAACTCGCGCTCGGCGAACGGCACATCCAGGTGCTTGACCCGCCGATCGAAGCTCAGGCACTCGCGCCCACGCGATCGCAGCGCCGCGTTGAGCTTGCCCATCCCGCCGGCCACGTCGTAGACGCGCTTCGCCTCGGGGAAGCGCCGCACGAGGAGGTCGGCGAAGAGCTCGAAGCGCTGGTGATCGGCCATGGGGACAGCTCGGCGTTCGCGGGGCCCGCCGCAGCGCGAGGGACCGTAGCACGATCCCCAGGCCGCCCGACCACCGCGCGCAAGCGAACGCGCTGACGATCCCGGCCCGCATCCGTCCGTCCGCGGGTCGCACCGCTCGTGTACGATCGACTGCCCCCCTTCGCCGTCCGCCCCGGGAGTCCGCGTGCCCAGTCTCTCGTCGTACCTCGACATCCTCCGTCAGACCCAGGCCGAGGAGGTGAAGCTGGTGCCCGGCGATCCGGTCGCCGTGTATGTCGGGGGCCGATTGCCGGCCCAGGGCGGGGCGCCGGTGTCGGCCGCCGCGATCGCCCAGCTCGTGGCGGAGTTGCTGTCGCCAGCGGAGATCCGCGAGATCAGCCCGGTGCGACCGCACCGCCGCACGCACGCGTACGTCGGCGTCGACTACCTGCTCGAGGTGTCGCGTCGCGGCAACGACCTCGTCGTGTCGCTGCGGCCGGCGAAGCGCGGCGCCGTCGCCAAGGGGCCGGAGACGGTCGGCGCCCGCCCGGCGGCGCGGGAGCCGGTGATGTCGCGGCCGAACGACCCGACGCGCCCCGAGCCCGTGGTCCCGCGACCCAGCGAGCCCACGCGCCCCGAGCCGCAGGGCCGCATCCCCGACGCGATTCCGTCGCCGCGCATGCACGACCCGACGCCGGTGCCACGCATGCCCGAGCCCACGCCCGCGCCGCGCATGCCCGAGCCCACGCCCGCGCCGCGCATGCCCGAGCCCACGCCCGCGCCGACGCCGATCGCGAGCTTCGCCGGCACCAAGCGCATCGACGAACTCCTGCGGGTGATGCTCGCCCGGCGCGCCTCCGATCTCCACCTGTCGGCGCAGAACCACCCGATCCTGCGCGTCGACGGCGAGATCCAGTACCTCGCCGACCGGCCGATCCTCAGCTCCGACGAGATCCACGCGCTGGTCCGCGAGATCATGAGCGACAAGGCCCAGCGCGACTTCGCCGAGCTGCGCGACGCCGACTGTGCCTACGAGATCCCCGACGTCGCCCGCTTCCGCGTCAACGTCTTCGAGGATCGCAAGGGCATCGGGGCGGTGCTGCGGCAGATCCCGATCACGATCATCCCCGCCGAGCAACTCGGGCTGCCCAAGGCGTGCATCGACCTGTGCCACCTGTCCAAGGGCCTCGTGGTGGTCACCGGCCCGACCGGCTCGGGCAAGTCGACGACCTTGGCCGCGATGATCGACTACATCAACAAGCACCGCACCGATCACATCATCACGATCGAGGACCCGGTCGAGTTCATCCACCCGAACATCAAGTGCCTCGTCAACCAGCGCGAGGTCGGCTCGCACACCCGCAGCTTCAAGAACGCGCTGCGGGCCGCGCTCCGCGAAGATCCCGACATCGTGCTGGTCGGCGAGATGCGCGACCTCGAGACGATCGCGATCGCGATCGAGACCGCCGAGACCGGCCACCTCGTCTTCGGCACCCTGCACACGACGACGGCGACCAGCACCGTCGACCGCATGATCGACCAGTTCCCCGCCGATCGTCAGGCGCAGATCCGGGTGATGCTCGCCGAGTCACTGAAGGGCGTCATCGCCCAGGTGCTGTGCAAGAAGAAGGGCGGCGGTCGCGTCGCCGCCCAGGAGGTCCTGCTCGCCACGACCGCCGTCTCGGCGCTCATCCGCGAGGGCAAGACCTTCCAGCTCGCCAACGTGATGCAGACCGCCAAGGGCCAGGGCATGGTCACGATGAACGATGCCCTGTTCAGCCTGGTGCAGCGCGACCTCATCGAGCCCAGGGAGGCGTGGATGAAGGCCGTCGACAAGGCCAGCCTGGTGAACATGTTCCGCGCGGCGGGGCTCCCGACCGACTTCGGGTGAGGCAGCCCATCGCGCGGGACGGCCGACGACCATCAGATCGCGTCGATCTGGATGTCGTCGACGAGGTAGATCGCGCCGGACTCGACCCCCTGGTCGGGCGGGGGCGCGTCGATGCCGAACTGCAGGATGTTGTCGCTCCCGATCGGCATGAAGTCATCGGTGCATAGCTGGTTCCAGTTCGTCGCCGTCACCGAGAAAGCCTGGCTGTAGACGACCGAATTGTTGCTCTTGACCCGCACGTGGCCAGTGATGGGCGACGCGACCGCGCCGGCATACTTGCGGAAGTCGAAGCACATTTGGTAGTGCTGGCCGCCGACCAGTGCGAGCTGGCGGCTGCGCAGCGGCCAGTCGTTGCCCGAGGCGATGCTGTTGTTGCGCGGCACCGCAGCTGCCCAGTCCACGCCCGGATCGGTCCCGTCGGGCAAGATGAACGCGCGCGCGCCGTTGTTGTCGTTGCGCCAGTGATACCGCTTGTCGAAGGTGTCGAAGTCCATCGTCGAGCGCCCCTCGATGACGTTGATGGCGGCGATGCTCGCCTTGGCCCCGGGCCGGGTGCGGATCGTCAGACCGGTGTTGCCGAAGTACGAGCTCTTCAAGGCGAACGAGTGCATCACCCAGCCGGCGCCGGCGACGAGGTCGATCGCCTGGGAGTCGACGGGGGCCCAGCCGTACTGACCGAAGTCGCCGTCGAAGCCGATCTCGAGCCCGGCCGAGGTGGTGCTTCCGGCGAGGACCATCACCGAAACCCGATACTCGGTGCTCGGCGACAGGCCGAGTCGCTCGTGGCGGAGACGTTCCACGGCATCGACGCCGCCGTGGGCATCGAGGTAGACGAGCTGGTCATCGGGCCGGAAATCGGCGTTGTGGAGCACCGTCCACAGCGGGTTCTTGCGCTCGCTCGAGAAGCTGAGGGTGTAGTGGTCACGCGGTGCCTCGCCGGTCGCGCGCTCGAGGTCGGTCTGGATGTCGAGCTGTAGATCACCGTCCTTGTCGGTGCCACCGACGTAGGCCGCGGGATCGAGCCCGAGGGCGATGACCGTCGCGGCGTCCACGTTGCTGGCATCGCGTACCTCGGCGCGCAAACGGTAGTCGAGCATCGACAGCGACCAGCGCTTGTCGCCACCGCCGCTCGGCGCGACCGAGAGGGGTCCGACCAGGATCTCGTGCCGGTCGGCGCTGATCTGCGACGACCCGCTCGCACCCGCGATCCCGAACAGGTTGGTCAGAATCGCGGTGCAGTCGTAGCCGTCCGGCGTCATCCACCCCTCGGCCTCGTCGTCGATGACCTCGCCGCTGGAGAACAGCATGTGCTCGCCGCCGCCGACGTCGTCGACGGGGTTCTTCCACAGGCTGTAGACTTGGTCGCCGTCGGCGGCGGCGCGCGGATCGAGATCGACGTAGCCGAACTTGTCCCCGGGGTTGATGCCGTTGATGGCCGGGCAGTGCATCAGCAACATGTCCGTGTCGGCGAACGTCTGGTACAGCGGATTGCACTGCACCGTCTCCCGCTCGGCCCGCAGCGGATCGCGCTCGCGATAGGTCTGGAAGCCGAATAGATGCGACTTGAAGCCGCAGTGGGCCGCGGTCAGGACCAGGTTCGGCCCGATCAGCGTCGCGGAGCAGCCCCCGACGATGCCGGTGGCCGCGTAGCTGACTGCCGTCACGTCCGGGTCGACGAGATATCGCCGCGCGATGATTTCCGCGGGTGAGCCATTGGGGTTCTCCGTGGCGATGCGCGGCTCGTCGACGGTGTCGGTCGCTTCGAGCGAGTCCCCCTCGTCGGGGCCAGCGCAGGCGAGCAAGAGCACGAGTGGGGTGAGACTGGTCGTTCTTTGCATGGCGCCCCCATGTGCAAGGCCGGCGCCAAGCGAACGGCGGAGGTTTCTGCTGTCGAACGCCCCATACGCTGTGTCGTCCCCGTGTGACGGTCACCGGGGACGAGACGACGGGGCTGCCGACCGACTACGGGTGAGGCTCGATCACGGTGCCCTCGGTGCCGCGGACGGCGGCCCGAGCAGGAGAACCGGCAAGCGCTAGAATCCCCGCAGGGAGCTGCCCACGGATCGCGCACCACCACCGGAGGTCACGCCGGAGCTGTTCTTCGCCTGGCGTGCGCCGCGACGCGGCACGAAAAACCCCACGGTGCTCACGAATCCCGTGTGGACGTGGCTCGCGCGCAACCCCGAGGTCAACGCGTGGCAGGCCAACCGGCACTTCGGCGGTCCGTCCGCGCTGGGGCCGGCCCGGGGCGGTGCGCGTCGCGGTTCGGACAGAGTGAGACGGCGCTCGCGGACGGCCGCGTCGTGCAGATCGTGACTCGCGTCAGCGGCACTTCAGTGCAGGAGCGCGCTCGTCGTCAAAGCGCGACCTCCAACCCCGCGTGCGCAACGCTGAACCCCTGCGGCAACGCGCTGCGCTCGCTCGCTTCGAGCAGCGGGTTCGAGTGGTTCAGGTGGATCAGCACCACGTCGAGCTCGTCGCGTGCGACGCGATCGCCGAGCAGCTCGATCGTCGATGCGACGGTCGGATGGGCGATCTCGGCGAGGTCGCGCCCCGGAAGCTCGTCCATCGACGCGAACGTCGCGTCGACGAGCGCGACGTCGACCCCGTCGAACAGGGCGCCGGGGTTCTCGTGCTTCACCCACGGATCCGTATCGGGAATGTAGAGCACGGTGTTGCGTTCACCCTCGAAGCGCCACGCGATGGTGTCGGTGTACTCGGCGCGATGCGGCACCGTCACCGGCACCGCGTGGATCGTGCCGAGCATCAGCGGCGTCGCCTCGTGCAACTCGATGTTCCGCAGCCGCACGAGCTGATCCCACGGTGCGTTGTCGCGCAAGAGCGCGAGCATCGACGCGCTGCCGTGCACGGGGATCGCGTCGGTGTGCGCCGCCTCGAAGCCGAAGTGCGCGAGCCCGAGGTAGTGACCCATGTGACCGTGCGTCAGCAGCACGCCGGCGATGGGTCGGCGCGGTGTCGGTGAGCCGCCGAGCTCGCGCGCCATCGCAATCGCGACCTCGAGTTGTTCGCGGATATCGGGTGTCGCATCGACGAGCCACACCTCGCCGGCCGGCAGCGCGAGCGCGAGGCTCGCCGCGAGCTGACGCTTGCTCGGATCGCGACGCGCGGCCTCGCATGCCGCGGAGACACACGCGGCCTGCGGCACGCCTGCATCCTGGGCGATGCCCAGGACGCGCAACTTCGGTGCGTCGATCGTGGCAACGCGCGGTGCGTCGGCATGGGTTGCTGCCGGCCGCGCACACGCGAGCAGCATCGCGATCGCGACTAGCCACCTCACGGTAGAAGCGTAGCGCGGGGGAAGCGACGGCGACCAGCACCGACGAGCGCAGGATCGACCCGCTCCCCGGGCACTGGCGCCTGACACGTGGCAGCAGACGCAGTACGCTCTCCCGATGCCCACGCGTTCCCAGATGGTCGTCGCCGGTTGGCTGGTCGGCACCTCGGCGTGCGGCGACGGTGGTGCGGGCCCCGACGGCGGTGCGACGGAGACGGACGCGAGTGGGAGCACGGCGCAGCCGACCTCGGACCCCAGCGCCGAGGGCAGCGCGGGGCCGAGCACCGGCGCGAGCACCACGCAGGGCACGACGCAGGGTGACAGCGGCGGCCCGACCGGCTGCGACGATCTCGACGCGCGCATCGCAGTGACCGAGATCTCGACCGAGGGCGTCGCCGTATCGACTGCCTCCCCGGAGTTCTTCACACATGTCCGGCCGGTGCTGCTCGCCGTCGCGCCCGGCGGCGCAGCGTTCGTTGCGTGGGTCGGCACCGACGGCCTGGTGCACGCCACGCCGCTGGGCAGCGACGATACGCGCGCAGCGCCGGACCTCACCGTGATGGGCGACGACCTGCGCGGCCTGGTCGCGCACGACGATGGCGTCGCGGTGCTCGTCAAACGCGACGACGCGATGCACCTCGTGCGGATCGCGACCGACGGCACCGAGCAGTTCGACCGGATGCTCGTGGGCGGCAACGACCACGGCACCGAGGGTGACAAATGGGTCAACATGTGGGGTCACAACGGACGGCTCGCGTGGTCCGGTGACACCTACGCCGCCTACTTCGGGCACGCGCAGAACTTCGGCTCCGAAGGCGAGCACCAAGGCGACCTCCTGCAGATCGTCACCGCCGCCGGCGAGACCACCGACGGCGGTTGGTCGTGGGGATGCAGTCACAGCGACGACGCGCGCATCGTGTTCACCGGCGCTGGCCCGCGCGCGGGCTTTGTGCCGATCTGCGGCTCCGACTGCTACCCGGCCACCGGCATCGTGTTCGACAACAGCCAGTCGATCCTGACGGATCCTTCGGGGGACTGCACCGGTACGATCGACACCCAACTCGGCGATCTCGTCGCCCTCGCCGGCGACGCCGTATTGACGTTCGCGACGCCCGTCGGGCGCTCGTCGTTCGACGTCGGCATCACCGTGATGGCGGATGGCGGCGGCAGCTTCGCCGCGCCGATCTGGCTGCAGGACACCGCCGATCGGGACGAGATGCACCCGCACGCCGCCGTCTACGGCGACGACCTGCTCGTCACCTGGGACGTCGGGGCCACGACCGAGGTCGCTCGCGTCGCCGCCGACGGAGCGATCATCGAGTCGATCGGATCCGTGACCCATGCGATCGCCGAGTCGTCGAGTGCGGTGACGTTCGCGAACGGCGATGTCGGATGGGCATTCGCCGTCGAAGCGGGCACGAGCGTCAGCGTCGCCCGCGTGCCGCTGTGCGATCTACCCTGACGAGCGACCTGGAGCGACGCGCCGCCGCCGCTGACTCCGCCGAGCCCGACGGCGCTATCATCCGCGTCGTGCCCCCGGCCGAGTCCAGAACGTGCCCGAGCGAGGACGCGATCGCGGCGTTCCTCGGGGACGAGCTCGGCGCGGCGGAGCGCGAGGCACTCGAGCGCCACATGGACCGGTGCTCGGCGTGTCAGGCCGTCGTCGCCGGGATGATCCGCGTGTTCGCGGGCTCGCGGATCGCGACGACCGGCCCCGACGGATCCGTCGGGCACGAGAGCGCCCCGACCCGCAGCTTGGATCCGCTGCCGCCCGGCGCGACGATCGGGCGCTACCGGCTCGTCGCGATGGTCGGCATCGGTGGCATGGGCATCGTGTACGCGGCCGAGGATCCGGAGCTGCAGCGGCGCGTCGCGGTGAAGGTGCTGCGCACGCAGGGCCAAGGGGATGTCAACGGACTCAGCCAGCGGCTGCTCCGCGAGGCGCGGGCGCTGGCGAAGCTCTCGCACCCCAACGTGATCCCGGTCTACGACGTCGGCACGTGGAACGACCGTGTCTTCGTGGCGATGGAATTCGTCGACGGGTGGACGCTCGGGAAGTGGCTCGCCGAGCACCCGCGGACCTGGACGTCGATCGCCCCGATGGTGCTCGCCGCCGGACGCGGCCTCGCGGCGGCGCACGAGGCCGGCTTCGTCCACCGCGATCTCAAGCCGGACAACATCTTGGTCAGTCGGAGCGGGCGCGTGTTCGTGACCGACTTCGGGCTCGCGCGCTGGGCCGAGGCCACGACCGTGCAACCGAGCGCGACGTCGCCCACGGGGTGGACGATCGCGGAGCACACCACGGCCGTCGAGGCCCAAGAATCCACGGGGCCGGGGCCAGGTACCGGGCCGGGCTCCGACGCGCACACGCAGCCCGAGCCATTCGCGACGCTGACGCGCAGTGGTGCGTTCGTCGGCACGCCCGCGTACATGGCCCCCGAGCAGTTCGCTGCGCAGCACGTCGGGGCCGCGGCGGATCAGTTCGCCTTCTGCGTCGTGGTGTGGGAGGCGCTCTTCGGCAAGCGACCGTTCGAAGGCCGGACGCTCGGCGCGCTCGCCCACGCGGTCTGTGAGGCCGACCCGCCGCCGTTCCCCTCCGGCGTGCACGTGCCCCGTCCGGTGAAGGCGGCGTTGCTGCGTGGGCTCGCGAAGCGACCCGAGGATCGCCACCCGTCGATGGCGGCGCTGCTGCACGCGCTCGAGCCGACGCGTCGCGCGTGGGTACCGTGGACGACGGCCGGCACGGTCGCGGCGGTGAGCGTCGCCGCGACGCTGCTATCGACCAAGCACGACGCGTCCGCGACCTCGGCCCCGTGCAGCAATCTCCCGGGCCTCGCGCAGGAGTGGAGCGAAGCGCGACGCACGGCGATCGCGGCCGCGTTCACCCAGACCGGTGCACGCTACGCGGAATCGACCAGCGCGCGGGCGATCGCCGAGCTCGACACCTATGCGCAGGCGTGGGCCTCGCGCGAGCTGGAGATCTGCGAGGCGCAGCAGCAGGGCAGCGTGGATCTCGGGCGCACCGCCATGCGGCTCGACTGCCTCGATCGCAGTCGCGAGCTCTTCGCGAGCATCGTCGACGGACTCGAGCAGGCCGACGTCGCGCTCGTGGACCGTGCCGTGCGCGTCGTCACCGGTCTGCCCGATCTGGGGATCTGCGTCGACGATGCACGGCTCGTCGCCGAGTCGAAGCCGGTCCCACCACCCGAGCGCAGCGCCGAGGTCGAGGCCGTGCGCGCGGCGCTGCTCGAGGCCGACGCCGAGCTGCAGCTGGGACGATACGACGCCGGACTGCAGCGGTTGGACGCCGAAGCCGAACGGACCGGCGCGATCGGGTTCCAGCCGCTCGTCGCCGAGCTCGCGTACACGCGCGGTCGGTTGCTCTCGAACCTCGCGCGCAACGACGAGGCAGCGGTCGAGCTCGAGCGCGCGGAGCTCGAGGCCACCGCGTCGCGCCACGCCCAGATCGCGGCCAAGGCGTTGATCGTGCAGTTGTATGTGATGGGCCGTCGCCGTGACGCGTGGCCCACGATCGCAGCGATGGTGAAGCGGGCCGAGGCCGCCGGCCAAGCCGCGCGCCTCTCCCCGGGCGAGCGGGCGTCGCTGCACACCAACGCCGCCGTGGGGGCCTATTACGCGGGCGAGCTCGAGATCGCCGAGGCGCAGTCCAAGCAGGCGCTCGAGCTCATCGATCGCGACGCCGAGCCGCTGCGATGGGCGTCGGCCTCGCTGAACCTCGCGAGCTTCATGCGCAAGCGCGGCGCCATCGAGACGGCGGTGCCGACGATCCGCGCGGTGATCGACGTGTACACCGCCCAGCTCGGTCGCGTGCACCCGGATGTCGCCGAGGCGTACCGCGAGCTCGCGATCAGCCTGAAGAACCTCGAGCGCTACGACGAGGCCCGTCAGGCCGCACAGACGTCGCTCGAGATCACGGCCGAGGCGATGGGCGAAACCCACTACACCTACGGCGGCGCCCTCTCGACGCGCTCGGGCATCGAAGGTGCGGCGGGCGAGTACGCCGAGGCGCTCGCGCTCGCGGAGCGATCGATCGACGTGCTCGGCGCCGCCAACCAGCCGACGCAGATCCCCGAGTCGCAGAAGGCCGAGTGGCTCATCGCCCTCGGGCGGCCCGACGAGGCGGCGCCCATCGTCGACGCGCTGATGGCCGCCGAGGTGCAGCGGCGCGGAGCGGACAGCCCCTCGACGGCGTGGATCTGGTTCGTGCGGTGCTCGCTCGAGTCCAAGCGAAGGGACGTCGACGCGACGCGGGCCGCGTGCGACCGCGCCGTCGCGCTGACGGGTGCCGAACCCGGCAGCGACGACGAGCTGTCACTGGAGCTCGATCGCGCCGTGTACCTGGCGGAGGCCGGCGCGGGCGAGGCGGCCATCACCCCGCTGCAGGCGTTGCTGCCCCGCGTGGAGGATTCGCCGGCGACGCCGACGACGGCGCGGATCTTCCGCGAGCTGGGGGAGCGCAGCTGGACGCTCCCCGGGAGCCGCGCTCGCGCGCGCGCGTGGATGGAGCGGGCCCACGCGCAGTTCGTGGCGCTCGGGCTGACCGAGACCGCCGCCGAGGTGAAGCTCTGGCTCGACGCGCACGCGCCGTGACGCCGGTGCCCTCGCGAACGCAGACACGCCGATGCGCCGCGCGAGGAACTCGGGGCCCCCGACGCACGTGGGACGTCGGGCATGGCGACGCAGGGTGACGGGCGCGAGGGCGGGACACCGCGATCGGACCGCGACGAGGACTCCGTGGTGTTCTCGCTGGATCGCTTGCAGGCGATCGCGCAGCGCGGGACCCCGCGACCGACTGCACCACGGGTGCCCACGAACTTCGGCGGCACTGCGCTCGACGGCCTCGCGACGCGGGCGGCGGCACCGCTCGTCCTGCCCGCCCCGCAGGCGCACGCGCGACCGATGTCGAGCACCCGCGAGCGGGTGGCGCTGACGCGGACGATCGGCGTGCTGCTCGTCACCGCGCTCGGGCTCGGAGCCTACGTCGCGCTCGATCTGCGGCCGCGCAGCGTCGTCACGCGGGCGCATGCGCCCGAGCCGGTCGAGGCGGCGGTGAGCATGGAGCCCGACGATGTCGAGCTCGTCCCCGACGCGTCGACGTCGGCGGGTAGCGAGGCCGAGGCGTCGCCCACATCGTCGCCGTCGTCGTCCGCCGGAGGACGCCCGATCGCCGACGCGGCGCCGCGAGCAAAGCGACGACCACAGCCGATCCGCGGTGAGCCCAGCCGACCGCGTGCACCCGAGGTCGCATCGACCCCGCGCGCCGACGGCGTGCCGATCGCGTGCGTCCTCGAGCCGAGCGGACCGGGATGCGGACGCACTGCTGCGCCGCCCCAAGATCCGGCGACGCAGACGATCCCCGAGGTGGATCCATCCCTGCCCGAGACGCTGTCCCAGTCGGCGCTGCGCGAAGGCATCGCGGCGGTGAAGGCCTCCGCCAAGCAGTGCGCGGGCCGACATGGCGGCACGCCGGGCGAGGCGGTGAAGGTCCGGCTGTCGATCGTCGGCCAGACCGGCGCCGTGCAATCGACGACCGCCGAGGGCGAGTACCGCGGCACCGCGCTCGGGAACTGCGTCGCGGCGGCGCTCAAGAAGGCCAGCTTCCCCCGGTTCCGCAAGCCCGCGATCGGGCTCGAGTACACGATCACGCTGTAGACGACGGGCGCGGATCGAGACGCCGGCGCGACGGGGCGACGCGCCGGCGCAGGCGGAGCTCAGCTGTCCGAGGGCCCGTTCGGATCCGGCACACACACCGGCCCGGTGCGGGTGTCGACACAGATCGAGCCGGGCGAGCACAGCACCGTCTCGCAGGTGCTGCCGACCGGCGGCAGGCGAACACCGCCGGCTGCGGCCTCGGGGGTGGACCCGAGACCCGCGAAGACGAACGCGGCGGGGATGAGGAGTGCAGCGAAGATCGAAGTGGCTTGCATCGGCGCGCACCATAGCACCGCGGCCCGAGCCGCAACGATGTTCGATCGGTTGCCGCGATTGCCGGCGCGGCGGGAACGGCCGAAGGATCAACGCGTCTCGACGAGGGACATCCGCACGCGATGCGCGAGGTCCATGCCGCTGACGAGCGCACCCTCGACCCGCGGGCTGCTGCACCAGTCGCCTGCGGCGCCCAGGCAAAGGCTCGGATCGAACAGCGCGTCGTCGATCTCCCCCGGCTCCGCGGCGGCGTAGCCCCAGCGGTGGGCCGCCGCGTGCAGGGGCGCGTCGACGCCCCCGACGATCGCAGCGAACGACGCCGTCATCGCCGTCGCGATCGCCCCGCGATCGGCGTCGAGGCGCGCGGCGCTCCACGCATGGGTCGCGTGCAAGACCCACGTCTCGGCGCCTTCGGGTGCACGCCCGGGCTTGCTGCAGTCGCGGCAGATCCACGCCAGGACCGCGTCGCCGTTCACGAACGCGGCGTCCCACGCGACGGCGGGCCGCGACGGCAAGACCAGCATCGTGGCCCAGGTCGGGCGCATCACCGCATCGCCGGCCGAGCGGGCGAGCGCGGGCGCATGCGGGGCGAGCAGGGCCTGCGCCTGCGCCGGCGGGATCGCGACCAGCACGACATCGAAGCCGCCGTGCGAGCCACCGTCGGCCAGCCCCACGCGCCAGCGCTCCGCCTCGCGGACGATCGCGGTGACCTCCGCGGTACGCTGCACGTCGATCTTGCGGGCCAGCTCGTGGGCCAGCGCGCCCATGCCCGGCACGGCGACCCAGCGATCGGTCGGCGTCGGCTCGGTGGACGCCGACCGGGCCCCGCCGCGCTCGCGCACGATCACCGCGCCGTCCCACCGGGCGATCACCCCGCGGGCGCGCCAATCGTCGACGAATGCGGCGAGCCGCGGGTCGCGGGCGGTGAAGTACTGCGCGCCGTGGTCGAAGGACCACGCGCCCTCGCGGCGGGTGCTGCAGCGCCCGCCCAGTCCGCGCGAGCGCTCGAACACGCGGATCGCAACGCCCGCATCGGCGAGCGTGCGCGCGCACATCAACCCCGCCAGTCCGGCGCCGACGATCGCGACGCGCGGCGCGTCGGCGGCGGGGAGCAGCGGAGCAGACGCGGTCATCGGCCGGGGGAGGTTACCCGGCGATCTCGATCCGACAACCTCCGCGGCCCCGCGTCGTGCTAGCACCAACCCATGCTCGACGTCATCGTGATCGGAGACGGCCCCGGCGGCCTGAGTGCGGCGTTGTTCCTGGCGAAGAACGGCAAGCAAGTAACGGTGTTCGGTCAGGACAAGACCGCCATGCACTGGGCCATGCTGCGCAACTACCTCGGCATCCCCGAGCTGCACGGCAGCGAGTTCCAGAAGATCGCCCGCGCGCAGGTCGAGGCCGTCGGCGGCTCGATTCGGGACGCACGGGTCGCCGCGGTCGCGCGGATCGACGGCGGCTTCACCGTGACGCTCGACGGCGACGAGACCCTGCAGGCGAAGTACCTCGTGCTCTCGGAGGGCAAGAGCCCGCGCCTGTCGACGATGCTCGGGCTCGAGCACAGCGAGGCCCACGGCATCGCGACCGATCGCAACGGCGCCTCGAGCCTTCCCGGCGTCTACGTCGTCGGTCGCCTCGCCCGGCCGGGCCGCAGCCAGGCGATCATCAGCGCGGGCGACGGTGCGGCCGCGGCGATCGACATCCTGTCGCGGGAGAAGGGCGAGGACGTCACCGACTGGGACGCACCGCCGGAGGGGTGAGGCGGGTCGGCGGGCGTGCAGCCGCGTCGACGGAGATCCTGGGGACGACGTGCTCGCCGCGAGCGGGGCGCGGCCGGCCGGAAAGCGCGCCGTGCATCGGTGTCCAAGTCCACCATGCTGCCGCGCCTCCCCTCTCGACCGCGGGCCTGCGTTCTGCCGGGACTCCTGTCCGCCGCGGTTGGCTGTGCCGCGCCATCGAACACGGACGACCCGACCCAAGATGCCGCCGGTGGCCTGACGACGGCGAGCGCTCCGTCGACATCGGAATCCGAGTCCTCCGACGGAACCGCGGGCGCGACGCAACCGGACACGTCGACCGGCGACGACGATGGCATCAAGTTCGACGCCGGAGCCGGCGAGGACGGCGAGACCGGTGTGCAGGGTGACTGCGACCCCGACCTGATCCCCGACACCGTCGGGTTCAGCTTCGTCGCCTCGTACGACCTCGGCATCGACACGCTGCAAGCCGGGCTCTACGACAGCACGCGTCAGCGTGTGGTCGTCTTCTCGTTCTACGGCGAAGGTCGGATCCTCGGCACCGACGGCTCCCCCCTCGGCGAGGCGATGGCGCCACCCGAGGCGCTGCCGTCGCTCGACGGCGGGGCATTCGATGCGGCCGCGGATCTCATCCTGCTGATCAACCAGGGGTGCGACATCGTCGAGGTCGATCCCGTGACGTTCGAGGCCGTGTCGGTCACCCCGATCGGCCTCACACACCAGGTGTCGGTCTGCGCCGGCCTGGCGATCGACCCGATGTCGAACCTCTACGTGACCAGCTACGGCACCGACGAGCTGGTCGTGCTCGATCGCACCGGAGCGGTGGAGCTCTTCCGCGTCGACATGCTCGCGATCGGCATGGCCGGCTTCGACGGGATCGCCGAGATCGCCGGCAGCGACAACTTCCTCGTCAACTCCACCACCCAGCTCACTGCCGCGATCATCGCCGCCGACGGCACGCTCGTGGCCGGCCCCGGGCCCGTCGGTGAGATGCCGATCATGGGCGGCGGCGCCGTGGGGCAGCCCGACGCCATGCTGACGATCTGCGACAACGGGCACACCTGGGTCTGCGACGCGTACGAGACCACGTGCTCGGACTTCGCACCCACCGACGGTGACAAGATGGCCTGCGGCTGCCTCGTCGCCGGTTGAACCCCAAGGGACCTGCAACGATCGGCGACCGGACTCCGTCTGTGTGATCATGGCGCCGCGCTACGCCCTGGTCTCGCTCCTGCTGGGCGCCTGCGGCGGGGCCCGCCGAGGAGATTCCGGGCCCCCGTCGTTAGCTTCGGGGCGCGGGATCGCGGTTGCCGACGATGCGTTCGCTCGGATACGGTTTCGCTGTGGTCGACCCGAGCGCCATGAAGCAGCTCGCGAGCGAGGCCGAATCCCTGCGCGGCGCTCGAGAGGATGCCTCGCCGTCGGGCACCGCCCACGTCGAGGATGTGCCAGCGCTGGCGCGCGAGCGGATCGACGCTCGCTTCGCGCAGCTCTCGGACGAGGGGCTCGCCGCTGCGTTGATCGCCGAGGATCCGCACACGCGGATTGCAGCGTACTGGCGCCGGATGGTGCGTGACCAGGCCCTCGGCAACGCACCGCCGACGGACGGCGTGCGGCTCATGCTCCTCGTCAATCTCGCGAGCGTGCAGGAGCTCGAGGTGCTCGAGGTCTTTGCCGAGCTCGATCCGTGCCCGACGGTGCGCGCCGCTGCGGTCACGTTTCTATGGCGCGTCGCTCGTGATCGCGATCGTATCGTCGCGCTGCTGCTCGCGCGGCTGGCCGTCGAGCGCGCGCCGGGCCCGTTGCTCGCGCTGTTCGACCTCACCCCGGCGCTGCCGTTCGCGCGGGCGTTGGACAGCTTGCAGTCGCACCTCGTGCACCCGGTCGCCGACGTCCGCGAGAGAGCGATCCGCGTGTGGATCGCGACCGAGGGCGACGGCGCGCCGTTGGCTGCGGCGATCCTCCACGAACCCGATCGTGCGCTTCGGTTGGCGGCGCTGGATCGGTGCGCACGATCCGAACACCCAGAGCGAATGCTGCCATGGATCTCGGCGCCGACCGTGACGCGCGACGCCCTCGCCGCGCTCGCGGCCGCCCAGCGACGTTTTCCACTCGCTGCGGTCGCGCATCTGATCGACCCTCGACACCTCGAAGAGGTGTTGCGCCTGGTCAGCGGTCCGTTCGGCCCCGAGGATCGCGAGCGCCTGCTCGATCTCACGCAGGCGTTCGACACCGAGGCCTCGACACACACCTCGCCCGAGCTGATGCGCTGCCTGACCGAAGCGCATGGGGGTGGTCCACGCACGGCGGCCGATCATTCGACGATCGCGCGCCTCCGCGCCGCACGGGATGCCATCGCCGCGCGGCTGGAATCGATTCCGGAGGCGGCGGCCGCACAGCAGCAGACGACCGAGGATTGGTGCGAAGCCTGGTACGACGACGACGAGGACGACGGCGGCGAGGCCTACGCCCTTGCCAGCGAGGTGCTCGCGCTGGACGCGGTGATCTGCGCGCTGGAAGGCAGGACGGCGTAGTCGGCGACGGGCTGTGGCCGTCGTATCGCGGCCCACGGCCGAGACGGGCCGAACACCAGCAGCTGCTCGAGCCTCGGCCTCGCGGGCTGACGCCATCACCGAGTCCGTCGCTGCGCGCCCTCCAGCAACGGCGGAAGGCCGCGTGAGCGCGCGAGCGCGGCTTGACCGAGCAGCCACCCGGGCCGCTCGCCCCAGGGGTCCGACGCGCGGCCCCACGAGGCGACGACCAGCGCGACGAGCAGCCAGATCCACGCGCTGCGCAGGCGACCACCGAACGGCGGGCGGCCGGCGTCGCGATCGCCGAGCACGGTCGCGATGAGCGGGACAGTGAGCAGCAGCTGGAAAGTCGCGGTGATCGCCAGCGTTGCGCCGATCGGGAACTCGAGGCGCAGCGTGCCGTAGAGGGCGAGCCAGGCGATCACGATGCCGAGACCGCGACGAGCGTGGGCCGACGGGAGCACGCCCCGCGCGTCCGTCCGATGGCGCGACTCGAGCGGACGGGCTAGGCTCCCTCCGTGAGCATCGCCTCGCCCATGCGGTCGCGTCACCGCTACTCGTACGCGGAGTATCTTGCCTACGAGCGCGACAGCGGCCTCAAGCACGAGTACGACGACGGCGAGATCTTGGCGATGGCCGGCGGCTCCCGCCGCCACAACGCGCTGGCCTCGCGGATCAGCGCCGCGCTCGAGCAGGGGCGCGCGGGCGGCTGCGTCGCGTTCCAGTCCGATCAGAAGGTGCGCGTGCTCGCCACCGGCAAGGCGACGTACCCGGATGCGTCGGTGGTCTGTGGACCGATCGAAGGCGATCCCGCCGACCCCACCGGGCACACCATCACGAACCCGCGGGTGATCGTCGAGGTGTTGTCGCCCTCGACAGAAGAGGAAGACCGCGGGAACAAGTGGCAGCACTACCAGCTCATCGACGCGTTGCAGGAGTACGTGCTGGTCAGCCAGTCGCATCCGCGCGTGGAGTGGTTTCGCCGCTTGCCGTCGGGCGGCTGGGAGTACCGTGACGTGACGAGCGGAGTCGTACGACTCGACAGTGGCGCAGTGATCGACCTGGCGTCCCTGTACGCTGAGCTACCCGTGTGAGCGGGCGAACGGGCTCGGCCTCGAGGTCACGCCGCGCCCCGATCGCGGGGCGCGACGTCGGCCCGGTCACATCGCCTCGAGCACGGTCCGGATCTCCTGCAAGTCGGGATCGGCGGGCAGCAGCTCGGCGGCGCGGGTGACCTCGGCGAGCGCGGCGGCGATGATGGCCGCGCGGGCGTCGTCGTCGGTCGCGGTCTTCCACGCCTTCAGCGCCTCGGCGTAGCCGAACACCGCCGCGCCCTTGCGCAGCAGGGCCGGCTCGGCGGCGAGCAGCTCGGCGAAGCTGGCCTCGACCGCCACCTCGCGGGCCTCGCCGCTCAGCGGATCCTGGAAGCGCGCCGTGACGGTGATGGGCGTGTCGTCGAGCACGAGCTCGGGCGCGCACGTGGCGATCCGCTGGTGGAAGACCATCGCGTCGTCGGGCGCGAGGTGCTGTGGTTCGACCTCGGCGGGGTCGGTGCTGTACTCCTCGCCGCTGAACTTCACGATCTCGAAGCCGGGCGGCAGCTCGAGCTGGACCTGCACGTCACGCACCGCGACCGAGAACGTCGAGGTGAAGCGCTCGCCGAAGACCTTCTGTGCCTCGGCGGCCGTGCTGATGAACACCGACGCGCCCTTGCCCGCGTCGGTGACCTCGTCCATGAGGGTGTCGTTGTAGACGCCGGCCTCGCCGACCCCCACGCCGACGAGGTAGATCCCGTCGGCCCCGGAGATGTTGGCCTGCTCGGCGATGAGCTCGACCTCGGTGATCCCGACGTTGGCACCGCCGTCGCTGATGAGGACGATGCGGTTGATGCGGTCGGTGTCGTAGACCTCGTTGGCGAGGGCGTAGCCCGCCGTCAGTCCGCTGTAGAGATCCGTCCCGCCCGAGGCTGACAGCGCATCGATCGCCGCGAGGAGCTGGGCGTCGTCCGGACCCTCGACGGTGCGTCCCTCGAGGATCACCAGGTTCTCGGTGTTCCAGGTGACCATCGAGATGGTGTCGCCGGCCTGGAGGCTGCGGGCGATCACGCGGCAGCTCTCCTTCAGCATGTCCATCGACGTGCCCTCCATCGATCCGGAGGTGTCGAGCACCAGCGACAGGTTGATCGGGGGGCGATCGTCGCCCATCGCCTCGCTGCTGACGCCGATCTGCAGCAGGTACTCGCCGGTCGGATCGTCCGGGTCGCGCGCCAGCGTCGGCGTGACGACCACCTGCCCCGCGGGCGCCGGCGGGTACGCGAAGGTGTAGTAGTTGAGGAACTCCCACGGGCGGATGGGCGCGGCGGTGACCGAGCTCCACCCGCCGAGGACCGCGTCGCGGGCCTGCACCGGCGACGACATCGAGTTCGAGTCGTCGGGCGAGAGGAACAGCGACACCGGGGCCTGATCGTCGCACGCGGGCTCACCGGTCGTGGTGGTCGTGTCGTCGCCGGTGTCCTCGACGCCGGTGTCGTCCGGTGGAGGCTCGCCGCCCTCGTCGCCGCCAGCGCTGGAGGCTGCGCCGGTCTCCCCGCCGTCGGACAGCGAGCTGTTGCCGTCGGAGGCCGACAGCGACGCCGAGCCGTCGTCGTCGAAGGCGCCGGTCTCGCCCGCGGAGTCGTCGTCGCCATCGATGGCGGCGTCGGTCCGCCCGTCGCCGCATGCGACAGCGAGCCACGCTGGTACGACCAGGGTGGAGAGTCTGGGGAATGTCGCGCGAAGGAATACCCGAGGATTCGACATCAATACCTACCCGACTGGTTTTCAACGCCCGCACGATCCCGCGGGTCGGCGGGTCCGTCGCAAGGACGGTGCCAGCGAGCTCGATGGCGTGATCTCGCGGCGACGCGCGTCGACGTCGTCCGCGCGCCCGCACGTGGATGTCGCGGGCGCGACGTCGTTGGCATGGGGGCGGCCCCGGGCCATACCCCCACGCGTCACCTCCGGACCACCGCGTTGGCATTCAACGCCGCCGGCCGCCGGGTCTGGTTCTCTGTCTGATCACGCGGCACATTGGATCCGCTTTCGCAGTGGCTTGAGGGTCGCGATGATGCCGTCGTCCCAACGGTCGCTCTGTGCCAACGCGCGGAGATGCAGAACACGG
>JBIJCC010000049.1:0-68256 GCA_044344875.1 Nannocystaceae bacterium
AGCCCACTGCTCGTCGGTGAGGTCCACGGTCAGGGTAGATCAGAAATCCCGCCGACTGTCGATCCCCACAGGTTTTCCGATCGAGTTCCATGCACTTACGCAGGCGCGGTTATGAGATGCTCTCTAGCCTGCGCGCTCTCCACTCGATTCGAACGGTAGATTGACCATGAAGCAGGACATCACCCGCAAGCACTTCCTCCACCTCGGACTCGGCGCCACCGCGGCCGCGCTCCTGCCCGGCTGCGGCGACGACGGCGGCGGAGACACCGGCGCCGGCACGGCGGACAGCACGGGGACAAACCCGACGACGGGCGCGACGGATCCGACGGACCCGACGGATCCGACGGACCCGACCGACCCCACCGACCCGACCGATCCCACGGATCCCACGGATCCCTCGACCGATCCCTCGAGCGGGCCCGCGGACTCGACGGACTCGGATCCCTCGACCGAGGGATCGAGCGGTCAGCCGGGGACGGAGAGCAGCAGCGGCGGTGAGTCCTCGTCGTCGGGCGGGGGCGAGAGCAGCAGCACGGGGGAGGCGTCCATGGGGTGCCAGGCGGATCCGGCGGTGGAGATCGGCGGCCACCCTGGCCACGTCATGGAGGTCTCCCTCGCGGAGGTCCAGGCGGGCGACGAGATCGTGTACGACATCACGGGTGACAGCGAGCACAGCCACTCCGTGACGCTCTCGGCGGAGGACTTCGCGACGCTCGAGGAGACCGGCAGCGTGGTCGTGGTGTCCACCTTCGCCGCGGGCCACACGCACATGGTGACGATCACCTGCAAGTGATCTCGTTCGAACGGGGTGCAACGACGGAAGGCTCCCGGCCGAGTAGGATCCAGACATGCTTGCCGCTGCTCCCCGTCCCTGGGTCGTCGTCCTCTGCCTGTGCGCCTGCTATAGCCCGAACGAGGTCACGGTCCTCGAGACCTCGGGCCCCGACCCGACGACCGGGGACACGGGCCCGTCGTCGGGGAGCACACCGACGACGGGCGATGCCGACGCGTCGAGTGGGGCACCGTCCACATCGACCGCGGGCACCTCGTCGGACGCAGGGCCCGGGGATAGCTCGGGTCCGACCACCGACACCGCCGATTCGACGGGTCCCGGCGCGGCCTGCGATCCCCTCGCCGACGAGTGCGGCGAGGGCCTGCTGTGCGACGGGACCGAGTGCGTGCCAGTGCCCGACGGCATGGTCGGTGTCCCCGGTGGCCCGTTCATGATGGGCTGCAACGACGACGTCGACCCGGAGTGCCTCGACGACGAGTACCCCTACCACGGGGTCACGATTTCCTCGTTCGCGATCGATCGCACGGAGGTGACCCGCGGTGCCTATGCCGAGTGCGTCGACGCGGGGGACTGCCCGGCCCCAGACGCGATCACGGCGTTCGGGTCAGCCTGCCCGGATGCGTCGCCGAACCACCCGGTCGTCTGTGTCGACTGGTACCGCGCCGCAGAGTACTGCGCGTGGCGAGGCGGACGCCTCCCCACCGAAGCCGAGTGGGAGAAGGCCGCTCGCGGCACGGATGGGCGACGATTCCCGTGGGGCAATGAAGATCCGACGTGCTCCCAAGCGCACCTCAGCGCGGAGGAGTGCGGCGGTTTTGCCGACGGCCCGCTCATGGTGGGTTCCAAGCCGGCGGGCGCATCTCCGTACGGCGCACTCGACATGGCTGGCAACGTCTATGAGTGGGTCTCGGACTGGTACCTCGCGGGGTACTATGTTCGCTCTCCAGCACTGGATCCCGGCGGGCCTGACGGCGGCAGCTATCGTGTCGTAAGGAGCGCGTCGTACAACTACAGTCTTTCCTTCGCGTCACGCGTCGCTTGGCGCGGCAGCAGTGAGGCCGCCGGTCCCGACAACGCGTACATGCAGACCGGCTTCCGGTGCGCGCGGTCTGCCGACGCGCCACCCCTCTGATCACCGCTCCTCGCGCCCCGCCCGCCCCCCGGTCCTCGTCAAAAGCTTCCCCCTCCGCCAAACCCGTGCTAACGCTGTTCGCGGCATGAATTCCGCGGATCTCCCCGGCCTCGACGATGAGGTCCTGCAGAGCGAGGCCTGGTTCCGCAGCAACCTGCGGACCCTGGTCGAGCTGCCGACGGTGAGCCCGGGGATGTCGGACGATCGGGAGATCGTCGCGGGGTGCCACGCGGCGCGGGAGATCCTCGCGTCGGTCGGCGCGACGGCGGAGCTCGTGGGGACGCGCGGCACGCCGACGGTCATCGGGCGGCTGCGGCACCCAGAGGCGAGCATCCGGCTCGTCGTCTACAACCACGTCGACGTGCAGCCGGCGGACACGGCGACGTGGGATGGCGGACAGCCGTTTCACTTCACCGTCGACCCGCACCCCGAGCGCACGTTCCTGTACCGCGGCCGCGGAGCCACCGACGACAAGGGACCAGCACTGTGCGCGGTGCGGGGCGCGAAGCTGGCGATCGATCGCGGGGCCAAGATCGACGTGACGTTCGTGTGGGAGAGCGAGGAGGAGGTCGGCAGTCCGCACTTCACCGACGTGCTCACCGCGCGCCACGACGATCTGATGGCCGACGCAGTGATCGTCTCCGACACGATCTGGCCCACGGCCGAGCAGCCCGCCGTGTCGACCGGCCTGCGCGGGGCCCTGCACGCGACGATGCGCCTGCGCACCGCCGGCAAGGAGGCCCACTCGGGGCTCGTCGGCGGCGTCGCCCGCAACCCGATCAAGGAGCTGTGCCAGCTCGCGACGGCGATCGACGCGTCGGACTTCTGGCACGCCGGCGTGACCGCGCCCGACGAGGACGAGATCGCGGGCTTCCTGGCCGCGGGCTTCGATCCCGACTACTTCCTGCACGCCCACGATCTGCACCACGTCACCACGCGGGATCCGCTGGAGATGATGCTGCGGATCTGGACCCGCCCCACCTTCGAGCTGCACGGCCTCGGCGGCGGCTACACCGGCCGCGGCACCAAGACGATCGTGCCCGACGCCGCCGAGCTCAAGTGCAGCTTCCGCCTGGTCCCCGATCAGGATCCGATGTCGATCGGCGAGGCGCTGCTGGCCTTCGTGCGCGCCGCGAACCCCGAGGTCGAGGTCGTCCTCGGCGGCAGCTTCCGGCCCTACCGCGCCGCGACCACCGGCGCGGTCCACCGCGCGATCGTCGACGCCCTGCACGCGACCACCGGCCGGTGCCCGGTCACCGTGCGCGAGGGCGGCTCGATCGGCGCCGTGCCGATGATCGCCCGCGAGCTCGGCATCCCGGTCCACTTTCTGCCGCTGTCGCTGCCCGACCACGGCTACCACGCGCCCAACGAGTACTTCGACTGGCGTCAGGCCCGGATCGGCATCGGCTCGTTCGCGCGGGTGTTCACGACGCTCGCGCGATAGCGCGGGCCCGGAGATCACGGCAAGAGGTCGCGCAACCGGGTCGCCCTGGTGGTGCGCGGCAGCGTCAGGATGTCGTCCCCGGCGCAGACCCGCACGAGCGCGTAGGACCCCTCTGGACTCGGCTGCGCATACTCCTCGAGGCGACGCGCCTCGAGGTCGATGAGCCAGTACACCGGCACGCCTGCCCGGGCATAGGTGCGGATCTTCGCGCGATCGGCCTGCAGTGACGTCCTGGCCACCTCGACGACCAACCACGCCTCGCTCCCCTTCGGGTGCCTCGACGCGTACTCGCGCACGCCGCCCTCGACCACCGCGAGATCGGGTTCGGGCAGATCGGTGGCGCCCGCGATGATGGGCTTGGCTTCGCGGACGTGCGCAACGCCCTGGTATGCGGCCATGAGCACGTCGCGGACGAGCGTCGTGGCGGTGGCGTGCGGCGGTCCCTGTGGACTCACGACGATCAACTCTCCGTCCTGCAGTTCGAGCGCCTCGTTCTCACCGAGGACGCCGACCTCGACCATGCGGAGGACCTCGTCGACCGTGAAGCGTCGAGTCTGTGGCTTGGCGGCATCCACGACGATCGCAGGATAGCGCGACGCCGTGGGTCGGGCCAGCCGGAGCGACCGGGCCCACGCGGCCACGACGAAGGGGCGGGACCCGGCCGTCACTTGCCCAGGAGGGTCTTGCGGACCCGGCCGATCCACCGCTGCGGCAGCGCGGGGAACAGCCGCTTGATCACATCCGTCGCGTACGCCTCGGGCGCGACGAGCAGGCGGCTCTTGTCCTTCCGCATCGCGGCGACGATCTTCGCGGCGCACGTCTCCGGCGGCATCCCGCGGCGCTCGAAGTAGTCGACCACGCGCTCGTGGCGGTGGGCCATGCCACCGGTCACGCGCGAGTCCCTGGCGATGTTGGTGCGGATGCCACCGGGATGGACGTTCATCACCCGGACGTGGGTGTCGGCGAGCTCGGCGGCGATCGCCTCGGAGAAGCCGCGCACGGCGAACTTGGTCGCGCAGTACGACGACTGCCCGGGGATGCCGATGAGCCCGAACATGCTCGAGAGGTTCACGATGTACGCGTCGTCCGAGCGCTTCAGGTGGGGCAGGAAGAACTTGCAGCCGTGGACGACGCCCCAGAAGTTGATGCCGACGATCCAGTCGAAATCCTCGAGCGAGTGATCGGCGAGGTCGGCCCCGACCGTGACGCCGGCGTTGTTGATGAGGATGTCGACGCGATCGTGCGCCGCCATGACCTCGTCGGCGAGCGCCGCCATGCGCGATCGATCGGCGACGTCGGCGACGTGGATGCTCGCGCGCGTCAGCCCGATCTCGGCCTGGACCTCGCGCAGCCGCGCCTCGTTCACGTCGACCAGCGCGAGGTCGCAGCCCTCGTCGCGCAGCAAGAACGCCAGCGCCCGCCCGATCCCGCTGCCCGCCCCCGTGATGACCGCGACGCGCCCGTGGAAGTCCTTCATCGCGGCCAAGCCTGCGCCGGCCGCCCCGCACGACGCAAGAACACAAGAGCGCCCGGCCAAGCGGCGCGAAAGGAGCGAAGCGATGGAAGGAGGGGGGCCCCGATGGGCTCTGCCCAGCGGGGGGAGGACGCGGCAGTGTCCTCCAACCAGACTAATTATCCCGGGGTCCCCAGAGCAGGTCGCTCATCAGCGACGGCATCTTCTCGCGCTTGGGTGGCGCGGTGATCTGATCGCTGCCTGCCGGGTCGGCCTCCATCGACACGTGTTGGGTCGGGCCCTGCTGCGCGGGTGCGTCGGCGCCGACGAGGTCCGCACCGGGGGCGTCGGGCGGGCCGATCACCTCGTCGGGCTCGAGGATGGCCTGCTGCGGCGCGGCCTCCGAGACCAGCGGCTGCAGATCGGGATCGACGCTCGCCGCGTCGCCACGGATTCCGCTGCATCCGGCCAACACCGCTCCGAAGGCCACGCACACGCCGAGAAGCCGTCTCACGTCCCTCATGGTAGCGGGTAGACGGCCCACACGCACGGAGGTTCCCGATTCGTCCTACAGTCCTCGGCACCCATGGCCTCCGCGCAAACGCCCTCGCACGCGGCGCCCCCCGACGCAGGCGCGCGCGAGCTCGTGCTCGCGATCGATCTCGGCACGTCGGGTCCGAAGGTCGCGCTCGTCGACACGCGCGCCGACATGCTCGCCTGCGTCACCGAGTCCACCGCGCTGCACCTATTGCCCGACGGCGGCGCCGAGCAGGATCCCGAGGACTGGTGGCGGGCGATCACCGCCGCGACCGCGCGGCTGTGGGCGGCTGGGCACGATCCGCGGCGCGTCATCGCGGTCGTCGCGACCTCGCAGTGGGCCGGCACCGTCGCGGTCGCGAAGGACGGCACGCCGCTGCACCGCGCGATCCTGTGGATGGACACGCGCGGCGCCAAGTACGTCCCCGAGCTCGTCGGCGGGGTGCTGCGCGTGCAGGGCTACGCCGCGGGCAAGCTCGCGCGGTGGATCTCGAAGACCGGTGGGATCCCCTCGCTCGGCGGCAAGGAGCCGGTCGCCCACATCCACTTCCTGCGCCGCGAACGGCCGAGCGTCTACGAGGCCGCGCACATGTTCCTCGAGCCCAAGGACTGGCTCAACGCGCGGCTGTGCGGCCGGCTGTGCGCGACGGTCGACTCGATCGCGCTGCACTGGGTCACCGACAACCGCGACATCCACCGCATCGCGTACGACGATCGTCTGCTCGAGATGGCGGGCCTCGAGCGCAAGCGGCTGCCCGAGCTGGTGCGCGCCACCGATGCGATCGGCACGCTCACCGCCCGCGCCGCCGCGGACCTCGGCCTGGCGGTCGACGTCCGCGTGTTCGGCGGCACGCCCGACGTGCACTCTGCCGCGATCGGCTCGGGGGCCGTCCGCGACTGGGAGCCGCACCTCTACATCGGCACGTCGTCGTGGCTGTCGTGCCACGTGCCGTTCAAGAAGACCGACATCCTGCGCAACGTCGCGTCGCTGCCGTCCGCGCTGCCGGGCCGCTACTTCGCCGCCAACTCGCAGGAGTCCGCGGGGGCCTGCGTGAACTGGCTGCGCGACGCGATCCTGTGGCCACGCGACGCCACCGACGATCGCGAGCCCCCGCCCGACGCGCTCGCCCGGATCGACGCCGCGGCCGCGAGCGTCCCTGCCGGTGCCGACGGCGTGGTGTTCACGCCGTGGCTGTTCGGCGAGCGCTGCCCCACCGCCGATCCCAACGTGCGCGGTGGCTTCGCCAACGTGTCGCTGCGGACGACCCGGGCGCACCTGTGCCGTGCGGTGCTCGAGGGCGTCGCGCTCAACACCCGCTGGCTGCTCGAGGCCGTCGAGCACTTCGTCGATCGCAGGCTCGAGCCGATCCGCATGATCGGCGGCGGCGCGAACTCGGCGGTGTGGTGCCAGATCCACGCCGACGTGCTGCAACGCGAGGTCGCGCAGGTCCGCGATCCGGTGCGCTGCAACGCGCGCGGCGCCGCGTTCGTGGCCCTGCTCGGGCTGGGGCGCCTGCGCGTCGACGAGATCGGCGCGAAGGTGCCGATCGCCGCGCGCTTCGTCCCGCGGGCCGAGCACGCCGCCCGCTATGACGCGCTCTTCGGCGTGCACCGCGAGCTCTGGAAGGTCGCGGGGCGCGTGCACGCGCGACTCGGCCCCACCGCCTGAAGCGCCGTCGAGACAGGCGGCCGCGGTCGTGCTACCCCGGCACGGCATGCCCTCCCTGCTCCGCCGTCGGATCGATCGCATCGGGCGTCGCGCCCTCGACCGCGTGTTCCAGCAGGCCAAGCGCCTGCCCTTCGTCGGCGATCGCATCGCCGCCGAGTACGACAAGATGCTGGTGGAGATCCGCCGCGGCGCCAAGCCGTACGCCGACACGCTGCCGCGCACGACCGAGCTGCCCGCGACGGGCCGCGATCGCGACGCGGTCCTCACCGACATGCGCCAGCTGGCCCAGCGCGAGCGCGATCGCTGGCACGACGGCTTCGTATCGGGCGCCGTCTACCACGGCGACGACGGCCACACCGCGTTCCTGTCCCAGGTCTACGCCGCGTTCTCGCAGAGCAACCCGCTGCACGCCGATCTGTGGCCGTCGGTGGTGAAGTACGAGGCCGAGATCATCGCCATGACCGCCGACATGCTCGGCGCCGCGTACGTCACCGGCAAGGGCATCTGGTCCGGGCCGGTGGCCGGCGTGGTCTCGTCGGGCGGCACCGAGAGCATCATGCTCGCGATGAAGACCTACCGCGACTGGGCCCGGGCCGAGCGCGGGATCACCAAGCCCCAGGTGATCGCGCCGAGCACCGCCCACGTCGCGTTCGACAAGGCTGCGCAGAGCTTCGGCCTCGAGCTCGAGCGCATCCCCGTCGGCCCCGACTTCCGCGCCGACGTGGCCGCGACGCGACGCGCGATCGGCCGCAACACGATCTGCTTGGTCGGGTCGGCGCCAGCGTTCCCCCACGGGACCATCGATCCGATCACCGAGCTGTCGGAGTTGGCGCGCGAGCGCAAGATCGGCTTCCACACCGACGCGTGCCTCGGCGGCTTCGTGCTGCCGTTCGCCCGCGAGCTCGGGGCGCCGGTGCCCGCGTTCGACTTCGCGCTACCGGGTGTGACGTCGATCTCGGCCGACACGCACAAGTACGGCTACGCGGCCAAGGGCACCAGCGTGGTGCTGTACCGATCGGCGGCGCTGCGCCGCTACCAGTTCTTCACCGCGACCGACTGGCCGGGCGGCATGTACCTATCGCCGACGTTCGCGGGCAGTCGCCCCGGCGCGCTGTCGGCCGCGTGCTGGGCCGCGCTGGTCTCGGTGGGCAAGGACGGGTACCTCGACGCGACCCGCAGGATCCTCGCGACGGCGACGACCATCCGCGAGGGCATCGCCGCGATCCCGGGCTGCAAGGTCCTCGGCGATCCGCTGTGGGTGATCGCGTTCGCGACCGAGGGCCTCGACGTCTACCGCGTGCTCGACGAGATGACCAAGCGGCACTGGAATCTGAACGGCCTGCACCTGCCGCCCGCCGTGCACCTGTGCGTCACGCTGCGGCACACCGAGCCGGGCGTCGCCGAGCGATTCCTCGCCGACCTCGGCGAATCCGTCGAGCACGTGCGCGCGACCCCGGGCGACAAGGGCGGGATGGCGCCGATCTACGGGCTCGCCGGCACCTTGCCGGTGCGCAGCGCCATCGGCGACATCATGCGCGCCTACCTCGACGTGCTCTACGAGGCGTAGCGACCGGCCACGCCACGACGCGTGGTACAACCGCCGCCATGGCGCTGCAGCTGTCGTTGGCGGGCAAGGTCGCGATCGTCACCGGAGGCGGCCGCGGGATCGGCAAGGCGATCACGGAGCGACTGGTCGAGGCCGGCGCCAACGTGGCGATCGCGAGCCGCAAGCTCGCCGCGCTCGAGGCCACCGCCGCCGAGCTCGCCCACCACCCCGGCCGCGTCCTGCCGGTCGAGTGCAACGTCGGTCGCGCGGAGGATCTGGCCCGCCTGGTCGACACCGTCGAGCGAGAACTCGGGCCCGTCGACGCCGTGGTGAACAACAGCGCGACCAACATCGGCCAGGGCCCGTCGCTGGATCTCGATCCCGCGATGCTCGACAAGGCCGTCGACAAGATGGTCGACGTCAACGTCAAGGCCGCGCTGCGCCTGGTGCACCGCGTCTTGCCGGGGATGATCGCCCGGGGCAACGGGTCGATCCTCAACATCGTGTCGATCTCCGGGCTGAAGCCCCAGGCCGGCGGCCTGCTCTACAGCTTCACCAAGGCGGGGCTCATCATGCTCACGCGCAGCTGGGCGCGGGAGTTCGGGCCCGCGGGCGTGCGCGTCAACGCCATCGCGCCCGGCCTCATCCAGACCGACTTCAGCGAGTACTACTGGAAGCACCCCGAGCGCCTGCGCGAGCTGGTCGGCGATCAGCCGATCACGCGGCTCGGTCAGCCGCGCGACATCGGCTTCGCCGCGGCGTGGTTGCTGTCGGACGAGGCGAGCTTCGTGACCGGGCAGGTGCTGGCGATCGACGGCGGCGCGACGGCGTGATCGCGGTGCCGCCGCGTGATCGCGGCGCGCCGCTCCGCCGCGTGATCGCGCCACTGCGCCGCGTGATCGCGGTGCACTAGTCCCCGACGCGCCGAAGCACGAACAGGCGCGCGCCGACGCGGTCCCCCGGCCCCGGCATGGCGCTGTCGTGCTGGGCCTCGAGCACGAACGCGGGGCCGAACGTCTCCTGCAGCTCCGCGGCCGACAACGCCTGGGTCCCGCGCGACGCGGCCGCGGCGTCGTCGTGGGCCTTCAGCAGCAGCGCGCCGCCGGGTCGGCACCACTGCGCGGCGGCGTGGGCGTAGCGGCGTCGGCCCTCGGCGTCGAGCAGGTGCAGGCAGCCGCGATCGATGACGAGCCCGAAGCTGCCGTGGATGCGGCCCTCGGTCACGTCGGCGACCAGCCACACGATCGCGCCCGCGGGGGCCCGGGCCGCGGCGCGCTCGATCGCGACCGCGGAGATGTCGACGGCGACGACGCGGTGACCCCGGCTCGCGCACGCGATCGCGACGCCGCCGAGTCCGGCGCCGACGTCGAGCACGTCGGTGGGCTCAGGCGCGAGGCGATCGACGTGGGCCGCGAGGTCGTCGTCGATCGTGTCCGTCTGCCACGGCAGGCGATCCTCCGGCGTGCCGCGGTAGACCTCGTCCCACGCATCGGCGTGACCGAGGAGATCCTTGCCCGGAGTCCGCCGCGGGTGCGTCGCCAGGACGGCTTCGACGATCCGGCCGATCACGGCGCCCGGCGGGCTCGCGCCGAGGATCGGCGTGCGCGCGGCCGGCTGCTCCGCCACCTCGTTGCCATACGCGGGGTGGACGACGTGCATGCCGTCGTCGACGAGCTGCGCGAGGTTGCGCTGCACGACGGCGCCGTCGAACATCGCCGTGTTCATCGACGGCACCACGACGACCGGCGCAGTGGTGGACAGCGCGACCGCCGAAACGATCGACGAGAAGTCGCCGGCCGCGAGCCGGCCCACGGTGGTCGCCGACGCGGGCGCGACCACGACGAGATCGGCCCACTGCGCCAACGCGATGTGCGGGACGACGAGCCCGCCCTCCCCGATCCACATCGCGGTGACCAACGGTGCGTGGGTCAGCGCCTCGATCGACTCGGCGCGGACGAACCGCATCGCCTCGGGGGTCGCGACCACGCGCACGGCGTAACCACGGGCGAGCAGCTGGCCGAGCAGCGACGGCGTGTACGCGCTGGCGACCGCGCCGGTGATCCCGAGGACGACGCGCGGCGCGATCGCCCGCGGTCGTGGGGCCGATGACGCCGTGGGATCCGCCACGCGCTCGACGGCCCCGGCGCCGAGGAGCAACGCGAGGGCTTCGTCGATCACGCCGGTGTCCTCGATCGGCGCGCCGGCGAGCTCGGCGAGGCGGGCGAGCAGCGCGGCGCGGGTGTGCGTGTGCGCGAGGATCGACAGCATCGCCCGCACGAGGTGGGCAGAGTCGCCGTCGAAGCGGTGCGCCCGGCCCTCGCGGCCGAGCACCACCGTCACGTCACCCACGTCGTAGATCGCGACCACGGGCGCACGACGCAACCACGCGGTCTCGGGAATCTCGGCCATCGGAAGGGATGCGTGCGGCCCGACCGGGCCGCGGAGCGATCATCATTCCGATAGGTCGTCGAAGATGCAAGTCTGGCCGTTCCAGTAGCAGTCGTCGACGGGTCCGTGCTCGGTGCACGTGGCCTCGTCGGGGATCTGCGCGCAGTGCTGCTCTCGCTGCTCGCGGACGCCGTCGAGGTGTCGACGTCAACGCCATGGAACACCGATCAGTCCGCGAGTCTGCCACGGACGACGCCCGCGGACCAAGCCCGATCGGCGGCGATCAGGGCGCCGCGTGGACGCCCGCGTCGGTACCGCGCAGGTGATCGAGCCACGCCGCGAGGTCATGGACGAACCACGCCGCGGTCTCCTCGCGGCCGTCGACGCGCCAGCGCACCCGCAGCAGATCCCGCGCGATGCGCTTGCCCAGGTGCCCGCGCGCCGTGTCGACCGCGATCACGTCGGCGAGTGGGATCCGCACCACGCGGTCCGTGACCCACTGCAGGAACACGAGCTCGTCGCCCACCAGCACGAGACAGCCGTTGCCCCGCAGCTGCACGGGGCCCTTGGACTGCAGGCCGAAGAACAGCGCCGAGTCGTCGAGGACCGCGGGCGTCCGGCCGCGGAGCACCTCGGCGTCGGCGCGCGCGCGACCGGCGGTCCGCAGGGCGCGGACCCTCGCGCGGACCTTGTAGACGGCGAACCCGATCACCGCGATCGACAGGAGGACGCCGAGGCCGAGGCCGAGGACCAGCTGCACCGAACGATCCTACCAGGTGCGCGCGCGCGGCGATCCGGTTGTCAGCGCTCGCTGTCGAGGTGCCGCAGCTGCTCCTCGCCGTAGCGGGCGCCCGCGATCGCATCGCTGGGGACGATCCGCTCGAGCGCCGCGACATCGTCGGCACCGAGCACGACGCCCTCGGCCGCGACGATGTCGGCGAGCTGCGCCCGCGTCCGTGCGCCGAGGACCGGCACCGCCCAGGGCTGCCGCGCGCGGGCCCACGCGACGACGAGCTGCCCCGGGGTCAGGCCGCGGTCGGCCGCGAAGGTGCGCAACGCCTCGACGACCGCGTCGTTGCGGCCGCGGTGCTCCGCGGTGAAGCGCGGCAGGTAGGCGCGGAAGTCCCGGGGCCCCGTCGGCTTGCTCCCCGTCAGCAGCCCCCGCGACAGCACACCGTAGAGCGTGGCCGAGATCCCGAGCTCGCGCAGCGCGGGAAAGATCGCCGCCTCGGGGCCGCGCGACGCCAGCGAGTACTCGATCTGCAGGTCGGCGATCGGGTGCACGGCGGCCGCGCGGCGTACGGTCTCGACACCGACCTCGGACAGGCCGATGTGGCGCACGTAACCCGCCTTCACCAGGTCCGCGATGGCGCCGATGGTGTCCTCGATCGGCACGTGCGGGTCGAGCCGCGCCGGGCGATAGATGTCGATGACGTCGACCCCGAGTCGATCGAGGCTGTACGCCGCGAAGGTCTTCACCGCCGCGGGACGGCCGTCGACGCCGAGCCACGAGCCGTCGGGCCCCCGCAAGGCCCCGAACTTCACGGAGACCTGCACGCGATCGCGGCGGCCCGCGATCGCCCGCCCGACGAGCCGCTCGTTGTGGCCCATGCCGTAGAAGTCGCCAGTGTCGATGAGGGTGACGCCCGCGTCGATCGCCGCGCGGATGGTCGCGATGCTCTCCTCGTCGTCGCTGCGGCCGTACATGCCCGACATGCCCATGCAGCCCAGGCCGATCGCGGAGGTCTCGGGGCCGCTCGCCCCGAGGCGCACCCGGGAGGTCGTGTTCGTGTCCGTCGTCATGCGCTCAACCTACGGCCTGGCGACTCTTCCAACCAACGAATAGTCTGTATCCGACCCATGAACACGGTTTATGCGAGGGACCTCGACCTCAACCTGCTCCGGGTGTTCGTCGTCGTCGCGGAGACCGGCAGCGTCACCGCCGCGGCGGCGCAGCTGTACCTGACGCAGCCGGCGATCAGCGCGGCGCTCAAGCGCCTGTCGACCGCGATCGGGGCGCCGCTGTTCGCCCGTGCCGGCCGCGGGCTCGCGCTCACCACCCGCGGCCAGCGGCTGCTGGCGACGGCGCGGCCGCACCTCGCCGCGCTGGCCGCGGCCGCGATGTCCCCCGAGCGCTTCGATCCGCGCTCGAGCGAGCGCATCGTGACCCTCGGCTTGTCCGACGCCAACGAGCACTGGCTGCTGCCGCCCCTGCTGCGTCGGCTCGCCCGCGCCGCGCCGCGCATGCGGATCGTCGTCGTGCCGGTGCACTTTCGCAACGTCGCCGAGGCTCTCGCGTCGCGGGTCGACCTCGCCGTCAGCGTCGCCGACGATCTGCCGCAGGACATCCGCCGTCAGGCACTGTTCACCGGCGGCTTCGTCTGCGTCTACGACCCACGCCACGCCGAGATCGGGCGCACGCTCACCCGCGCCCGCTACCTCGCCCACGAGCACGTGATCGTGTCGTACAACGGCGATCTGCGTGGGCTGGTCGAGGACCTGCTCGGGGTGCGCCGCAACGTCCGGGTCTCGGTCGCGAGCTTCCAGAGCGTCGGGGCGATCGTCGAGGGCACCGCGATGCTCGCGACGGTGCCGGCCCTGGTCGCCCGCGAGATCCTGCGGGTCCGTCGGGGGCTGCGGGCGATCGCGCTGCCGTTCGCCCTCGCGGGCACCGCGACCGAGCTGCTGTGGCGCCGCGCCCTCGACGACGACGACGCGGTGGGCTTCGTGCGTGGGCACGTCGTCGCCGTCGCGACCGAGGCCTCAGCCGCGGCCTCAGCCCAAGGCGCCTCGACGCCGTGACGACCCGCGCGACGGATTCGCGGGCGCGCACACCACGGGTCCCCATGGGTCGTCAGCCGGGGACCGCGGCGGCGATTCGCTCGGGCAACACCAGCCGGCGCTCGGCCTCGATGCGCACCGCCTCGCCGCCCGGGCCCTCGAACGCGATCGACACGGCGCGCAGCATCATGCCGGGCTGGTGCAGCACGCCGCGCCACATCCGATTGTGCCGGCCGTCGCCGTAGCGCACGTCGCCGACGATGGGGTGGCGCAGGTGGGCGAAGTGGCGGCGGATCTGGTGCATCCGGCCGGTCCGCGGCCGCACGTCGACCAGGGCGTAGCGCGCCGTCGCATAGCGACCGACGGCGATCGGCAGCTCGACGCACTCGCAGCGCGCGTACTCGGTGATCGCCGGGTGCGACGGCGCGCTCGGATCCTCGGCGAGCGGCGAGTCGATCACGCCGGCGGCGTCGGGCCAGCCGCGGACGATCGCGACGTAGCGCTTGTCGATGGTGTGCGCGGCGAACTGCTCGGCGAGATGGCGCGCGGCCTCGGGATCGAGCGCGAACACCAGCACGCCCGAGGTCGCGCGGTCGAGCCGGTGCACGGGGTACAGTCGCTGGCCGATCTGATCGCGCAGGCGCTGCAGCACCGGCTCGCCGTCGGGGCACCACTCGCTGCGGTGCACGACCATGCCCGCGGGCTTGTCGACCGCGACGAGCCGCGCATCGTGGTGGAGGATCGCCAGCGGAGCGCGGTGGCCGGGCTCGGTCATCCTCGGGTCACCGTCGCGTGGTCACGCGCATCACTCGCCGTCGGGGATGACGATGCAGCCGGGGTCCGTCGGCTCGCAGCGCAGGGTGCCGCGGATGCCACAGCCCTCGATGCGCCACGACTCGGTGTCGCCGAAGTGCTCCATCTCGAGATCGATCTCGTCGGCGGGGCAGCCGGTGAGGCGCGCGGTGAGCTGACGCGCGTCGTGCGTCGCGACGCGGCGCGCCGCGACGACGGTGCCCAGGGCGAGCACGACGACGACGGACGCGGCGATCGACAGGCGCGACACGTCGGGAGGGTAGCAGGTGCCGGAGGCCGAGCCAGGGGGGTCCGCGAAGGGGGCTGCGCGTTCTTCGGCGCCCTGCTACCTTCGGCGACCTTTCCATGGAACCCCAAGACGCCCCGCACGACGATCTGCACCGCATTCGCCACAGCCTCGCGCACGTGCTCGCGCAGGCGGTGCTGCAGCTGCGGCCCGGCTCGACGCTGGGCTTCGGCCCACCGATCGACGACGGCTTCTACTACGACTTCATCCTCACCGAGCCGCTGTCCGAGGACGACTTCGGCGAGCTCGAGAAGCGGATGCGGCACATCATCAAGCAGGGCCAGAAGTTCGAGTACGAGGACCTGCCCGCCGAGGCCGCGCTGGCCCGCATCGACGAGATGAAGGAGCCGTACAAGAAGCAATACGCCGAGGAGCTCATCGAGAAGAAGGGCCTGACCAGCCTGAGCTTCTACAAGAACGGGCCGTTCCTCGACATGTGCGAGGGGCCCCACGTCGAGAGCACCCGCAAGATCCCGACCGATTGCTTCAAGCTGCGCAGCATCGCCGGCGCCTATTGGCGCGGGGACTCGCGCAACGCGATGATGACCCGCATCTACGCCTGGGCCTTCGCCGACAAGGCCACGCTCGACGCCCACGTCAAGGCGTACCAGGACGCGCTGGCCCGCGATCACAAGAAGCTCGGCCGCGAGCTCGACATCTACGTGATCGACGACGAGATCGGCAAGGGCCTGCCGCTGTGGCTGCCCGCCGGCACCGTGCTGCGCGACGAGCTCGAGAAGCTCGCCAAGGAGCTCGAGTTCAAGGACGGCTACCAGCGCGTCGCGACGCCGCACCTCAACAAGGTCGAGCTGTTCTACAAGACCGGCCACCTGCCCTACTACGCGCCGCACATGTACCCGGTGATGGAGCTCAAGGAGACCGTCACCGACGCGACCGGCAGCCACGAGGTGGTCAAGGAGGCCTACTGCCTCAAGCCGATGAACTGCCCCCACCACCACCGCATCTTCGCGGCGCGCAAGCGCAGCTATCGCGACCTTCCGATCCGCCTGGCGGAGTACGGCCAGGTCTATCGCTTCGAGGACGCCGGCGCGCTGTCGGGCCTGCTCCGTGTGCGCGGCATGTGCATGAACGACGCGCACATCTACTGCACCGAGGAGCAGATCGAGGACGAGTTCCTCAAGGTGATGGACCTGCACCGCCGCGTGTACGAGATCCTCGGCCTGTCGAGCTACCATCTGCGCTTCTCGACCTGGGATCCCGAGGACCCCAAGGGCAAGGAGAAGTACGTCGACAACCCCGAGGCGTGGGCGCGCACCGAGAGCATCGTGCACCGCGCGATGGTCAAGAGCGGCCTGCCGTTCTCCGAGGGCAAGGGCGAGGCGGCGTTCTACGGGCCCAAGATCGACATGCAGTTCAAGACGGTGACCGGCCGCGAGGAGACCGCGAGCACCAACCAGCTCGACTTCGCGGTGCCCGAGCGCCTCGGGCTGGTGTACATCGGCGCCGACAACAAGGAACACACGCCGTACTGCATCCACCGCGCGCCGCTGGGCACGCACGAGCGGTTCATCGCGTTCCTCATCGAGCACTATGGTGGGGCGTTCCCCACGTGGCTCGCGCCGGTGCAGGTCCGCCTGGTGCCCGTGGCCGACACCTTCGTCGAGCACGCCAACAAGCTGCGCGACGCGCTGCGCAACGAGTTCGTGCGCGTCGAGGTCGACGACTCCAACGACACGCTGAACAAGAAGATCCGCAACGCGGTCACGCAGAAGATCCCGAACATCTGCGTGATCGGCGAGCGCGAGATGGTCGACAACACGGTCACGCTGCGGCGGTACGGCGAGCAGCGCCAGGAGAGCATGCCGTTCGACACCTTCGCGGCGCGCCTGAAGCAGGCGATCGCGACCCGGAGCCGCGCCCTGCCGGAGTGAAGTCGGCGGCTCGGCGCCCCGATGGGCGCGCCGAGCCGCCGTGACCGGCGCCCGGGTGCGCAAAACCATCGCACGCACCTGCGTCCTTCTCCGCGCCGAGCGGCGCATTCCGTGGAACGGAATGCGCTAGGCTTCGGGGCCTATGGTTCCGAAGTCGACTCCTTGGTTGTTGGCGCTGACCCTGCTCACCGGTTGTCCCGACGGCATCGGCCCCAACAACCCGGATGCGACCTGGCGCGTGGTTGCCAACGGGCTCGAGGTCGCGGTGCTCAGCATCGGCGGCCTCGAGGCCGACGATCTGTGGGCCGTGGGCGCCGACGCCGGCAAGGGTGGCGCGGTGCTGCGGTACGACGGACAGCGTTGGGAGCGCGTCGCCACCGGCGAGCTGCACGATCTGTGGTGGGTCCACGCCATCGCGTCCGATGCCGTCTTCATCGGCGGCGCCGGGGCGACCATCCTGCAGTGGGACGGCGCGGCGTTCGTGCGCCACGACACCCCCGGCCAGGCGGCGCACACGGTCTATGGCGTGTGGGGCAGCGCGGCGGACGACGTGTGGGCGACGGGCGGCGTCGCCGGTCGCTACGGTTTCCTGTGGCACTACGACGGCACCGCGTGGACGAACGTGGAGCTACCCGACGACGTGCCGCTCAACGCGGGCGGCGAGCTGCCGGCGCTGTTCAAGGTGTGGGGCCGCGCCGCCGACGACATCTACGCGGTCGGTGGCAACGGCCTCATCCTGCACTTCGACGGCGACGCGTGGACGGTCGTGCCGTCCGACACGCAGGAGATCCTCTTCACGGTGTCGGGCGACGCCGACTCGGTGGTCATCGTCGGCGGCAGCGACAAGGGCGTCATCCTCGACGGCGAGGGCAAGGAGATCGGGCCCGAGTTCGCGCCGCTGCTGCAGGGCGTCGTCGTCGATCGCCACCGCACGATCTGGGCGTCGGGGGCCAACGGCACCGTGCTGAAGCGGCCCAACGGCGGGGACTGGGAGCTGGTCGACACCGCGATCGAGACCAAGCCCGCCTCGCTGCACGCGATCTTCGTCGACGACCAGGACGGGCTGTGGACGGTCGGCGGCGCGGTGCTCACGGCCGACCTGAACGCGGGCGTGATCTTCCACCGCGGACCGGACGCGGGCGAGCTCGCGGCGCTCACCCCCGATCCGACGCCGACGCCGGTGTGCCCCGCCGATCGCGTCGACCTCGCGCCGGGCGGCAGCATCGCGCGGCGGTGGAACGAGCTGCTGCTCGACTCGATCCGCCGCGACATCCCCAAGCCCGGCCTGCATGCGCGCAACCTGTTCCACACCTCCGCGGCGATGTACGACGCCTGGGCGACGTACGACGACGTCGCCGACGGCTACTACTACGCCGAGCGCACGACCGCGACCGACAAAGACGGCGCGCGGGCGGTGGCGATCTCGTTTGCGGCGTACCGCGTGCTGGCGCACCGCTACGCGGCGGCGAACGGCGGGCCGACGTCGGTCGCCTGCTACGACGCGTTCATGGAGCGGCTCGGGCTCGACCCCGCGGACGAGCACACCGAGGGCGACGATCCGGTAGCGGTGGGCAACCGCGTCGCCGCGGCGGTGATCGCCGCGACCCAGGACGACGGCGCCAACGAGACCGACGCGTACGCGGACACGACGATGTACGCGGCGGCGAATCCCCCGTTGACGGTCGATCGCCCCGGCACCCCCGCGACCGATCCCGACGTGTGGCAGGAGCTGAACCTCGCCCAGGCCGAGACCCAGAACGGCCTCATCCTCGACGCCGGCATCCAGAAGTACATCGGGCCCAACTGGGGCTACGTGACGCCGTTCGCCCTGCCTCCGGACGCCGAGGGCAACGGCGTGCACCACGATGTCGAAGTCGTGCCGTCGGTCTCGATGCCGGAGATGGGCGAGTGGGTGGTCGACGTGCTGGTGAAGACCGCCGCGCTCGACCACACCGACGGTCGCACGATCGATCTGTCGCCGGGGGCCTACGGCAACAACCCGCTGGGCACCAACGACGGCACCGGTCACCCGGTGAACCCCGTGACGGGCGAGCCCTACGCACCCAACGTCGTGCCGCAGGGCGACTTCAGCCGCGTGCTCGCCGAGTTCTGGGCCGACGGCCCCAAGTCCGAGACGCCGCCGGGCCACTGGAACACCCTGGCGAACACCGCCTCCGATGATGCGGCGCTCGAGCACCGGCCGTGGGGCCAGGGCGAGATCGTCGATCGCCTCGAGTGGGACGTGAAGCTGTACTTCGCCCTCAACGCCGCGGTGCACGACGCGGCGATCACCGCCTGGGGCGTCAAGCGAGCGTACCTCGGCCCGCGGCCGATCACGCTGGTGCGGTGGATGGCGGCCAAGGGTCAGTCGAGCGAGCCGTCGCAGCCGTCGTACGATCCCCACGGTCTTCCGCTCGTGCCGGGCGTCGTCGAGCTCATCACCGACGCGAGCTCGGCCGTGGGCGAGCGGCACCACCACCTGCGTTGGTGGAAGGGCGAGGTCGCGGTGCACACGTGGCGCGGCGAGCCCGGCGATCGCAAGAACGACGTCGGTGGCCTGGGGTGGATGCGCGGCGTCGACTGGTTCCCGTACCAGCGCCGCACCTTCGTCACGCCCGCGTTCCCCGGCCTCATCTCCGGCCACAGCACCTTCAGCCGCGCGGCCGCCGAGGTGCTCGCCGCGTTCACGGGCAGCGAGTACTTCCCCGGCGGGTTCGCCGAGTTCGTCGCGCCCGCGCACGAGCACCTGGTGTTCGAGGACGGGCCGAGTCAGGAGGTGCGCCTGCAGTGGGCGACGTACTACGACGCGGCGGACCAGGCCGGGCAATCGCGGGTGTACGGCGGGATCCACATCTGGCCGGACGACTGGCAGGGCCGCACGCTCGGCGCGGTGGTCGGGAAGGACGCCGCCGCGAAGGCGGGGACGTTCTTCGACGGCACCGCGGTGGAGTGAGGCCACCGCGAGGTGTGGTGACTTGCAACGATCGAGCCGCTCACCCGCGGCCGCGGGGAGCAGTGTGGCATGGCGCACTGCGGAGCTCGACGAACAGGAGCAACCTCCAAGGGCCATGACGTTGCTCGCCGAGCTCACCGTGACCGTGTTGATGGTGCCGCTCGCCATCACGTCCCCGCACATCACACCGTTCGCCCAGATGGGAATGGCGACGGCGACGTCGCAGGCCATCGGGCTCGGCGCAGACCCGACGATCGTCGTCGAGACGTCGCCGATGGCCCCCGTCGCGGTCGCGCCAGCGCCGGTCGCAGCCCCGAGCGTCGTGGCGCCCGCGGGCACCACGGTCGTCGTGTCATCGGGGGCGCCCGCGTGGCCGACGGCCGCGTCGACGACGACCACGACCACCACGACCACCACGACCACCACGACCACCGCGCCCGCACCGGTCGCGACGACCACCGTCGTGGTCGCGCCGCCGCTGGCCCCGGCGCTGTCGCCCAGGGCGGCCGTCCGCACGCTGCTGCGCTACGACCCCTACCTCGCGCCGCGCTACCGCTCGGGCCGCAACATGATCATCGGCGGCGCCGTGATGATGGGCATCGGCTCGCTCGCGCTGCTGACCACGCTGTCGTGGGCCCGGCACTCGCGAGAACGACTCAACCACATCTCGATCGACGACGAGCAGCGTCGCGCCGAGGATCACCGCGATCAGTCGATCAACATCGCCCGCGGCATCGGCATCGTCGCGGCGGCGATGGCCGTCAGCGGCGTGGTGTTGGTGGCGACCGGTGCGGTGAGGAAGCGCCGCGCGATCGAGGAGGCACGCGGGAGGGTGTACATGCAGGCGGGGCCGGGCGGCATGCAGGTGCGGTTCTAGGGCGTCACAGCGGCGAGGGCCCGAGCACGCCCGTATCGCTTGACCCCGCCACGGACGTCATGGCGCGACCTTGGTGATCGCGCCCGATGGTTCCAGGGACGCCGCGTAGACGAAGCCATCCTCGTCGAGGGCGACCGCGTGATACCCACAGGGACAATCCTCACCGTCGACGCAGGGATCACTGCTCGCGTCATCGCTCCCCGTCGCGACCGCGCGATCGGAGCATCCCAGCCCGAGCAACAGCCTGAACCTACGCGGCGACGCCGGGTGGACCGCGGAGGATCAGGCCGCGCCCACGCCCGAGGCCCTCCTCACCCCACCACGAGTAGGCCCGAGCGCAGGCCCTGCCGCACGAACATCAGCACCTGCGCCTGCGCCTGCGCCACGTCGAGCTCGACCTCCTCGGCCCACGCCGCGATCGCAACCCGCAGCGGCCGATGATCCCGCAGGCACGTCACGAGCAGTGCGGCCGTGTCGCTGAGTTCCTGATCCACCCCCGCACCCCGCTCGAATCGCACCCACAGGCGCACGTCGCCCGACGCCGACAACGACTGCTCGTGCACCAGCCGCGCGGCCTCGTTCGGGTGCACCGCGGCCGCCAACAAGCCCTCGTCCGTCGCCCCCGACCACGCGACCGCGTCGAGCAAGCGCTCGAGCAGCGCGCCCGAGAACCCGGCGAGCCCCGCCGGCTCGACGACGAATCCCGCCGCGCGACCCGTGGTGCCGCGCGCGTGCACGAGCACGTGGCGGACCCGATCGACCCCGAGCCGCGCGAAGTGGCGGAGGTACGCCGCGTACGTCTCGGCGTAGACGCCACCGAGGCTGCCGTCGCGCAGCGACGCATAGCCGATCGACTGATCCGCCGCGGAGTTCCCCGGCGTCACCACGAGACACAAATCGAAGCGCCCGGTGCCGAGCCCCGCGTTCACCCGATCCGCGATCTGCCGCGCCCCGGGATCCGGGGTATCGAACAACACCCACGCCCGGCCACGCGGGGCGAGCAGCGCGTCGAGCTGTCCGAGCAATCGCACCGCGAGCTCGTCACCGCGCGCGCCCCCGTGCAGGAACGTCGAGCCCTCGAGCCCCTCGGGCTGGGCGACGTACGCCGGCTGACTGACCACCGCGTCGAATCGACGGCCGGCGACCGGCGCCCCGAGGTCGCCCACGCACCACTCGCACTCGAGGCGGTTGAGGCGACCATTGAACCGCGCATAGTCGATCGCGCGCGGATCGATGTCGGTGCCGACGACCTCGGCGACGCCGCTCGCCTTGGCCACGAGCGCCAGCGACCCCGCGCCACACCCGATGTCGACCAGGCTCGACACACCCGCGAACGACAGGCTGTTCGCGAGCTCGTCGGTGGTCATGCCCGGGCCCATCACCGGGTCGACGTCGTGGAACTCGTCGGAGGCGATCCACACCCCGCGGTACGGCAGCACGCGGACGGCCGCGCGCGTGCGCTCGGCGTCCACCACCAGCGCACCGACCCGCACCAGCACGGCGAAGGCCTCGGCGCCCAGCGCTGCCGACAGCGCGTCGGTCGCCACCGCGCCGCCGTAGGCGAACGCCGCCAGCAGAATCGCCGCGTCGTCCCCCCGCGTCGACAGCTCGTGGAGCACCGCGGGCACGCGCACCGCGTCGAGCTGCCGCGGCGCGATGGCCTCGCACGTCGCGAGGCTCCGCTCGTCGAACCCGGTGCGCACGAACGCGGCCCGGATGGCGGCGATCTCCGCATCGGGCAGCTCCGCGAGACGTCGAGGCAATGCCCGGGGATCCATGGATCTGCGAGCTTACGGGAAGGCCACGCGGCGGCCCATCCCCATCCCGCTTCAGCGCGGACCGGCGAGCGCGTGCTGCCAGAACGAGCGACGATGACGGGAACACCACGCGAGTCCCCCTCCGCACGGACCAGGAACGGAGGGAGACCCGCGTGGGGCTCACGCTCCTCTCAGAAGCGCCCGCGTACGACGACGCCGGCGAACTTCGAGGAGACCGATGGGGAGACGGCAAGCTGGGCCTTGCGCTTGTTCGTCACTCCGACGGCGATGAGGGAGACTCCTGCGATGGCGAGCACCGGGGCGACGACCGCGCCCGCGATGAGCATCGTGTTGGCGGTGCGACCGCGCCGGTCGAACTCGCTGCGCTGATCGGGACTGAAGCCCGGGGCCTTCTGGTCCTCGCGGGCCCGCTTGCCGTTGACCGCACCGATGCCGATGAGGGCGGTCGAGCCGAGCCCGAGGACGAGCAACACCGCGCCGGTCGCGATGAGGGTGGTGCCCGGCTTCGCAGCGCCGTCGGTCGAGGCCTGGACCGCGACGCCGTTGTTGGGCGTGCCGTTGTTGGGCGTGCCGTTGTTCGGCGTGCCGTTGTTCGGCGTGCCGTTGTTCGGCGTGCCGTTGTTCGGCGTACCGTTGTTCGGCGTGCCGTTGTTCGGCGTCCCGTTGTTCGGTGTGCCGGCCTGGGCCCGCTCGAGCGCCCCCTTCAGCACGAAGCGGGCCTCGACGACCGACTCCGGGATGTTGGACGAGCCGTGCGCGTCGCGGTACGCCCGGAAGTAGCCGTAGTACGCGTCCATCCCGTTGCGGAGCATCGCGACGTCGCCGCTGCCCTCGTACGCGGCCTGGTACGCCGCCATCGCGTCGAGCACCAGCGAGGCGCGGATCGTGCGGTTCGCCGGCGACTCGGGCACGCGCCCGAGCAGCGCGGTGAACGTCTTGCCGGCGGCCGCGTAGTCCTGCTTCTCGTAGGCGCGCTTGCCCTCGGCGTACTTGCTCGCGTCGGCCTTCTCGAGGTGCGAGGGCACGGTCCGTAGCGCACCGGCGGCGTGGACCGTGCCTGTGCTCGCCATGGTCACCGCCACCGCGGCGGCGACCAGCCACTGTCGTAGGGGACGGTGAGTCATGGCGGACTAGTCCTCTCCGTCGCAGGTGACGATTTCGGTGGCGCCGGTCGGCACGGCGTCCGTGCAGTACTCGCCCTCCCAGATCTGGTCACACGCGCCGTTGTTGCACTGCAGCGCGCCGTCGTCCTCGCAGGTCTCGCCCGACTCGCTCTTCACCTTGCACGCACCCTCGAAGCAGTAGAGGCCGCGGGCACAGCGGGCGACATCGTCGGTCCCGTCGTCCTCGTCGCACTCCTCGTTGGCGCTCGCGCCGATGTGGCACTCGGGGTTGAGGATGCCGTCGTCCGACGCGTCCTCGCAGACGCCCGAGGAGCACCAGTTGCCGCCGTTGCGCTCGCCGGGCGCGCACACGTCACCGTTGGAGAGCAGGGTGGTCCGGCACTCGCGGCCGTCGTCGCTGGTGATGCAGCCCAAGGTCGTCGACGGGTTGCACTCACGGTCCGCGGTGCACGGGTCGTTGGCGTTGACGACGATCTCGCACTGGCCGGAGCCGCCGATCTCGCAGTACAGGCCGCCCTCGCACTCGTTCTCGAGGGTGCAGTCGTCGCCCATGCCGCGATCGCTGCGGCAGCTGCCGCCGTTGCAGTGCATGTCATCGACGCAGTCGCGGTCCGAGTCACAGCGGTCGCCGTTGGTGTCCCCACGATCGCGGCAGTACGTGTACGTGTTGTCGCCGATGTCGACCGGGATGCAGCTCTCGTCCTCGGCGCAGGCCGAGTCGTCGCCGCAGTCGTAGTTGGTGTTGCAGTAGGCGATGCAGGTCTCGCTCTGCGGGTCGCACGTCAGGTGCTCGAGGCACGGCAGCGCCTCGGTGCCGATGTCGGGCTCGTTGGCGTCGTCGAACTCGCAGTGGTCGCCCTCGTCCGCCCGCACCGCACACCGGCCGGTCGAGATGTCGCAGAACAGGCCCTGGTCGCACTTGTCGTCGGCCTCGCAGAAGTCGTCGACGAGCCCCTTGTCCACGCACACGAAGGTGCCGTCGACCTCTTCGCAGGTGGAGCCGGCCTCGCACTCGATGTCGTAGCCGATGAGCGCCAGCGCCTCGCTGCAATCGTCGCCGACCTTCTGCGTGCCGGTGAAGAGGTTGCGCAGGTCGCAGGGGTTCTGCGCCGGATCGCCCGCGGGCGAGCAGAAGCCGCCCTCGAAGGGCTCCCAGCACTGCTGCTGGTCGACGATCTCCTTGCAGGCCGCGGCCATGTCGGCGTCGGGGATCGAACGGTCGAGGCGGACGCCGAAGCCGAGCGTGTACAGGAGGTCACCCCGTTGCAGCTCCGGCTTGTCGTCGTTCGAGTACAGCTGCTCGGTGAAGCGAGCGGTGCAGTCGGCCGCGTCGGTCGTGAAGGGCCCGAGGCGATAGTCCCGTTCGCCGTCGGAGCAACACTTGAACTCCCAATCGCAGAGCGACGCGATCAGCGGCTCGACGTCCTCGCCGTCGCCGGGGGTCCCGCCGTCGGTGCCGCCGGTGGAGTCGGGGTCGGTGCCCTCGGCGCTGCCGTCCTGTGTGGGGTTGGCCGACTCGGCGGCGTCGTCTCCGGTGCCGCCTTCGGTCGCGCCGTCGGTCGCGGACGTGTCGCCGATGGTACCGCCCCCGGTGAGTTCACCTTCGGGGGTTTCCTTCTTGTAGCAACCAGTCGCCACGAGAACAGCGACCGTCGCGAAGAGCACGCGGTGGGAAGAGGTTGTCTGGTGTGGGCCCGTCACGCATCTTCGAACGCCCCGCCCAGGAGGCCGATTCAACGCCCTACGGCCACGAACTTGGGCATTTGCATGGGATCCGCGTGCTCGACTCGAGCAGTTCGCGGGGCCATCGGGGCGTGCTCGTGGTGGTGCAGCGCACACGGATCTCCGCGATCGCGGGCATGGAGCCGCGGGCTGCTCTGCGTCGGCTCGAGTTGGGAGACGCTGCGCGAGTTGGGCAACGTCCGTGCCCGAGTTGGGCACCGCCGCCGCGGCAAAAAAAGTTGCACGGACCGCGAATTCAGGGCTGTGGGGCCCGTGGTGCGGGGTCGCGGGGGGCGCCCTCGCGCCCTTGGTAGACTGCCGCGTGGTCGATCTCGCCCGGAGCGCGGCGTGCGTGTGGACGCTGGGGATCGCCGCCTGCTACCCAACACCCGACCCACCGTGGCTCGTGACCCGCACCGAGATGATCGCGCTGCGGCTCGAGGTCACGCGCGAGGGCGAACTCAGCGAGCCCGTCGCCGCCGCGCCGCCCGACCGGATCCGCACCGAGATGCTCCCGGGCGACACCGCGAGGATGCGGCCGTTCGTCGTCGCCCCCGATCAGGTGTGGGACCCCGACGAGCTCGACGTCGCGTACTTCGCCTGCTTCGGGACGCTGTGCGCGGGCTCGCTGCACGAGCCTGCGGCGGAGCAGCCCTGCGGAGAACGCCTCGATCCGGCGGCGCCGGCCTGTACCGTCGGACGTGGACCGAACGCCGAGTTCGTGATGCCGACCGAGCCGCTCGAGCTGGTGTCGTTCGGCGTGCCGCGGATCTTGGGGATCGCGGGGACCCCCGGCGTCAGCGACACCGACGCGTGCATCACGGCGGTGCGCGCCCGACCCTTCGGTGACCTGTCGGACTGCATGCTCGCGGAGCAAGCGGTCGCCGTCGGCCCGAGCTGGGTGGTGCAGCTGCTCCAGTCCGAGCTCCTCGAGGGCTCCGGCACCGGCGGGACCAGCGGCAGCGACGATGGCACCGACGGTGGCACCGACGACGGGACCGACGACGCGACCGACGACGGGACCTCGGGCAGCGACACCGACGGGAGCTACACGCCGCCGCCCGAGGTGTACCTGCAGTGGCCGAACTTCAACCCGGAGGTCGAGCGCTTCACGGTCGTCATCAAGCGGGGCACAGCGGAGCGCATCCTCGACGCCGCGCCCTCGGATCGCCTCTCGGTCCGCGCGGGCGATCGCATCCTCGTCGTGCTGGCCCAAGACCCGCGCGACAGCCAGGCCCCTGCGGTCCTGCTCGAGCCCGATGGCACCATCCTGCGCCGCTTCGAGCAGCCGCTGACGCGATGGTATGCGACCGCGCCGCTCGACGAGCGCAACGCGGGCTCGAACGCCATGAATTGGGTCGTGCCGCGCGGCGTCCCGGAGTTCCGCATCGACGCGCTACTCGACGACGGCCACGGCGGGATCGGCTGGGGCTCGCTGCACTTCGAGGTCGATGACACGTCGGGCTGAGTGGCCCGCGGCCCTGCTCGTCGGTGCGCTGGTCCTGCTCGGGCCCGTGCGCGCCGCCGCAGCGCCGCCGTCCTGCCCCGACGCCGCGTGCACGACGATCCGCGGCGAGATCCGGCGGCGCGGCGATCGGGTGCCGATCGCCGGCGCGCGCGTCCTGCTCACCGCCGAGCCCACCGACCGCAAGCTCGGCGAGCTGCCGACGCACGCGCACCTGCGCGAGGACGTGACCCCGGCGTGGGTCCGCTCGACGACCGCGGACGACGCCGGCGTCTACGCCTTCGACGACGTGCCCCGCGGCCGCGCGCGCCTGGTCGTCATCGCCGATGGCTTCGTGCGCACCGAGACGATCCTCGACACCGGCGCCCGCGTGCGCCCGGTCTTCCTCGAGCCCCGCAGCGAGGGCGAGTTCCGCACCGTCGTGGCCCAGCGCCCGAGCACACCGACGCCATCGGCGAGCTCGGTGGCGATGACCGCCGAGGAGATCGCGACCGCACCGGGCACGCAGGGCGATCCATTGCGCGCCGTGCAGAGCCTGCCCGGCGTCGCGCGGACGCCCGCCGGTCTCGGCCTGCTCATCCTGCGCGGCGCCTCGCCGACGCAATCGAAGGTCTACTACGGCGAGCACCCGCTGCCCCGGGCGTTCCACACCCTCGGCTTCACCAGCGTGCTGCAGGCCGACGTGCTCGGCGGGCTCGAGGTCCAGGCCGGCAACTTCTCGTCGCGGTGGGGCAACGCGTCGGGCGGCGTGGTCCTGCTCGCGCCGCGCAAGGGTCGACGCGACGGCGTGCACGGCCACGCCAAGGTCGATCTGCTGTCGGCCGGCGCGCTGGTCGAGGGGCCGCTCGGCCGCGGCAGCTTCATGCTCGCCGCGCAGCGCGGCTACGTCGACGCGGTGCTGCGCGTCGCGGAGCGCCTCGATCCCACCGCGGCGTACGCCCTGCCCCGCTACTTCGACTACCAGGCGCAGTACGACGTGACCCGCGGCGCCAACGAATTCACGGCGCGGTGGATCGGCTCGGGGGATCGCTGGACGGTGCGCTACCTCGACTTCGCTCCCGACGGCGAGGGGACCGTGCGGAAGACCGGCGCCGATCTCCGCGATCAGTTCCACCGCGGCGAGCTCGTGCTACGCCGCCGCTCGGGCCCGTGGCGGTTCCTGCTGACGCCCGCGGTGCGGGTGGACCTGGCGCGCACGACCAGCGACTTCTCGTCGGATCGCCGACGCGCGGTGGTGCCGACGTGGCGCGCCGAGGTCGAGCGCGCCGTGACCCCCGTCTTCTCCCTCACGGTCGGGACCGACGGCAGCGCCTCGCCCTACCGCCTGCGCTCGGAGGTCCCGGCCACCGATACCCGCGAGGGTGAACTGGTGCTGGCCAAGGGCGTCGACGCGATCCTCGGGGTCTATGCCTGGGCGACGCTGCGCCTGGGCAACGTCACGCTGTGGCCGGGCGTGCGCGGCTCTGCGTTCGCGCGGATCACCAAGACCGAGACCCGCGATCGCACGCGGCACCGCTTCGCCGTCGACCCACGGATCATCGCGCGGTGGGACCTCGGCAAGCGCTGGGCGCTGCGCGGCGGCGTCGGCCTGTACGCCCAGCCCGACGCGCCCTTCGGCTCGGGCAGCGACTCGCTGGTCGCAGGCGAGCAGGGCGTCGGCACCGCGCGGGTGTTGTTGTCGGCGCCGATCCGCTTCGCGCTGGATCCCTCGGTCGGCGTCGGCGCGACCGACCCCACGCCCGATCCGCTGCAGTCGATCCAGGTCAGCGGCGGGGGAACGTTCACGCCCACCCGCGGGCCGAGCATCGACGCGACCGCGTTCATGCGCATCCTCGACGACCCACGCACCACCGCGCAGCGGATCCCCGGCGCGCCCGAAACCATCTTCACCGTCGAGACCATCTCGCGGACGTGGGGGCTCGAGTTGCTCGTGCGCCAGCGCCTCGGCGATCGCTTCTACGGCTGGATCGGCTACACCCTGATGCGCACCGAGTTCGGCACGCAGTACCGCGGTCTGAACGCGCGCCGCTACACCGCCAGCGCCTTCGATCAGCGGCACAACCTCGTCGTGCTCGCCAGCGCCGAGCTACCACGACACTTCCGCCTGGGCGCCCGCTTCCGCCTGGTCAGCGGCTCGCCGTACACCCCCGTCGTCGGCACGGTGAACGGCGACAACGGCCCGTTCCCCCTGCTCGGTGGCACCAACTCGCGGCGGTTTCCCGCGTTCCACCAGCTCGACGTGCGGCTCGATCGCCGGTGGTACCTCCGCCGCACCACGGTGGCGGCGTACGTCGACGTGCAGAACGTGTACAACCGCGCGAATGTCGAGGCGCTGGTGTACTCGGAGGATTATCGCGAGATCATCAGTAGTGTGGGGCTGCCGATCTTCCCGAGTCTGGGGCTGCGCGTCGATTGGTAGGGCGTGCGGCGCAAGGTTCGCTTCCCCGCGCGTGGCGCGGGGGACGCCGATGGGCTCGGGGGCACGACAGCGGTGGCATGACACCGCTTGCCAACCCGCGCGCGTTGGGCATCATCCCCCTCGATGCCAACCACCGATCCGCGCGCGTTGCTCGTCCTCGCTTTCGACTCGTCGCTCGCGGCCCGCGAAGCGCTGCTGGCGATGACCCGACTCGAGACACAAGAGGTCATCGTCCTCCACGATGCGGTCTTCCTCGACAAGGACGCGGATGGCAAGACGCGGATCACCGAGACCGTCGATCCCACACCGGGGAACAGCGCGCTGCGGGGTAGTCTATGGGGAGCGCTGCTCGGCACGCTCGTGGCGGGCCCGATCGGCACGCTCGTCGGGGCAGCGACGAACGCGGGGCTCGGAGCCATTGCCGCGAAGCTCATCGACATCGGCATCCCCGATGCGACGGTCCGCGAGATCGAGCAAGCGATTCTGCCCGGCACATCGGCGCTGGCACTGCTCGTCACGCACGTCCGCGAAGACGCGCTCGAGCGCGAGCTGACTCGCTTCGCCGGGGCGACACTGGTACGGAGCGACCTCCCTTCCGGTACGGTGGACCGCCTGCGCGCGGCGTTGTCCGACTCCAGTGCGTGATTCGAGCGCTCCCCGGCCGGCTCGAGGTGCGTCGTGGGTCGCGATGCGACGCTCGCCCGTACCCGCCAGCGTAGCAGTCGACGCCCCCCCCGGCCGCCCGCGAACGGGGCCAGCGTGCCGCGCCGAGCCGAGGGGTATCATCGGCGCTCGATGCTGCTGGGACCGATCGTGGCCCTGCTTCGCGCCAGCGAGCCGACTCCGTCGACGGTCTCGTGGGACGCGCCGCCCGAGTGCTTGGATGCCGCGACGATCGAGTCCCGCTTGGCCGAGCGCCTGCCGGCGGGCGTGAGTGCGCCGCGCGCCCGATTCACCGTGACCAAGCTTTCGCACGCGTGGCGGGTGCTGGCCGTCGTCGGCAACGACGATGCCGCGTCGCGGGTGCTCGACGGTGCTACGTGTGACGAGATCGTCGAGGCTGCGATCGTGCTGGTGCTGATCGCCGCGACGGCCGAGCCCGCAGAGCCGAGCCCGCCGCCGCGGCAACCGGTGGGCAAGCCCTCGCCCGTCGCGACGGAGGCAGCGACGACCGAGGTTCGCCCCGTTGCTCCGGCGAGTCGGCCGACGGCGCCGGCGGGGCGCGACGGGACGACGCAGCCCGCACCGCGACCCACCACGTCGAGGCGCAGGGCGTCCGACGTGTGGCCGATGCTCGACGCGGGCGCGGGCGTGAGCGCCCTGCTCTCCGGTCGCGCTGCCGCGCTGATCTCGGGCACCGTCGGGATCGCCGGGCGCAGGTGGTCGGCCGCAGCCGGGGCGACCCACGTCGTGGTCCACCCCGTCGACGTGGGTGGCCTCCCGCGGGCGCGCGTCTGGCTGACGTCCTTCGACCTGCGCGGCTGTGGCGAGCCTGGGGTCGGTCGGTGGCAATTCCCGCTGTGCGCCGGTGCGTCCCTCGGCGCCGCCGGCGGGACCGGGGTCGACGTCGTGGATGCGCGACGCAACCGCTCACCGTGGATCGCCCTGCGCCTCGGGCTCGGCGCGCGCTTCTGGCCGGGGCGATCGATCGGCGTGTTCGCGCGGGTCGAGCCGGTGGTCGTCGTCGGCAAGCCCGCGCTGGTGGTGACCGGCCTCGGGACCGCGTGCTGTGGCGCAACCGCGGGCCTCCAGGGCGCCGCGGGGCTCGTCGCTCGGTTTGGCGGGCCGACGCAATGAGAATCGATCGTCCCGGACATCCACCCCCGGACGTGACCGCCCTGGCCGACTCTCCCCGACCCGCCGATGGTCCGCAGGCCCGCGCCGACCTCGCGCAGACGTACCGCGACCACGTGCGCATGGTGTGGCGGGTCGCGGCGGCCTTCGGAATCCCGCCGGGCGATCGCGAGGACTTCGTGCACGACGTCTTCGTGGTCGCGCATCGTCGCGCTGGCGATCGCCGGCCCGAGGTCGCGATGACGACGTGGCTGTTCGGCATCGCGAAACACGTTCGCTGGAACCACACGCGCGCGAAGGCGCGACATGATCGGAAGCTGCGGGTCGTCGAGACGCCGCTCGCCGAGGGCGATCGGCCCGATGAGCTGGCCGCGCGCGCCGAGTCGCTCGCCGCGGTGCGCGAGTTCGTCGCCGGCCTCGAGGAGGGGCTGCGCGTCGCGTTCGAGCTCGTCGAAGTGCGGGGCATGACGGCCGGCGAGGTCGCGGGGCTCACCGGCGACAACGTCAACACGATCTACACGCGCCTCCGCACCGCGCGGCGGCTCTTCCGCGACTTCGTCGCCACACACCTGGAGCGATGATGGACGAGCTCGACGCCCGCTGCGAACGCCTGCTTGCGGTCTACCGTGAGGACGACACGCCGGACGACGCTGCGATCGCTCGCATGTTGGCGCGGCACCTGCGGCGCGTGGACGAGCAGCCGGCGTCCCGCCCGGAGCGAGCGGCGACCCAGAGCATTCGTCGTGATCGTCGCGCGTGGTGGTTGCTCGGGATCGGGGTCGCAGCTGCCGCCGCAGCGGTGGTGTGGAGCGCTCGCGCCACGTCGACGCGGCTGGCCGGCGTCGACGGCGGTGAGCAGGCACCGTGGCAGGCGGAGGGCGAGCAGTCCGTGGGTGATGCACGCGGCGCGGCGCTGACGCCCCAGCGTGCCGCTCCTCCGATTCCCGCCGAGCTGCCCCATCCAACGTCGAGCGTCCCTCCACCGGCGATCGCGAGACCCGAGTCGCGGCCGTCGCCGCGACCAACGGCGGAGCGCGGCGATACGGCGGAGCCCGGCGTAAGAGCGCAGCCCGGCCCGTCGATCGCCGACGAACTCGAGCGGATCTCGGCGGCCGAGGAATTCCTCCGCAACGGGCAGCCGTCCGCGGCGTTGCGGACCGTCGACCAGTACTTGGCCGAGTATCCCGCCGGCGTCATGCGGCACGAGGCCGAGGCGCTGAGGACGATCGCCCGGCCGCCCTCAATCCGGATCCGCGAGCACCCGATCCACGATCGGCTGCGGATCCACGAACACCGGGTGCAGCTCGGCCAGATCGTAGTGATCCCCCCGCTCGAACAGTCCACCGCAGATCCCGTCGAGGCTGCAGCGCTGGCACACGTCGGCCTTGGGGTGGCGGAAGTCGGTCTGCCGCACGGTGCCCTTGGTGTCGAGGAAGTGCACGATGCGCTCCTCGCCCTTGATGATCTTGCGGGTCTCGGTGCTGCAGTGGGCGAACTCGGTCATGTAGCACAGCGGCACCCGCTCGACGCGGAAGCTGCGGCCGCTGCGGTGCAGGTGTCGCATCGCGCGGGCCAGCGACAGCTCGAAGTCGGCGAGCCGGGGCGCGGTGTCGCGGTTGGTCTCGGCCCGACCCATCGACGGATCGAGGTTGTTCCACACGAAGTGCCGCAAGAACGCAAAGCGTCCGGTCAGCGCCATCACGGTCTCGTCGAGGTGATCCGCGTTGTACTTGTTGATGACGGTGTTGATGTTGACCGTTGCCCCAACCGCGCCGAGCCGCTCGAGCGCCCGCATCGCCAGGGCGAAGCTGCCCTTCACGCCGGTGAGGAAGTCCTCGAGCTCGGCGCGCGCGGTGTGGATGCTAACGTGGAAGCACGACAGGCCCGCGTCGCGGTAGCGCTCGGCGAGCCCGTCCTTGGCGAGCTGCGAGCCGTTGGTGATCATGCGGACGTGCAGCCCGCGGTCGGCGGCGTAGCGCGCGACCTCCGGCACGATCGGCGACAGCGACGGCTCGCCGCCGGTGAGAATCACCCCGAAGTAGCCCCGCGCGACGAAGTCGTCGACCTGCCGCTGCGCCGTGGGCAGGTCGAGCATGTAGCCCGAGGCGGGGTTCGAGCAGAACCGACAGTACTGGTTGCAGCCGCGGACGAGCTGCATGTAGCCGAGGTTCGCCACCTCGGTGGATCTTGCTACGTCCCACGGCCGGAGTCGACCGGCCGTGGTCGGCTACTCGCAGATCCCCGGGAAGTACAGCCAGGCCGTGAGCCCCGCGCCGTCGCCATCGCACGCGTCGGTCACCGCCAGATCGACGTGGCCTTCACCATCGATGTCCACCGTCGTGTAGCGGAACGTCTGCTCGTTGGTGCACGACCACGCCTGCGACAGCAGGTCCAGCGGCTGCTCACGGGCAGCGGCACTCGACGTGCCACTGCGGCGGACCGCCGCGAGGATCGGCGACGAAGCGATGGCCGCGGCTGCATTCCGCCGCGCACGCGAACTCGGTGAGCGCGAAGTGATGCACGAGCGACGTCGTGCACCGCTGGGGGACCGCGCCGCCGCACTCGCCGGCGTCGCCGTAGGACGTCGTCGCCACGATGTCGAAGCCGAGCGCACCGGTGTTGCGCAGCTCGGTGCGGCGCGTGACGACGTAGCCGGGACATCGGGGCTCGGGCGAGGTCTCACGCGCGCCGGCGGCGTGGCCGAGCGTGAAGTTCGAACGCGCGGTGATCGGGCTGCCGCTCATTGAACCGGTCGGCAGCGGGACGTTGAGCGTCACGACCCCGGCCTCGACGGCCGCCGCGATCATCAGTCCGCGGTGCTCCGAGGCTGCCGCCGTGCCGCACTCGTCGGCGACGACGCGCGTCGACACCGTGTAGGTGCCCGACGGCGGCACGGACGAGGCGGACGCCAGCGACGGCGCGGGGCCGGGCTGGGCCGGCGCGCGCCCGCACCCGGGCGCGACGAGGCAGGCAGTGACGAGCGAGAGAGCGGCCAAACGGGGCAGCGGCGTCATGGGTTGCAGAGAGGTTCCGCGGCGCGCCGGACGGTTTAAGCCGTCGAGGGCGAACTCCCGTCGACCAGCGCGAACTCCGCTATCCCGGGGAGAGGCTTGATGTCGAGCGCCGGTCCCTCCGTGCAGCAGTGAGCGCCTGACCGCACCGAACCTGATGTCGAGTTTTTCTTCGACGTACCCGGTCACATGCGGTTCGCCCCTTCTCTTCACCTTCGATGCCCCGCTCGACGGCCCTCACGCTCGCCTTCGCCCTCGCCCTCGGAGCAACGGTCGCCGCCGCGGCGCCGGCCGTCGGTCCCGTGCAGCCAGGAGGGGGGAGCCCCCCGGTCGCGGACACCTGCCCGACGCCGGACGCGGCGAAGTGCGTCTCCGAGGGCTACCTCGACAGCCTCTGCGGTCAGCGGCACATCGCGGTCTGCAGGCCGATCGCGAAGGAGGCGATGAAGGACTACTACAACGCGCAGGCTCGGCCCACGGTGAAGATGCTCAAGCCGAACAAGGACCAGATGCCGCAGGACGTCGAGGAGGGCAAGTACTTCAAGTACACGCACCCGACGCAGGCGCAGGCCGGGCACACGCAGTTCCGCAGTCAGTATCGCAAGATCGGCGATCCGCTGCAGGGGCTGCAGGGCATGGACATGTCGCAGCATCCACCGGTGACGCGCACCGAGGGCGTCGATCCGAATGTGGCGAAGGAGTTCCACAGAAACCCCGAGTGGATGGAGCCGTCGATCCAGTACGTGCGTGACTGCGACGAGTATGCGTACGAGCGCAGTTACGGGATCACCCGCTTCATCGACCGCGCGTCGGCGTGCAAGGGCGACTTCGAGTGCGTGTTCGACCTCGCGTACATGCCGGGCGAAGTCGGGATCTCGGATCGCGTGCTGCGGACAACCGACGGCAATCCACTCGAAAAGAAGATCGAGTTCGTCGCCACCGGACCCCGGCCGAAGAACGACATGTTCGCGCAGGGCGGTGCCTTCGTGCGCACCAACGGCATGAACCCGCTGGTGGGAGCGCCGATCATCACGGCGCTCGAGACCGCGCTGGAGAACGGCAAGAACTACTACAAGATCGGCAACTGCGGCGCCGGAGGATGCACCGAGCCGCGCAAGTTCAAGAACGAGTGGGCCTGGCACAAGTTCCTGCACGACAAGATCGAGAACGACAGCCAGGCGGAGAACGAGGAGTACCTGCGCCGCCTCGCGCACTTCCGCAACTTGATGGAGAAGTGGAACGCCGCGGTCGCATGGGAGAATTCGCTGGCCGACGGGCTGCCGCTCGAAGAGCAGGTGCTCGTGCTACCGATCGACATGCGCGCGACGGATCCGTTCGAGCGCTGGAAGTTCCAGCAGGAGTTCATCGAGCGTGGTCGCGACGTGATGAAGTCGCTCAAGGCGAAGTTCGGCGCGAGCGTCGTGAACAAGTCGATGCCGCAGATCCGCAACCTCGCCAAAGCCGTGCAGCACGGCGCCAAGAACGGCGTATCGCCGCTCGCCGGCTTCGCGGCACCGGCCCCACAGGCGGGCGGATCGACGCCGTCCCAGACGCCCACCGGCGATCACGGCGGTGGGACGTTCCAGTCGAACCTCGACGAGCTGAGCGGGTGCAGCAAGGCCCCCGACGAGTTCGGCCTCGAGTCGGCGTTCAAGGGCCCCATCAGCTGTCGCATCGGCGAGTTCCTGCGCGCGGAGTGGAAGCGCAAGCAGGACGGCCACAAGAGCTGCCTCGATCTGAACACCTACGGGTGCGACTGGACGCCACAGATGTTCCAGGCGGCAGTGCTCGACCAGCTGCCCACGCTCGATCAACAGGTGGCTGATCGTGCGTACTGCAAGGCGTGGGACACCGCGCAGACGTTCAAGACGCCGTACGTGCCGCCGCAAAAGGAGGTCAAGGCCCGACTCGATGCGACCAAGCTCGCCTACGGAGAGGCGAAGAAGCTCATCGGGCCCTATCGCAAGGGCAACGTCGATCGCGGGCGCGCGCTCGGCAAAGACTGGGCGGGCGGCGACTACCTCGGCAACAAGAAGCTGTTCGCGGTCGGGTACGACTACGATGTCGGCTGGGACGCACGGCCGCAGAATCGCACCGCGAGCGGCACCGGCGGCTTCGTGTGCGAGCTCGCCGGCAGCGCGCACATCGACACCGGATTCGACGCGTGGATCATGGACAACAAGGTCCCGGTCGTCGACGGTCAGGTCGCCCTACGGGCGAACCACGACGGTGACGGTGACCTCAGCTTCAAGGCGCACCTCGAGATGTTCGACCAGACGGTCTTCTCGAGCGGTCGCGACAACAAGGGCAAGCTCAAGTGGAAGGTCGCGCAGACGTTCGGTGACGAGCCGCAGGTCGGCTGGATGATCCAGGTGCCGTCGTTCAAGCCCCGCTTCGACATCTACGTCGGCGTGCCGGTCTCCGGCGAGATGTGGGGCGAGCTGTTGTTCGGCTCGGCGATCGAGCTCGCCGGCAGTGCATCGACGGGCTGCAACGAGAATCTGCCGGCGTTCGGGATCTCCGCGGGCTACGGCCCGATGTTCGCCGCGTGGGGTCTCGGTCAGGTCGGGGTCGGAATCTCGGGCATCGCGAGCGCAGGCGTCCGCGCAGCGCTCAACCTCGTCTTGATCCATCTCCCGGCGAAGTTCGAGATGAAGACGGTCGCCCGCGGCGGCGAAGCGTACGTCAACTTCGCCTCCGAGCTCGGGATGACACTCGCGACACTGTCGGGCCGGATCTCGCTGTACGTCGAGTTCTTCACGTTCGACGAGGAGTTCGAGCTGTTCCGCTGGAAGGGCTTCGGGCCGGCCAAGGCGACGCTCATGCCGCTGATGGCCGGCGACGTGCCTCTCATCGCGTTCGATCGGGAGCCGCCGGCATGAGCGCCAGCCCCGACCTGCCCACGATCGGATTCGACCCATGAACACGCTCAGCAAGACCATCGTTCTCGCCGGCATCCTCGCGGGCGCCTGCACTCGGACACCCTCCCCCGCGACAGAGGTCGGCGTCGACATGCCCGCGCGGCCGATCGCGCCGGTGCTGCACACGGGCGAGGTGCACGTCTACGCGATCGAGTGGCACACCGAGGCCACGCGATCGCACGACGGCGACCCGGGGATCTCGGGCGGGCTGACACTGAAGGGCGAGCTGGCGATCTCCGCGATCGGTCACGGACCCGAGGGCACGCGCGTGTCGGTGTGGTTCCCGAGCCTCACCACGCGCGAGATCGTCGCCCAGGGCGACACGATCCCGCTCGACGCCGCGACAATGGTCGGCGAACACGCGGAGATCCTCGTCGGTGACGACGGCGACGTCCGGCGGGCGTTCTTCCGGCCCCAGAGCGCACCGATCTTCCGCGAGTTGATGACCGGTGTGATCGCGCGGCTCGATCTGCGCGGCGCGACAGAGGACGCGCAGCCTCGATCGGTACGCGGCGGACACGGCCTCGTCGAGGCGATCTACCGTCGCGGAGACGATGGTGTGGTCCAGCGAGAGCTCGCGAGCGTGCTGCGCTTCGACACACTGCCGGGCGAGATCGTCGATGCGAGTGCGCTCGGCACCGAGGGCACCATCGAGCTCGATGCCGATCGTGTGCCGGTGCGGATCGAGCTGCACGACTCGGCAATGCTCGCGGACACGATCGGGCTCGTCGCGGACGACCGGTTCTCGCTGGTGCGGTCGCGCGTCGACGAGGGCACCGCGACGCCGCTCGAGCAGCCGCAGGAGGTCGATCCGACCGCCGGCCCCGATCTCGCCGCGGCGGCGCGCGAGCTCGATCGACAGTACGCCGCGGGCACCCACCCGCAGGACATCGAGATCGCGATGCGAGCACTCGACGGCGGGCTCTTGCCGCAGCAGGGCGAGATCTCGCGCTTCGCGGCGTTCTTCCGGGCGTACCCCGAGCGCGCGCAGGAGCTGGTGCCGCTCGTCATGGACTCCGACGACGGGGGACGGCAGCTCGGCTTCGACATCCTCTCGGCGGCGGGCACACCCCAGGCTCAGAGGGTGATGCGTGAGCTGCTGAGTGATCTTGCGGGCGCGAAGTGGCCGCAGCGCGAGCTGTTGCTGCAGCGGTTCGCGTTCGTCGCTCGACCGACCGCCGAGTCGGGCGAGTTCTTGGTCACGCAGCTCGAGTTCGCGCGGGCGGCCGGCGATCTGCAGACCTTCGAGGCGCTGCTGTACCCGATCGGCACCGTGACCGGTCGCGTCGAAGATGCGTGGCTCGCCGAGCGCATGCACGGCGTGCTCGTCGATGCGAGCAGCGACGAGGACACGCGCGTGCGTGCCGCTGCCGTCGCCGGCCTCGGCAATGCGCGCCGCAAGGACGACGTTCCGCGGATCATCGCGGCGGTGAGTGATCCCGAGAGCATCGTGCGCCTGGAGGCGCTCGCATCGCTGCGCACCCACGTCGAGCCCACTGCGACCGCGACGCTGCTCGTCGCGCTCGAGGACGACAACCCCGACGTGGCCTCGCGGGCGCTCACCGTGCTGCGCAAGCGGCACTTCGAGGGCGTCGCGGATCCGCTGCTGGTCGAGCGGGCGATCGCCGGGCGGTACAACGCCGCGCTCGATCGCGCGATGGCGTCGACGCTCGCGGGAGCGCGCGACCAAGAGGAGGTCCAGGTCGCGCTGGCGGCGATCGCCGCCCGCACGACGGATGACGAACTGCGCGAAGACATCGCGGCGCTCGACGCCTGACGCCCCACCGGCGCGGCATCGCGCGGCCGCGGGGGCGAGCTCGTCACGGCGGCGGAAACTCAGAACCAAACCCTCACCCCGCCCAACGGTCCACCGATTCCCGGCGCGCCGATCAGCTTGTGTTCGTATCCGGTGAACACCTCGAATCGACGGATCGCCACACCGATCGTCGCCCGACCACCGACGTACACCGCGTGGCCGATGCCACCGACCGACAGGTCGAACGACAGCACCAACGGCCGGACCACGAACACATCCCCGGAGATGTTCCAGTCGCCGCCCAACGCGGTGAACCCGGGATTCGTGGAGCGCAGGACATCGAACCCCGCGCCGGTGCGCAACAGCAGATGCCGCCAGTTCCCGATCATCACGTGCAGGCGCACATCCCCGAGCAACAGGTGATCGCGCGAGCTCGGCGACCCGAAGAGGTAGAGATGCGCCGCCACGCCGACCCGCGCCGCGGTGTCGAGCTCGAACCCGAGGCGCCCGCGCCACAGCCCACCGTACTGCCACGCACCATCGAGGTCCGCGCGCATCGACACCCCCGGCGTTCGTCCTGCCGAGGCGTGCGGGCGCAGCCGCGGAGCCGGGGCAACCGCCGGCGACTCCGCGTCGACCTCGAACGGATCGACCACGCTCCCCACCGGCGTGGCGATGCGATGCGTGTGGTCCAACGGCACCACGAGCTGCGGGCGTGCCGCGGCGCGCATCCCCTCGCGTCGGCCCGCGGCCCAGGGGAAGCTCGCGAAGTCCGGCGCCTTGCCGAGCGCGCTCGCGATCGACGCCAGCGCACGGATGGCGGCGCCGGCAGCCTCGGCGCCACGCTCGACCTGCGCCGCGCTCGATGACTGGTCCCTCTCGCCGGCTTCGTCGCGGACGCGATCGAGCTGGGGATCCCGGAGGGTTGCAACGAAGCAACACGTTGCGATCGTCGATGCGAGCCATCCCATGCGAGGTTAGTGACCCCACCTGCCGAATGGGTCGTGACCCGGGACACTCCGCTCACCGGGCCCTCGATCAACTGTGCATGGGGGGCTTCGTTGCCTCGCCCGTCCGTCTCGTTCGTCGCTCCAGGTTCGCTGCGTGGCATCGCCCACACCGGGCCTCGGCGGGGAGGGCTCGAGGTGAATCGGGGGATCGCCGACGCAGTCGCGGCGCAACCAGTCCCGCGGCACGCCGCCCGCAGACTCGTGCTCCACGACCCCGAGGGTTCAATCGCTTCCGCGGGCGAAGAGCCGACGCACGAGGCGAATGATCGAGTTGAGGGGCCCGAGGTCGACGCTGGTCTCGCTGATGTGCGTGACGACCGTGCCGTCGTCCCGCCGATGCTGCGTCGCGCGCGTGCGCGTGAGCGGCGATGCATCGAGACCGGGGAAGCCGCTGTTGTCGTCGTCGAACGCACCGGCGGCGGCCTCGGACCTCGCGTGGCAGGTCGAGCAGATCATGCCGTCCGCTGCGAACAGCGCCTCTGCCTCGTCGATCACCGTGCCACAGGAATGACAGCTCACCCGCTTCATTCCCCGGTAGACGGTCCTCGGGCGGGTTTGATCACCCGGCCCACGGGCGTTGTCCCGGCCGAAGCCTCGGCATATGCACCAGGACGGGAGCCCACGCGTGGGCGACGATCCTCCCGTCGGCTACCATCCGCCCATGGGCTCGACCGATCGACGCCGAGCGCTCACCTGCGTCGCCCTGCTCCTCGCGGCGTGCCGACCCTCGCCCGCGCCGAGCGAAGCAGAGCCACCGCCCACGCCCGCGCCCGTCGCCACGCCCGCGCCCGCGCCCGCGCCCGCGCCCGCGCCCGCGCCCGCGCTCACGTGGTCCGACGTGCAAGCGCGGCTCCCCGACGCGCGGGCCTACATGCCCACCACCCACGCCGAGCCGCCGCCGTGGCTCGCCCAGACGAGCACCCTGTGGATCCGCGTGGGGACGTCCTGCCGTCCGATCACCGCGCGCCCGCGAAAGTCGCCCGACGAGCCGCTCGCCCGCGTGCTCGAGGAGTGCCATGAGCGGGTCCGTGCGCTCGACGTTCGCTGCGAGCGTGGCGTGGAGGTCGGCGAGACGTTCGATCCCTACGGGATGCAGGCCTGCTCCGCGACGCTGGCGTCGGGCGCCGGCGTCGGCAGCGGCTCGGCCTTCGGCCCGGGCAGCGCGCCACCGCTGTGGTCGCTGGTGGAGTCGGGAGACGCCCAGCTCCGCTACGCGCACACGTGGAGGCTGTGGGTCGAGGCCGAGCGGCTCGTGTGGGTCGAGGACACGTGCACCCCCGAGTCGGTCGCGGCGCTCACCGAGGCCCTCGCCGCCGAGGGCCTCGGCGGCCACGCGCTCCGCGAGGCGCTCTTCTATCGCCACGGCGTGCTCGACCACGGGCGCAGGTGCATGGAGCACCACGGCGTGCACCTGTACACGCGCCGCAGCGACGATCACCGGCTCGGCGATCGCGGCGCGGGCACGCGCACCGAGCCCGGTCTGCACGACTGCACGATCCCGTGCCGCGAGACCACGCAGGAGCTGCGGCGGATCAACGCCGCCCTCGGCGAGCAGCCCTTCGTGCTCGGCACCGACACCACCACGCTCCTCGTGCACCGCACCAAGGATGGGTGCGAGGCCGACCCGACGGGCGGCCTGCCCCCGTTCGACGCGAGCCCGTGCCGCAGCGAGTGGATCGACGAAGGGCTCCGCCCCCCCGGCAAGCGCCGTTGAGCTCTACTGATAGACCTGTGCAGTCTTCGCGCCCCATCCGGCCCAGGTCGACCAGAGCTGACGGACCGACGGTCCGAACTTCGCGATCGACGAACGCGCGTTGCACCGAGGTTCCGCGGCGCGCCGGACGGTTCGAGCGACCGCGGAGTCTCTTCTCGGCCGTCGTGATCAACGGGCCGGCTCGCGAGTCGACCCCGTATGACCCCGATCCGGCCGAGAGCCCTCGTGCGATCCTCCCTGCTGCTGGCGCCGCTCGCGGCGTGCGACCCGTCGTCCGGCGAGGCATCCCAGTGCCTGCCGATCGCCGGCGCGGTGCTGCGCGTCGATCAGGACGACCGCGTGGGCCCGCCGCGCATGGACGACGACGGGCAGGGCACGAGCCTGCAAGGTGGACCCGCACGTCCTGAAGAGGATGGTCAGGGCACGAGCCTGCAAGGTGGACGCGAACGCCCTGAAGAGGAGGGCCAAGGCACGAGCCTGCAAGGTGGACCCGCACGTCCTGAAGAGGACGCGCAGGGCACGAGCCTGCAGGGCGGCTCGCGCCCCGATCCCGAGGTCCAGGGCTCGAGCCTGCAGGGCGGGCGCAAACGCCCTGAAGAGGACCTGCAGGGCAGCAGCCTGCAGGGCGGGCCGCCGCGCGACGACGACGACATCCAGGGCTCGTCGTACCAGGGCTCGTCGTACCAGGGCTCGTCGTACCAGGGCTCGTCGTACCAGGGCCGGCGCATCGGGCTCGACGCGATGGTCGGCATGCGCATCGAGCTCGACGACGGATCGCCCGTGACGATGGAGGCGGGACGGCTCGTCGCCGGCGCGCTCGTCGGCGCCGCAGCGCTGCAGGGTCGCGACTTGATCGGCATCGCGAAGAGCGGTCAGCGCTTCGCGCTGCGCGTCGGGGCGGTCGAGGCCCACGGCGGCGGCGAGCGGATCGTGCTGGAGGGCGACGGCGTGCCCGTGTGTGGGGACGGCGAGGCCGGCATGTTCGTCGCCGGCGCGTGGGACGACGCCGGCCACTTCGACGCCGTCGAGGGCGAGCTCACCTTTTCGTGCACCGACGGCGTCATCTACAAGTGCGTCGACTGGGGCTACGCGCCGTGGTCGTTCGGCGCCGAGGTGCACCAGAGCTGCACCCGGCTCGCCCGCGCCGACTATTGCGGCGATGGACGCCCGTGGACGCTCGACGGCACGCGCATCGACGTCTACGACGGGCTCGGCGTGCAGCAGCGCGTCGGCTTCGACGAGATGGGCTTCGAGGCCGCGTGGAGCGAAGCAGGTGCAGTGTGCGTGAACGCGACCCGCTACGACGTGCAGGACGACGATGGCATGACGATCGTGCCCGACTGCTTCGCCACGCTGCCGCGCTGCACGAGCCTCGACGAAGCCGCGGCGATGGGGGCCGTGCTCGCGAACGACTCGCGCCACACGCCGATCGAGGCGTGCGCGGCTCCGTGACGCGCGCGACATGGCTGTGTTCGGTCGATGCGGACGACTGGAGGTCCGATCGCCCGTGGCGCAAGCGCCGACGTCCTCGGCACCAGTGGCACCAGTGGCGCGCAGACGAGGCCACCTACGCAGGAGGGTGGTGCTCCCCCGACCCATGACGCCGCGCCCCATTCGCGGTACATCCGCCGCATGCACATCTTCATCACCGGTGCGTCGGGCTTCGTCGGTGGTCATGTGGTCGAGGCGCTCCGCAAGCACCACGACGTCTCCGCGATGGCCCGATCCGACGCCTCCGCCCGCGAGGTCGAGGCGCTCGGCGCCCGCGCGGTCCGCTGCGCGCTCGGATCCATCGACGTCGCCGATCTCGCGGGCGTCGATGTCGTCGTGCACTGCGCGGCGCGGGCCGAGGACTGGGGCACACGCGAACAGTTCTGGTCGGCGAACGTGGAGGGCACCCGCCAGCTCCTCGAGGTCGCACGTGCAGCGGGCGTCTCGCGCTTCATCCACATGGGCACCGAAGCGGTGCTCTTCGTAGGCCGACCGCTCGTCGAGGTCGACGAGACGCATCCGTACCCGTCGCGCCACGAGTTCCTCTACTCGGAGACCAAAGCCGAGGCGGAGAAGTTGGTGCTCGCGGCGAACACCGAGGGCTTCACCACGATCTCGTTGCGCCCCCGGCTGGTGTGGGGGCCGCGGGATCGCACCGTGCTGCCGACGCTCCTCGACACGGTGCGCCGCGGTGGGTTCGCGTGGATCGACGACGGACGCCACGTCACCTCGACCGTGCACGTCGCGAACGTCGTCGCGGGCGTCGAGGCTGCGTTGGTGCGCGGGCGCGGCGGTCAGGCGTATTTCTTGGCGGACGACGAGCGGTCCACGATGCGCGAGTTCATGACCGCGCTGGTGAAGACGGCCGGCGTGACGCTGCCAGAGCGCAAGGTGCCCGGGTTCGTGGTGCGGGCGGCGGCCGCGATCGTGGAGCGGGTGTGGAATGTGGTGCGGCCGGGGACGCGACCGCCGTTGAGTCGGCTGGCGGCCGCGATGATGTCGTGCAGCTTGACGGTCGTGACGGAGAAGGCGAAGCGGGAGCTGGGGTGGGCGCCGGTGATCGGCGTGGCGGAGGGGATGCGGCGGATGGGGTGAGGCGGCAGTGATGGCCCGTTCTGCGCGGCGGGCGCGTTGATTTGCACGTCGACGATCTCACTGCCGATCGGGACTCTGGGCGAGCAACACCTGCCAGAACCAGCAGGTCGGGGGCTTGGGATCCGCAAGTAGCAGCTCCTTCAAGTCGCACGCGTGGCCCTGCAGCTCGCGCATGGTGTCGACGACGCGCTGCATCGGCGTGGCACCCGGGGCCTGCAGGACCGCGGTCCACCGCTCCGGGTCCGCGGCCGCGAGGGCACCGAGCTCGCGGCGCAGGGCGGCGACGTCGGCGATCTTGCGATCCGGTTCGAGCACGAAGCCGGGCCCGTCGATCCGCAGCACGACCCCACCGGGCGCCGGAGTCTCGGGCGCGCGAACGAACACGATCTCCCCGTATCCATCGCCGCGCGCGACAGCGAGGCGATACTCGGGAAGCCCGGCCGCCTCCCCGGCGTCGACGACCGACATCAATCCCGCGAGCGACACCTCTCGCTCGGCGAAGATGAGCACGGCGCCGTTGAAGAGCTCGCTCCGCGCTTCAGCCAGCTCGCGGCCCCGGATCGCGCGAGCTCGCAACTCGCGGGTCAGCGGATGTTCTGCCGACCCCGGCGTTGGCGAGGCTGCATCGACGTCCAGCGGGGGATCTCCCTCGAGGATGACACGGCGCGACGTCAGCCGAACGACCGCGTCCGCCTCACCGTAGGACGGCAGGGCCCAGTCCGCCCTCGCCAGGCCCTCGATCGAGGCTTTCGTCGGACTCATCCACCGCAACCGGTGCTCGGCATGCGTCGCGAGGATGCGAGCGACCTCCATTGATTTCGCCGCGACATCCTCGAGGCCGATGCGCCAGACGGTGGCCTGCTGCTCGACCGCGACGACGTCGAGCGCCGCCAGCGTCGTGGAGCCCGCCTCGCACGCGTCGCCTGGACTCGGTCGAATCGCGCTCAGCTCCTGCTCGACCACCTGGCAAGACGCCGCGTTGCGGCGACAGAGGGACTGCGCCAGCGTCGAGCAGCGCGGATCGACGGCGTCGGCCGCCGTGGGCTTGTCCGCGCAGGCGCCCAGGCTCAGGGAGACGAGGGCGAGTCGGATCGGCGTGGACATGGGGCGGCTCGCTTCGGGCGGGGATACCTGAGCGGTGCCCACGGTGGGTCGTTGGTTCCCGAGCCGCCCGCCCAGCATCGGGGCCCGCGGGAGGTCTCGTGCGCGCGGGCGACATGGCCGAGGGTGTTCCGCGACGCGCCGAACGGTTCGAGCGAACGCGCACCGCTCGTCCGACCGCGCCACGGGCACGTCGAACCTCCCTACTTCCAGCAGCTGTAGTCGACCGTGGCGGTCTGCTTCTTCTTCGTCGGCTTGCCGCCCGCCGTCGCCGCTGCCTCGGTGACCGTGACCTCGATCTTGGTCACATTGCCCTTGGCGTCGTACTTGTACGTGAACTTGCGGTCGACGGTGCCGTCGCCGTCCGTGTCCTCGTCGAGGCCCTTGATGCGGCCGTCCTTCTCGTAGGACAGCGAGACCTTGGTGCCGCCCTCGCCCTTGATCGCGGCCTTCGTGACGCGACCATCCTTGATCGTCGCGTCCACGTCCTTGCGCGCGGCCGCCAGCGGGAAGCCGGGCTCGAGGCCCGCGAACAGGCCGAGCTCGACCATCGTCATCTCGCGATTGCCGCCGTTGTCCTCGGTCGCGGTGACCTTCGCGACGGCGAGGTTGGTACCGGCCTCGAGCTTGGGCTCGAGCCGCAGGTCGGTCTTCTTGTTGCAGTCGAGGTCGATCGAGATCTTGCTGGTGTGCCCGTCGGCGCGATCGAACTTGCTGCACACGTCCGCGTTGCCGTCACCGTCGGCGTCGGTGCGCACGGTGCCGCCCGTGTCGGTGTACTTGAACCGCAGCGTCGGGCCGCCCTTGTAGGTGATCTTGCACGGCCCCGGCCACGGACCCGCGGCGACCTCGGGCTTCGCGGGCGCGGGCGCATCGCCGCCGTCGGTGTCGGCGTCGGGCTCCTCCCACTTGTCGTCGGCGAAGGGATCCTCGGGCACGACCTTGGGCTCGACCGGCGGCGTGACCGTCGGCTCGATCTTCGTCTCGCCCACGACCGCCTTGGCCGGCGCCTTCTGGGCGGGGTCGTCGGAGCCGCCGCAGGCGAGCGGAACGGCCAGGAGCAAGGCGAGGGCGAGCGAAGATTCGCGCATGGGGGACTTCCTCGAGGAACGCCGCGGTCGGACGTTTCGGTCTTCGGCGCGGCGGCCGGAGCCTTCTAGCACGGCGCGCTGGGGTCCTGGGCGTGGAGTTCGTCGGTGCCGTGCAGCGCCGCGTAGCCGCGTCGCACGCCGTAGCAGCGACCGCGCAGCGAGCACTGGCCGCACGCGGGGGCGACCACGAACTCCCCCCGATCGATGCCCTCGGGGATCGGCGCGAGGTGCAGCAGGGGCGCGCGCTCGGCCGGCGGGACAAGGCACAGGGGGATGCCGCACATGGAATCGAAGCCGCCGACCTCGAGGCCGTGCGCCCGCGCCCGACCCAGCCCCTCGAGCAGCGCGGGCATCACCTCGGTATAGCGGGGGACCAACGCAGGCGTGTGCGGGACGAGATCCGTCGACGGGGCGACGAACGACACGGTGATCGCGGCGATCGGCCACCGCGCGGCGACCAGGTCGACGAACGCCGGGAACTCCTCGGCGTTGGAGCGGCAGAACACGAAGTTGATCCGCAGCCGCGGCACGCGCCCCGCGAGCGCGTCGAGGCCCGCGAGCGTGCGCGCGAAGGTCCCCGGCGCGCCGGTGATCGCGTCGGAGGTCGCCGCGGTCGCGGCGTGCAGCGAGACGAACGCGACGTCGAGCCCAGCGTCCACGAGCGCATCGACCGAGGCGGCGTCGAGGCGCGTGGCGTTGGTCTGCAGCTCGACCTCGACCGCGCCCTTGGCCTTCCCACGACGGATCCACGCCGCCAGATCGGGATCGAGGGTGGGCTCGCCGCCCGAGAGCACCAACACGCCGCCCTGCTCGGCGATGGCATCGATCGCCGCCGCGACGTCGGGTCGTGGCGCCGCGGGCAGGTGCGTCGACACGAAGCAGAAGCTGCACGATTGGTTGCACGCGAAGCCGACGCGGACGATGCGGGCGCGGACGGTCTGCCCGTCGGTGCGACGCCACACCTCGTCGGTCACCAGCTCGCGGGCGATCTGGGCCTCGACCGACGCGACGATCGAGAGCCGACGACGGAGGCGGTCCTCGGTGAGGGCACGCGCCGTGACCTCGGCGTGCTCGCGCCACGGCGTCGGCACGCCGGGGCACCGATCGCCCACGACGCACGACGCACACGCGGCCACGCGGTGGTGATCCGGCCGCGACGCGCCGCCGGGGCCGAGGGCGTACGCGTGCGCGAGGCGATCGGGCCGACGCAGCAGGCACGGCGGCACGAACGTCGCGGGGTCGAGCTGCAACGGCAGGGGCACCGCCCGCGCCGCGTCGCCGAGGCGCTCGAGGCCCGCGACCGCCTCGGCCGGAGATGCCGCGCCCGCCGGCGCCCGCTGGATCACGCGCGCGCGGAGGGCTGACACCGCGGGCATGGCGACGGCGATCGCCGCGGGCAGCGTGTCGAGCTCGGGCAGCGTCGCTGCGACGATCGGGATCACGGCCTCGATCGTGACGCCGGCCGCGGCGAGCCGCGCAGCCGCCTCGCACGCCCGTGTCCAGGCGAGGGGGTCGCCGGTCACCGCCGCGGCTGCGCCGTGCCCGGGCACGTGCAGCCGCGCGATCGTCAGGCCCGCGGCCGCGTAGGCCCGCGCGGCCGCGGCGTCGATCGAGGCGCCGTTGGTCTCGAGCACGACGCGGGCCCCGGTGCCGTGGGCGCGCGCGATCCACCGCGGCAGATCGCGGCGCAGCGTCGGCTCACCGCCGGTCAACACGACCTCCTCGGCCCCCGCGGCCCCTGCGGCGTCGACGGCGGCCGCCAACGCCTCGGGCCCCGCGACCGAGGCCCGCTCGTGCTCGCGCCGTGTGTCGCAGAAGTTGCAGCGGTGCACGCAGGTCTCGTTGGTCAGGACCCGATGCGTGCGCACGACGGCGATCATAGCGGCGCGCGGCTCGGCTTGCGATACGCTCGACGGATGCGGACCTGCGGCGTGAACCTCTTGGTGGGCGTGTTGGGCGTGGCGGCGTGCGGCGGCGGTGCCGACGCGGACGCGGAGACCACGACCGGTGCCGTGGACAGCACCGGCGCCGCCCTGACCTCGGGCGCGGCCGAGAGCAGCAGCAGCACCTCCAGCACGGGCGCCGCCGACAGCACCGGCGGCAGCACGACCGAGACCTCGGGCACCGGCGAGCTGCCCGACTACTCCGACTCGCCGTGCTGGGGCATGCCCGCGTCGACGCTCGTGTACGACGGTCAGACCCACCAGACCGTCGAGGTCGCCGCGACCTGTCGCGCCGAGGGCGACCGTACCTTCGTCATGGTCGCCGACGCGCTGTGGGACAACGGCATCGATCAGGCCGCGGTCAACGGCTTCATGCACCGCTACGAGCTGTTCACCCCCGAGGGATCGATCGATCCCGACCGCGGCGTGATCATCAACGACGAGGCGGTGTTCGGCCCGCTCGACACCGCGTCGCTGCCCGGGGGCAAGGTCTCGGTGTTCGTCGTCGACAGCAACGGCGGCGGTGACGGGTATCTGTGCGGCTGGTGCGACTACCCCCAGCTCCACCTCGACGGCACCGTGCTCGTGCCGCTCGACGGCGACGACGCGCTGTCGATCTCCGCCCACGAGAGCTACCACATCATCCACCGCGGCATCGACGGCAACGAGGAGACGTGGGTCGACGAGAGCCTCGCCCAGGCGGCCATGACCGCCAACGGCTTCTTCACCGACGACGAGTGGCTCGACGACTTCCGCCTCGATCCCGATCAGGACTGGGGCCCCGGCGGCGTCGACTTCGGCTCGTTCAACTACGGCGCGGGCCTGCTGTGGGGGACGTTCCTGTACGAGCGCGGCGGCGCGCCGCTCATGACGGCGATCACCGCGGAGCCGAGCGACGGCTGGGCCGGCCTCGACGCCGCGCTCGCCGGCGTCGGTGACGAAGCAGCGTTCGACGTGTTCCTCGAGATGGCGGTGGCGATGGTCGCCGACCGGCCCGAGCTCGGGTACGGCTTCGCGGCCTTCGACGTCGGCGAGGTCGCGCGCGAGGGTGACCTCGCCGGCGGCGACGCCCAGGACGGCGCGGTGTTCCCCGGCGGCATCGACGTGTACCGCCTCGTGGGCCCCGGCCCCCTCGACCTCGACGTCACCGGGGTCGGCGTCGGCGCGCGGGCGTTTCGCATCGCCGACGACATCGTGGTCGTCGATCCTGTCGGCGGCGCGACGCTCGAGTTCGGCGCCGACGAAGACGCCTACCTCGTCGTCTCGGCGCCCGAGGGCGGCGACTACTCGATCACCGTACAGTGAGCGTTGGCGCTGCCGAGGGCGGGGACGACTCGATCACCGTACCGTGAGCGCGGCGCACCGCAGCATGCAGCGGAGGATCCGCAGGCCGTCGACCACGCGACGCAGCCGCGTGACTCCGTGCAACCGCGGCCGCCGCGTGACAGGGACCTCGACCACGCGGGCGCCCGCGGCGATCGCCGCCGCGAGCAGCTCGGTCTCGATCTCGAAACCACGGGCGCGCAGTCGCGGCAGCAGCGACGCCAGCAGCTCGCGTCGCGCGGCGCGGAAGCCCGCCTGGGTATCGGTGAGCGCGACGCCGAACAGCGCGCCGAAGGCCCACGACAGCCCGCGGTTGCCGAGGCGATCGATCGCCGTGATCGCGCCGGGCTCGAATCGCCCGAGGAAGCGCGAGCCGATCGCGAGGTCGGCCCCGGCCTCGATCGCCGCGAGCAGGCGCGGGATCTCGGCCGGCGGGTCCTGACCGTCGCCGTCGAGCAGGACCACGACGTCGCCCGTCGCCGCCGCGACGCCGCGACGCACGGCCGCGCCCTTGCCGAGGTTGCGGGCGAGTCGGAGCACGCGGGCGCCCGCTGCTGCGGCGACGCCCGCGGTGTCGTCCCGCGAGGCGTCATCGACGACGATCACCTCGAGCACGCCGGCGACGTCGCGCGCGCCCCGGACCACCGCCGCGATCGCGGCGGCCTCGTCGTAGGCGGGGATCACCACGGACACGAGCATCACAACAGGACCCCGCGGTCCGGCCCCGACGTCGCGAACGCCAGGGCCTGCGCGGTGAAGAGCGTGCACCACACGTTGCGGTGGGCCGTGCGATCGTCGTAGTCGATCGCGCCGGAGTCGGTCTGCATGCCGGCGAGCCAGGCGAGGGCTCGCTCGATGGCGACGGCGAAGCGCGATGGGTCGGCGGCGCACCACAGCCGTACCGCCTGGGCGGTCGCGTCGGCTCGGCCGGGGCCGTCGGGGCCGCGCGCGGGATCCCAGCGCGCCGCGATCGCGCCGTCGAGCCGCTGGATCTCCGCGAGCCACCCGGCGCCCTGCGCCACGGCCTCGGCGTCGCCGAGGACCCACGCGCCCTCGAGGGCGTAGAGCCGCGCGTGGAGGTAGACCGCACCGTCGTCGGGCTCCTGCAACGCGACCAGGGTCGCGCGCGCGTCCACGGTGTCGACGATCTGCACCGCATCGAGGGCATCGAGGGCCAGCGCGAGCTTGCCCAGGTGACCGCCGAAGCGCGTGCTCCACCGCGACGCGGCGGTGCCCGACGTCAGCGCCCGACGGGCGGCGATCACCTCGACGAGCCGGGTCGCACCTCGGATGACGGACGGGCTCGGCGGCGTCGCGGTCGCGGTCGACCAGCGCAGCAAGCCCGTGAGCACCACACCGAGATCGAACGTGTAGCCGACGCCGTCGCGACCCACGGCGTCGGCGTCGATCGCCCTCGACAGCCACGCGGCCACCGCGTCGCCGCGCGGGTGGTCCGGCGCGCACGCGGCCAGCCACGACAGCCACAGGCCGCCGGCCTCGGGGTAGTCGTAGCCCCCGGGCGCCCACGATCGGATCGCGTCGCCGTCGCCCGCGACCTCGGGGCCGAGCAACCACCGCCGCAGCGCGGCGGCGTCGGGAATGGGACGGCTCGTCACCGTCGCGCGACCTCACCGCGCGATCGTTCGCGCCACAGCACCCAGGCGCGCCGCGTCGTCGCACGCACGGTGGCGACGGGTGCCCCGGCGATCGCCGGATACGCCTCGCACGCCGAGAAGCAGCCGCCGCAGGCCAGCGCCTCGATGTCGCGCCGCGCCGCAACCACCTCCGCGCTGCGCCACAGCGCCAGCACGTCGCGCTCGCGCACGTTGCCGAGCGGGCGATCGTACAGGTGACACGGGTAGACCTCGCCCTCGGGTGACACGAACATCGTGCTGCGCAGGGCCTGGCAGCCGATCCCCGAGCCCTCGCCGCGCTGCACGAACGCGAGGTTGACCAGGTAGATGCTCTCCATCACCGCGTGCAGCGAGTGCGGCACGCCGCGGGCGACGAGGTGCCGATCGAGCGCGTCGGCGACGGGCACGCGCAGCGCCGTCTGCTCGGCGTTGTCGTAGAAGTGCGCCGAGGTCTGCATCGCGTTCATGTGCCAATGCGTGCGGGAGAACCCGGGGATCGCGGCCACCAGCGCCGTCCAGGTGGCGTCGATCGACCCCGCGTTGTCCCGCGTCAACGTGGTGCCGACGTGGACCTCGACCCCGGGGATCGCCCGCAGCTCGACCGCGGTCTCCACGGCGCGCGCCCACGACCCCGCGCGCCCGCGCATCGCGTCGTGCACCGCGGGCGGCCCGTCGATGCTGACGGTGACGATGAGCGCCACGCCGCTGGCGAGCCGCTCGCGCAGCGATCGCGTCGACGCGACCACGCGCTCGGTCATCCACCCGTTGGTCTGGAAGTGCAGCACCCCGAGGCGCGGGGCGGCCTCGACGATCGCGGCGAACACCGCGTCGATGTCGGCGCGGACGAACGGCTCGCCGCCGGTGACGTCGAGCCACACCAGCTGGTCGAGCCGCGCCAGCATCGCGCCGATCTCCGCCGCGTCGAGCTCGGGGCGCTGCGGCAGCGCCCACGTCCGGCACATCGCGCAGCGCAGGTTGCAGCGCCGCGTGACGTCGAGGACGACGCGCGTCGGCGACGACGGCCGGTGCCACCAGGTCTGGGCCAAGGTCGCGAGCATCCGCGCGGTGGTCAGGCCCCGGGCGATCCCCGCGGCGACGTCGGACGCGGCGCGGCCATGCCGAACGCGTGGGCTGGGAGCGACGGGCGGCATGCGGAACGACGGCGCCGGAGCATGATAACCCAGGGCGCAGAGGTGATACCGTCGCCCCGATGCAGTCGGCCGCACGCCGCGTGCTCGTGCCCGGTGCGGATGGCTTCATCGGCTCGCACCTGGTCGAGCGCCTGCTCGACGACGGGCACGAGGTCGCCGCGGTGGTCCGCGGCACATCGGTGGTCGGCACGAGCGAGCTGCGCCTGCGCAACCTCGCTCCGGTCCGCGGGCGGCTCGCCGCGGTCCTCGCGATGGACATCGCCGGCGGCGACGCGACCGCGCGGATGGCCGAGTTCGCGCCGCAGTGGGTGTTCCACCTCGCAGCCGAGGCCTGGGTCGAGCGCTCGTTCACGCAGCCGTCCGAGGTCCTGCGCACGAACCTCGGCGGCACGATGGCGGTGCTGCAGCTCGCGCGCAGCAGCCCGGGGATCGAGCGCGTGGTGATCACATCGTCCAGCGAGATCTACGGCACCGCGCAGGCCGAGCGCATCGACGAGGGGCACCCGCTGAACCCGACCTCGCCCTATGCGGCGTCGAAGCTCGCGGCCGATCGCATGGCGTTCGCGTACGTGCAGACCTACGGCCTGCCGATCGCGATCGTCCGCCCGTTCAATTGCTACGGGCCGCGGCACACCTACGACGTCATCCCCAAGTTCATCGCCCGCGCCCTCGCCGGCCAGCCGCTCACCGTCTTCGGCGACGGCAGCCAGGCGCGGGACTTCACCTACGTCGACGACATGGTCGACGCGTTCGTGCTCGCGGCGACGCACCCGGCGACGGTCGGGCGCGCGATCAACTTCGGCTCCGGCGCGTCGATCACGATCGCCGCCCTCGCCGCGCGCATCGTCGCGCTGTCCGGGGTCGACGTCGCGATCGAGCACGGGCCGGCACGCGCCGCCGAGGTCGCGCGACTGTGCTGCGACGCCAGCGTCGCGCGGGCAATGGGCTGGGCGCCGCGGGTAGGCCTCGACGAGGGGCTGCGCCGCAACATCGCCTGGGCGCGGACCCAACCGTCCCACGCCCCCGCCGTGGGGATCCCGTGAGCGCGGCCCCGGTGCGCTCGGGCTGGCAGCGGATCGCGGGCGTCGTCCACCACCCCCGCGCGCCCTGGCTGCTCGCGACCGTCTTCGCGGCCGCGGGCGTCGTCGACGTCCTTCGCGACCGCCATCTGCACGACGAGGGCCGGCTGACCCACCTGTTCGCGCGCATGACGTGGGAGCAGCCGATCGCGCTGTTCTTCCTGCAGAAGTCGCGGCCACCGATCTCCGCGCTGTACGCCCCGTTCGCCGCGGCGGGCCCCCTCGCCTTCGGCGTCGCCCATGTGATCGTCGCCGCGATCGCGATCGTGCTGCTCGCCGGCATCGCCCGCGCCTTCGACCACCGCTGGCCCAACCTCGCGGCGCTGGTGCTGGCCGCCTCGCCGCTGTACTTCGCGTCGGCGGCCGCGGGGGTCTCGAACAGCGACGGCGTGGCGATCGCGATCCTCGGCGCGTGGCTGTGGTTCGCCCGCGATCGACCGTTCCTCGGCGCCGTCGTGCTCGGCCTCGTGCCGTGGATCCGCGCCGAGCTGGCGCCGCTGCCCTTGGCGCTGCTGTTGGTGTGCCCCGCGGCGCAGCGCCGCGCCGTCGTCTCCGGCCTGCTGTCGTTCCCGATCACCTACGCGCTGCTCGGCGCGCTCGTCCACGGGGACGCGCTGTGGTGGGCGCACTACCCCCCGTCGTTGCCCGAGCCCATGGCCGATCACCCGCTGTGGGCCCGACAGGATCCGCGGATCGGCGCGGCCGCACTGTCCGCGACGTTGCTCGCGCTGTCCCCCGCGTGGCTGTTCGCGGTCCCGCTGCCGACCGCACCGCACGAGCGCGGGATCCCGCGGGCGCAGTGGGCGTGGCTGGCCTTCGCCGCCTTCGAGATCGGGGTGCTGCTCGCGATGCCGCGGTGGCGCGCGTTCAACTTCGATCTGTCGCCGCGCTACCTGCTCGGCGCGGTGCCGGCGATCGCGTTGTTCGTGTCGTCGCGGACGGGCGCACTCGCCCCCGCAGCGGGGCTCCGCACCTGGATCGTCGAGCACGCCGCATTGCTCGGCGCCGCCGCGTTCGCGCTGCACGTGGCCCTCGGCGGCGCGGACCCATCCGCGCTGGCGGCCACGGCGATCCTGGCGACGGCGATCGCGGTCGGTCGCGCGGGCTTCGGCGCTGCGGCGGGCGTCGCCGTCGCGGGGCTGCTGTGCGTGGGTCCGTGGGGCTTCGCCGACGGCACCGGCCTGTCGACCGAGCGCACGTCCCCCGAGCTGCAGGAGATCCGCGCGCGTCTCGACGAGGATCCCCGACTCCACCACCGCCCGATCTTCACCAACGCTCCGCTGCTCTCCGCGGTGCTCCCCGCCGAGCCGTTCGGCCCGGTGCACTACATCGTGCAGGCCGATCAGCTCCACGAGATCGTCACGCTCACCAACCCGTCGTGGGGCCAGCGCGCCGCCGTGCTCGAGTCGCTCGGCCGCGGCTTCTACGGCATCCCCGCGTTCGCGGACACCTTCGCGCCCGAGGGCATCCCCGCCGATGCGGTGCTCGTCCTGGTCGACGATCCTCGGCTCGCCCTGGTGATGCCCAGCGAGCTGTGGGACCCGATCCTGCGCGTGCACACGGCGAGCGCGACCCTGCGGATCCTCGAGCGCGTCGACCCACGCGCCACTGCGCGGACCAACTCGGGGGCGACGCCGTGATGCTGCGCGACACATTGCCGGCCGCGATGATCGCCACCGCCTGTGCCGTCGCCACCGCGGTACTCGCGGGTCGAACGCCCCCCGACACGGCCATTCGACGCGACGACGCGGGCGCCCCGGCGCCGCTGCTCGACGGCCTGCGCGTCGGCGATCGCATCGCCGGCTGGACGGTCACCGGCATCGATCCCACCCAGGACGGCGGCCTCGACGTGACGGTCGCGCGCGAGGGCATGGCGTTCGCGCTCGCGGTCGTGCCGCTCGGTGTCCGCCGCGAGAACCCACCCTACGCGGGGGACACCCACGCGATCTACTACGGGCACGCGCGTCCGGCCGGGATGCAGATCCCCGCGGGCGCGCTGCGGGCGATCACGGCGGATCTGCTGCGGCGGCTCGATCGCGCGGCGCGGTGAGGCGGCGGACTCACCCCTCGACACGCACCGCGCGGACGATGATCGGACCGCCCTGACCCGTGACCGCCTCGGTCGGCGAGTAGCTCTCGGTCACCCAGAGGTCGAGGTCCTCCGGATCGCGCCCGCTCGCTGCGGAGAACCGCACGATCGGGTCGAGGCAGCCCGCGGTCTCCTTCGTCGGGAGGGGACCGAACTGCAGCTCGCGATTCTCGAGCTCGCCCCCCAGGACGTAGACGACCGAGAGCTGCGGCGTGACGTCGAGCTGTTGGGAGATCGACTCCACCTCGCATGGCGCCTGCGCCGGTTCGTCGCCCGTGCAGAGCCGATCCATCCATCCCTCGCCGCCCAGCGCGGCGCCGCCGAAGACCGCCTCGCCATCGGGACCTTCCTGGCGCATAGCCGGGTTGGCCTCGTAGAACGCCTGCAGACAATCCCGATACGTCACCGTCACGGTCACGCGCGCGGTGCCGACGAATGGATCGCTGGCCTGCGACTCGCTGCGGCGGAACTCCAGCGGGATCGTCCCGTGGGTCAACGGGCCGCCACCACCGGTCGACGACGCATCGGCGGTCGACGACGCGTCGGCCGACGCGACGTCGGCCCCGGAATCCGACGCAGAGCTCGCGGGATCACCGTCCGACGAGGGACCACAGCCGAGGTTCAGCGCGAGGACGTACACCGATCTGCGAAGCGCCATGGTCATCTCCGATGCGCCACAATCCCGGGCGCTGCGATCAGGCTGACAAGGAAAGCAGCCGTTGTGGAGTCCGACCCGGAGCGACCCGATTCACGCCCGTGGGAAGCCGCAGGCGCGATCACCCCGGCGCGGTGACGGGCCGCACCGCGACCGCGTAGCCCTCGCCGCTGGGCTCGACCGCCCGCGACACGCGGGGCTCGTCGATCTCGACAGGCCCGAGCAACGCGCGACGCTCGGGATCGAGGTGCTCACGGATGATGCGGAACAACCCGTGGTCGAACCCGCCGCCGGCCGCCGGCGCCACCAGCTCGATGCGCTCGCGCAGCCCCACGCGCGCGAGCTCCAGCGCGCGATGGTGACAGAACGGATTGTTGCCCGGTCGACCCATCAGCGGCTCGGCCGCGGCGGTGCAACCGCCCATGCACGACTCCGCGTAGTAGCAGCTGCGGCAGAAGCCCCACAGATCGTCGGTGGTGCGGCCGCGGATGTAGCCCAGCTGGTAGCTCGACTCCCACAGCGCCTTGACGCCGTGCTCACGCCACGAACCGGCGATGTTGAGCGGGCCGCCGAGGCTCGGACAGTTCTTGAGGCTACCGTCGCTCTCGATCCCCAGCGTGGTCACGCCCGCCGTGCACCCGCGGAAGTGGTCCTTCTGGGATCGCCGGAGCGACTGCTCGAGCGGACCGAAGTAGCCGAGGTTGTTGCCGGGCCAGATCCGCACGCCCAGCTCGCGGGCCCGCGCCATCACCGACGCGAGCGTCTCGAACAGCTCGAGGAACATGTAGGGCTGCAGCACGAGCTCGGGGTGATCGGCCGCATTGCCGTGGGGCACCGTGATCTGCAGCTGCCACGAGTGGACGCCCGCGGCGGCGACGAGCTCGAGCAGCTCGAGCAACTCGAATCGCGTGCGCTGGTTGATCTGGGTGTTGCACGCGATCCGGCCGCCCGCGGCGCGCACGTTCGCGAGCGCCGCGAACGCGCGATCCCAGCTATCGGGCACGTTGCGCACGAGGTCGTGGCTCTCCCGCAGCCCGTCGATCGACACGGTGACGCTGCGGACCCCGGCCTCGACGAGGGCCGCGGCCCTCGTCGCGGTGAGGTTGTAGCCGCCGGTCGTCATCGTGCAGTTCATCCCGCGCTCGCGGATCCTGCGGACGACCAACAGCACGTCGTTGCGCAGGTACGCCTCGCCACCGATGAGCACGACCTCGCCGACGCCGAGATCCGCGAGCTCGTCGACCAGGCGCAGGGCCTCCTCGGTGTCGAGCTCGTGGGGTCGACGCGCGCCGGCGCGGGGACCACAGTGGAGACACTTCTGATCGCAGGCCAGCGTGAACTCCCAGACCGCCCAGCGCGGCGCGGCGGCGTCGCGGTGCTGCGGGTTCCAGCGGCTGCGCGGCTCCGGCAGGCTGACCACCGGCAGGCGCCGCCGAACGTCGGCGAGCGTCATGTCAGCCCCCACCGCCGCCGGAGGTCGACGGGTCCGGCTCGATCGTCGTGGCCCCTTCGTCGGTGCCGGTCTCGGTGGCCGTGCTCGCCGTGCCCTCCGCCGTCGTGCCCTCCGTTGTCGTCGTGCCCTCCGTCGTCGTCGTGCCCTCCGTCGTCGTCGTGCCCTCCGTCGTCGTCGTGCCCTCCGTCGTCCACCCGCCCGAGGTCGTCGTCGACCCGCCCCAGCTGTCGTCCGGGCCGGCGTACGTGCTGCCCTCGCCGAGATCAGGATCGGCGATCGACGAGTCGCTCTCGGTCGTGCTCTCGCCGCCCATCGACGCGCTCACCGTGGCGTCGGCTTGGGTCGTCTTGTTGGCGTCGCTGCCGTCGTCCTCGCCGCAACCGACGCCCAGGCTCGCAGCCAAGGAGACCACGGCGAGGGCGCCCCACCACGGCGCGGGCGCAGCTCGCTGCGGCGCCGCGCAGAACGGGCACTCCAGGGCTTCGACGCGGACGTATCTCGAACACTGACCACAGGCTTTCATGATGGACTCCTCCAAGGTATCGATCGAACCACGCACCGGCTCGGCGGACGCTCGCGGAGTCGGCGGCCGCCCGTGCGTGGGGTACCAGTCGTGCAGCGGCGAGAACCGATCGCCGCCGCGGGTGGAATTCGCCGAAGTGGTGCTACGCTGCCCGTCATGATGCGATTGCGGCTTGCTTGGATGATGGGTGTGGTCCTGCCAGTGGCAGCGTGCGACGGAGATCCCGCGGCGAGCGATTCCGGGACGACCGACCTGGGCGGCAATGTGCTGGTCCCGATCGGGGGCTCGTGCGAGGACTCGGGCGACCCCTTCGACGCCCCGTTCGACGAGGAAGACGGGGGCGACGACACCGGCGGTGGCGAGGACACGGGCGACCCCGTCGGCGACGACATCCCGATCGCGAGCGCGTACCAGATCCGCGACACGACGGTGCCGGCGGGTCGACGCGTGCGCGTCTCGGGCCTGGTCGTCATCGGGCCCGCGGCTCGACTCGACGACGGCTGGTCGGTCGTGTTCGCCCAGGCGATCGAGGGCGGCGACAATTCGGGGCTGCCGCTGCGCATCGCGCCCGGCGTACAGGCCCCGGACGCGGCGGTCGGCGACGTCGTCTCGGTGACGGGCACCGTCTCGCAGCGCTATGGACTGCGCGCGCTCGACCTCGACGTCGGTGCGGAGGCCTACGTGGTCGAGTCGAGCGGCGCCGTGCCCCGGGTGCACGACGTCACCGAGCGCGGGCTCGTCGCCGATCCGGCGCGGGCGCTCGCGCTCGAGGGCACGCTCGTCCGCATCGAGCAGGCCGAGGTCGAGGATCGAGGCAAGTGTGGCGGCGAGATCGAGTTGGTCGATGGCGTCCGGATCGACGACCTCTATCTGAGCTTGCCCTCGAGCGCGGTCGGGGTCCTCGCCGCGGTGACCGGCCCGCTGCGCTACACGTACAATGGGTTCGCCGTCACGCCGCGAACGCTCGTGGATCTCGAGCCATAGCCGCCCGCATCCTCAACCGTCGACGGGCGCGCCCAGCCGAGCGCGCAGAACGTCGACGCGCCCCACCGCCTCGCGGTCGTCCTGCGCCGCGAACCACGCGCGGGCCGCATCGGCGAGCGCGAGTGCCTCGATCGGTGCGCTCTCTTCGAGCGCCCGCGCGAGGGCGAAGCGCACCCGCGCGAAGTCCTTGGCGGGTGCGCCATCCGCCTCACACAACGCCAGCGCCCGCCGCAGGGGCGCGACCGCGTCGGCGGCCCGCCCCGACTCGACGAGGCTCTCGCCGGTGGGCAGCAACCAGAGGATCAACTCGGGCGCATCGGCGCCGACCAGCGCCTCGCGGATCGCGATTGCTCGCAGCAGCAGCGTCGCCGCCTCGTCGTGCCGACCGCGTCGGCGGAGCACCAGCGCGAGGTTGTATTGCGCGTTGGCGACCTCGCCGTCGTCCGGCCCGAAGCACCGCCGCTGGATCTCGAGGGAATCGCGCTGCGCCTGCTCGCTCGCGTCGAGATCGCCCAGCCGCAGGTGCGCGTTGCCGACGACGGTCAGCAATCGCGCCGTGCTCGGGTGGTCGGTACCCCACGTCGCCTCCGCCAGGGGCTGCGCGGCCGCGAGCTCGGCGAGGGCCTCCGCCGGCCGCGACGCCTGGTTCAGTCCCGCCGCGAGGTTCACCCGCGCCGCGAGCGTGTCGGGGTGGGCCTCGCCGAGCGCCGCGGTGAAGCCCTCGACCGCAGCACGGCCGAATCGCTCGGCCGACGCGTGTCGATCCCGGCGATCACGGGCCGCCACGAGGCCGAGGTTGTTGTCGAGCTGCGCGTACAGCAGGCGCTCGCCGCCGTGCGCGTCGATCAAGGCGCGGGCCTGTTCGCCCAGGGCATAGGCTTCGTCGGCACGATCGCGATCGAGGCCGATCACGTACACGTGCTGGATCGTCGCGTGAACGCGCAGCGTCGGATCGGCGAGCCCGTTGGCGCGCTCGAGGGACCGACGAACGCTCGCGTCCGCCTTCGCGGTGTCGCTGCGCCGCAGCAGCAGCCGCGCGTGCATCAGCCACGCGGCGGCGGCCTGGGTCGGATCGGCGGCGGCCTCGGCCCGGAGCGCAACGGCCTCGGCCCGCGCGATGGAGTCGTCCAGCGCAGCCCCGTAGCCGGGTGTCGCCGGGCCATACACGAGGTTGGCCTGGATCGAGCGCAGCTCCCGGAGTTCCTCGCGGATCGCGACACGATCGTCGTCGTCGGGCGCCACCGCGTGGGCGAGCGCGACGTGCCGGGGATCGACACACGCCGCCGGATCCGGCAGGGCGAGCACGCGGGCGAGACTCACCGCGAGCTCGGGCGCCGCTCCGGTGGCGATGGCGGCAGACGCCTCGTCGAGCGCCCGACGATCGTCCGCGAGGCAGTTCGCGCCCTGGGCCCGGAAGTCCGGCTCGACGGCATCACGCCCGCGCCAGCACACGGCGACCCCCGCGGCGACCAGCGCATCGGCGTGCCCGTCGAGCTCGGAGAGCAGCGCAGGGCCCATCGTCGCGACAAAGGGGAGCGCGGCGCCATCGAGCGCCTCCACCACGCGGGCGCGCGCGCCGTCGTCCCAGCGCAGCGCGGGATCCTCGGCGCAGGATGGCGACGAGGGCCACGACAGGGCGATGGCCGCTGCGATCCCGGACAGGGTCGACAGCACGACCGCGCGCCGCGGCCACGGCGACCGGCGGATCGCCGACGCGAGCGCATCGATGAGCGCGTCCATCGACGGCCAACGCGCCGTGGGATCGGCCGCGAGTCCGCGCTCGATCACCGCGCGGAGCCGTCGCGGGATCGGTCGAGGGGGCACCGCCACGCGCCCGGCGACGGCGGCGTCGCGCAGGCCCTGCACCGTCGTGGCATCGAAGGGCGGCGCGCCGCCGACCGCCTCGAACAACGCGACGCACAGCGCGTACTGATCCGCAGCCGCCGTGGCCGCGGCGCCGGCGAAGCTCTCGGGCGCGAGGTAGCGCGGCGTGCCGACCCACGCACGACCCGTCGACCCCGCGGTGGGCTCGGGCTCGAGGGCCGCGGCCTGGGCCAGGCCGAAGTCCGCGACGCGCACCCGCCCCTGCCGATCGACGAGCACGTTGTCGGGCTTGAAGTCGCGGTGCACCACACCGACGGCGTGGGCCGCCGCGAGCCCACGGGCGGCCTGCACGAACACCTCCACGATCGCCTCGGGCCGCCGCGCCTCGGCGCGCAACCAGGTCCCGAGGTCGACGCCGTCGACGAATTCCATCGCCACGAACATCCCGCGCTCGGAGTCGCCGACCTCGTGGATCGCGACGACGTTCGGGTGCGAGAGTCGGGCGAGGGTCCGCGCCTCTCGCATCACCGCCGCGGCGCCGTCGACGGCCACGGCACGATCGCGGCGCAGCAGCTTGACGGCCACGTCGCGCTCGAGGGTCTCGTCGCGGGCGAGCCAGACCGTGCCCATGGCGCCGCTGCCGACCGCACGCAGGATCCGGATTCGTCCGAGCCGTACCGGCGCATCGACGGCGAGAACGGCGGCGCGGGCGGCTGCGAGTACCACCGCGTCCGCGAACGAATCGGCCAACGGAGACTGGGCACCGGGCTCATCGCCGCTCATCGCCGCCACCGGGTGCGATCTGATCGCGGATCTCGGCGGCCCAGACCTCGAGCGTCTCGACGGTGACCGGCGCATCGCCGCCGTCCACCAGCGCGGCCTCGACCCGCTCGCGCAGCCGCTCGAGCCCCCGGCGCAGTCGCCCCCGCACGGTCCCCTCGGGCAGCCCCAGCGTGTCTGCGATCTCCGAGCCGCTCGCGCCCTCGAGGTACATCAGCTCGAGGACGACTTGGTCGTCGATCGGCACCTCGCGCAGGGCCTGCACGACCGCCTGCGTCTGCCGTCGACGCGTCACGATCGAGCTGAGCGATCGCGGCGCGAGGTCCTGCAGGCAGACGGTGGTGAAGTCCAGTGCCTCGCGCTGCTCACGGAACCGCCGCCGCAGGTGGTCGTACAGCACGTTGTGCGCGAGCCGAAAGAGGAACCGTCGCACGCTGGTCTCGCCGCGGAATCGATCGCGTGCGCCGACGAGGGCCAAGAACGTGGCGCTCACCAAGTCCGCGACGTCGGCGGCCTGGTCGACCTTGTTGCGGAAGAACCGCGCGATGCCGGGGGTGTGCCGACGCAGCAGCACGTCGCCGGCCGACACGTCACCGTCGCGCCAGCGCGCGAACTGGGCCGCGTCGTCGTCGTCGCCTGCGTGCGTCACCGAAAGGAACGTATCAGGTCCCGGGGCCGCTCGCCGCTCACGCCCCCGGGGAACCGCAGGCGATCCACTGCTCGAGGCGGCGCAGCTCGTCGGGCGGCACCAGGCCCGCGGGCGGCATGGGCGATGCGCCCGCGGGATCCGCCTCGAGCTTGCGCCCCTCGAGCACGGCACGGTCGTAGACCAGCGGCGCGTTGGCCCGGTACGACGCGGCGCTGTCGAGGTCGAGGTCGTCGGGTGCGTCCTGGCGATCCTTCGCGGTCAGCCTGCTGCTGTGACAGCCCGTGCACCACGTGAGCAGGAAGCCGGCGCCGAAGCTGCGATACGTCAGCGGGTTGTCCGGCGGACACGCGGGCAGCCCTGGCGGTGGTGCGATCGTCGTGGGCGCCGTCGGCGAATCCGCCTTCGGCCCGACCTTCGGCCCGACCTTCGGCTTTCGGGCCGCCTTCGACTTCGGCGCCGCCTTCGAGTCGGCGCGACGCGCTTCGCGACGCGCCGCCTTCGCCTCGGCACGGCTCGGCGCGGCGGACACCGCGGCCAACACCGCCGTCGGTCCCGCGTCACGCGTCGCCTGGACGTCGCAGCCGAGCCACAGGCACAGGGGCAGGCACCACCGATACAGGAGATCAGACGAACGGTCCATGGAACGGCTCCGCGTTGGGGATCCAGCGCCGCGACGACACGCCCAGGAATTCGAGCAGGCCCGCGGCGAAGTTGTCGAACTGCAGCAATCGGCCGGTGTCCGCCGGCGTCCCGTCGTCCATGCGGACGCGGAGCGCTCCGAGAGAATCGTCGGTCGCGCCGTAGGTGCCCGCCCGCACGCCGCCGCCGAACAGCAGCGCCGAGGTCACCGGCCAGTGATCCTTGCCGGGCTGGGGCTGATCGTTGAGCTTGGGCGTGCGGCTGAACTCCGAGAGCACCGCCACCGTCGTGCGCTCGAGCAGGCCAGCCGCCGCGAGCTTGCTCGAGATCTCCGCGAGCTCGGCGAAGAGCTGCTCGTGGGATTGCCCCTGATCGGCGATGTCGTCGTGCGTATCCCAGTCGAGCCGCGAATCGAGATAGGCCGCGCACGCGACCCCGCCGCGGAACATCTCGACCGCGAGCGCCCCCTGCTGCGCGAGCGAGGTCGCCCGGCCCACCTCCATCGCGCGGAGCCGCGGATCGCGGCGCAGGTGCGCGGCGCGATCCGTGCTCGCGGTGTAGCTCGCCAGCGCCGACGCACCCGGGGCCCGCGCAGCCCGGGCCGCGCGGGCGGCCACGAAGCGCGACAGCGCCGATTGCTCCCCTGCCGTGGGCTCGAATCCGCCGCCCGATCCGCGAAAGGCCTTGCTGCGATCGATCAATGTCACGAGCTGATTGGTGGTCCCGACCCGTCCCATCACCGCCGCGAGCGAGCCCGCATAGGCCCCGCCACCGAAATCGATGTAGGGCAGCGCGAGGCCCGGATTCGCCTGCGCCGCGCCGGCGGCGAAGATCGCCGCGACGTCGGGGTTGCGCTCGCTGCGGGTGCCCGTGAGGATGCGGATGCGCGCCGAGGCGTGCGCGACGGATCCGACCCACAATCCATTGACCACCGCACAATGCGGCGCGTTCGCGGCGAAGAAGCGACCGACGCTCGGTCGCGCAGGGTCGGTCAGTACCCTCAATCCGCTGGCGTAGCGGGTCACGGCGCCGGCCGGCACGTCGCACCCCGGGGGCCGCTTCGGGTCGAGGGCGAAGGTCACGTCCCAGCCGCCCTGGGCGAACACGACCAGGAGGAATCGTTGCTTCGCCGGATCGGCGGACGCGACCGGGACGCCCGTCCACGCCGCCGCGCCGAGGCCCGCCACGGCACCAGTCAAGAATGTTCGTCGTTGCATGATCGAGGTCTCCGGATTCGGGGGGTTCGGGTGTCAGTGGTAGGCGACCTGCGGGTCCTGCAGCAGCGCCGCGATGAGCAGCGACCAGCCGCGGCGGGCCCCGCCGGCCGCCCCTGCGGTGCCCGCGGTGAACAACGTGAGGGCGGCGTCCACTTCGGGCGATGCGGCGTCCACCTCTTCGCCGAGGATGCGTCGGTACAGCGCGACGATCTGGGCCCGCACCGCGGGCTCGGCCGTGTCGCCGTCGTCGATCCACCCCAGCAGTCGCCGCGCGGGTCGATCCACCGCGAAGTCGTGCTCCACCACGTACGCCGCGGCCTCGGCGGCGAGCGTCTGCAGCACCAGCATGCGTGTGGGGTTGTACGCGAAGCTCGGCGCGGTCACGCCGTAGCCCTCGACGCCGCCGGCCATCGCGCGGTAGCCGAATCGATCGGAGCCGAGCATGGACACCTCGCCCACGTCGGCCTTCTTCTTGCCCTTGCCACGGCCCTTCCCGCCCTTGGCCCCGGGCGTGGCGCGCCAGGTGAACCCGGTGAGATCGGCGATCAATCGCTCGAGCTGCTCGGGCCGCGTCGTCTTGCGCCCGACCAGGCCCGACGCCACCGAACCCTGCTGCGCCCCGACGGCGCGGAAGTCGTCCGACAGCACGATCGCCTTCACCAATGGCTTGATCCGCATGCCGCCGCCGAGCAGCACGTCCTGCAGCGCGGTCGCGGTCGCGTCCGGGATGTCGTCGGGATCGACCTGCATGAGATAGCCATAGAAGCGCCGCGCGGTGCACATCGAGAACCGCGGGTCGTCGGCGATCTGCCGCGCCAGCGTGCGCAAATCGTCGCTCGGCAGGCCGAAGAAGTTGGGCGCGCGCCCGGTCTTCTTCCGCCACGATCCCGCCTGTTTCTCGCGGTATTCGCCCAGGGGATAGCAGGTCCCTCGCTCGGGCTTCTCGCACGCGCCGTCGGGCCCGTAGGACTTGCGCACCTGGCCGGCGGCCATCCGCGGGAACCCGAAGAAGTGGCTCGCGAGGGGATCGAGCGTCTGGTGGCAGCTCACGCAGCCCGGGTCGGTGGTCAGCGCGGACTTCACGACCTCCGCGTCCGACAGATCGATGTCGTTGAACAACGGGACATCGCGGGCGAGGAATCCGCTGCACAGCAGCGCGTCGGAGACGAGCTCGGCCTGGCCGCGGTGATTGTTGGCGCCATTCGAAGGGTGTCGCAGCCACAGCGCGCCGCTGGAGAGGATCCCCGCCATCGGCTGGCCCGAGTCCCACGCCACCTTGCGCCAGCCCGACGGCAGCGTCGCGCCGGGCTCCGCGGGCACAGGCGTCGCGCCCCACACCGCGATCGACAGCGGGCTGGCGATCGCATAGTCGGCCGTGACGATCTCACCGAATGGGCGATCGTTCACCGCGACGTACTCGATGAGCCGCAGCGGCTCCTCGGAGACCTCGCGCAGGTACTCGGCATCGCTGCCGCGATCGGCGAGGGGCCCGACCGCCGGCAGCACGAAGCGCGGCACCTCGACCCGCATCAGCAGGACCTCGTTCCACAGATCGCGGACCATCGCGCCGAACTCGGGCGCCGCGAGGTAGCCGTCGACGATGCCGGCCAGCGCGGCGGGGTCGGCCCGCACCGCAGCGAGCTCGGCGGGCGTCGGTCGGGCGCCGTGCAGCGCGACGGCGATGCGCGTCAAGTGGGCCTCGGGATCGAGCAGCGCGAGCTCGGCGGCCGGGGCGATCGGGCGCAGCGCGGGCGTCTTGGACGGAGCGGCGATCGACACCGCCCGCTCCCCGGCCTCGCTCGCGTCTGCGGTGCGCTTGCCCTCCCCGCGGCTGGGATCCCGGGCACATGCGGCGACCAGGAGACAGCCGGAGAGGCGGACGAGTGTGCTTGGCAGATTCGGCATGGTGGGTCCAGGCGCGGGGAGTCTGACGTCCGGGCGCACCTCCGACTCGTCAACCGGCGAACAAGCCCGGGTAAACCCGCTGTAACTGGATCGCCACGGGGTGCCGCGGCCGAGGTCCGGGGTCCACGCCCGATGCTGACGTCGTACCGCATGGCCGAGTCCGAGCACGTGCTGCGTCCCCTCGGCCACGAACGCTGCGAGCTCACCCTCGACGACGCGACGGTCCGAGCACCTCGATCTACCCGTCGGTGATCCGCCGGCCGTGACGCTGCGTGTGCCGCGGTGTCGGCGTTTCGGCGCCTCGACCCCGGCTGATACGCTGGCAGCCATGATCATCACCCCGCGGCAGGTTTCACGTCTCGCATGGCTCGGGACGCTGGCGTGGGCCGGCTGTGCCGACCCATGCCTCGACGACGGGCTCGGGCAGAAGGACTGCCCGGCGGCGAACACCGACTCGGCCTCCGCCACCGATTCCGCCTCGGCCACCGACTCGGCGACCACCACGGACTCTGCATCCGCGACCGAGTCCGCGTCCGCGAGCGCGTCGAACACGATGGGCTCGAACTCGATGGGCGACGCGACCGACTCGGCCTCCGCGACCGACTCGGCCTCGGCCACCGACTCCGCGTCCGCCTCCGACACCGACTCGGCCTCCGCCACCGATTCCGCCTCCGCGACGGACTCGGCCTCCGCCACCGACTCCGCGTCCGCCACCGACACCGACGGCGGCACGCTGTGGTGCGTCGACGGCGACATGGACGGGTTCGGCGATCCCGACGATTGTGTGATGTCCGACGATCCGCCGCCGGGCAGCGTCGACAACGGCGACGACTGCGACGACGGCGATTCCGACACGTTCCCCGGTGCCGCACCCAACGACGACGCCGACGCGTGCATGAACGACGACGACGGCGATGACTACGGCGACACCGACGGCGGCGCGGGCGTGACCCCGGGCACCGATTGCGACGACGCCGACGCCGCGGCCTTCCCCGGCGCCGCCGAGAACGAACCCGATCCGACCGTCTGCGCCACCGATGCCGACGGCGACGGCTGGGGCGACGCGAACCCGGGCGGCACCGGCACGCCGGGCGCCGATTGCTTCGACGGCAACGTCGCGCTCAACCCCGACACCATGGGCCTGGTCGCGTTCGTCAACGCCGGCGGGATCGGGGCGGTGGCCGCCCAGGCGTCGACGGACGACGCGGCGCTCTCGGTCGTCGCCGGGCTCACGGCGCCGTTCCAGTGGAATCCGGTGTCCGCCACGATCGACGAGACCGGCACCATCGTCCTCAACAACGATTCGCAGAATCGCCTGTACACCGTCGATTACGCCGGCGTGTGCGAGGGCGTCGATCTGCTCGGCACCGCCACCGCCCTGCCCGAGACCCACGGTATCGACATCTTCTGCGGGCTCAGCTTCGGGGTCGACGGGGCATTGTACGGCGTCGAGAACGGCGGCGATCAGGTCGCCGAGTTCGATCCCCTCACCGGCGGCATCCTCGGCGCCGTCGATCTGCAGAGCGGCGGCGTGCCCTTCGACGCCGAGTCGTGCGGCATGACCTTCGACTGCCACACGCAGCGCCTGCTCTACGCCCACGGCCCGACCGGCGACATCTTCGAGCTCGACCCCAGCACCGGCGAGCTCGAGCTCGTCGCCGACACCGACGAGGTCTGGTCGCCGACCGGGCTCGCGTACGATCCGGTCGAGCGCGTCGTGTGGGTCGCGGGGGATACGACGATGCTGCGGGTGACGATCGACGGGACGAATCAGGTGGATGTGATCGGGGATTTCGACTTCGGGCCCGGGGGCGACGTGACGGTCTCGAACCTCGAGGAACTGCCGGTCTGCGGGTGACGGCGGGTGCAGGGTGGGCCTACGCCGCTCGCGTCTCGTCTAGCGGTCGAGGTGGCCGTAGACGAAGGCGACCGCGCCCCGACGTTCCCGGTGGGTCGGCGTCCAGGTGCTCGGCGGGAGCAGGAGCATGCGATCCAAGTGACGCATCCGACGCGCCAGCTCCTTGGGTCGGATTGGATCGGCGGTGTGTCTGTAGTAGGCGACGCCATCGTCGACGCGGACGACCACGGTTCGCACGACGAGATCGAGGGGGGTGTCGAGGTAGGATGGGCCGTCGGCGAGACATCGCGCGTGTTCGACGACGCGCCGGGTGGCACGGGACGTCAGTCGCCAGCGCCGGACCAGGGGGGTGGCTGCATCCCGGTTTCGGGTAACCGTTCAGGCCGCCTGATCTCGGGCGTGCGCAACCACACTGGGCCAGGGATCGACCCGCGATCATGATCATGATCAAAGGGAGAAGTGAGCGCCGGAGGCCCGGACGATCGGTCGAGCCA
>JBIJCC010000050.1:0-67856 GCA_044344875.1 Nannocystaceae bacterium
GACCGCCGACGAGATCCTCGCGAAGATGCGGCGCTTCGGCCTCCGAACCCAGCAGGTGCACGGTGATTGACCCCGGGGGTTTTGCTAGAAATCAAGGATCCAGGGGACTAGGTTCTTCTCCACATTCCAAGCATGTCCCCTCGAGGGACCCACCCCCGTGGCATGGGAATGCGCGTGGAGGGATCGCCCGACTCGGAATGATCGCACGGGCGCGTCGGCCTCCGCTGCGCTCCGTGACGCCACTGCGGGGTAGTAGAAGTGGCATCTACGCCGGGCTAGCCGTCCGGAGTCGCAAGTTCGAATCTTGCCCCCGCTACCGCGAAGGGGGTCTGCATGGCTGATTTCGACAGCCGTGCCGGGCCCCCGGCGCTGACCCACCATTGCATCGTCCGCGCGGATCTACCCCGCGGCACGATGGCAGCACAGCTCGTCCATGCGGCGGGCGAGAGCGTTCGCGAGGCACTCCCATCGGGCGTGTTCGCGGTCGTACTCGCCGTCGATGACGAAGCAGCGCTGCTGCGTGTGCACGCACGCCTGCACGACCTCGGCGTACCGCACTGCTTGGTACGCGAACCCGACGCGCCGTGGTGCGGCGCCGCGATGGCGATCGGCGTGGTGCCGATCGCTCGCAACGACCGCCGTATTCGGGCGGTCCTATCCCCCCTTTGCCTGCTGTGAAACGCAGAAAGAACTCCATCATGTCGAACCCGATCTCCCTTCCTCATCTACAGCACGACCTCCACGGCCTCGTCGCGGAGCTCCTCCCCCTCAAGGCCGCCCTTCGCCGGCCATGGTCAGAGCCCATGGCCGAGGCCCAACGCCGCGTCCACGCGTTGGCCGACGAGATCACCGCTCGTCTGATCCTGCTCGCTTGGACGCGTGGCCGGCGGCACCTCTGCAGCGCGCCACGGTGGCTCCGCGACACCGGACTCGCCGCGGACCTCGAAGGCTATCAGCAGCGCGTCGCGGAGCGCATCGCCGCGTCCTACCGGATCGAGGCGCCACCGTCGGTCGAGGCCGCACCGTGAGCTGGGCCCGAGCGCTCATCACCGACCTCGCGCGTGGCGAGAGCGTCGTCGCGCGGCCACGTGGCCACAGCATGCGCGGCCGCGTCGCCGACGGCGAGCGGGTCGTCATCGCCCCCATCGCACCCGATCGACCGTTGGCCGTCGACGAGGTGGTCCTCTGCCGCGTGGCAGGACGGGACTACCTGCACCTCATCAAGGCGATTCGCGGGCCCGAGAATGCCCGTCAGTACCTCATCGGCAACAACCGCGGTGGCATCAACGGCTGGGTCGGGCGCGCGGCGATCTTCGGCCGCCTGCTCGACGGTCGCGAGACCTGACCACCACCGTCCCCCTCACCTCGCCGTGCGGACCGCGATGAACAAATCCACGTCTCCCGCCTCGTCCCGATCGCTCGCGAACACGATCGTCGAGCCGTCCGGGGACAGCCACGGATCGTCGTCCTCGAGCTCGGTGTTCAGCTCGACCACCGGCTCGGGGCGACCGGGGTCACCGCCGTCCATGATCGCGAGCCAGACATCGTTGCCCCCCGCACCGCCCTCGCGGGTGGAGGCAAACCAGAGCTCGGAGCCGTCCGCGGTGATCCACGGGGAGCAATCCGAGGCCGGCGTCTCGAGCGACTCGAGGCGCTCGACCTCCCACGGGGTACGCTCGTCGGCGCGCGTGCCCCGGAAGATCGCCGCGTTGCCGCGCACCTGGCCGCGGCAGAAGACCGCCAGCAACGCGTCATCCGTGAACACCGCGGCGCCCTCGCCGAACTCGGAGCTGAGCTCCGAGACCGCGACAGGCTCCCCCCAAGCGTCGTCGACGGACGCGCGCGTCGTCACGTTCGGGCGTCGTCTCGTCGGCGTCGTCGGCGTTGAGCGACACGACGGGCTCCGGGGCGTCGAAGGGATCCGTCGCGCTCGACCGCGTCGCCCGCCACAGGTCCTCGGTGCCCGCGCGCGTGGAGCCGAAGTACGCCTCGAGCAGATCGCCGCGCAACGACGGATCGTCATCGGTGCCGTCGGAGTTGAGCTCGGTGAGGGCAACCGGCGTGTCGAACGGCCCGTACACGACGGGACCGGTCGTCGCGTCGTCGCCACTGCCGGTGTCGGCGGTCGTCGGTCCGCCCGTCGGATCTCCCGTCGGGTCTCCCGTGGGCTCGCCCGTCGGGTTGCCCGTCGGGTTGCCCGTTGGGCCGGCACCCGCCGTCGAATCCGCGGAGGCAGCGGTGCCCCCCGTGCTCGCTGCGTCGTCGCTCCCCGAGCCCGACGCGTCGAAGCTGCACGCCATCACCAGCGCTGCCAAGGTCCCGAGAACTCGCACCATGACACAGTATCACGCGGGCATCGCATGCCGCCGGTCCCCGTCGCGCTCTCGATTCCGCGCGACGCGGCCGTACGGCCACCGACCGCCGCCGGCGGCGTCGGTGATTCCCCGACCCCCGACGGGGGTGGCCCCTGGGTCGCGGCCGAACGCCGGTTTCTCCCCGGGCGACCGCGCGCGGGCTCAGGGCTCGATCGTCAGGCCGAAGTACATGACCCCCGGATCGCCGGGCAAGAACTCGATCGCCGCCACGTCGTGCCACATGTTGTGCGTGATCGTGATGTCGCCGGTCGCGTGATCGTAGCGATGCACGTCGGTGCCGTAGCCCGCGTAGTTGCTGCCGAACACGAAGTACAGCAGGTCGGGGTTCGTCGGGTGCGGGAACAGGGGGTTGCCGTTGTAGAGCGTGGCCTCGTCGCTGTCGACGACCGGGGTGAAGCTCGCCCCGCCGTCGTCCGAGCGATAGATGTGGCGCGCGACGGCCTCGTCGGGCTCGGCGAGGTCGAAGGCCTCGGCCCAGACCAGGCCCGGCTTCGCCGACGACATCGCGAGGCTGAAGCCGTTCGCGTTGCCGGCACCGAAGCCGGTCGCGCCGGCCCACGCGCCGCCGGCGTCGGTGGTCACGCGCACGCCCGCGACCATGAGGCCGAACAGGGCGTGATCGAGATCCTGCGGATCGAACACCGCACGATAGGCCAGGCCGCCGGGGTCGATCGCGGGCAGACCGAGGGCCTCCCAGGTGACGCCAGCGTCGGTCGAGTCCCACAGGCGTCCGAGCGCATCGCCGAGCCGCACGTGATCGGGGTCGCCGGCATCGACCGCGAGCCCGACGATGCCGTTCTCGCCGTCGGTCGGCGAGTCGAGCGTGGTGATCGTCCAGCCGTCGCCGTCGCCGTCGACGCGCACGAGCAACCGGCGATTGTCGCCGAAGCCGTAGGCGCGGCGCTCACCCGCAGCCCGGAGGATCACCGCCACGGTGTCCTCGCCGTTGGCCGCGCCGATGTCCTCCCACGAGCAGCCCGCGTCGGACGACGCGAGGATCCGCCCGCCGGTGCCGGCGAGCATCGCCCCGGGCTGACCGAGCGCGACCACGCCGTAGGTGTAGGTGACGGGCTCGATCTGCTGATCCATCGGCGTCAGCGTGGCGCCCTCGTCGAAGGTGAACGTCACCGCGCCGGTGCCCTGCACGAGGTCGCACGTCGGGGCGGTCCACACCGGATCGCCACCGGTGGTGGTTCCCGAGCTCTCGCTGCCGCTCGACGTGTCGGCGGTGGTCCCCGAGCTCTCGCTCCCGCCCGACGTGTCGGCGGTGCCCGTGGATCCCGTCGCGGTCGTCGTCGCGTCGGTCGTGGTCGTCGCGTCGGAGGTCGCCGCGTCGGTGTCGACGGCGTTCGTGTCGTCCCCCGAGCATGCCGTGGGGGTGAGAAGCGCGCAGGAGAGGAGGCAGCAGCGCAGGTTCATGCGCCGCAGTGTGGCACACCGCGATGCGGCTACAACGTGTCGAAGAACGCAGGCACCGCCGCCGCCGCGTCGTAGTTGGGGTTGTGTCCGCCGGTCGCCGGCGAGCACCACACGACAGGATTGCCGGCGGCGCAGCCGTCGTAGCGCACGCACGGCGCGGGCTCGATCGGCTGCGTCGTGGAAGCGCAGCCGTTGGCGGCCAACCATTGATCCCGCAGCGTGTTGCCGTAGTCGATCGGCACGGTCATGTCGTCCTGGTTGTGCATGATCCACATCCCCGTCTGGCCGCAGCCGAAGCCGCCGGCGGAGCCGCCCTCCATCACCGCGACGCCGCGGAACAGATCGCTGCGTTGGCACGCCACCGCGTCGGCCATGAACCCGCCGTTGCTGTAGCCCGACGCGAACACGCGGCTGAGATCGACGCACAGCTCGTCGCCCACCGCGGCGACAATCGCGTCGACGAACTCGAGATCACCGACCGTGTTCCACGCGCCGCCCGCAGGCTCGGCGTTGGGCCCGATCACGATCGGCGCCGGGCTCAACCCACCCGGGATGTAGTAGCCGGCGCCGGTGCCCCCGAGGCCGTGGAAGCCGAACACCAGCGGGCGCGGTACCTCGGGATCGTAGGGATCGGGGATGGCGACCGTGAACGTCCGCGTCACCCCGGCGACGTCGATCATGCGCTCGGTCGCGCCGACCGTCGCGGGGAGCCCACAGCCGGGCGAGGCCTGCGGGGGGCCACCGCCGGTGGACTCGCCCTCGGCCGAGCTCGTCATCGGACCCGTGTCCGTCGCGGTGTCGCTGGGGTCGTCGGTGGTCGCCGCATCGGTGACGGACGCATCGGTGACTGCGGTGGTCCCCGGTGTCGTCGCCGTTGCGGTCATGCCGATCGACGCCGCCGTCACGCTCGAGGTGCTCGCGTCGGTGTCCCCGTCGTCGCCGGCATCGGCGGAGCAGGCGAGCAGCGACCACGACGCGACGAGGACGATTCCACGCGAGGGCAGGTTCGTAGGCACGCGTCGATCGTAGCGACGGCGTCGAAGGGGCGACAGTCCGCCGCGCGCCCCCAGCAGCGCGGCCTCCGGGGCCCGACGCCCCCGCACGTCCTATCGCCGCCGAGACGAACCGAATCGCGCAGGCCCCGTTCGCGATGCCCCGCTCGACCACGCGACCGTTCGCCCGCTACGGCAAGGTGCGCCTACGCGGCACGCTCCCGCTCGACGTCTTGGGCGACGGTCAGTCGATGGTCACGCGGCAGCTGGATGTGGGGATGGATGAGTTCTCCGACCTCGCTGAGCGAGTACCGAACGCACGGCATGACGCGGCGCGAGAAATCCTCGAGCACCTGATCGTAGTGCGCGGCGTTCAGAGGTCGACGCCGTCGTACTTGAGCGCGAAGACGAGGTGATCGAAGTCGTCGTCCGCGGGCTCGTACGCGCTCGGAAACGACTCGTCCTCGAGAAATCCCGCCGGCACCGTGCGGCGGGGCCCCGAATCTGCGCGGACGAACGAGCGATGGCGCGGCCGAGGAAGGCGAAGCCCGTGGCGTTCGATCAGGCGCGCGTAGCCCGCCGGCTTGCCTAGAAATTCGTTCACTTGGCTAGAAAAACTAGCATGAAGGCCCGATCTTCTAGAAAAACGTTCTGGTTGCTCGGGATCGGTCCCAGAATCCTCCGAGCCGTCGAAAAACGTTCTGACCCTACTCCACCGTCACGTCGAACGTCACCTTCGCGTCCACCTCCCCCGGCAGCGGCTCCCCGCCCGCGAACGCCTCGGCCAACCCACCCACCTTCTGCGGCGCGCCGTTCAGCTCCGGCATGTGGCGCAGCACGAGCTCGAGCTCACCGGCGCCCGCGCCCAGCGTGGTGATCGTGTTCGCCAACCCCACCGGCAGATCGTCGCCCGTGTTCGTGGTGTAGTCCGACTCGGCGTCGGCGTAGGCGTGCTCGAGCACCGCGCTCGGCGTCATCGCCATCGCGGGGCCCGTCACCGCGGAGCCGAGCACGAAGATCTGGTGGTCCTCCGCCTCCTCCTCGATCTCGATGGTGATGTCCTCGGACGGGTTCGCGAGCTCGTTGCGGAAGGCGACGGTCAGCGCGTACTCGATGCCGGCGGCGAGCGCGATCGGATCCGTGGTGCCCGACATGCCGCCGTCGCCGTCCGGATCGCGGAAGCTGGCGGTGACCGCCGCGCCGGTCGCCGGCGTGAAGGTGAGCGCGACCGTGGTGATGACCTCGGTCTCCTCGCCGCCGCCGTCGGTATCGGCGCCGGTGTCGTCGAGTGGGTCGGAGCAGGCGGCCGTGAGCACGGCGAGGGCGAGGCCGGTGGTGCGTGCGATGGTGGTCATGTCTTGGTTCCTCGGGGGCCGCGCGTCGACGCGGCGTTCGATCGGGTGGATGGGGGTCCCGCCCCGAACTCGAGGCTGATCCGGAGCAGCAGCTCCCAGCCGGGCTCGTCTGCGAAGTAGCGCAGCAAGCTCGTGTAGTCGCGGTAGCGGGTGTTGGTGAGGTTGGTGCCGGCCAGCGCGAACTTCAGGGTCTGATCGCCCAGCGCGATCGAGACCCCGGCCTGCGCACCGAGCTGGGCGTACCCCGGCGGCGGCGCGACGAAGTCCGCGTCCAGATCGAAGCGACGCTGCCGATCCACGTAGCCGCCCGTCACGCCCACGAACCCGTCGTGCATGCGACCGACGTCGGGCCATCGATACGTCAGGCCGAGCTGGTAGCGATCGGGCGGGATGAAGACGAGGTACGCGTCGTTGCGGACGTCGCGGGCACGAACGATCGCGAGCTGGGCGTCGAGCTCGACCGGCCACTTCGGCGGCGCGACGCGGAACCCGTACTCGCCGCCGTAGAACAGTGCGCCGACCGGGCGGAACGCGAACACCGGATAGGTGCCGTGCACGGTCTCGTTGACGCCGAGCGGGCCGTCCGACGGCTGCGGCGCGAAGTAGATGTAGTCGTCGATGTAGTTGGCGTAGGCCGAGCCGTCGGTCGCGAGCCAGTCGTTGGCGTACGACAGCGTGAGCGACGAGCCCCAGGTCCGCTCGACGCCGATGCGCGAGTCACCGATGCCGAGGATCGGGAACGACGGCGCGGTCCCGTTGAGGAACTGCTCGTCGATCGCGGGGAACCGCCCCGCCGACGCGAGGTCGAGCTTCATCTCGAAGCTCGGCACGCTCGGCACCGGTCGAAGCAGCGCGCCGAGCGACGCCGACCCGGTGTGGAAATCGAAGCCGCACCGCCCACCGTTCGCCGGCGTCGGCGTGCACCGGGCCGCCTGCAGTCGCCCCGTCCCCGTCTGCGCCGCGTAGTCGCGCTCGGTCAGCGCGGCCTCGCGATGCATGCCTTCGTAGCTCGCGCCGACCTCGAACTCGACGCGTCGCCACACAAGCCGCTCGATCGCGAAGACACCGCCCATCGTCTGGGTGTAGTCGGGGATCAACGTGAGGTTGGCGTCGTACCGGTTGGTCTGGTGCTGCACCGCCGCGCCGTAGGTCCCGTACGCGTCGATGTCGTCGCCCAGCGGCGAGGCCGCGCGTTCGAACACCAGATCACCGGCGTGGGTGCGCAAATCGAACCGGTACTGCGGCCCGGTGACGCCCGTGCGGACGATCGCGTACTCGCGGCGGTCGTTGTTCTGCAGCGAGTATGTCGCGGTGAGATCCCCCGCGTCGCCGATCGCGACCCGCGTCCGCGCGATCGCCAGGTCGTGCACCGTGTGCTGGAACGCTCGCTCGATCCGATACTCCCGCGAATACAGATCCGAGTTGACCGGCCGGCCCAGCTCGAAGCTCTGCAGGAAGTCGTCGGGTGAGTCATTGCGCAGACACGTGCACAGCCCACTCCTATTGTCGTTGCGCCGCCAGCTCAGCTGCACGTCGAACGCATCCGAGAGGTACCCCAGCGTGGTGCCGACGTTCCACTGCAGCGTGCCCGTGTTGTCGAGCGGATACAGCGGCGTGATCACGGCCGCGCCCCGCGTCACGTTGCCCTCGAGCCTCCACGCGAACCCGGGCAGTCGACGGTGCGCGCCGTCGAGGCCCAGCGCCACCGCACCGCGCTTGCCGTTGCTGACACCGACCAGGTGCGCGCGCCCGGCGATGCCCGGGGTGCGGCGCAGCGGCAGCGGATCGACGAGCACGACGCCGCCGATCGCGTCGGGCCCCCAGCGGATCCCACCGGCGCCCTTGATCACCGTGATGCTACCGGCGGCGAACGGATCGATCTCGGGCGCATGGTCGACGCCCCACTTCTGCCCCGCGTGGCGGACCCGGTCGAAGAGGATGAGGTTGCGGCGCTCGTCCTGGCCGCGGATGATCGGCTTGCCCATGCCGCCGCCGCCGGTGCGGAGCACCGCGACGCCGGGGATCTTCGCGATCGAGTCGGCGAGGTTGCGACCACGGGTGCGATCGAGATCGTCGGCGTCGAGCGTGGTGCTCGCCCGCATCTCGCTGCGCGAGGGCGCCGGCGCCTCGACCACGACGTCGTCGATGCGCTCGATCTCGTGGGGCTCGAGCGCGAAGTCGACGCTGGCGTCCGCGACGAGCCGGACCGAGCGGCGCGCGGACTGATAGTCGGCGCGCTCGACCGTGATCGACTGCGCCCCGGGGCAGACGCCGTCGATGCGATAGCGACCGACGTCGTCGGTGAGCAGCGGCGCCCGCTCGCCGATCTGCACGCGCGCGCCGGGGACGTGCTCGCCGGTCGTGCCGTCGACGACGCGCCCCTCGACGTGCAGCGTGCATGCCGGGGCCGCGCCGGGGGGCGCCGCGAGGGCGAGCACGAGGACGACCGACAGCATCTCTTCGCCTACGGGTCCCCTCTACGGGCCCTCGCCCTCGGTCGTGGGCTCGGTCGTGGGCGCCGCATCGTCGCGACCGATCGCGCGCAGCAGGCTCCGCGCGCGGTCGGCCTCGTCGGTGTCGAGCAGGCCGCGGGCGAGCTCGGCCGCGCGCGCGTACTGACCGAGCCGCCAGTGCGCGTGGGCCAGCCGCATGCGCGTCGCGGGACGAGCGACACCCGTTCGCTCGAGCTCGGGCTGCAGCGCGACGACCCGCGCGAGCTCCCCCGCACCAAACAGGATGTCGATGCGCTGCTCGGCCCGGCGCGCCCCGTCACCGACGCGGGCCCCGTCGCGGACGCGGGAATTGTTCGTCAGGGCCCGGGCCGTGAAGCCGGCCATGCGGTACTGGTCCGCGGCCTCGAACGCATACGTGCCCGCGGTCCCCGACGCGCGCTCGAACAGCGTCGCGGCGGCGTACCACCGATCCTGCCCCGCCCACGCGTACGCCAGACGCGCGCGCAGCTCGGCGTCGTCGCCCCGGGCGAGCACGAGATCCTCGAGCAACGGCAGCGCGTCGGGATCTCCGTTGGTCGCCGCGAAGATCGCCGCCGCTTCGTCGCGCGCCAGGGCATCGCCGCGCAGCTCGACGATCGAGCTCGCCCACGCCCGCGCAGCGCCGCGGAGATCCTGCTCGGCGCACAGCGCCATCAGCTCGAGGCGCGGCGCGACCTCGCCGGGGAACCGTCGGCTCGCCGCCTCGAGTACCGCGTAGGCACCGTCGAGATCGCCGGTGCCCTGGCGGGCGCGCGCGAGCAGCAGCGGCTGGGCGATCACCGTCTCGCCCAGGCTCGCCGTGCCCTCGAGCGCGGCGAGGGCTGCTCTTGGCGCATCGCGGCCGAGCTCCGCGCTGGCGAGGTACAGCCGCAGCGCGGCGTCGTCGGGGCGCGCCGCGAGGGCGGCCTCGAAGTCCTCGACCGCCGCGTCGAAGCGACCGCGACGCAGGGCGATCAACCCCGCCAGCCGGCGCGACGCGGCCTCGGGCAGATCGGCGGCGGCGAGGCGCACCTCGGCCTCGTCGAGGCGATCGCCCTCGATCTGCGCCGCGATCTCGCCGTACACGAGGTTCGGATCGACAGCGTCCGCCTCCGCGGGCGCGGGGCCGAGCAACACGAGCACGAGGACGACCGCCGGGTTCATCGCGCCAACCGAAAGACGATGCGCTGCTGCACCGTCGTGGAGATCGCCTTGCCCCCGCGACGCGCGGGGGTGAAGCGGTAGGTCTTCGCGGTCTGCACCGCGACCTCGTCGAACACGCCGGGCGGCGTCGCCTCGACCACGACGACGTCGACCACGCGGCCGCGCTCGTCGACGCGCAGCCGCACGATCACGTGGCCCTCGGTGCGGCTGCGCTGCGCCGCCCGTGGGTACTTCGGGGCCGGTCGCGACAGCGGACGCGCGGGCGTGTCGACACCGCCGGCGTCGTCGGCCACGGGCAGCGGCGGCGCACCGCCGGGATCGACGAAGCCCGAGCCGAGCACCGGCAGCCCGCCGATCGCACTGGGCGCGAACCCACCGACCGCGCTCGACGACAGCGCGGAGCTCCGCGGCGGCGCGCTCGCGGCAGCGGCCGCCTCCGACGGCGCGCTCGCGGCGGGCGAGGGCGCCGTGTCGACGACAGGTGCGGGCTCGGCCTCGTCGACCGGCGGCGGCGCGATGATCTCGTACACCGCGAGCGCGGCGGGCTCGTCGACCGGTGGCGCCTCCGGATCGCTCGTCATCCACACCACCGCGAGCAGCGACGACGCCGTGGCCACGGTGGCGATCGCGATCGCGAGCACGAACCGCAGCACGCCGGGCCAGCTCATGGTGCCCCCCGGCCAGCCGCCTCGACCGCCAGCGCGACGTGCTTGGCCCCGCCCTTGCGGCACGCGTCCATCACCGCGACGAGCTGGTCGGCGACGACACCACGATCGGCGATCAGCAGCACCGAGGCGTCGCGATCGCGCAGCAGGTGATCGCGGACCTCGGCCTCGACCCGCCACGCGCTGGTCGGCCGACCGTCCACGGTGATCTCGCCGCGATCCGACACGGCGACGCGCACCAGCGTCGCGGGCTGCTCGCTCGCGGTCGTCGCCTGCGGCCGCTCGACGTCGATCCCGAGGTCGTGGACGAAGGTCGTGGTGACGACGAAGAAGATCAGGAGGATGAAGACGATGTCGATGAGCGGGGTGATGTCGAGAACACCCACCTCGCGGTTCTCTTCGCCGAGCTGGCCCAGCTTCACGGCAGCACCTGCGTGAACGACTGGGCCAGCAGGGCCCGCGCGCCCTGGATCTCGCGACGACGCGCCGCGGCCACCCGATCGAGCAATCGCGCCGCGACGAGGCCCGGGATCCCGATCACCAGTCCGAGCTGCGTGGTGATCAGCGCGACGGAGATCCCGCCGGCGACGCTCTGGTCGGTGGCGTGGCCCGCCGCGCCGTGCATCGACGCGAAGGTCTCGATCATGCCGCTCACGGTGCCGAGCAATCCCAGCAGCGGCGCGGCGGCGACCAGGCTGTGCAGCAGCGCCGCGTAGCTCTCGGTGCGATCGGTCTCGTGGGTCGACCAGCGATCGAGATCGTGATTGCAGGCGTCGGGCTGGCGCAGCGTCAGCGCGGCGTGGTGGACGAAGCGGACGACGACGCCGGCGTGCGGGTCGTCGTGGGTCGTCGCGCACGCACCCGGGGCCGAGCAGCGCCGGACGAGATCCTCGAGCGGGCCGCGGAAGCCGCGGCGGAGCACGAACGCGCGGTAGCTCGCCACGACCCACAGCACCATGCACATCACGACGAGCACGCGGGCGATCGCGCCGCCGTCGTCGAGCATGGCCTCGATCGACGCCAGCGCTTGGGCGATCGACTCACTCATCGGCGGCGGCCTCCGCGATGCGACTGGTCTGCGGCGACGCGCGATCGGGGTGCGGGTGGTGATCGTGGGTACCGACGCCGTGGATGTGGCGCAGCACCGCCTGCTCGATCGCGACCAGCACGCGCCGGGCCCCGCGGCTGAGCAGCGCGTGACCGATGAGCGCCGGGATCGCGATCGCCAGGCCCGCCTGCGTGGTCAGCAGCGCGACCGAGATCCCGCCCGCGAGCATCTGCGCGTCGGAGGTGCCCTTGGTCGTCACCACCGAGAAGGTGGTGATCATGCCGTTGACGGTGCCGAGCAGGCCGGCGAGCGGGGCCACACCTGCGCACAGCGACAGCAGCGACAGCCGGCGGAACAGCCGCTCGCGCGCGACGATGACGGCCTGCGTCGCCCGCTCCTCGACCTCTGCGCGGCCGTGGGCGTCCTCGAGGTCGTGGGCCGAGGGGCTGGCGACGATGACCAGCGGCGCGGCGATCCAGCTGCGCTCGGCGGCGAGTCCCCGCACGCGCGCCTCGGGGTCGGCGTGGGCGAGGGCCTCGATGCGGCGCAGCGCTGCCCGCCAGCGCGCGGCGATCCACGCGATCATGACCGTGCGCTCGAACGCGATGAGCCCGGCGACGATGCCGAGCCCGAGCAGCACCCACATGAGCGGGCCGCCTCGCTTCATCGTCGTCTGCCACGTCGGGTCGAGCCAGGCCTCGGGGTCGGCGGCGCCGTCGGGATCGTGGAGCACCGCCCGGACGTGCTCGACGTCGCCGACGCGCTCGCGCAGGCCCGGCACACCGGCGACCTCCTGCAGCCCCTCGGGCGTGGGAAGCAGCGGCGTGGCGTCGGTGCTCCAGGCGACCGCCGCGACCTCGCCGATCCGCAGCACCGCGCCGCGCTGCGGCGCGCCCTGTCGATCGAAGGACACGGCATCGGCCTCGACGCGCAGGCCACCGCGACGCCGCACCTCTGCGAGCGCGGCGGCGATCCGTCGCGGCAAACGGCTGGACGGCGGGCCATCGTCATCGACGGCCACATCGTGGGCCGCGAGCCAGGTGCCCATCTGACCGACGAGCTCGACCAGTGCCCGCTGCTGGGTCTCGCTGGCGCGCGCCCGCTCGCCGACGGGCAGCGTGCGCTCGCGGCTGGCGTTGTCGGCCTGCAGGCGCTCGAGCTCCGCGGCGAGGCCCTCGACCTCGGTCGTCAACGCCCGCGTCGCCGTCGAGCTCGCGGCGTCGGCCTCCTCGATCGCGCGTCGCAGCGCGTCGCGCTCCTCGCCGAGCGCAGTGACCTCGTCGCGTCGCGCCGCCTCGAGGGACGCGGGCGGGGCCGCGAGCACCGCCCCGAGCACGACCGTCGCCAGACTAGCGAGCATCGGCGAGCTCCGCGGGGACGAGCAGCACCTGGGGCGCGAAGATCTCGTTGTCGTCGGCGGCGGTGAACAGGCCGCGGATCACCGCGACGCTGGTGGGCTCGTTGATCGCCTCGATCGTCCACGCCTCCCCGGCGGGGCGCGCCCAACCGACTTGTCCATTCTCGGCGCCGTCGTCGCAGCGCACGTACATCGCGGCCATGCCGATCCGCAGCACGTCGCACAACCGGGGCCCATCGTCCGACTGCGACCACGTGATCTGTTGGCGGGCCAGCGTCACCTCGCGCGACATCGCGGCCTCCTCCTCGACGAAGCGCCACAGTCGCTCCATCGCGCGGCCCACATCGACCGCCGCGCCCGCGAGCTCGGCGTCGATCCGATCGAGGGTCTCGAGTCGACTCGCGGTGGCGAACGGCAGCGAGCGCAGGACATGCTCGCGAGCGGCCTCGACCGCGGCGCGGGCCGGTGCGTTCCACTCGTCGGCCGCCAAGCGCCTCGCCTCGTCGGCCGCAGCGTCCTGCTGCTCGAGCTTCACCAGCGTGCGGTTGCGGACCCGTGCCAGCCGCAGCTGACGCTGCAGCTCGGCCCGTTCGGTGCGCAGCCCCGCGAGCTCGGCCTGCGCCGTGCCGCGGTGCTCGTCGAGCGTGCGCGCGAGCTGCTCGACCTCGAGCCGCAGCGCGACGACCTCCTGCGATCCGGGCCCCGCATGGGCAGCGAGCGGAACGACGAGCACGACGAGCGAGGCAGAGCGGAGGATCGACATGACGACGGCGCGGACCAGATGCACCCGAGTTGCAGCGCGAGGGTACGGGCGCCCAGGCCCGCGGCGTCCTCGACCGCGCAGACGGGGACCAGCGCCGGCCTGGCGCCGCGTTCCAACAGTTGTGCAAGTGTCTCGGGGCCGACGGGGGTGACGCGACCGCGGGCGCCCTTTCGACCGGGCGTCGCCCCGGCCAGGTCAACGTGATAACGTGATGACGATGCGCAAGCGCTGACTTGGATCAGGCCGCCGGCGTCACGCGGGTGACCGCACCCTCGAACGACTTGCCTCCGGCGTCGAGGTACATGCTCCCGCCCGAGACGGAGAGGGACCAGCGGTTGTTGCGATCGAGTGTCGCGACGACCGCGTCGAGGAACGCCGGCTCGAGCACCTGGATCTCGATTGCGGCGGCGCGGTGGACCTTCGCCTCGGCGATCTCTCGCGCGAGATCTTCGGGCGCCTTCCAGGTGTAGATCACGATGCGCGCGCCGGTCTTGCTCGCGCGGTGCAGGCGATCGGTCGACGGCACGCCGACCTAGATCCACGCCTGCAGATCGCCGCGCAGGTCGTGCTGCCACAGCGCCGGCTCCTCGCCGGCCGCGAGCCCGCGGCTGAACTCGACGCCCTCGGCGTGCTCGAGCGCCCGCGCCAGCACGCGGGCCACCAGGTAACGCTCGCTCTCGGACGGATGCTGCGCGACCCGGAGATCGAGCGCCTCGTAGACCCCGCGGTCGGAGTCGGAGAGCGCGACCTCGAAGCGTCGCATCGTCGCGGTGAGCGCCATGGCGCGGGAGTGTACCAGCGCCGAGCGCCGCTCACTCGAGCCCAGTCGCGCACTCGCGGGCGTGGGCCCCCGGCGCCGCGCACGGCCCGGCGGTCGTGTCGACGCACAGGCCGAGGTTGTCGAGGCCAGGGGGCGCCTCCCCATCGGCGAAGTACTGCAGGCACGTCGGCATCGAGACGAGTCCGCCCTGAGCACACGTGGCGTCGTTGCCGAGCGTGCAGAACTTCGAGCAACACGCGTCGCCTGGCGCACAGTCGAAGAACATCGGCGCGGCGTGGACCGGGAACGCGCCGGGCGACACACACGTCGCGCCACCGCCCCCGCAGCCGCCCAGGCAGTTGTCGGCGTAGCCCTGGGTGCCGTCGGTGAGTCCGCTGCAGCGGAAGCCTCCCGCGGCGTCGCTGCACGCGGTGTTCTGGATCGCGGTGTCCGGCTCGATGCACCACGTCAGGGGCGCCCGCGGATCGCAGCAGGCCCCGTCCTCCCCCTCGGGGGTCATCGGGCAGGTGTCGCAGGCGTTGCCGATACCGTCGTCGTCGCCGTCGATCTGGCTGGCGTTGGGGAAGGGGCAGTTGTCGCAGGGCTCGTTCACCCCGTCGAGGTCGGCGTCGCCGAGCGAGGGATCGTCGCACGCCGCACAGGCATCGCCAGATCCGTCGTCGTCGGCATCGGCCTGATCGGGGTTGGGGACGCCGCGGCAATTGTCGGTGGCGTCCGGGACCCCGTCGTCGTCGAAGTCCAGCATCGAGGTGAGCGGCGGAGCGACGAAGTCGACGCCGAGCTCGCCGGCCCGCGCCTGCAGGTTCGCGATCACGGTCGCCGCGTCGATTCGTCGCCGTGCGCCGTCGAGAGCAGCGATCCGCTCGGCCTCGAGGGCGCCGTCGTCGGCGAGATCGATCGCCACGGCGTTGATCATCGCCTGCAGCTCGGGCGTCGCATCGGCGCCGCCTGCTTCGTCGTGCGCCGCCTGGAGCACCATTGCGCTCGCGGCGAGGAGGTAGGCGTCATCGGCGGTGCCGGCCCCGAAGACGGCCATCGCCGAGAAGTCCACGCCGGGGCCGTAGCCGACGCCGATCGGCAGCGCGGCGATCAACTCCGCGGCGGCCTGTTCGAGCGCGTCACTCGGATCGCTGCCGGCGCCCACCAATGCGCGGGCGCGATCCGCCGAGAGGTCGGTCAGCACGTTGACGCGACGCTACACCGTGGGCGCATCCACGACGACCAGGGCGTTGAGCGCGACCGGGGCGTCCGAGAGCTCGCCCTGCACCTCGTCGAAGGCGAAGCCCTCGGCCTGCAGCCACGCCAGGGCCCCCGGCAACGCCACCTCGAACGTCCCGAGGTCGTCGCTGACCATCGCAGGGAAGCTCTGTCCGGTCGGCGCTCCCGCGTCGTCGAGCATCGCGAAGTCGAGGGTCGATCCGATGATGAACGGGCCCTTCTCGACCGCGCCATCGACGGTACCGCCCGGCTCGGTGCCGGCACTGGTGGAGCCGTCGGGGTCGCTGGGGTCGCTGGGGTCGCTGGGGTCGCTGGGGTCGCTGGGATCGCTGGGATCGCTGGGATCGCTGGGATCGCCGGTGGGACCGCCGGTGGCGGACCCCGAGGATGCCTCGCTGCCCGGGGCTGCGTCATCGCCGACGGACCCGCCGGCGTTGCAGCTCGTCGCCGCGAGTCCGCATGCGAGCCAGGCCCGGAGTCGGGAGTGCGAGCGGAGGCGGTCGGCGTGGCGCGAGGTCATCGTCAGCTGCCATGGGCCTGCGCGACCGATTCCGTGCGCCGATGCGGAGAGTGTGTTCGCGCACTCGAGTTTCGATGCGACATCCACCCCCGCGCGATCACCTGGCTCGAGAAACATCCATGACCGAGTCTCCACGCACCCGCATCCCACTGCGCGCGGCCCGAGCCCTGCTCGGCGCGTATCTCTTCGTTCCCGCCTGCGACGACGACACCGGTCGCGATGACGACGCCGAGGACACCGAGGGTGCGATCGGAGGATCGAAGGGGGACAACCCGGACGAGACCGCGTCGAGTGGCACCGCCTCGGGCCAGGATCCCACCGTCGGAACCTCCGCCTCGGGCAGCGGCGACGACGGAACGGCGGCGGATCCGGGTTCGACGGGATCGATGTGCGTCACGGCCTGCCAGACGCACAGCGACTGCTGTGCCCCGTTCGGAGGCGAAGGGGTCTCGTGCACCAGCGGCGTCGACGAATACCTGAGCTTCCTGTGCGAGGCGGGGGCGTGCCGCGTCGGTTCGTGCCACTCCGACGAGGAATGCGTCGACACTCTGGGCTCTTCGTTCGTGTGCGAGCCCTTCGGACGTCCCGGCGAGCGCACGTGCCTCCCGGCCTGCCAGACCGATGCGGACTGCCTCCAGGGCGAGACGTGCAATGGCCGGATCTGCACGTCGGGATGTACGGGCGACGAGGACTGCGCGAGCGGCAACGTGTGCGACCTCGACACGGGGATCTGTGTGATCCGGGGCTGCGAATCGGACGCCGACTGCGAAACGGGACTGGTATGCGCGCAGTGACCACCCAATCGAGGGCGCGTCGGCTCGGTCTCGCGACGGTGTTGCTCGGCGCCTGCTCCGACGGCGGAATCGTGCAGATCCCCCAGTCCACGTCGTCCGAATCGTCGGCCTCGACCGCGGAGACATCGGCTTCGACCTCGACCACCGAGGGACAACCAGAGTCGAGCTCCACGGGGGAGACGACGTCGGATCCTGCGACCTCAGAGACCGGGACGTCCGGCCAGACCACCCACGGCGACAGCACCACGACGGACATCGGTGAAACCGGGAACGGCGAGACGGCGACGGCCGAGTGCGAGACCTGCTTCGCGGACGCCGCCATGGGTCCGTGCGCGACGCAACAGGACGCCTGCTTCATCGACCCGTACTGCACCCTCGTCGGTGACTGTTGCATCCACACGCCGGAGCAGTGCGACGCCAACGAGTGTTCGTGCCTCGACTTCCCCCAGTCGGCGAACACCTGGGCCGCGGTGGCCGAATGCCTGGCGGTGTCCTGCCCCGACTGCAATCCGGCGACCTGCGGCTGACGGCCGCGCTCACGGCAGCGTGTAGTCGATCTCGTACGTGTGCCGGCCGCCCTCGACGTGGATCGTCATGCGCCCGGTGATCCCGGCCAGCGCGTCGGTCCCCGAGCCCGCGACGATGGCGATCTCCAGCGAGCGGCCATCGCCGGTGCTCGTCGCGAGGTGGGTCACGACGAACGAGCCGACGCGGCCGTCGAGCGTGCCGTCGATCCGCTCGATCGCGACGTAGGCCGCCGACGCGGGATCCGGCGTGCGGACCGACGTGAACCACACCACGCTCGTCGCTTGGAGCGGGCCGGAGAACCGCTTGTCGAACGTCGCGCGGGCGACAGTGAGGCCGCCCCGCTCGAACAGCGGCGGCTCCGGGTTCATCGTCACTTCGAAGGACCCTTGGGCGTGCATGGACACGGTTCTAGCGCGCCGGGTCACCGCGCGTCTTGAACGAACGCGACACCCCGGCAGGCCGGCCGTCAGCCCGCGGCGTCGATCCGCTCGCGCAGCCGCTGCAGCACCGACTTCGGCGCGCGCAGCGTGTACGCGGTACCCGTGTCGCCGTGCTGCTCGGCGAGCACGGTTGCGTCGTCGTAGACGTGCTTCACCACCGCGTGGGCGGCGTACGGCACGAAGATCTCTTCGACCTCGAGCGCGCCGTCGAAGAAGGCGACGATGAGCTCGCGGACCCGACGGACGTCGGCCTCGTCGCGGGCACTGACGAGGATCGCCTCGGGGTACTCGACCTGCAGCGCGGCCTGGGCGGCCTCGTCGAGGCGATCGCGCTTGTTGAGCACCAGCCGCCACGGCACCTCGCCGGCGCCGATCCCGGTGAGGACGTCGCGCGTGACCTGCAGCTGATCGCGGAAGGTGGGGTCGGCCGCGTCGACGATGAACAGCAGCAGCGACGCCTCGAGCGCCTCGTCGAGCGTCGAGCGGAACGACGCGACCAGCTCGTGGGGCAGCTTCTTGATGAAGCCGACCGTGTCGCTGACGAGGATCCGCGGCTCGGTCTCGGGCCGCAGCGCCCGCACCGTGGTGTCGAGCGTCGCGAACAGCTTGTCGGCGACGTAGACCCCGCTCGACGTCAACGCGCGCATGAGCGAGCTCTTGCCCGCGTTGGTGTAGCCGACCAGGGCGACGCGGCGCTGCTGCTGCCGCGACGCGCGGCGGGTCGCGTGCTCGCGCTCGATGCCGACGAGCTCGCGACGCAGCTCGGCGATGCGATCGCGGATCTTGCGGCGATCGAGCTCGAGCGCCGATTCGCCGGCGCCCTTGCCACCGATGCCGCCGCGCTGGCGATCGCCGCCCGCCCCGGCCTCGCGCAGCCGCGGGGCGACGTAGCTCAGCCGGGCGATCTCGACCTGCAGCCGCGCCTCGCGGCTCTTGGCGTGGCGATGGAAGATCTCGACGATGACGTGCGTGCGATCGAGGACCTCGGCGCCGGTGGCCCGCTCGAGGTTGCGCTGCATCCGCGGCGAGAGCTCGTGATCGACGACCACCACCTCGGCGCGCTGATCCGGCGGCAACACCCGGCGCGGCCCGTCGTCGCCGGTGTCCTCGCCGACCGCATCGTCCCCGACATCATCGGGGAACTCGTCGTCCGCGAGCTCGTCCTCGGCGAGGTCGTCGTCGTCCTCGACGTCGCCGTCGCGCGCGGCGAGCCGGTCCTTGCGCTGCTGGGCCTTGTCGCGCGACGCGATCGTCGGCGTGGTGTCGCCGTCGCCGCCCGTCCAGTCGGCGAGCTCGCGCAGCTTGCCACCGCCGAGCACGGACGCCGGGGAGATGCGATCGCGCCGCTGCGAGATCCGCCCGATGATGTCGAGCCCGAGCGTGGTCGCGAGCCGCCCGAGCTCGGCGACGTCGGCCGCGTGGGCCTCGTCGCTCACGCCGGGCAGCTGCACGGCGACCAGCACCGCCTTCGGGCGTCGTTCGGAGGGTTCGACCATCGTCGGGCGGAGGGTAGCTGCAAGAGGGCCCCCGCGCGACCCGGCGCCGTTCACGGTTTCGACACGATCGTCGCCTTCTCGATCCAGTCGAGCTCCGGATAGCGGCGGCGCAGGTACGAGTTGCCGTTGCGCTCGATCTCCCGCTGGTCGGGCCCGGGCCCCGACGGCGGACCATCGCCGTAGCCGTTGTGGAGCTTCATCACGACGTCCATGCCCGCGGTGACCTCACCGAACGGCGCGAAGCCCATCGAGTCGAGGGGCACGTTGTCGTTGAAGTTGATGAACACCTGGGTCGTGCGGGTGTTGGGGCCCGAGTTCGCGAAGCTGATCGTGCCCTTGCGGTTGGGCTGCGTGCGCTTGTCGTCGGCGATGCGCGCGACCTTCCACTTGGTGTTCACCTTCGGCGCGCCGTGCAGCCCGAACTGGACCATGAAGCCCTCGACCACGCGGAAGAACGCGACGTCGTCGTAGAAGCCGAGCCGCACGAGGTTGTAGAAGCGATCGGCGCCGATGGGCGCCCACGCCCGGTGCACGGTGACGACGAACTTGCCCTCGGTGGTGGTGAACTCCACCACGTAGTCGTCGGGCGCGGTCGCGGTCGCCGCGTCGGGATCGAGGAGCTCGGGCGCGACCGCCGGTTCGTCGACGGGCTTGGCGCTGGCCTCCTCGGCGGCGCCCGACTTCGGCGCGGTGGAGCTGGTGCAGGCGAGGGGCAACAGGGCGCACAGGACGAAGGCGCGGATCATCGGCCCGGGACGATACCAGGTGGGCTCACACCACGCGGCGTCAGGTCGCCGCGGCTTCGTCGCGGCGCAGGCGACGGTCGAACCAGAACGCGCCCGCGGGCACCGACGACATCAGCATCGCCAGCGCGACCATGCGTCGGCCCCACACCTTGCGCAGCGCCAGATCGGCGACCTCGGCGAGGTACCAGATGAACAGCACGCCGTGGAGCCACCCGACGATGCGCACGGCCTGTGGCATTCCGGCCATGTACTTCAGCGGCATCGCGACGCCAAAGAGTGCCAGCAGCGACAGGCCTTCGAGCAGGGCGACGACCCGGAAGCGCGCGGTCGGAGAGGTTCGGACGGGGGTGGGCAACGGAGACCTACGATAGGGAAAACGGAGGGTATCATGGCCGAGTTACGGATGAAGCCCTCGGTCCAGGAGTCCGTGCCCGAGCCCGACGCGGCCCGGGACTCGGGGCGTCGCAGCGCCACCCTCATGGAGACCGTGGATCTCGGCGCGCCCACGACCACGGCGGATCAACCGCAGCCCGCGCGCGTCGGTCGCTACACCGTGCTGCGCCGCCTCGGCGCCGGCGGCATGGGCACGGTGTGGTCGGCGTTCGACGAGACCCTCGACCGCCGCGTCGCGATCAAGGTCCTCGTCAGCGACGACCGCTCCGATCGCTCGCGCGACCGGATGCTCCGCGAGGCCAAGGCGCTCGCGCGGCTCAACCACCCCAACGTCGTGCAGGTGTTCGAGGTCGGCGAGCTCGGTGACGACGTCTACCTCGCGATGGAGTTCGTGCGCGGCGAGTCGCTGGCCGGCTGGCTCGAGCAGCCGCGGAGCTTCGCCGACATCCTCGACGCGTTCGTGCAGGCCGGCCGCGGGCTGCTCGCGGTCCACGGCGCCCGCCTGGTGCACCGCGACTTCAAGCCCCACAACGTGGTCGTCGGCGACGACGGGCGGGTCCGGCTCATCGACTTCGGCATCGCGCGCCTCGCCGACGACGGCGGCACCGATGCCGCGCCGCTCGACCTCGAGGACGTCGATACCTCGCTCGATCGACTCACGCGCACCGGGCAGTTCGTCGGCACGCCCGCGTTCATGTCGCCCGAGCAGCTGCGCGGCAGCCCGGTCGACGCGCGCTCGGATCAGTTCAGCTTCTGCGTCTCGCTGCACCGCGCGGTGTACCGCTGCCCACCGTTCGCGGGCGAGAAGGTCGGCGCGCTGGTCCTCAACGTGCTGCAGGGCAGGTTCGCCGAGCCCCCCCGCGTCGCCGGTGTGTCGTCGCGGCTCCTGCCGGTGCTGCGCAAGGGCATGGCCGTCGATCCCGACGAGCGCCACACCGACATGGGTGCGTTGCTGGCCGCCCTCGAGCAGCTGCGACCGCGACGTGCCAAGCGGGCGCGATGGGTCGCCGCCGCCGCCGCGGTCGGCGGGGCCGGCCTCGCCGCCGTGCTCGCGCGCTCGGACTCCGACGCGTGCAGCGGTGGCGCCGACGCGTTTGCGACGGTGTGGAACGACGACCGCAGCGCCGTGATCGCCCGCGGGTTCGTCGACGTCGGCGCGGCCGCGACGTGGACCCGCGCCGCCGAGGCGATCGACGGCCTGCGCGACGACTGGACGGCGCAGCACCGCGACGCGTGCGAGGCCCACCGCCGCGGCGAACAGTCGGCGGTGCTCCTCGATCGCCGCATGGCATGCCTCGACGCGGGCAAGCGCCAGCTCGACGCGCTGCTCGGCGAGTTCGAGCAGTTCGACGCGGCGCTGGTCAACGCCGTGGGCGAGGCGATCGCGGAGCTCCCCCTGCCGTCGCGCTGTGGCGAGGCCGCGCGGCTCGAGTCGGGCGAGCACGCGCAGGTGCCCCCGGAGCTCGCCGACGAGGTCGCGGAGCTGTCGGCGATCCTCGATCGCGCCGAGGCCCAGGAGCGATCGGGCCGCATCCCGCGGGCGCGCGAGACCCTCGAGCCGATCATCCCCCTGGTCGATCGTTCACAATGGCCGGGCCCGGCGATCCGCCTGCACACGATGCTCGCCGGCATCCACCGCGGCGAAGGACGGCCCGCCGAGGCCCAGCGCGAGCTCGAGACCAGCTTTCGGCTGGCGGTGATCCACGGCTACGACGACGCCGCACGCGACACCTCGACGGCGCTCGCCTCGGTGATCGGCGTGCAGCAGGGCCGCTTCGCCGACGCGGAGGCTTGGCTCGCGGTCGCCGACGCGTGGGTCGAGCGCACGGGCGCGTCGACGCTCGAGCGCGCCGAGTGGCAGATGACCGCCGCGGGCATCCGCGAGCGCGAGGGACGCTACGACGACGCGCAGGCCCTGCTCGAGCAGGCGCTGACGAACCTCGCCGCGGTGCAGGACGGCTCCGCGCTCACGGTCCTCGCCGCTGCCAACAACGCGATCGGCTTCGTCTACCGCGCCCAGCGTCGCTACGCCGACGCCGAGGCCGCGTACCTGCGCGCGCGCGAGTACTGGATCGCGCTGGTCGGCCCCGAGCACCCGCTGACCACCGATCCGCTCAACAACCTCGGGACGCTCTACATGGACGAGCATCGCTTCGACGACGCCGAGCGCGTCTTCACCGAGGCGATGGCGCTGCGCGAGCAGGTCTTCGGCCACCGCCACCCGAAGGTCGCGCACCTCCTGCTCAACCTCGGCATCATCGCGAACAAACGGCACCGATTCGAGGAGGCGCTGCGCCGCCAGAACGAGGCCCTCTCGATCCTCGAGGAGGCCCTGGGCGAGGACGACCCGTCGGTCGCCGTCGCCGTGGTCGCCGTGGGCGAGACCCACCTGGCGATGAACGAGCCGGCCGCGGCGCTGCCGTACATCGCCCGCGCGCTCGCGATCGACGAGGCCGCGGTCGGGCCCGATCATCCGGACGTCGCGTGGGATCTCAACTCGCTCGCCGCGGTCCACAACGAACTCGAGCAGTGGGAGGAGGCCCGCCGGGCGGCCGAGCGCGCGATCGTCATCCGCGCGGCCCACCTCACGCCGGACCGCGTCGGTCAGAGTCGGGTCGAGCTCGCGGAGGCGCTCGCGGAGGCGCTCGCGGGGCTCGGCCGCCTCGACGAGGCCCGCGCCGCGGCCCGCCAGGCAATCGTGGAGTACGCGGCCGAGCCCGACACGCAGACGACGATCCAGGCCTGGCTCGACGAGCTGGACGCCCCGGGCGCCCCTGGCTTGACTCCGCGGCCGCCGGCGGGCTAATCGATCGCGCCCGCGACCCCTCGGTCGCGGCAACCCGCGAAGTCGGGAGCCTCGGCGGCGAGCCCCATGTCGGTGGCACCTACCCGAGACCCGAACCACCCCCGATCCGGGGGACCCCCGATCGGGGAGGAAGAGGCCATCATGAGCGAATACGGAAATCTCGGAGTCACGGTGCGAACGGCGGCGGGCAAGGGTGCGGTGCGTCAGCTCCGTCGTGCCGGCAAGTTCCCCGCGGTGATCTACGGCGCGGGCAAGGACAACGTCTCGATCGCGGTCGACCCCCGCGAGTTCGGCCGCGCCAGCGATCCGAACAAGGGCTTCAACACCTTCTTCAAGCTCGCGGTCACCACCGCCGACGGCAAGGTCGTCGGCACCGAGACCTGCATCATCGCCGACCAGCAGCGCGACTCGCTGCGCACCGACGTCCTGCACGTCGACTTCATGCGCGTCGATCCCGAGCGCGAGGTCGTGCGTCCCGTGCCGGTCCGCGTCACCGGCCGCGCCGCCGGCGTGGTCAAGGGCGGCCGCATCCGCAGCCCGTACCGCACCGTGCAGGTCGCCGCGAAGCCGGCCGAGCTGCCGGTCGAGGTCGTGATCGACGTGACCCCGCTCGACAACGGCGAGGCCATCCGCATGCGCGACGTGACCCTGCCCAACGCGCGCATCGTCGAGCCCCCGGACGCCGCCCTCGCCCTGTGCGAGATCGCGTACCAGAAGGCCGAAGAGGAAGAGGCGAAGCCGGCCGCCGCCGGCGCGCCGGCCAAGCCGGGTGCCCCGGCCGCCAAGGCCCCGGCAGCTGCGGCCAAGGCCCCCGCGGCCAAGGCCCCCGCGAAGAAGTAGCCCGAGCGCGGGGAGGTGTTGGTGGCCGACGCGGTGCCATGGCTGCTCGTGGGGCTCGGCAACCCCGGCTCGGCCTACGCCGGCCATCGGCACAACCTCGGCTTCATGACCGCGGAGCGCTGGGTCGATCGGCACGGCGACGCGGGCAGCTGGCGCGACAAGTTCAACGCCCGCACCACCACGGTGTCGACCCCCTGGGGTCGCGTCGTGGTGTTGCTGCCCCAGACCTACATGAATCGCTCGGGCAGCAGCGTCGGCCCGGCCGCGGGCTTCTTCCACGTGCCGCCCGCCCGCATCATCGTGGCCCACGACGAGATCGACTTCGCGGTGGGCCGCGTCGCGATCAAGCGCGGGGGCGGCCACGGCGGGCACAACGGCCTGCGCGACCTGATCACGAGCCTCGGCTCACCCGACTTCACCCGCATCCGGCTCGGCGTCGGTCGTCCGACGCGGGGCGAGGTCGCGGACTGGGTGCTCAGCGACTTCTCGTCGATCGAGCGCGCGACCCTCGTGCCCGAGATGATCGATCGCGGCGAGGCAGCGATCACCGCGATCGTGCGCGATGGCGTGGCCGCGGCCATGAACGCGTTGAACACGAAAACTTGATTTCGCCGGCCGTGTAGGTGCAGACCCACCGTGTACGTGCTGCACGGTCGCGCACGTGGCCCGGAAAGGGCGCGTACTTTCGGTGTCTGAGCTCGCACGTTCACTGGGCCCGACCCCGCGGCTACGCAATACTGATCGGGCAGCGCCTACGCCATGATGATCCGCCGAACGAACCGCCCCTGCCCGTGCGCCCTGCCGACCGTCAGCGTCCTCGCGGTGCTCACCGCCTGCGGCAGCGAGAGCCCGGCCTCGGATGAGACCACCGAGTCCTCCAACTCCGGGATCTTCACGGTCAGCGCGAGCGAGGACTCGACCGCAGGATCGTCCGGCACGGAGGGTGCCGACACATCGAGCACGACCGCGGTGCAGCCCCCGGACAACTGTGGCGAGGTGGACTTCGAGCTGGTCGCCGTGCCGCCCAACGTCGTGCTCGTCCTCGACAAGTCCGGCAGCATGGTCAGCGACAACGACGCCGACGGCGACGGCGAGTTCGACGGCTTCTGGGACCACGACGCGGACCCGATGACGCCGGTCATCTCGCGGTGGAACAGCCTCTACAACGTCGTCGACTTCGTCGTCACGAACTTCGACGCGCAGATCAACTTCGGCGGGGTGCTGTTCCCGTCGGCCGACGCCACCAGCCAGTACTCGGCGAGCGCGTGCGTGGTCGAGGACGTCCCCGAGATCCCCGTAGGCCCGGCCAACGGCGTCGCCATCCTCGCGGGCATCCCCGATGCGCTCGACGTCGACATCCGCGGCGCGACCCCGGCGACCGCGGGCATCCAGACCGCGCTCGATCACCTCGAGACGCTCGATCCGACCGTCCCGCAGTTCCTCATCCTGGTCACCGACGGCGCGGCCAACTGCAGCGCCGACCACCCCGACCCGCCGGACCTGCTCGAGGTCTACGACAGCAATCTCCCGACCCTCGTCGGAACCGCGTTCTCGGACCGCGACGTCCCGACGTTCGTCGTCGGCATCGACATCGTCGACGAGGAGGTCGGCGTCGGCAACGACGGCATCCCCGAGGCCAACACCTTCGTCGAGCTCAACGCCGTGGCCGAGGCCGGCGGCCGGGCCAAGGCGGGCAGCGAGAAGTTCTTCAACACGGTGAACGAGATCGAGCTGATGGAGGCCCTCGGCGAGATCGCGGGGCAGGTCGTCAGCTGCGTGATTCCCCTCGATCCTGCCCCCGAAAACCCGGATTTCGTCGAGGTCGAGATCGGCGGCGTCGCGGTCGACAAGGTCGACGACTGCGACACACAGGACGGTTGGGTGTACGTGAACCCAGCGGGCCCGTACGACGCGCTCCAGCTGTGTGGTTCGGCGTGCGATGCCTACGTCGAAGCCGGACTCGTCGACGCGACGTATGGTTGTCCGCCCGCGGGCTGAACGATCCCGCGCGATCGGATCGCGATCGACGATCCGATTTTTCTTGGACGTGATCGGCCGCGGCAATATCCTCGACGGATGATGCGCCTCCGCCTGGTCTCGTTGTCGACGCTGGCTTCCCTCGCGGCGTGTGGTGGTGGTTCCGAAGCCACGACGACGTCGGTCAGCACCGGCGGCGAGTCGGGCATCGTCACCGTGACCGCGTCGGCCTCCGGCGACACCACGATCGATCCGACCACGACGCCGGGCACGAGCAGCGCGAGCGGCAGCAGCGACGACACCACGCCGGTGGACTCGTCGGCCGGCGAGAGCGGTCCGACCGGCTGCACGAGCAACGACGATTGTGCCGGCGATCCCGGCGGGCCGGTCTGCAACGCGGACAACGGCGAGTGCGTCGACTGCACGCCGGCCGACGATCCCTGCGCCGAGGGCAACTACTGCGATCCGGGCACGAACGACTGCGTGCCGGGCTGCATCGCGGACGAGGACTGCGGCGGCGGACTGACGTGCGACGTGCCGACGAACACCTGCGTCGGCTGCCTGGCCGACGCCGAGTGCCCGCTCGGTTCGGTCTGCGACACCGGCATGTGCGTGCCCGGCTGCACCGATCAGCAGGCGTGCCCCGAGGGCCTGGCGTGCTGCGCCGAGCAGTGCGTCGACATCATGACCGACGAGGCCAACTGCGGCGGCTGCGATGCACCGTGCGCGCCCGACAACGCGACGCCCGAGTGCACCGATGGCGCGTGCGGCATCGGCTCGTGCGACAACGGCTACGAGGACTGCAACGGCGGGGTCAACGACGGCTGCGAGGTCAACGGCGCGTGCGCGTGCACGCCCAACCAAGCCTACGCGTGCTACAGCGGCCCGGTCGGCACCCAGGACGTCGGCATCTGTGCCGCCGGCATGCAGGTCTGCAACGCCCAGGGCACCGGCTTCGGCCCTTGTGTCGGCCAGGTGTTGCCCGCGCTCGAGCTGTGCGCGAGCGGGGTCGACGAGAACTGCGACGGCAACACCGACGAGGATCCCGACCTCGACGGCGACGGCTGGACGCAGTGCGGCGGCGACTGCTGCGACGACGTCGGCGTGGGCTGCCTGTCCCCGACGCTGGTCAACCCCGGCGCGTTCGAGTTCGGCGGCAACGTCGTCGACGACGACTGCGACGGCACGATCGACAACGTCCTGCCGACGTGCGACGGCGCGCTCGCGAGCAACTCGGGGGTGGCCGCCGACTACGCCCGGGCGATCGATCTCTGCCAGTTCACGACGCTCAACCCCGCCGATCCGGCCGATCGCAACTGGGGCGTCATCACGTCGGCCCTGCACCTGGCCAACGGCGCCGGGGCCCCGGCCGCGAACTCCCGTTCGATCCGCCCCGGCTTCGGCAGCGTCATCGTGCCCGAGTACGGCAGCCGGCTGGCGGTGTTCTCGACCGGCAACGCGGCCGATGGCAACGATGTCAATCCGCCGTTCGCGGCGTTCCAGCAGGGCACCGACACGGCGACCTCGAGCGCCTTCCCGGCGCCGTGGTTCGCCGACAACGGCAACGCGCTGCCCAACGTCCCCGGCTGCCCGGCGCTGGCCGGCGGCGCCACGGCCTTCAACCCGGTGATGCTGTCGCTCGACGTCCGCGTACCGACCAACGCGCAATCGTTCTCGGTGCGCTTCTACTTCTTCTCCGCCGAGTACCCCGAGTACGTGTGCACGGCGTTCAACGACATGTTCGTCACGCTCATCGACTCGACCAACGCGACCAACCCCGCCGATGGCAACCTCGCGGTGTACGACGACGGCGTGACGCTGTGGCCGGTCGGCGTGAACATCCTCGCCGCCGCCAACGGCTTGTTCACGCAGTGCGCCAACGGCAACATCAGCCAGTGCGGCTTCGGGGGCAACTACGCGGGCTGCGTCGGCAACGGCGAGCTCGCCGGCAGCGGCTTCGACGTCGACGCCAACGCGTGCGGCTACAACGGTGACAGCGGCGGCGGCACCGGCTGGCTGACGATCAACGGCAACGTCACACCGGGCGAGGTGATGACGCTGCGCTTCGTCGTCTGGGACACCAGCGACGGTGTGTGGGACTCGCTGGTCCTCGTCGACGACTTCCAGTGGTCGGTCGAGGCGTCGGAGCCGGGCGTCCAGCCCGGCTGAACCGCTCGCGCACCCGAAGGCATCCCCATGACCATGACCACGACGCGAATCCTCCGAGTCTCCGCCACGACCTTCGCGATCGTCGCGGGCTGCAAGAGCGACACGCCGCCCGAGACCGCCGACGGCACCGGCTCGGCCGGCATCACGATGACCGCAGGCAGCGTGTCGGACACGGAGGCGAGCACGGGCACCGACGCGAGCACGGGCACCACCGCGACGACGACCGACGCCACCGGCAGCACCTCCGGCACGGTCGATCCCGACACCTCCGCGGGCTCGACGGAGCCGACGGCCACCGAGTCGAGCTCGTCGGGCGCGAGCAGCGATCCCACCGACTCCAGCGGCGGCAGCAGCACCACCGAGGCAATCCTGCCGTGCGACGTCGCGATGGCCGAGCTCGAGCCGGTGCCGCCCAACGTCATGCTCGTGCTCGACAAGTCGGGGAGCATGGTCGACAACTCGTGGGACCACGACGCCAACGGCGGCACGCCGGACATCACCCGGTGGAACAGCCTCTACCAGGTCGTCGACTTCGTCACGACGACGTTCGACGACCAGATCAACTTCGGCGCGGTGCTATTCCCCGCCGTCAACGCGACGGCGACGTACAACGCGAGCGCGTGCGTGATGGGTGGTGCCCCGGACATCGGGGTCTCGCCGAACAACTCCGCGGCGATCCTCGCCGGGATCCCGGCCGCGAACGAGCTCATGATCGACGGCGGCACGCCGGCGACCGCGGGCGTCACGGTCGGTCGCGATCACCTCCTCGACCAGAACGCCGCGAATCCCCGCGCGATCATCCTGGTGACCGACGGCGCGGCCAACTGCGCGAGCGATGCCGCCAACAACACCGAGCGCTTCGAGGTGTACGACGAGCAGCTCCCGATCGTGGTCGGCAGCACCTGGACGGACGACGGCGTCCCGGTCTACGTCGTCGGCATCGACGTGGCGGATCAGTTCTCGGACGCGGCGACCGACGGCTACCCCAACAACACCAACACCTACGACGCGCTCAACGAGGTCGCCGTCGCGGGCGGGCAGCCGTTGCCCGGCGCCGAGCAGTTCTACCAGACCACCAACCAGCTCGAGCTGCAGGACGCCCTCGAGCAGATCGTCGCGCAGGCGCTGAGCTGCACCGTGCCGCTCGACCCCGAGCCGCCCTTCCCCGACCTGCTCGAGGTCGTCGTCGCCGACATGGACGTGCCCGCGGTGATGGACTGCGCCACCGAGGACGGCTGGGTCTACACCAACCCCGGCGGGCCCTACGACTCGATCGAGCTGTGCGGCACCTGGTGCGACGCGCTCAAGGACGCGGGCTCGGTGACGGCGAACTACTTCTGCGACGCCGGCTAGACGCCGGCCTCGCGGCTCCGGCTAGCGCCTACTTTCCGCGGCGTTGCACCGCGAAGCGACCCGGGCCGATCAGGATCAGCGCCGCGAAGACGATCGCGGCCTCGATCGCGTGCGACGACTTGGTGAAGCCGTCGCCGTCCTGCAGGTGCATCACGCTCGCGACGACCATCGTCGCGAGCAGCATCGCCGCACCCGGTCGGAAGAACAGGCCGAGCGCGATCAACAGGCCGCCGAAGAACTCGGAGCACGCGGCGAGGAAGCCCCACATCGTCGGCCACAGGTCGATGCCCAAGCGGGTCATCGCGCCGCCGATCTTCACCCAGGTCTTCGCGCCGCCGGCGAGCTTGGGCCAGCCATGGGCCGCGAACATGCCGCCGAGACCGAGGCGCAGCAGCAAGAGGCCGTGATCGGTGGTGCGCTCGAACAGCTTCATGGCGGGCGACCATCCCCCGAGCGCGCCCGAAGGGTCAACCGAAGCGGCGCTGCGGATCCGTAGTACTCTCCTCGCTCAGGCGAGATGGTGACCAATGGCCGCGAGCCGCCCGGGTCGATCGACTCGGCAGCGGCGCCGACCTCGGGCGATCTCCCGCCGACGGGCATCTCGCCGTCGACGTCCGACATGACGCTCGCGGGTTCGCACGACGGATCGGAGCCGTCGCGCGTGGCGCAGGACGTCGGGCTCTCGCCGGGCGCGACGATCGGCCGCTACGTCGTGCTCAGCCCGCTGGGCGGCGGCGCGATGGGCGTCGTCTACACCGCGCACGACCCCGAGCTCGATCGCACGGTCGCGCTCAAGCTGCTGCGCCCGCGCGTCGGACTCGACAAGGTCGAGGCCGGACACCGCCGCCTGCTCGCCGAGGCCCAGGCGCTCGCCCGGCTCAACCACCCGAACGTGGTCACCGTGTTCGATGTCGGCGAACACTACGGCTTGGTGTTCGTCGCGATGGAGCTGATCGAGGGCGACACGCTGCGGGCCTGGCTCGGCAGGCAACCCCGCGCGTGGCCCGAGATCCTCGACGTGATGGTGCAGGCCGGCCGCGGACTCGCGGCCGCCCACGCCGGCGAGCTGATCCACCGCGACGTGAAGCCGGACAACGTGATGATCGGCCTCGACGGCCGCGTGCGCGTGATGGACTTCGGCCTCGCCAAGGCCGCGAGTCGACGCCAGCTCGGCGACGCCGCGGGCGATGGCCACAACAGCGGCAACACGCCGATCGGTGGCTTCGTCGGGACCCCGGCGTACGCGGCCCCCGAGCAGCTCTCGGGCCGGCGCGGGAAGGCCACCGCGGATCAGTTCTCGTACTGCGTGACGCTGTGGGAAGCGCTGTATGGACGGCGCCCGTTCGCCGCCGAGACGATCCCCGCGCTCGCGTCCGAGATCCTCGCCGGCAACCTCGTCGAGCCGGCCCGCGGCGCCCGGGTGCCGGGGTGGCTGCGACGCATCATCGAGCGCGGGCTGGCGAGCGAACCCGACCGGCGCTGGCCATCGATGGACGCGCTGCTCGAGGCGCTGCTCCGCGGCCACACGCGCGCGCGGTGGGGTCGCGGAGTCGCAGTCGCGTCGTTGATCGGCGTGGCAGCAATCGGGCTCGTCGCGTGGCGACACCACGCGGCCGTGCAACGACAGGACGCCTGCACCGCGGCCGGCGACGCGATCGAGGCGGTGTGGAACTCCGATCGTGCGGCCGCCATGCACGCCGCGCTGATCGCCACCGGCCTCGGACACGCCGAAGAGACCGCGCTGCGGGTGATCCCCTGGCTCGATGCCCACGCCGAGGCGTGGCGCGCGGCCCGGACCGACGCGTGCGAGCGGACGGACCTCGAGGAGTCCTGGGATGCCACCACGGCGGAGCGCTCGCTGGCGTGCCTCGACGAGCGTCGCATCGAGTTCGAGTCGCTCGTGCGCGCGCTCGAGCGCGGTGACGCGAGCAGCGTCGCCAATGCGGTCCCGGCCGCCGCACGGCTGGGGCGGCTCGAGCCGTGCATCGACGCGTTCTCGCTGTCGCGGCGACCGGATCTCCCGGCGGAGGAACGCGACACGGTGCTCGGGCTGCGCGACGAGGTGCTGCGCGCCGCGGCGCTGCAGGAGATCGGCGCCTACGACGAGGGCCTCACGCTCGCGCGCGTGCTGCTCGAGCGGGCCGAGGCCGTCGCGTGGCCGCCGCTCGTCGCCGACGCGCGCCTGCGCGTCGGTCGACTGCTCGACCGCAACGGCGACTATCCCGGCGCCGCGCAGCTGCTCGAGTCCGCGTACTTCGAGGCCGGCCGCGCCGACGCGACCGAGGTCGCGGCCCAGGCCGCGCGCGAACTCGTGCGGGTCACCGCCGACCGCCTGGCCGAGCACGCGAACGCCCTTGGTTGGGCCCGGCACCTCGAGCTGATGTTGGTCCGCACGCCGGATCCCGCCGGCCTCAACGCGGCGATCCGTGCCGAGGCCCTGGCGGTCGTGCACCACGCGATGGGCGAGCACGCCCAGGCCAAGGCCGAGTACGAGGAGGCGATCGCCGCGCGCGAGCGGGTGACGAGCTCCGACCACCCCGAGGTGCTCGACCTTCGCGGCAACCTGGCCACGCTGTTGCTCGAGATGGGTGAACTCGAGGCGGCCCGCGACATGAACACCGCCGTGCTCGCGGCCCGCGAGGAGGCGCTCGGGCCGGGGCATCCCAGGGTCGCGATGTCGCTCAACAACCTCGCCCGCGATCACCGTGCGATGGGGGAGAACGCCGAGGCCCGCGCGCTGTACGAACGCGCGCTCGCGATCTGGACCGCGTCGCTGGGACCAGAGCACCCCCACGTCGCGCAGGTGCTGAACAACCTCGGCAACCTCTCGCTCAGCGAGGGCCACACGGCCGCGGCTGCCTCGCTGCACGAGCGGGCGCTCGCGATCCGGCAGCGCGCGCTCGGCCCAGACCACCCCGATGTGGCGCAGAGCCTCGCCAACCTCGGCAACATCCAGCTCTCCGCCCATGACTACGCGGGTGCGCGAGCGCGGTACGAGGCGGCGCTGGCGATCGAAGAGAGGGTCTTCGGCCCCGAGCACCCACGCGTCGCGACGACGACGGGCAACCTCGGCCTCGCCCTCATGAGACAGGGCGACCTCGCCACCGCCGAGCTGCTGCAGCGGCGCGCCCTCGAGCTCCGCGAGCGCGTGCTCGGGCCCGACCATCCGAATGTCGCGCAGAACCTCGAGAACCTCGGGTCGGTGCTCCGACAGCGCGGCGATCTCGACGGCGCCGAGCGGTACCTCGAGCGCTCCCTCGAGGTGTGGGACGCGAGCGTCGGCGAGGAGCACCCGGCGCGCGCCTACTCGCTCATCGGTCTCGCCGAGGTCGCGGCCGCCCGGGGCCGCACGACCGATGCGGTACGGCTCGCCGAGGAGGCGCTGCGGCTGCGCACCGCGAGCCGAGCGCCCCCGGTCGAGCTCGGCGCGGCCCGGTTCGCCTTGGCCCGCGTCCTCGACGACCGCCGACGCGCCCGTGCCCTCGCCGAGCTCGCCCGGGCCGAGCTCGTCGGCGTCGACGACGTCGAGGCCGCACTCGTCGCCGAGTGGCTCGCCGCGCACCCGGAGTGACGCCTCACGATCGCTGCGGGTGCAGCACCGCGAGCCGCACGACCTCGGCCCGGTTCGCCGCGTCGAGTCGCGCGCACACCCGCACCAACAGGTTGCGCACCGTATGGATCGACGTCCCGAGCGCCGCGCCGATCTCCGCGTTCGTGCGACCGAGCGCGACGTACTCGACGACCTCGCGCTGACGCGGCGTGAGGCGCTCGTCGACACACCGCACCCCCGTCACCATGCCGGGCAACGAAGGTTGCGCGCGCGCGAGGTGGTACGCGTCGCCGAGCGTCAGCAACGGCAACAGCGCCGCGATGGCCTGTCGCTCGCGGGTCGAGAACGGCGGATCGCGCCGACGCATGAGCAGCACCGCCGAGATGATCCGCTCGTCGACCACGAGGTGGGCCATCAACGCGGCGCGGATGCCCAGCGGTCTGGCGACCAGGCGATTCCACCGCGTCCGCGCCGGGCCGCGGCTCCCGAACGCCTCGCGATCGGTGGCGACGCCGTGCTGCGCGAGTGCGGTGTGCATGAGCGGCGCGAGCGACACCGCGAGGTCGTCCCACTGCCGGGTGGTCGCGGCCAGGACCGCCAGCTCGAGCCCGACGACGCCGGCCTGCGACAGCGGCACCCGCGGCGACAGCTCGTGGAACACCGCGGCCTCGAACCGCAGGTGCGATCGCAACTCGGCGAGCGCGGCCTGTCGCCACGGGGCGACGGCGACGGACGCCGTGGCGATGTGCGCGAGCGTGGTCGGGGATTCGGGCGCCATCGTAGTACGAACGTACCATGCCGAGGGGCCGCCGATGGGGCCACGCTGACGATCGTGGAGCACCCCATGCACGCATCGACGTCCCCTGCCCTGTCCCGCCGCGAAACCGACGCACTCGCGCCCACGGCCCTCGCGTGGCTCGACCGCGCGCTCTACCCGTTCGCGTCCCACTGGCACGACACCCCCGACGGGCGCATGCACGTCGTCGACGAGGGCAGCGGCGCGCCGATCCTGTTCGTGCACGGCACACCCTCGTGGTCGTTCGAGTGGCGCCACGCGATCGCGGCGCTGCGCAGCGAGCACCGCTGCATCGCGCCCGATCACCTCGGCTTCGGGCTCTCGGACAAGCCACGCGCGGCGCCCTACGCCCCCGCCGATCACGCCGCGCGGCTGCGTTCGCTCGTGCGTGCGCTCGACCTGCGCGACCTGACGCTGGTCGTGCACGACTTCGGCGGACCCATCGGTCTATCGGTCGCGCTCGACGAGCCCGAGCGCGTGTCCCGAATCGTGATCCTCAACAGCTGGATGTGGGCCCACGGCGACGACGCGAGGATCCGCCGGCTGTCGCGGTTCGTCGCCTCACCGATCGGTCGGTGGCTCTACCTGCGGCTCAATGCATCGCCGCGGTGGTTGGTCCCGATCTCGTTCCACGACCGCCGCAAGCTGACGCCCGAGATCCACCGCCACTATCTCCGGCCGTTCGGGGGCCCGGACGAACGCGTCGCACCGTGGACCCTCGGCTGCGCCCTGGCCGGCGCCGACCCGTGGTACGCGTCGCTGTGGGCACGCCACGCCGCGCTCCGCGAGACCCCCGTCACGCTGCTGTGGGGCACGAAGGACCCGGCATTCGGCGCGCCATACCTGGCGAGGTGGCGCGAGACGTTGCCCCACGCGCACGTCGTGACGATCGACGTCGGGCACTTCCCCCAGGAGGAGGCGCCCGAGCGCGTCACCGCGGGGATCCGCGACGCACTGCGCCACCCGACGTGATAGCATCGCCGCGTGCGTCGCATTCTCGGGTTGGCTCTGGTGTGCGGTGGTTGCTTCAACGAGTCGGGTCCGGCGGTGACGTCGACCGCGACCGACTCGTCGAACGCGAGCACGGGCAGCGCCGAGACATCCGGCTCGACGGGCACCACCACGGCGACGCCCGCGGACACGAGCACCTCGACCGCCGACACCACCGAGAGCACCGACGCCACCACCACTGCGGGCCCGGCCTGCGGCGACGGTGAGGTGCAGGGCGACGAGCTGTGCGACGACGGCAACGACAGGGTGGCCGACGGCTGCACCGACTGCCGCCCCTCGTTGACGTTCGACTGGATCGAGACCTTCGGCTCGAGCGACGTCGAGCTCGAGGCTGCGGTGGCCGTCGTGGCCGCCGCCAACCGCCTCGTCGTCGTCGGCGCGCTCGGGTCGACCGCGATGGACTCGGACGTCTGGGTCGAAGCGCTGGACGGGCGCGGCGTCTCCCTCGGCCGTTACCTGCACGACGGTCCCGCGCACACGGATGACGTGGCCTTCGATGTGCGAGCCACGTTGACCGGCGAGGTCACCGTCGCCGCGTCGGTCGATCACGGCGCCCCGGAAGGCCTGCAGATCCAGACCACGCGACTCGACGCCGACCTCGGCGTCGTCTGGACCGACGTCCGCGGCACCAACGCCACCATCGAACGTCCGTCGAGCGTCGCCCTCGTGCCCGGAGGCGTCATCTTCGGAGGCCTCGTCGACGGCGATGGCTGGCTCGCCCGCTTCGACGACGACGGCAATCTGCTCGAGGAGCGCCTCGCCGGCCTCACGCCACCCGCCGCCATCCTCGACGTCGCCACCACGACGACCGAGGTCCGCGCGGCGGTGCTCGACGCCGGGCTCGTGCGACTGTGGGGCTTCGCGGTCGACACCCCGCTCGCCTCGGCCCCGACGTGGAATCGCGAGGCGGAGGTGAACGGCAGCACGCCCATCAGCATCGACATCTCCGCGGCCGGAGACGTGCAGGTCTGTGGGACCCTCGTGGGCGGTGGCAACGACGCCGAGCTGTGGATCCAGCGCTCCGATCCCTCCGGCGACGTCGTGTGGACGGCCTCCCATGACATCGGGGACGGAGACGCGGTCTGCCGGGGGCTTCGACTCAACGCGCTCGATGTCATCCCTGGTCGGAGAGATCCGCGAGAGCGACTCCCAAGCCGTGGGCTACGCCGCTCGCATCGAGGCGAGCACCGGTGACCTCATCGGCATCCAAGAGCTCGTGGTCGAATCTTCGGTCGACACGCGGGTCATCGGCATCGACCTCGCCGCCGGCGTGCCGTACGTCGCCGGCGCCTACGCCGTGAACGCGACCGACGACGACGCCTTCGTCGCGCGCCTCGTCCCTTGAGGCGGGCTCACGGCTCGCCCTTCACCAGCGGCGTCGTCCACAGGTACACGTAGTGCTTGCGCCGCTTCGGCGGCGGGCGGTGGTGCTTGGCGACGAGCATCCAGATGTCGTCGGGATCGTAGCCCGCCATGTCGAAGTCGTGCGAGACGATGCGGGACTTCGGCGCCAGCTTCTCGAGCTGCGGGACCAGCCGCACGTTGAGCTCGGGGAGCAGGTACAGCGTCACCACGGTGGCCGGCGTCAGATCGACGTCGAAGATGTTCTTCTGCAGGATGGTGACGAGGTGGCCGACCTTGGCCTTCTCGACGTTGGCGCGGGCCTCGGCGATGCGCTCGGGATCGAGATCGAAGCCGACCGCACGCGCGCCGTACTTCTTGGCGGCGGCGATCACCAGGCGACCGTCGCCGCAGCCGAGGTCGTAGACGACGTCGTCCTTGGTGATCGCGGCGACCTCGAGCATCTTCTCGACCACGTTCTGCGGCGTCGGCACGTACTCGATGTCGAGCGAGGGCGCCTCGGGCTCGACCGGCACCTCCGCGTCCTCGGGCGCCTTCGCGTCCTCGGGCGCCTTCGCGTCCTCGGGCGCCTTCGCGTCCTCGGGCGCCTTCGCGTCCTCGGGCGCCTTCGCGTCCTCGGGCGCCTTCGCGACCTCGGGCGCCTTCGCGACCTCGGGCGCCTTCGCGTCCTCGGGCGCCTTCGCGTCCTCGGGCGCCTTCGCGACCTCGGGCGCCTTCGTCGCGGGCTGCGCGGGCGTATCGGCGGCGGCAGGCGTCGGCGACGGCGACCCACAACCGAAGAGGATCGCGAAGGCTGCACAGGTCGGGGCGGCGCGCATGGGCACGACGACCCTATCGCAGTCCATCGGCGTCGGGCAGCGCCCGCCATGCGGGGTCGGGCGCCGCCCGCTACGCCCGCGCATCGAGCAGCGTCGCGAGCCACGGCTGCAGCTCGCTCGGCACGCTGCGCGCCGGCAGGACCCCGTCGATCGCGGTGCACCCGGCGAAGGATTCCCGATCGCGGTGCGACATCAGAAGGATGCGGCAGCCGTGCCCCGCGTCGCGCAGGCGCGTCGCGAGCTGCACCCCAGTCATCCCCGGCAGATCATCGGCGGTCACCACCGCCAGCGGCGCGCCGCCCTCGACGATGGCGTCCCACGCCTCCTGCGGATCGCCGAAGCCCAGGACGGGCAGGCCCCACTGGCGCACCCACGCCTCGAGCACGGGGCGCGCGTCGTCGTCGTCGTCGACGATCACGACCTTGTCGCGGGTCGCGACCCGGCCGTCGGGCCGCACGCGCTCGCCGCTGATGTCGACGTGCACCCCGACCGCTCGCACGGGCCGGCCCTCGACGTCGCGCGCGGTGATGCGACCGCGATCGAGGATCGGGATCCATCGCCCATCGGCGGCGCGCAGCCGGACGATCTGCTCGTAGCGCGCCGCTCGACCGACGACGAGATCGTCGACGGCACGGCGCGCGCGCGGCAGGTCGTCGGGGTGCACGAGCTTGCCCCACGCCGACAAGCTCGACGCGATCTCGCCGGGGGCATAGCCCAGCATCGCCGACGCGCTGCGACTGTAGTGGATCACGTTGGTCCGCAGATCCCACGACCACATGCCGACATCCGCGAGCTCGACCGCGAGATGAACGTCCGCGAGCTCGGCGACGAGGCCGGCTTGCGCGCGATGCGTCGCCTGCGAAGCGCGATGCCACCACGCGAGGGCGAGGCCCCCGGTGGTCGCGGCCGTCAGCGCAGCGACCGGCTCCCACGCCGCGATCGCGACGAGCCCCGCCGCGCCGAGACCGGCGAGCCACACGGACGATCCGTGCACCGCCGGGATCGCGAGTCGTGCCACCACAGGAAGGTAGCAGACGCAGCCGCGCGACAACGCGCAGCCCCGGCGCACGTTCCGCCCCGGGGCGGAACGTCATCCCGCGAGCTCGAGCTTGTTCACCGCCTGCTTCGCCGCGTCCCGCACCGGGTAGCACCAGCAACCCTGGGACATGTACGGATCGCTCCACTGCATCCGCTCGATGTGCTTCTTGGCCTTGTGCAGCTTGAGCTCGCCGACGGCCCAGACGGCCCGCTCGCGGATCCCCGCGTCGTCGCTCCCGAGCGCCTTGACGATCGCGTCGTCGACGTTGCGACAGCCCTCGGCCGCGATCCGATCGAGCACCCACTTGCCGGTGACCGACTCCCCCGCGGCCAACGTCCGGCGCCACGTCGAGGCATGCTCCTCGCACTTGCCCCACCGACCCGCCTGGTCGAGGAAGCCCGCCGCGAGATCGAGGGCCCGGGGCGCCGAGGGCAGCGGGTTCTTGCCGCCGAGCAGGTAGTCGCGCACGTCATCGGCGAGCTTGTCCTTGCCGACCCGCGTCGCGAGCTCGCCGAGCAGCGCCTGGCCCTGCTCGGGGGCGCCGTCGAGGAGCGCGACGAGCAGCACGTCGTAGCGCTGCGATGCGACCAGCGTCTGGCCCGCGAACGGGGCGCAGTACTCCCACGCCGGCAGCTCGCGACCGCACTCGCGCTCGACCCAGTTGCGCACCGCGTAGCCGTCCTTGGCGATCGCCGCGTCGAGGTGCGGCGCGAGCCCCTGCACGGTGGACTCGATGTACTTCGCGCGGCCTTCGGTCGTCGCGATGGCGCTGGCCTTCGCCCACAGCCCCTCGGGGTCCTGCTTGCCAAGACCGCCATCGCACTTCTTGGCGACCTCGGCCGACAGCGCGGCCACGTCGGCATCGAGCGCGAGGTCCTCGGCGTGGGCCCGCGTCGCGACGCGCCGCTGCATCGCCGCCATCAGGGTCTTGCCCGCCTGGGTGCGCACCGCCGGATCGCCGCGCTCGGGCACCTTGGTCGGCTTGTCCATGCACTTGTAGAGATAGATGCTCGACAGCTCGCGGTAGGCCGACGCGAACGCGGCCTGGTCCTCGGTCTCGGCCAGCGTGCGGCCGAGCGTGGCCACGCCGTCGTAGCCGACGCCATCGGCGCCGATCGGCGTGAGCTCGCCCTTGGCGGCGCGCATCAACAGGCTGCAGCCGGTCCCGAGGCCCACGACACCCGCGAGCGACAGCGCGACCACTCCATGACGAATCGACATGACGAAACCCTTCCGTAGCGGGGCCGTTGTTCGCCCCGTCCAAGGGCTGCAGGCGCGGGCGGAGGGGAATCGACGCACGCCCGCAGACGCGTCAACTCACGGATCGAGCTCGCGCCGGAACTCCGCGAGGACCGCGAGGTTGGCAGCGACACCCACCTCGCCTCGGTCGCTCCAGGCCGCCTCGGTCGCCGCGAGCAGGCCCAGGACCTCGGGGCGGCTGCGTGCGCCATCGCGTCGCCATCGCGCACGCGCCTGGTTGAAGTAGGCCAGTCCCTCGCGCAGCTTGGTGTCCGGACCAAGGCTCAGCACCATCTGGCACGCGGCGATGCACTCGTCCCAGCGGCCGCGGTGCAGCGCGATCTGGGCCAACGGCGTGAAGTACTCGGCCAGACGCGGCGCGTCACCGAGGATCTCCCGCGCCAGCGTGACCGCGAGTTCGGCCTCGGAGGCCGCCTCGTCGTACCGCTCGAGATGGTCGAGCGTCAGCCCGAGATCGCGATGCGTGCGGGCGACCTCCAGACCCGACGCGATCTCCGGATGCCGAGCGAGGATCGCCAGCGCGTTGCGATAGCCCGCCTCGGCCCCGGCGTAGTCGCCCCGACGATCACGCACGGCCGCGAGCGCCCCCTCGAGCCGCGCGACGGTCGGATGCGACGAACCGACCAGGCGCCGGCGGATCTCGAGCGCGCGGGCGAACTGTTGCTCGGCCTCGTCGAGTCGATCGAGCTCCAGCAGGGTGCCTGCGAGGTTCTCGGCGACCTCGGCCGTCAGCACGTTCCACTCGCCGAGCAGCGCGACGGCGCGCGCGTCGGCGTCGTGAAGGATGGCCAGCGCGCGTTCGTCCTCGTGGCGCTCGCCCGCGGCCAGCCCGACGTTCATGAGCGCGGTGATCGCCCCCGGCGTGTTCGGAGCGGTCGCCTCGCGGACGCGGAACGCCTCCTCGAACTGCACCTCGGCCCGCGCGTAGTCGCCGAGCTCGAAGTACACCCGCCCGAGGTTCCCGAGCGGGTGCGCGAGCTGGGGGTGGAGGTCGCCGCCGAGCGAGCGCTGCAGGGCGACCGAGCGGGTGAAGAGATCGCGCGCCCCCTCGAGATCGTGGGTGTCGTCGCGGACCATGCCCATCTCGTTGAAGATGTGCGGCGCCCAGGCCGAGGACTCGTCGTGATCGCACAGCGCCCACGCGTGCTCGAGCGACGCCATCGCCTCGCCGTAGCGCGCCAGCTCGCGGTGGGCGTCGGCGGTGACGATCGCCAGTTCGATCCGCTGCGCCCGCGTCGGCGCCGCGCGGCCCTGCCAGGTGTCGGCGTGGCGGATCCACGTGTCGGCGTCGGCGGGTCGACCGACGCGCGGCACCAGGCCGACCAGCGCCACGGCGGCCGCGAACGCGCCCGGGCCATGATCGATCGCGACCGCGTCGAGGTACGTCCGCTCGAGGAGCGCCGCGGCGTCCTCGAGCCTCGCGGTGCGCATCAGAGCGCGGCCGAGCTCGACCTCGGCGTCGATCGTCGCGCGCGGCAGCCCGAGCGCCTGGGCCTGCGTGACGGCGTCGGCGGCGAGGCTCGCGGCCTCGGTCCAGTGCCCCGTCCACCAGCGCGTACGGGTGAGCGCGAGCAGCTCGTCGACGACCGCACGCGCGGGCCGCTCGTCGTCGACGGTCGCGGCGGCGCACGTGCCGGGATCGGGCAGCGACTGCACTGCCGTCGCCGCGCGCGTCACGGTGTCGGCGTCGGCGTGGTCGAAGAGCTCCAGCAGGCGCGCGAGCTCCGAGCGTTGCTGCTCGAGACACGCGACCTCGGAGGCGGGCCCCGGGCACGGCCGGGCCGCGTCGATCCAGCGCGCCGTCCAGGTATCGAGGTCCGACGCGACCGCGGGCCAGATCACCGCCCCCGCTGGTGCGACGGCGAAGGCGTCGCCGATCGCCGCGCGACGGCTCGGCGACCACAGGGCGTCGAGCCGATCGTCCAGAACGCACTCGGGGGTAGACGCGGCCCGATCGGTCGCGAGGGGCCCCGCCACCGCGAGACCGACGAGCGTCGCGCCGGCGAAGCCTCCGAGCGCGACGCGGCCCAGCACACCCCGGCGCGGACGCTCGAGCGCGACGAGCAGCGCATCCATGTCCGCGAAGCGAGCCGCGGGATCGGTGCTGCGCGCCCGTTGCAGCGCCGCCGCGATCCGACGGGGCACCCCGCCAGGCACCGTCCGCAGCGCGTCGTCGAGCGCCACCGCGAACGCGTACTGATCCGCGGCGTGCGAGACCAATTCGCCGGCGCGCTGCTCGGGCGCCATGTAGCGCGGCGTGCCGCCCCACAACGTCGGCGCGCCCGGATCTCGGCCGTCGTCGCCGGTCCGCGCGTCGCGATCCAGCACCGCTGCGAGGCCGAAGTCGGTCACGCGCACCCGACCGTCTCGACCGACGAGCGCGTTGGCAGGCTTGAAGTCGCGATGCACCAGGCCGCAGGCATGGGCGGCCGCCAACCCGCGCCCCGCGGCGCGGAACACCACGAGGATCTCGTCGGTCGTGCGCGGCGCGGCGGCACACCACGCGCCGAGGTCCCCACCGTCGACGAACTCCATCACGACGAACACCTCGCCGTCGTGGACGCCGACGTCGAGCACGGCGACGACGTTGGGGTGCTCGATCGCCGCCATCGCCCGGGCCTCGCGACGCAATCGATCGGGATCGCGGGTCCGGTCGCCGCGCACGACCTTGATCGCGACGGCGCGACGCAGATCGGGGTCCCACGCGCGATACACCACGCCCATGCCACCCTGACCGATGCGGGTGAGCTCGCGGTAGCGACCGAGCCCTCGGCCTGCCCCATCGACGTGATCGAACATCCGCTCGCGCAGCGCGGCGAGCATGCGCGCCGCGTTGCGGCCGTCCTCGACGGGTGCCGGACCCATCCAGCCGGCGAGCGAGTCGGTACCCAGCGACGGCTCGTCCATCGCGATTCCCTGCCCGCGCGCGCCCGACGACCGCTCGTTCATCGCAACATCGGCTCGTCCGCGAAGCCGAGCGCCGCGTGCTCCCGCAGCTCGCGCTTGAGCGCGTCGCGGGCCCGCGTCACGCGGCTGCGCACGGTGCTCTCGTTGATGCCGAGCACCGAGGCGATCTGCGGCGCGCTCATGCCCTCCCAGTAGGTCAGCTCGAGGGCGATCTGGGCCTCGAGCGGGAGGCCGCGCAAAGCGTCGGTCAGCACCCGCGCCCGCTGCTGCTCGGCGAGCAGCGACGAGGGCGACGCCCCGAGGTCACGCAGGGACAGCTCGGAGAGGTCGACCTGAGGCCCGAGCCGACGCTCGTGGCGCAGGCGATCGAACAGACGGTTGCGGGCGATGCGAAACAGGTACGCCCGGAAGTGGCCCGGATCGCGGAGGTCCGGACTCGCCTCGAGGCAGTCGAGCAGCGTGCGCTGGATGAGATCGTCGACGCCGCCCTCGACCTTGTGGATGAAGAAGCGGTGCAGCGAGGTGAAGCACAGCCGCAGCAGGCGATCCCCGGCCTCCGCATCGCCGTCGCGCCAGCGCGAGAGCAGCTCGGGCGCCTCGTCCACCGCCGTCGATGGTAGCCCAATGGGGCCCGCGCGCCCGAGGCCGCGGCATCACGACGGGGCCCCCGGCAGGGTCTGGCTTACGTTTCCGGTCTGTGCCCGGCGCGGCGCGGGGTCCGGGCGCGATGCCGCTGCCGCGGTCGACGCCACGCGGCGCAGCGGCGGATGCCCCCAGGGGGAGGCCGGACTGCCCCCCGAGGGCAGGCAGCAACGCCTCGGCTCGGCCCTTGCCCCCACGCTGGGATTCCGTGTATGTCGTGCCCCGCGCGCCGCGGGGCGTCGCAGGCCGAAGCCAAGCGCCGGCCTTGTCCTTCGGGGCCACACCGCGGCGTAGAAGGAATCCTACCCGTGGACACGCAGACGCTCTTCTACTCGATTCCCGTTGCGGGCCTGGTCGGCCTGGCCTACGCGTACACGACCGCGTCCTGGATCGGCAAACAAGACCCCGGTGATCGTCGCATGCAGACGATCGCGGATCAGATCTCCAAGGGCGCGATGGCGTTCATCTCCGCCGAGTACAAGGTGCTCGCGGGGTTCGTCGTCGCCGTCGCCGCGCTGCTCATCGCCCTCAACGTGTCGGCCGGCGCCTCGCCGCTCATCGGCCTGGCGTTCATCACCGGCGCCAGCATGTCGGCCCTCTCGGGTTACTTCGGCATGAAGGTCGCGACCCAGGCCAACGTGCGCACCGCCGCAGCGGCGCGGCGCGGCCTCGCCCCGGCCCTCGTCATCGCGTTCCGCGGCGGCGCGGTCATGGGCATGAGCGTCGTCGGCCTCGGTCTGCTCGGCCTCGGCGTCCTCTTCATCGCCTTCAACGCGCAGTTCGGCGCGCTGCAGGGCGTCGAGGGTGGCGACCCCGCCAAGACCCAGCTCTACAACGTCGTGCAGCTGCTGGCGGGCTACTCGATGGGCGCCTCGTCCATCGCGCTGTTCGCCCGCGTCGGCGGCGGCATCTACACCAAGGCCGCCGACGTCGGCGGCGACCTCGTCGGCAAGGTCGAGTCGGGCATCCCCGAGGATCACCCGCTCAACCCCGCGACCATCGCCGACAACGTCGGTGACAACGTCGGCGACGTCGCCGGCATGGGCGCCGATCTCTTCGAGTCGTACATCGCGGCGATCGTCGGCACGATGATCATCGGCATCACGCTGACCAGCGGCCGCCTCGAGGCCGTGCTCCTGCCGTGTGTGATCGCGGCGATCGGCGTGGTCATCTCGGTGGCCGCCACGTACGCGGTGAAGACCAAGGAAGACGGCGACCCGCAGGCCGCGCTCAACGGCGGCTCGGTCGGCGCCGCGGTGCTGATGGTCGTGCTCGCCTGGTTCCTCATCGACATGTTCATCGGCATGGCCAAGACCGGTGGCCACCCGATCATGATCGGGGGCAAGGCCGTCGGCACCATCGACCTCTTCATCCCGATGGCCGCGGGTCTCGCCGCCGGCGTCGCGGTCGGCTTCATCACCGACTACTACTGCAGCAAGCACAAGCCCGCGGTCGACAGCATCGTCGCCCAGTCGGCGACCGGCCCCGCGACCAACATCATCGCGGGTCTCGGCGTCGGCATGCAGTCGACGGCCGCGCCGGTGCTCTGCATCGCCGCCGCCATCTTCGCCGCCAACCACTACGCGGGCCTGTACGGCATCGCGCTCGCCGGCCTCGGCATGCTCTCGACCACCGGCATCCAGCTGGCGGTCGACGCGTACGGCCCGATCTCGGACAACGCCGGTGGCATCGCGCAGATGGCCAACCTGCCCCCCGAGGTCCGTGGTCGCACGGACAACCTCGACGCGGTCGGCAACACCACCGCGGCGATCGGCAAGGGCTTCGCCATCGGCTCGGCCGCCCTCGCTGCGCTGGCGCTGTTCGCCGGCTACCAGGAGATCGCGCTGCGCGGCAAGCCGATGACGCTGACCGACCCGGAGGTCACCATCGGCCTGCTCGTCGGCGGCATGCTCCCGTTCCTGTTCTCCTCGATGGCGATGAAGGCCGTCGGCGAGGCGGCGATGGACATGATCCAGGAGGTTCGCCGGCAGTTCCGCGAGATCCCGAAGCTCCGCCCCGCGCTCGAGCTGGTCAAGCGCGCCGAGGAAGAGGGCCGCGATCTGACCGACGCCGAGGAGGAGCAGATCCTCGAGGCGACCAAGGACGCGCAGGTCGCCAAGTGCGTCGCCATCTCGACCAACGCCGCCCTCAAGCGGATGGTCGCCCCAGGCCTGCTCGCGCTGATCAGCCCGGTCGTCGTCGGCTTCTGGTCGCCGCAGGCCCTCGGCGGTCTGCTCGCCGGCACGCTGGTCTCGGGCGTCATGCTCGCGATCTTCATGTCCAACGCGGGTGGCGCCTGGGACAACGCGAAGAAGCAGGTCGAGGAGCAGAAGAAGGACTTCGACATGAAGGTGAACACGGGCAAGGGCTCGGATCGCCACAAGGCCGCCGTCATCGGCGACACCGTCGGCGACCCCTTCAAGGACACCGCCGGCCCGAGCTTGAACATCCTCATCAAGCTCATGTCGATCGTCGCCGTCGTCATCGCGCCGTTCCTGAACTAGTCCAGGCAACGGTCGCTTCGCCAAGGGCGCCTCGCGGGTCACCGCGGGGCGCTTTTGCGTTTGGTTGATCGCGCGTCGCCGCCCTGCAACGTCAGCACGCCGGCGCCGACGCGCGGATGGACGGCGTCACTTCGGGCCGGGGAACGCGGCCATGATCTTCGCCACCGCGTTGTTCACCACCGCGTCGGGGTCCTCGGACTTCGACAGCCACTTCGAGGTCCAGCCGTGCCAGACCTCGTGCTGCGCGGCGCGGTCGATGAGGTAGATGTTGAGCGTGCCCTTGGTTTGCTTGGTCCCCGGCTGGACGCCGCCGTAGGACGACCCGGCGGCGCCGCCCTCGACGCGGTAGCGCATGGTCGTGTTGACCGTGAAGGCAACCAGGAGATCGGCCTGGTCACGCGGCGCGGACGTGAACCCGCGTGTCTGCAGCTCGCGATCGATCGCGGCGCGCAGGCGCTTCTCGTTCTCGGGGGTGCGGACGTTGGGCTGATCGTCGCCGAGCTGGATGAGCACGGGATCGTCGGTGACCCACGCGTAGCTGTGGGGCTGCTCGAGCGGGTACGCGGTCAGGCGCTCGGTCTGCACGCCGGGGGCGCATGCGACGAGGCCGAGCAGCGCCGAGGCGGCCACCGCCCGCAGGACGGCGCGGCGAGGGATCGCGGGGACTTCAGGACGCGCAGACATCATGCGCGACGAGTATAGGCCGGTGCGTGGGTGGACGACGAGACCGTGATCAAGTCGCAGCCCTGCCCGTCTACCCCCTCGTGCGCACCTGGCATCGACCGTGGCTCCTCGTCGCGACCTGCCTGACGGCGGGCGCCTGCTACAACCCGGAGGCCGCCGGTGGCACGGGCAACGGCGGCGACGCACCCACCGAGGGCGACCGGCCGGACGCGAGCAGCTCCGGCGACGGGGTCGCCGCGACCGGGACGTGCGGCAACGGGGTCATCGATGCCGACGAGGTGTGCGACGGCGAGGTCCTGGGCGGCCGCGACTGCACCGACATGGGCAAGACCTCGGGCACGCTCGCATGCGCCGCCGATTGCACGCTCGACGACGCGCTGTGCGTCGCCTGTGGCGACGGCGTCGTGACCCCCGGCGAGCTGTGCGACGGCGACGCATTCGGCGACGCAGAGACCTGCGCCGACGTCGGCCTCGGCACCGAGTCCGAGCCCTTGGCGTGCACCGCTGCGTGTGACGTCGATCTCTCGGCGTGCAGCGCGTGCGGCGACGGCGAGGTCCATGCGCCCGAGCAATGCGACCCCGCCGACGTCACGGAGATCGACTGCGCGGTGCTCGGCCAGGGCAACGGCACGGCGACCTGCACCGACGGCTGCGCCTGGGACACGAGCGCGTGCTCGTCCTGCGGCGACGGGATCATCGACGGCGCGGAGCAGTGCGACGGCGACGACCTCGGCGACGCGAGCTGCGTCGACCAGGGCTTCGCGATCGGCACCCTGGCCTGCGACGCGGACTGCCGGTTCGACTCCACCGCGTGCTCGAGCTGCGGCAATGGCGTCGCCGACGGCGACGACGCCTGCGATGGCGACGACCTCGGCGACGCGAGCTGCATCGGCCAGGGCTTCTCGAGCGGATCCCTCGACTGCAACGCCGACTGCACGTTCGACGTCGGTGCGTGCGTCGGCGAGGGCTGCGGCGACGGCATCCTCAACGGCGACGAGGAGTGCGACGCCAACGCGCTCGGCGCCCACTCGTGCGCCGAACAGGGCTTCGACGGCGGGACGATCTCGTGCAAGAGCGACTGCACGCTCGAGACCGGGGCATGCTTCGAGTGTGGCAACGGCGTGCTCGATCCGGGTGAGCAGTGCGACCAGGCCGCGCTGGGCGGGGCCACGTGCGCCGGCCTCGGCTACGGCGGCGGCGCGCTGTCCTGCAACGCCGCGTGCACGTTGGTGACCAGCGCGTGCTTCAGCTGCGGCGACGGGGTGGTCAACCCCGGCGAGGCCTGCGACGGTGGCAACCTCAACGGTTGGAGCTGCGGCCTGCTCGGCTTCGCCGGCGGGGCGATCTCCTGCGACGCGAGCTGTCAGCTCGACGACGGCGCCTGCACGATGTGCGGCAACGGGGTCATCGACGGCGACGAGGAGTGCGACGGCGCCGACCGACCGACGTGCGTCGATCTCGGCTGGGACATCGGCGCGACGACGTGCAACGCCTCGTGCCACCTCGGCACCGCGAACTGCGACCTCTCACCGACCACGGGTGGTGGTGGTGGTGGGTGCTTCCAGCTCCCGCCGCTCGACGGCGGCAACTGCAACTGACGTGGCCGCTTAGGGCAGGCGGCACACGTAGGGGAGTCCAGCGTCGCAGCCGATGTCGTTCCACTGGCCGCCGGCCCAATCGGCCACGTGGCCGCAGTCCTCGGCGCCACCGGCGTCGTTGGGCTCGCCGCCGGCCCACGCCGAGAAATCGAAGGGCGTGCCGTCGGTCCAGGCGTAGTCGCCCTCGCTGACGCGGTCGTCGACGCCGATCCACCACGAGCTGACCTGGACCTCGAACGCCCGCGCGACGAGGTTGTCCTGGATCTCCTGGCTCTGGACGGACGCGAGGTGGCCGCCCTGATCCACGCAGTCGGCCTCGGCATCGGCGTACGTCCGCGGCGAGAAGCAGAACGCGAGCGTCCCGCCGCCCAGCGCCGCGCCGGTGATGCACTGGGGGCACATGGGATCCTCGTCGAGCACGCCGTTGCAGTTGTCATCCGCGGCGTTGCACATCTCGGGCGCGCCGGGGTAGACCTGCGGATCGCCGTCGTCGCAGTCGTAGCCGCAGCCCGGCGCGAGATCGCCGTCCTCGTCGATCGTGCTGGGATCGGTGCACACGAACTGGTTCTCGACGTCGAGGCCGCGGTTGAGCAGGAAGTCCTGGGCCGCGCCGATCGCCCAGTAGACCGTGCCCGGGTCGTACTCGCGGCGTGGGTCCTCCTGCATGGCCTCATCGATGAGCGCGAGCAGCTCGTCGCAGCGCTCGACCAGGCCCAGATCGACGACGCGCTGGCTCACCGCCGCGAACTCGGCGGCGAGCAGCTGGCGGCAGGGCAGCGAGCTGCCGCACATCTGCTCGACGCGGCCGTCGCCACCCCAGATCGGCAGGTAGTCGAAGAAGGTCTGATCGGTGCCCCAGGGGATGAACGTCCAGCGCGAATCGGCGCCGCGGTAGACGAAGTAGTTGTTGCGGGTCCAGGCGTAGCCGTCCCAGTGGCCGATGAAGATCTCGGTGGCCGCGAACTGCAGGTACCGCGCGAGGTCGATCACCGCGTCGGCGTCGTCCACGAAGGTGGCGGGGTCGACCATCCCGTCGAAGGCCGCCGCGAGGGCCTCGATGTCGGCGAAGCCGACGTCCGTGCCGTTGTCGAGGTCGAAGCTCGGACCCCAGCCAGGGTAGAAGTCGCTGCCGTACTCGCCCTCGTAGAGGTTGCCGTCGTCGTTGCCGAACCAGCGGTCGAGGAACACCGAGTTGTCGGTGGCCTCGACCGTCGAGTACAGGCCGTACAGCTCGTCGTTGACGTAGACCCGCGCGTAGCTCGAGCGCGGCGCGGGCACGCCAGCGTCGCGGAACAGCGCGTAGGCGAGCTGCTCGTGGATCATGCTCGGGTCCTGGACCATGTTGTTGAGCGCGAGCTTCTCGAGGCCCAGCGGCTCCTGGTCCGGGTCGTAGCGATCGAAGCGCAACAGGAATGCGGCCTTCTGATCGAGGGTGCGAAACGAGCCGTAGACGCCCTTGAGCCGGACGCCGATGTCGGGCAACACCAGCACCTCGCCGCCCGCGAGCTCGATCTGCGCGTCGGCGTGGACGTACTCGGTCGGCGCCGCATCGAGCGATGCGATCGCCGCGTCGTCGAGCGTGAGGTCGACGCGCGCGAGGCCCTCGTAGGTGAACAGCGCGTCGGCGTCGAGCACCGCGCCCCCGGTGGTGGTGCCGTCGCTCGAGGAGCCCGAAGATCCACCGGTTGTGGTGGGTGCGTCCGTGCTCGAGCCGGTGGCCGAGCCGGAGGTGGGGTCGGGGTCGGAGTCGGCCGACGTACCGCTCGAGTCGACCCCCGTGGTCGTGGTGCCCGTCGACGCGTCGGCGCTGGCCGTCGCGCTGCCGGTGCCGCTCGACGACCCACCGACCGTGGCCCCGTCGTCCCCGCAGGAGACGAGGAGGCCGAGCGCGAGGGGGAGGCAGCTGCATGCACGGCCACGAAGGGGCATGGCCTCAGTCTCGCATCGTTCGCGTGACGGAGCGGTCGAAGCGGCACCTCCAATTTCGAGGCTGGATAACCGTCGATGACAGGCTCACGCGTGATGGCCGCCCGGGAAGGACTGGGCGTCTCGGTGAAGGACCGGGCGTGAAGGTGACGTAAAGGTGAAACGCGACCGTCACGGCGCGCGGGTCGGGCGCGCCAATACACCGACCGAGGCAACCCCCGGCCCGTCCTGCGACTCGACTTAATGCGGAGCTTACGTGTAGTCTACGTGACAGGAGTGCAACAAAGTGATCGGCAGGGCGCTCCGTCCCTGTAGGTCAGTGTGGGCGAGACGTCGCCCAGAATGCGCAATCCGCAGGTGGCGACGGACTCACCCAGCATCATCGAGCGACGCGAGTACAAGTTTCTCATCGACCGGGAGACGGCCGCCCGGGTGCGTGCAGCGATCGCCCCGTTCTGCGCCCTCGATCCCTACGCCGCCGCCTCGCCGACCCGCACGTACGCGATCGACACCCTGTACTTCGACACGCCCGACCTCTCGCTGTTCTGGGCGAACGATGCCGAGCTGGTCGACCGCGTGAAGCTCCGCGTGCGCACCTACGCCGACGTCGCCAACAGCCCGATGTTCTTCGAGGTGAAGCGACGCATCAACGACGTCATCTCGAAGTCGCGGGGCAAGGTCCCGCGCTCGATGTGGCGTGGGCTCATCGCGGACGAGAGCGCGCGCATCCCCGAAGCCGTAGTGGGCAAGGATCGTCTCGCCGTCGAGCGATTCCTGGCGATCAGCCGCAGCATGCACGTCCGGCCGTTCACGTTGGTGCGCTACGATCGCGAGCCGTACTTCAGCACCATCGACGACTACGCTCGCGTCACCTTCGACACCCGCATCCGCGCCCATCGCGTCGACGCGCTCACGTTCGAGCCCGACGGCAGCTGCTGGCGCGCGCTCGATGACGCCCTCACCCAACGCGCGCCGCAGTCCTGCATCGTGCTCGAGCTCAAGTTCACCAACAACGTCCCGCTGTGGCTGGTCAACGTCGCCCGCGGGGTGGGCCTGGTCCGTGGCGCCTACTCGAAGTACGGCAACTCGATCCGAGCGTTCTACGAGGGCGCCGAGCAACGCAGCCCGAGGCTCGCGGGAGGTTGGCATTGAGCGAACTGTGGAACTCGGGCGCCGCGGCGACCGCCACCCCCCAGATGGCCGCCCTCTCGCTCCTGCTCGCCTTCGGGCTCGCGCAGGCGATCGGCGCGGTCTACGTCTGGACCTTCCGCGGCATGTCGTACTCGATCGGCCTGGTCCACTCGATGGTGATCGGCTCGACGGTCGCCGCGATGCTCATGCTCGCGATCGGCAACAGCATCGCCGCGGGCATCGGCATCGCCGGTGGCCTGGCGCTGGTCCGGTTCCGCACGGCGCTCCGTGATCCCCGCGACATGATGTTCGTGTTCGCGGCGCTCGGCGTGGGGATCGCGTCGGGCCTCGGCGCCCACGCGGTCGCCGTACTGGGCACGGTGCTGTTCTCGCTCGCGGTGTTCACGATGACGCTGAGCGAGTTCGGCAGCCAGCGCCGCTTCGACGGTCTACTGCGGTTCACGCTGCCGATCAGCTCCAGCGAGGTCGACGTGATGGCCCAGCTGCGCCAGCACAGCAAGTTCGTCGCCCTGGTCACCCTGCGCGAGGTCGCCCAGGGCCAGGCGATGGAGCACGCCTATCAGGTCCGCCTCTCCGACCCCAAGCACCGCACCGACCTCCTGCGGGGCCTGGAGCGCATCCCCGGGATCCAAGACGTGTCGCTGCTGCTGCAAGAACCGACGGTGGAGCTGTAGATGTTCGACGTACTGCGACGTCGTGTCTTCCCGTTCGCCGTGTGGTGCGGGGTCATGGTCTCGGCCGGCTGGCTGTGGTGGGGCATGCACGCCGGGTCCGCGCGCGGCTACGTCGAGGGCATCGCCTATGACGTGACCTCGCTCGAGCCCGGGCGCATCGCCGCGATCCAGGTGGTCCCCGGACAGCACGTCCGCGCCGGCGAGGTGATCGCCACGCTCGACAGCCGCGCGCTCGATGCCGAGATCCAGAGCCTGGAGGGCGAGCGGCTGAAGGTCGAGGCCGAGCTCCTCGCCGCCGCCTCGCAGTCGCGCCTCGACGTCGGCGAGAGCTCGCGCGAGATCGAAGAGACCGTCGATTCCGCCGAGGTCGCCCGCCAGACCGCCCGCGCCGACCGCAGCGTGAGCGTCGCGCAGCTCGCCGCCCTCGACAAACAGATCGACGCCGTGCGCGAGTTGGTGGAGAAGCGCCTCGCCGACCGCCGCGATCTCGCGGCCCTCGCCGTGGAGCAGGCCGGACTGCGCAAGCAGATCCAGGTCGCAGACGGTCTCATCCGCCAGCTCGATGCGCAGGCCGTGGCCGCGCGGGCGCGTCGCGACGGCATCCCGCTCGACGCGGGCGTCCGCGCCACCGATCCGCTGCGGGCCGAGCTCGAGGTCCTCCGCGGCATGCGAGCGCTGCTGGACGTCCGCAAGGAGGCGCTCACCCTGCGCGCCCCGGGCCCTGGCGAAGTGTCCGCGATCTACCTGCGACCCGGTGAGCTCGTGGTCGAGGGCAGCATCGTGATGACGATCAACGGACCCGCCGGCCAGGGCGCCGCCGGCCCAGCGATCGTCTATGTGTGCGCCTCCGAGGACCAGAGCGCGCCGGTCCGCGTCGGTGAGGCGGTCGAGCTGTCGCCGCCGCAGGGCGGCAACGCGGTGTTGACCGGCCACGTCGACCGCCTCGCGCCCGCGGTCACGTCGCTGCCGGAGCGGTGCTGGAAGGACCCACGCATGCCGCTGTGGGGACGTGGGATCTACGTGATGGTCGACGACGGCGTCTCGTTGCTGCCCGGCCAGAGCTTCGCGATCTCGTTCACAGGCGAGCTGTCGCCGCGGGCCGCCGAGCGCCCTGCGGTGTCGCAGGCCGATGCGTCGTCGCCCACGGGCGTCGCGGTCGCGCCGGCGCCGACCACCCCGCGGACACCCGCCGCAAAGGGCGAGCCGACCGAGCTCGCGGTGCCCAGCGCGCTGCAGGCCGCGAGCCGCTTCGAGCCATCGGCCCTCGTATGGTCACCGACCCGCGCGCAGTACCTCGTCGCCAGCGACGACACCGGCCACGAGAACGTCGACGAGCACGCGCCGTGGCTGTTCGCGATGGAGGCCGACGGCACGCTCGAGCCGTCACCCCTCCGCCTGGGCGGGATCAAGAAGTTCAGCGACCTCGAGTCGATCGCCGCGGCGCCGGACGGTGGGGTGTATCTGCTCGCGTCGCAGAGCTTCAGCAAGAAGGGCAACCGCAGCGCGGCGCGACAGGTCTTCGCCCATGTCGTGGTCACGGCCTCGGGCGCCGAGGTCACCGCGCACGTGTCATTCGCCAAGCTGCTCGATCGTCTCGACGCGCAGGGGCTCGCGGCGCTCGGCCTCGATGACACCGCGTCGCTCGACATCGAGGGCATGACCGCGACCCGGGCCGGCGGCCTGCTCATCGGGCTCAAGGCGCCCGTCGATCTCGAGGGCGCGCCGATCTGGCACCTCGCGAACCCCGAGGCCCTGCTCGCCGGCGGCAGCATGTCCGACGCCGGACTCACGCTGTGGGGCCACGTCCCGCTGCGCGTGCGCGCCGACGGGGACGAGGTCGCGGGCGGGATCTCCGAGCTGCTCGAGCTGCCGGACGGTCGACTCCTCGTCGCGACCACGGCGTCGACCGGCGATCCCGGCACGCAGGACGGGGCGCTGTACGTCGTCGACGACCGCGCCGCGATCGGCACGCCCACCTTGGTCCGCACCTTCGCGGGGCTCAAAGCCGAGGGCCTGGCGATGAACGCCGCCGGTGATGCGATCGCGATCGTGTTCGACACCGGCGCCGCGACGCCGCGCTGGATGGAGCTCCGATGGCCCGCGCCCTGACGCTGCTCGGGCTGGCCTCCGTCACGGGTTGCTTCCACGCCGCGCCGTACTCCCCGGCGGCGACCCAGGCGACCTGGCGATCGATGCGGGATCGCGGAGCTGCGTCGGCGTCGAGCGACACGGTCGCGAAGGCGAGCGGCCCCGGGATGACCGCGGACGAGGCGTACGCGATGGCGATCGAGCGCAACTACGCGATCGTCGAGCAGTCCGCCGTCGCCGACGTCGCCGCCGCCGAGGTCCACGCCGAGAAGCAGCTCGACAACCCCCAGCTGCGCCTCACCGGCTTCGACGTCGACGACGTCATCGAGCGCGACAGCGCGGTGAACATCGGCCTGCGGGTGCCGATACCCCGCCCCGGCTCCGTGCGGGCCCGCGTGGCGGGGGCCAAGCAGGTCGCCGAGGGCGAGGCCCAGCTCACCGAGGACGCCAAGCGTCAGCTCCGCGCCGAGATCGACCGGATGTTCGCGCAGCTCGCCGTGCACCGTGCGGATCGCGAGCACGTCGCCCAGGCGCAGGCGCTGCAGACCGCGTACCGCGACGAGATGGCCGCCCGCGCCGATCAGGCGATCGCGACCCGCATCGACGTCGCGATGGCCGATGTGCGGCTCACCGAGGCGGTGCAGACCGCCGAAGACATCGACGACGCGATCCTCGAGGTCGAGGGTCAGCTGCGGCTGTTGATCGGCGCCAACGAGCCGGTTCGATTCGCCACCGACGCCCGCACCCTCGAGGTGATCACGACGCCGGTCGATCGCGACGCGCTGGTGGAGCGCGCCCTCGAGGCGCGGCCCGAGCTCCGGGCGACGCACGCCGCGAAGGTCGCTGCGGAGTCCGAGGTCTACGTCGCGCGCGGCGAGGCCTATCCGTGGTTCGACTGGGCGCAGCTGCAGTACCGGGCGGCGCAGGGCTCGCCGCCGACGGCCTTCGGCTTCGGCGTCGCGATCAACTTGCCGATTTTCAGCTGGAACCGCGGCGCCATCCGCACCGCACGCGCGACGGTCCGGCAGCGCGAGCGCCAAGAACAGGCGCAGATCCTCGGGATCGCCGCCGAGGTCACCGAAGCCGCGGGGCGGGTCGAGCGCACGGCCAAGCGCATCGACAAGCTCGAGCACGAGTTGTTGCCGCAGCTCGAGGCCGCGGCGCGGGAGATCGAGGCCGCGGGGGCGGCGGGCGTGTACGATCCGAGCGCGGCGAACGATGTCGATCGGCGGACCATCGAGGCCCGACGGATGCACCTCGCGGCGGTCCTCGCCCACCGCGAGGCGGTGATCGATCTCGAGGCCGCGGTCGGCGGGCCGATTCGGCGCCCGCAGGAAAGCCCGCCATGACGCTCGTCCGCCTCGCATCGCTCGCCCCCCTCGCCCTCCTCGGCTCGCTCGTCGGCGCCGGCTGTGCAGAGGACACGTGCCCCTCGTGCGATCCGCCGCGCCACAGCGGCGAGCTGCAGAATCCGGACATCATCGAGCTGTCGGGCATCGCCGCCAGCTTCCGGTTCGACGACGTGATCTACGCCCACAACGACTCCGGCGACTCTTCGCGGTTCTTCGCCATCGACTCCACGGGCAAGGACCTCGCGACGTTCGAGGTCGAGGGCGCCGCGAACGAGGACTGGGAGGACATCGCCCGAGCGCCGTGCGCCGCGGGCGAGTGCCTCTACATCGCCGACATCGGCGACAACGAGCTGGCCCGGAGCTCGTACAGCATCTACCTGGTCGAGGAGCCCACGAGCATCGAGCCCGGGACGCACACCCTGACGTCGAACCGCATGGAGTTCACGTATCCCGATGGCCAGGTCAACGCCGAGGTGATCCTGGTCCACCCGACCACCGGTGAGGTCACCGTCGTCAGCAAGGCCGAGATCGGCCCTGCGTCGATCTTCGAGCTCGGGACCATCTCCGCCGACGACGACATCGTCGCGAAGAAGGTCGGCGAATTCGAGCCGCCCGACGGCAGCAGCAAGTTCACGGGCGGCTCGATCCACCCGGACGGCACCGGCATCCTGCTGCGGACGAAGAGCCGCCTGTTCCACTACCCGATGACCATCGAGCAGACCGCCGCCGAGGCCCTCGGCGGCGAGGCCTGCCAGCTCGAGCTCGCCGAAGAGACCCAAGGTGAGGCCGTCACCTGGCTCCGCGGCGGGGCCGGCATCGTCACGATCGCCGAGAGCCGAGGCGCGGCGGTCAACGTCGCATCGTGCGGGAGTTAGGCACCCCCGCGAACTGGACCCTGGCCGCGAAACGAACCCTGGCCGCGAACTGAACCATACGAGGACTGACCATGAACGCCCTGACCCGAAACCGTAGCCTGACCGTCACGACCACCCTCGCGCTCGCGCTCGCACTGACGGCGTGTTCGTCGGACGATCCCAGCGGCACCGGCACGGGCGACACCACCAGCAATCCGACCGAGACCGATCCGTCCACCAGCGCCACCGATCCCGACACGAGCGGCACCGACACGACGCCCGTCGACAACTGTGGCAACGACATGGTCGACGAGGGCGAGGAGTGCGACGGCACCGACCTCGACGGCAAGAGCTGCCCCGACATCGACGCCGGCTACACCGGCGGCACGCTGGCGTGCGGGGCGACGTGCACGTTCGACGCATCGGCCTGCGAGCTGTCCCCCGACGCCGCGTTGGTGACGCTCAACGAGCTGACCTCGGAGTCGGTCGTCGACTCGGGCATGAGCAACGACGCGATCGAGATCTACAACGGCGGGGGTGTGCCCGCCGACATCTCCGGCTGGCAGCTGTCGGACGATCCCACGCTCCCCGCCGCGAAGACCTACGTGTTCCCCGCCGGCACCACGATCGACGGCGGTGAGTTCCTGGTCCTGTACTCGTTCGACATGGTCGCGGGCAACGGCGACTTCCCGTTCGGCATCGACAACGCCAACTCCGAGACCATCTCCCTCGCCGACGCCGACGGCGTGATCCTCGATCAGGTGATGGTCGACGGGCAGAAGGCCCGCGTGTCGTACTGCCGGGTGCCCGACGCCAGCGGCCCGTGGTTCCAGTGCGAGCAGACGTTCGGCGCCGCGAACGTGGAGGCCGCGACCGCCTGTGGCAACGACATGATCGAAGACGCCGAGCAGTGCGACGGCACCGAGCTCGGCGGGGCGACCTGCGAGGGCCTCGGCCTCGGCTACTCCGGCGGCACCATCGGCTGCACGCTCGGCTGCAACCTCGACGCCGACGGGTGCACCACCGACAGCGAGATCGTGCTCAACGAGCTCAACGCGACCTCCGACGACATCGAGATCTTCAACGGGTCGGACACCGAGGTCGACCTCTCGGGCTGGGTCCTCACCGACGACAAGGTCGACGCCGCCTACGATCCGACCGTCGACCTCGCCGAGCTGGTCTTCGCGCCCGGCACGACCCTCGCGCCTGGCGACTACCTCGTCGTGTCGGTGGGCCTCGGGCCCGGCCAGCACCCGTTCGGCCTGGGCCTGACCGGCGACACCGTCACGCTGGCGGATCCCGCGGGCCCGACCGTGATCGACCAGGTGACCTACGGCGATGGCGATGCGACGACCTCGTACTGTCGCCAGCCCAACGGGCCGGGCGGGGCGTGGACGGCGGCCTGCACCCCGTCCATGGGCGCGGCGAACTGACGAAGAAAAACCACCGGCGCCCGCAATCGATCGGGCGTCGGTGGCTACCGCCCGGGCGTGACCACGCCCGACGCCCCCTCGCTCGCATTGCGCCCCCTCGGTTTCGACGGGCAAGCTGAGGCTGCGGCGATGCTCGATACCGACGCCGATCCGTTCGAGACCCCCGGCCGCGTCGAGCTCGCGACGCTCGACGCCGAGGACCGCGCCGCGCCGCTGGCGATGGAGGACCAGCTCCTGCGTCGCGATCTGAAGGCGAAGCTGTTCGGCGACGACGAGTCGGTGCAGATCGGCCGCTACGAGATCCTGCGACGCGTGGGCCGCGGCGGCATGGGCACGGTGTACCTCGCCCGCGACCACGAGCTCGATCGCAATGTCGCCGTGAAGCTGCTGCGCCCCGATCGCGCCGCGGGCGGCGAGCGCATGCTGCTCGAGGCCCGCGCCCTCGCCCGACTCGCCCACCCCAACGTCGTGACCGTCCACGAGGTCGGCCGCCACGGCGATCGCGTCTTCATCGCGATGGAGTGGATCGAGGGCCGCACGCTGCGGGCGTGGTCGAGCGATGGCACCCGGGCGCCGGCGGAGATCGGGCGCGTGCTGGCCCAGGTCGCGCGGGGCCTCGGCGCCGCGCACCGGGCCGGGCTCGTCCACCGCGACGTGAAGCCCGACAACGTGATCCTCGGCGACGACGGACGCGTGCGGGTCGTCGACTTCGGCGTCGCGAAGGCCAACGACGCCGACGACGCGCGGCGCACCCCCAGCACGTCCGTGCGCGATGGCGGCGCATCCGTGCGCGACGGCGGCGCGCTGACCCAGACCGGCGCGTTGCTCGGCACGCCGGGCTACATGGCCGCCGAGCAGTTCCTGGGCGAACCCACGGACGCGCGCACCGACGTGTTCGCGCTGTGCGTGGTCATCTACGAGGCGTTCACAGGTCAGCGACCGTTCGACGGCGACGACGCGGTCAGCGTGGCGTACGCGGTGATGCAGGGCGAGCCGAAGCCGCTCTCGACCACGGCGATGCCGACCCCGCTCGCTGCCCTGGTGATGCGGGGCCTGCAGCGACACGCCGCGGACCGGCCGGCGCTCGACTCCCTCGCCGAGGCCCTCGAGCAGGTCGGCGCCCCGACCATGGCTCGCACGCGACCCCGTGGGGCCCGCTTGGTGATGGCGATCTCTGCCGTCGGCCTCGGTCTCGGCATCGCGATCCCGCGGGTGATGGACCTCTCCGGCGCGCGCGCGGCCGCGGAGTCGACCGCATCGCGTACGGCGATCGCCGCGGTGATCGCCGCGCCCGACGACGGGGCTCGGCTCGCGCTGGCCGAGGCCTTCGCCAGCGATTTCCCCGACGCACCCGCGGCCGAGCGCGCCATCGCCCTGGCGACGGCGGGCGACATCCGGTGGCGCAGCGCGTGCCCCGTTGGGCGCGAGGGTCTGTGCATCGACGTGGCCGCGCTCGCCCGCACACCGGCGATCGCGACCTGCATGGCCCCGAGCCGCGGGGTGATCACCGCCCGTGCCCGCGATGCCGCGACGGCCAACGCCGCGCGCGAGCAGCTGCGCGCCGCCGTCGCGCTCGCGGGGGCGACGACGGGCGACGACGCGGTCCTCGGCGAGGCCTTCGGCGAGTCGATCGCACGGGCGCGGACGCAGCTCGCCGACGGCGAGCTCGAGTCGTACCTGACGATCGTGCCGCCGCCCGACCTCGACTTCGTCGGGGCCAAGGCGCTCTCCGAAGCGGCCGCGCGGTCGTTCCTGCTCCGCCTCCTGCGTGACGGCGAGCGGCTCGTGGAGGACTACGCCGCGGTCAAGGCGGCCGGCAATCCGCGCTGGACCCTGGTCGCCATCCTGCGCACCGGCATGGTCCTCGAGACCCCCCAGGTCGCCCTCGCGATGCTCCCCGCCACCGACGCCGCGACGTGCACCTTCCTCGCGCAAGAAACGATCCCACCCGTGGTCGACAACGCCCGCCACGTCTACGACTACTGCCTCGGCTACGCGGCCGAGCACGGCCTCGAGGCCGAGCCCGCCGCGGCGACGTGTCGCGAGCGTCGCGACGCCCTCGGGGGCGCGTGATGCCCCGGCCCGACGCGACCGCGCGCACGGGCTTGGTCGAGCCGACGCGGCGGCCTACCATCGATCGCGCCGTGTCGACCGACGAAGAGCTGTTGTCCGCGTGGCGCGGTGGCGACACGCGGGCCGGCGCGCAGCTGTTCGACCACCACTTCCGGGCGCTCACGCGGTTCTTCCGCAACAAGCAGCACGGGGCGATCGACGATCTGATCCAACAGACGATGCTCGGCCTGCTCGAGGGCAAGGACGAGTACCGCTCCGAGGGCAGTTTTCGCAGCTACGTGTTCGGCGTGGCCTACAACGTCCTGCGCAACCACTACCGCCAGGCGCGGCGCGAGGCCGAGCGGCTCGACTTCGGCGTGACCTCGATCTTCGACCTCGCCCTCGGCCCGGCCGAGCAGCTGGTCGAGCGCAACGAGCGATTGCTGCTGCTGCAGGCGCTGCGACGCATCCCCATCGAGCACCAGGTGTTGCTCGAGCTCTACTTCTGGGAGCCGCTGCCAGCCCCCGAGATCGCGGTGATCCTCGGGGTCCCCGAGGGCACCGTGCGCACGCGCATCCGCCGGGCCAAGGCCCTGCTCGAGGCCGAGGTCGGGCACCTCACCACGGATCGCTCGCTGCTCGAGAGCACGATCAGCAACCTCGACGACTGGGCCCGCGCAGTGCGGGCCTCACTCGTCGAGGGCTGACGGCGATTGAGACGCGGAAGGATCTCACTGCGGGGGGCTCAGCGGCGGGCGACGCGGCCGAGCATCGTCACGACGGCATCGCACTGCGAGACCTCGGGTCCCGAGTAGCCGCGCTCGGCCGCGGTGTCGTGGCACCACTTGGCGACGCCGTTCGCCATCGCGACCATCGGCGCGATCGACTCGTCGAGCGCGGCGCAGTAGTTCGCGTGCGCCTCGGCGTCACGCGCCGTGTCCGGCACGGGCGCGGAGAGGAACGTGTCCATGAGGTGGGCCGACACCCAGCTCGTGCGCAACGCCGCGCGCACGGTGGTCCGCGGATCTTCGCTGCGCTTGAAGGCGCCGAGCGCCTCGGTCAGCGCCTCACCGCCGCGGTGCTTCTCGGCCACGAGCGTGCCGAGATCGCGCGACGTGTGGGCGACGAACGCCTCGAAGTCGGCGTCGAGCCGGGCCAGCTTCGCCCGATCGAGCATCTGCTCGTAGGTCTTGCGCAGCACCGGGTCGGCCGGCGGATCGACCGTGGTCGAGGCGTCGATCACGTCGTCGAGCTCGGCGATCGCCCGGGCCGCCGCGGCCGTCTCGCGCGGCGTCACCACCAGCTGGGTGAGGCCGGGCGTCGCGCAGCTCGCCTTGTCGGCGGCGCGCTCGACCAGGCGCACGCACAGGCCGTCGGTCGCGCCGCCGGGGCACGCCGCGTCCCATGCCGACTCGGCGTCGGCGGCCGCGTCGATGAGATCGCGGGCGTCCATCGCGAGGTCGCGCGGCTGGGCGGCCGTGTCGTCGTCGTCGGGGGCGGCGACGCAGCCGAGGCTGATGGAGAGGGCGGCGTGCGCGAGACCAAGCACGCCGGAGGCGTGCACAAAGGTGGTTCGGATCGGGGTTCGTGATGGGGTCATCGGTGTCTGCACCTCGCCCGGGCGGTAGCCGCCGCGTCGCCATCGATTGCCTCCCGCCGTCGATTTTCTGCCGTCGGGATCACGGACGTCGCGGGACGCCGTCGCAGGCCCGTGTGCCGCCGATGACGGGGTCGAACATGCGGATCGACCGGCACAGCACGGTCACGTCTTCGTGCACCGCCCGCAGTGCGGCGTCCTGCTCGGCGAGCCGCAACAGCTCCCGCGCGAGGTCGCGGTCCGACCGGGGCTGCACCCAGGCCAGCGTGAGCCCGATCCCGAGGACGACACCGAGGACCGTCGCGACGGCGGTAGAGCGGAGCGCTCCCATGGGTTGCCAGAGTCGTGGCGCCCCACCGATGTGACGGGAATCGACCGGCGCGCTCGACGGGCCGTGGAACCCCGGCTTCAGCCGCCGTCGGCGAGCAGGTACGGCGCGACCCGCTGGCGGAACGCGTCGCTCCACGGCACCGGTGTGCGGGCCTGCGGATCGACGCACACGACCACGCGGCGACCCCGGGCGTGATCGACGTCCTCGTCCATCGGCAGGATCCGAAACCCGAAGGTCAGGCTCGAGCGGCCCAGCTTGGCCACCCAGATGCGCACGCGGACCTCGCCGATGCCGGTGACGGGGCGGAGGTACTCGATCTCGTTGGTGCGCACGAGGTGGTAGCGATCGGGGCTGTCGGACTCCGACAGCACGCCGCCCCAGCCCATCGCGCGGGTCCAGAACGAGCCGATCGTGCGCTCGAAGAGCAGCAGGTACTTCGCGTTGTGGAGGATCTGCAGCGCGTCGAGATCGTCGAAGTAGACGCCGTGGATGGACTCGTGGAATCGCAATCGGTGACCTGATGGCCATGGTAGCAGGCGCCGCTGGCGGACGCGTCGTGACGCAACGCATCTTGATGCCGCGGCGTACCCACGGTATGGTCGTGATCATGATGTTCCCGCTCGACACCCGTCCGATGCCGTACGTCGGCATGGACACGTGCCCGAGCGGGTAGCCACGAACGCGAACGACTCGCGATCATCGCCGGCCAGACCCGCTCCCGAGTGACCTCGGAGCGGGTCTTCGCGTTTCTCCGTCCCCGATTTCCTGCGCCTGCCATGCCTTCGGTCCTCCCCACCCTGCGTCTGATCCTCCGCGGTCAGATTCCCCGCTTCGCCGCGGCGGTGCTCGCGTTGCTCGGCGCGTCGTGCCTGACGTACGCCGCGCCGCTGATCTGGCAGGTGGTCCTCGACGGCGTCCTCGCGCCCCGCGGCGATGCACCGGCGTGGATCGACGCGGTCGTCGCCGACGCCGGCGGGCGCGATCACCTCCGCACGCACCTGTGGCTGCCCGCAGGGCTCTTCGTCGTGATGCTCGCCGCGGCCGGCCTGCTCACACACCTGCGTGGTCGACTCGCAGCGCGCGCCAGCGAGGACGCCATCGCCGCATTGCGCCGCCGCCTCTACGACCGCCTGCAGCACCTCCCCGTCGCGTACTTCGATGGCGCCGAGACCGGCGATCTCGTGCAGCGCTGCACCGCCGACGTCGAGCGCGTGCGCCTGTTCCTCGAGAGCCACGTCCCCGAGATCGGCCACGCCCTGGTCATGTTCGCGGTGCCGCTGCCGGTGATGTTGATCCTCGATCCCGTGATGACGCTGGTCGCCGTCGCGCTGGTGCCCCCCATCGTCGGCTTCTCGGTGGTCTTCTTCGTGCGCACGCGTCCGCGCTTCCTCGCGGTCGACGAGGCCGAGGGCAAGCTGACGGCGACGTTGCAGGAGAACCTCACCGGCATCCGCGTCGTCCGGGCCTTCGCCCGCCAAGCCTACGAGCGCGAGCGCTTCGGCCGGACCAACGCGGTGCTGCGCGAGGCGACGGCCGGCGTGTTCCGGCTGCTGGCCGCGTTCTGGTCGAGCTCCGACATCCTGTGCCTCGCGCAGCGCGGCCTCGTGCTCGGCTACGGCGTCGTGCGCGTCGCCGAGGGCACGCTGCAGGTCGGCGCGCTGCTGTACTTCGTCACCGCGGTGTCGATGTTCGTGTTCCCCCTGCGGATGATGGGCCGGATCCTCGCCGACTTCGGCAAGACCAAGGTCGCGATCGGTCGGCTCGCCGAGGTCCTCGACGCGCCCGTCGAGTCGGCCCCCGAGTCGCCCGCCGAGCCCGCGGCCGCCCGCGGCGCGCTGGTGTTCGACCACGTGCGCTTCGCCTACGGCGATGGCCCGCCGGCGATCGACGACGTCTCGCTCGACATCCCCGCCGGCAGCACGCTCGCCGTCGTCGGCGCGTCGGGCTCGGGCAAGTCGACGCTGGTCGAGCTGCTGCTGCGCCTGCGCGACCCGCAGTCGGGATCGATCCGCATCGACGGCGTCGACCTGGCGACGCTCGATCGCAAGGAAGTGCGGCGCCAGGTCACCACGGTGCTGCAGGAGCCGTTCCTCTTCTCGCGTAGCGTGCTCGACAACCTCCGCCTCGGTCGGCCCGACGCGAGCCTCGACGAGGTCATCGCGACCACCCAGATCGCGCGGGTCCACACCGCGATCGCCGGGTTCGTCGCGGGCTACGACACCGCGGTCGGCGAGCGCGGCGTCACCCTGTCGGGCGGCCAGCGCCAGCGCGTGGCCCTGGCGCGCGCCCTGCTGCGCGAGCGGGCGGTGCTCGTGCTGGACGACGCGCTGTCGGCCGTCGACACCGAGACCGCGGCGCAGATCCTCGCCGCGCTCGAGGCCCGTCGCGGCCGCTGCACGACGATCCTCATCGCGCATCGTCTGACCACCGTCGCGCTCGCCGATCGGATCGTCGTGCTCGACCAGGGCCGCGTCGTCGAGCACGGCACGCACGCCGCGCTCGTCGCCGCGGGCGGTCGCTACGCCCGCGCGTGGGCCCTGCAATCCGAGGATCCCGACCTCGACCACGCGCTCGCACCGAGCGCCCCTCCCCTGCAAGCCGCACTCACGGAGGCGTCATGAGCGAGTCCCTCGACGACGTCGACGACGACGCACGATTGCCGCGGCGCATCGACTGGGGCCTGTGGCGCCGGCTGCTGGTCCACGTCCGCCCGCACGCGCGCGTGGTCCTCGGCCTGGTCACGTGCGGCGTGATCCTGGCGGTGGTCGACCTCGGCTTCCCGCTGCTCACCCGCGCGGTCATCGACGCGATCACGGCCACCGACGCGCCCGATCTCGCCGCGGTGCGCTGGGTGGCCTGGGCGTGGGGCGCCGCGGTCGTCGTCTTCGGCGCGCTCATCTGGGCGCTCATCGTCCTCGCTGGCCGGCTGGCGTCGTCGGTGTCCCACGACCTGCGCCGTGCCGGCTTCGCGCGGCTGCAGGAGCTGTCGTTCTCGTACTTCGATCGCCGCCCGGTCGGCTGGCTCGTCAGCCGTCTGACGTCGGACTGCGATCGCATCGCGAATCTCCTGCCGTGGTTCTCGCTCGATCTCGTGTGGGGGCCGAGCCTGGCCATCGGCATCGCGATCGCGATGCTGGCGATCGACGTGCCGCTCGCCCTGGCGGTGCTTCTCATCGTCCCACCGCTGGTGCTCGTGAGCGTGCTGTTCCAGCGGCGCATGCTGCAGAGCTCGCGCCTGCTCCGGCGGGCCAACTCGCGGATCACCGCGTCGATCGGCGAGGCCGTGATGGGCGTGCGCACCACCAAGAGCTTCGCCCGCGAGGACGACGCGCTCGGCGAGTTCTCGGTGCTGGTCGCCGAGTCGCGGGCCCATGCGCTGCGCAACGCGATCCAAGGCGCGGTGTTCCTGCCGATCGTCAGCACCATCGGCGCCGTTGGGGTCGGCCTCGCGATGTGGCAGGGCGGCGCGCGCACCGACGGCGATCTCAGCCTCGGCACGCTGGTGGCGTTCATGCAGTTCGCGGCGCTGTTCCACCAGCCGGTCGAGGACGTCGCGCGGCGCCTCGCCGACCTGCAGGGGGCGCAGGCGGCCGCCGAGCGCGTGCAGGGTCTGCTCGACACGGCGCCGGAGATCGGTGACGCGCCCGCGGTGCTGGCCGCGATCGCCCGCGCGACGGCCGAGGGTGCGTCGACGCCCGATGGTGGCCGCCGCGACATCGCCGAGGTCGAGTTCCGCGATGTCTGGTTCTCCTACGGCGACGGACCGTCGGTGCTGCGCGGCGTCGACATCCACGCGGCACGCGGGCAAACGATCGCCCTCGTCGGCGAGACCGGCGGCGGCAAGACGACGGTGGTGTCGCTGCTCGCCCGGTTCTACGAGCCGACCCGCGGACAGATCCTGCTCGACGGGGTCGAGCAGCGCGAACGTAGCCTGCTCTGGCTGCAGTCGAGCATCGGCGTCGTGCTGCAGACCCCGCACCTGTTCTCCGGGACGATCCTCGAGAACATCCGCTACGGCCGCGACGGCGCCACCGACGACGAGGTCATCGCCGCGGCCGCGCTCGCGTGCGCCGACGCGTTCATCACCCGGCTGCCCGACGGCTACGCGACCGCGGTGGGCGAGGGCGGCGCGCGGCTGTCGACGGGCCAACGGCAGCTCGTCGCGCTCGCGCGGGCGATCCTCGCCGACCCGCAGATCCTCATCCTCGACGAGGCCACCTCCTCGGTCGACACCGAGACCGAAGCGCTGATCCAAGCCGGCATCACCCGGGTGCTCGCCGGCCGCATCGCGTTCGTCGTCGCCCACCGCCTGTCGACGATCCGCGCCGCGTCGCGGATCCTGGTCGTCGACGCGGGTCGCATCGTCGAATCGGGCACCCACGACGAGCTGCTGCAACGCGGTGGTCACTACGCGCGCCTGTACCGGCGCAACTTCGCCACCGGCGTGGCCTGACAGGGATCCGACGCCCTCAACGCTGACTCCAATGATCTCGGTGGGATAGGCCGATCGACCCCTGCGACGTTTTGGTGCCTTGCTTTGGTATGGGAGGTTTCCTAGGCTCAGCTCCGATGTCGCACCGCCGCCTCGTCCCCCTCCTCGCCAGCCTCGCCCTGACCGCCGCCTGTGGCTCCGACTCCACGTCCGCCTCGGGGGACGGCACGGACGGCGGCGCCGAGGACGGCACCTCGGCGGACGGTGGCGGCGACTCGGCCACGCCCACGGGGGACGACGCGCCCGCGGACACGTCCGCGGGGGGCAGCGACGGCGGCGAGGTCGTCGACGTCCCGGCCCGCGGCGTCCGCATCACGCGGGTCGAGGCGAACTCCGGCGTCGCGGTACCGATCGCCCAGGACGGCGAGTGGGTCGGCGGCTCGGGTCGCAACGCGCCCCTGCCCAAGGGCCGCGACACGGCGTTCCGCGTCTACGTCGACATCGACGAGGACGTCTGGGTCACGCGCAACCTCGAGGCGCGCATGACCGTGATCCAGGCCGACGGGCGCGAGTCGAACTACGCCGAGACCGGCGAGGTCTCGACCGACTCGTCGACGACGTCGCTGCAGTCGAACATCCTGCTCGGCGTCCTCGCGGACGACATCCGGCCCGGGGCGAAATTCCAGATCGAGCTGTACGAGGCCGGGGGCGACTACGCGTCGCTGCCCGCGGTCGACGAGGCCCCGCGCGCGCTGGAGGGCGGCCCCGATCAGATCGGCATCGAGGCCAGCGAGCAGAGCATGAAGGTCCTGATGGTCCCGATCGACTACAGCTTCGGCAGCTGCACGACGTTGCCCGATCTCAGCGGGGACGAGCTGAAGCCCTACGCCGACTCGATGTACCAGCAGAACCCGCTCGAGACCCTCGAGATCGAGGTCGGCACGCCGCTGACGGTGAACGACCTCGATCTCACCGACCCCAACGACTTCTTCAGCCTGCTCAACCGCATCGTGCAGTACCGGTCGAGCCTCGGCCTCGAGCCCAACGTCTACGTGTACGGCCTGTTCGACAACTGCGGCGGCTGCATCGGCGACGGCGGCGGGTGCCTGCTCGGCGTCGCACCGGGCACGCCGGGCGACAGCCAGGGCGAGGCCTCGCAGCGCGCCGCCATCGGCGTACGCTACCTGCAGGGCTCGGAGGTCGGCATCGAGACCTTCGTGCACGAGATCGGCCACACGCAGGGCCGCCAGCACATCGCGTGCCCCGGTGGCGGGGCCGCCGGCCCCGACGTCACCTTCCCCCACGAGGACGGCGGAATCGGCGTGTGGGGCTTCGGCGTCCGCGACTTCGGCATCCGCAACGCCAGCAACCACAAGGACTACATGAGCTACTGCAGCCCGACGTGGGTCTCCGACTGGCAGTGGTCGGCCACGTTCGCGCGGATCAAGAGCCTGACCGAGTGGGATCTGCTCGACGCCGTGCCGCCGCCGCAGACCACCGTGCTCGTCGGCACGATGAACACCGAGACCGGCGAGGCGCAGTGGTGGACCGAGCCCGGGGTGGTCGAGCAGGGGGATACCCTCGGCTCGGCGAGCACGCTCGCGGTGCTCGCCGACGGCGCCGAGATCGACCTCGCGAAGGCCGACGTCGATGCGTGGTCGGAGGGTCCGTGGGTGACCATCCGCGCCAACCTCCCCGCGTCCGCGACCGCATCCGCGACCGCGTTCGAGCTGCGGACCCCGACGCGGACCGTCGCGTTCGACCGGCAGTCGGTGCGGTTCGATCTCGCGGGTTCGTTGCGCGCGCGCTGAGGGTCCCTCGCGGCACGTTCCCCGCGTGCGAGACCAGCCAGCACGTGGCCACCAGCGCGGGCGACTTCGGCATCGTCGTCTGGGGCACCGACAACGCCGCGTCGTACGGGTACCCGGCCGGTGGCGGGTTGGAGTCGATCAACGCGATCGTGCTCGACCCGCAGGGTTAGGCGGTCGGCTGGCGGGCCAGGGCAATCGCATCAAAACTTAAGCAGTCTTGCGCAGATGGACCTTCGGTTTGATCCGGGGCGTGACTTGTGATCTGTTGCGGCGCATGCCGAAGAGAAGGGCGAGTGCCGTTGCAACGATGGGC
>JBIJCC010000139.1:0-24590 GCA_044344875.1 Nannocystaceae bacterium
GCTGCTCGATCTGCTTCGTGAGTTCTTCGGGGCTCTTCGGCGTGCTCATGCCTCGGCATTCGCACGCCCGGCGCCGCGCCTCAAACCCCGGCCTGAACGGTTACGAAAGGAGCGTCTGCTGCACGAGGTCGTCGCTCGCGTCACGGCAACGAGCGTCGAAGAAGCTCCGGAGGAGCGAGACATGCGGCGCCAGTAGCGAGGCCGCGGCGCCGCGATCCCCGGCTCGCCACGCGACGAGGCAGGCGTGCTCGTCGGACCGATCGATGGGGGGAGTGCGGGCCGCGGGCGAGGTCGCGGGGCGATTGGCCGAATTGCCGTCAGTCGTCGGGCGTGGGCGCGCAGAACCAGGCATCGCCGCGCCTGTCGGCCGTCGCTCGGCGCGGTTGCACGCGCGGCCAGCGGCGGGAGAACCACCGCCTCACCCCCTCAACCCCGCCAGCCGCCCCTCGATCCACGCCACCTCCTGCTTCACCCGCGTCGCCACCAACCGCTCCCGCACCGCCAGCGGTGCGCGCATCGAAGCGCAGTGGGTCGACTGCTCGCCGCGGTCAGCCCTGCGGACCCCCGCCGATGCACTCGTCCTCCACATCCCCGAGCAGCGCCGAAAAGTACGGTCCGTAGTCCGAGGCACACAGGTCGCCGACGGTCCCGTAGGGGAAGCGTTGGGTGAAGTCCGCCAAACGCGGCGAGAACTCTGCCCCCGCCGCCCCGTCCCAATGCGATCTGCATTCGTTGGGCTGCGCGAGGCCCACGAGCGAGAGCACCATGACGCGCGACGGGTCCCCGTTCTTGGCGTCGAGGACCGCCTCGTGCCAGTCTCGCGGATCTCCCGTCGAGTCCCCGTCGTCCTCCTCGTCCGTGATGATCGTGACGACCAGGATCGCGTCCTCGCGGACGAAATTCGCCGTGCACGGATCGTTGCCGCTCGCGAGCAGGGTCGTGAGTGCCTGCATCGGCTTCTCGACGCCGGCGCCGGAGATGCCGACAGCCGCGGCGCAGGCGAACGACGTCTCGAGGTCGTCGGCGTTGGTCATGAATGGGTGGCCCTCGGAGAACGGCCCGCAGGTGGCTTGGCTGGACTGCTCGCCGCCGGTCTGGGTCACCAGGTCGCCGAGGTCGGTGCAGCCGAGAGGGTTGTACGCGTAGGCGTCGGTGGTGATGACACCGACGCGGTAGTCGGCGTCGGCACCCAGCATCGTGGTGATGCCCTCGATGAAATTGGGGACGCTCGCGACCAGAGCTGCCTGCTCGTCGGCCATGCTGTGGGAGTTGTCGATCACGAACAGCAGGTCGACCTCCGCACACCGCGACGGCAGCTCGGGCTGGGGGCCGAGGTCCGGGAGGCCGCCGAGGTCGAAGCCCACCGGGGCGGCACCATGGTCGGGTTCGATGGAATCCGTGTCAGACTCCATCTCGAAGCTCGAGGTCGTGGACGCCTCGTCATCGGCCCCGCTCGATTCGCCCGAGGGCGAGGCCGGTCCCTCGGTACCGGTGGTACCGGCGACATCGTCGGCCGAGTGACCTCGCCCCCGTGGGGCGAACTCGCACGCAACGAGGGCCAGCAGCGCCGTCAGCAGGTCGCGGGTCAACGTTCTACACCGATTTGCCATCACGAACTCCGTTCGATCCCGAGTCACCGGGTGGGCACGCTCTCCCATTGTCGGCGGGCGACCCTCCCATGACGAAGACGGCCTTCGCGTCGTGTCGATCACGAGCGCAGGGGACAAACCATCCCTTTTCTTCGGTGGCGCGGCACGGAGGCAGGTGCGCGGTGCGCCGGATCGACCGTCCCCGCCTGCGGCCGTTGGGGCCGCGACGCCGTCGCGCTGCAGTACTTCGAGGCGCTCGTTCATCCGCCGCAGCGTGACCGCGATGGCGTCTGCGCGCCCATCGGCGCCGGCTATCCCAGTCATCGAACCCGGGCAGGAATCGATCCACCGGGCTCGTGCAACGTCATCGGTCGCCAGGTCGTGGGTCGAACGGCCGAAACGCCGCGAACCTCCTCACCCGCTCGCCCCCGCCAACCGCCCCTCGATCCACGCCACCTCCTGCATCAACCCCGCCGCCACCAACCGCTCCCGCACCGCGCGGTACCGCATCCCCGGATCGAACCCCACCACCGCGTGCAGCTTCCTCAGGCACACGCGACACAGATGCATCGGGGTGCGGTCGAGCTCTTCGCGGCTGTTGAACCCATTCATCAGACAGGCGTAGTGCACACAATGCGAGATGCCGAACATGTGGCCGGCCTCGTGCGAGAGCACGGCGAGGCCGCGTCGCACCGCGGCGTCACCCTCACCGTAGCGGGCCAGGCTGAACACGCCGACGCGGCGGTGCAGTCGCGCCATGCCGAAGACGAAGTTCCACTCGGGGCCGGGGTAGAGATCCTCCGGCGTCACCGCGAGCATCGCGTACGCGTGATCGGGGACCCGCGGCTCGAGGGCGTCCAGGATCGCGGTCGTGCGCAGCTGCTCGCGGCCCTCGTGCGTGCGGGGCTCGAGCGCCGCGCGGTCGAGCTGCACGTCGATCGTCGCGACCGGCAGCGTGAAGAAGGCGGCGAGGTACGCGACGATCTCGTCCATACTCGGGGTGGTGCTCGGCGTCACGCTCGGGCCGCTCCCCCGCGCCGCGTCGCCCCACCCGAGTCGCGCGACCAGCAGCGTCCGTCGCTCCGCGGTCGGTCGATTGGGCCCTTCGATCGTGAAGGTCGCGAAGGACTGCGGCGACTCGGCGTGCGCGTGCAACCAGTCGCCGGGGCCCGCCTCGGGGAGCGGCGCAAAGCCGTCCTCGGCGAAGGCCCAGCGCGCCGCGGGGTCGACGTCGTCGAGCGGGCCCACGGGATCGCGATCGACCGGCGCGGTGCGGATCGATCCCCGTGGGCCCCGCTCGGGCACGAGCCCGGGGCGCGGCGCGTCGCACCCCACGGGGCCGCCCGCGCCGAGCAGGAGCGCGGGGAGCCCGGTGAGAATCTGGCGGCGACGCGGCATCCCCGGGGCAAGGACCACTGCGGAGGCGCTTGGTTCCCGCCACCCCGCGCGTGCTAGCCAAGCGCCGTGGCCACCACCCGCACCCCCCTCGACCCGCGCATCACCATGGGCGCCACCGTCGTGCTCGAGGGCATCGGCCTCGGCCGCGTCACCGCCATCGACGAGCGCCACGTCGACGTCGCGATGGACGACGGCTCCCGGCGCGGTGTGTTCGGCAGCTTCGATCGACTCCGGCTCCCCATCGCGGCCGAGCTCGCCCCCGCGACGATCGACCGGCTGCAGCAGCCGCCCCCGTCGCCGCTGTCCGGCGACGATCGCCTCGCCCGCATCGGCGAGTTCACGCGGACCGAGCCCAAGACCTGGACGCTCTGCGTCGACGAGCTCGTGCGGCTGTACGGCACGTCGCCGCCGCTGTCGTTCAGCGAGCGCGGCCTCGTGACGCGGCTCGAACGCGCGGTCGTCGGTGAGCTCGCCTTCGCGACGCAGTGCGCGCTGCAGGACCTCGTGCAGCGCGTGCGGCCGGCGGCCCTGGCCGCGCAGCTCGGGGATGTCTAGCCCGCGATGAACGCCAGCAGGTCCGCGCCGAGCTGAGCCTTGTGCGTGCTCGCCAAGCCGTGCGACGCGCCCGGGTAGATCTTCAGCGTCGCCTGCGGTGCGATCTCGACCGCGAGCTTGGCGGAGTTGCCGATCGGCACGATCTGATCGTCGTCGCCGTGGATGAACAGCGTCGGGATCGACATCCGCTTCAGATCCTCGGTGAAGTCGGTCTCGGAGAACTGCGCGATGCAGTCGAGCTCGCTCTTGAGCGAGCCCTGCATGCCCATGCGCCAGAACGCGTCGCGCAGGCCCTGCGACACCTTGGCGTCGGGGCGGTTGGCGCCATAGAAGGGCCCGCTCAAGTCCTTGAAGAACTGCGAGCGATCCGCCGCCACGCCGGCCCGGATCCCATCGAACACCTCCTTGGGCAGGCCGCCGGGGTACGCCTCGGACCGCATCATCCGCGGCGGCACGGCGCCCACGAGCACCGCCTTGTCGACCCGCGAGGTCCCGTGACGGCCGATGTAGCGCGCCACCTCGCCGCCGCCGGTCGAGTGACCCACCATCACGGCGTGCTTCAGGTCCAGCGCGATGAACAGCGCGGCGAGATCGTCCGCGTACGTGTCCATGTCGTTGCCCGTCCACGGCTGGCCCGAGCGCCCGTGGCCGCGGCGATCGTGGGCGATGACGCGGTAGCCGTGCTCCGCGAGGAACACCATCTGGTCCTCCCACGCGTCGGCGTTCAGCGGCCAACCGTGCGAGAAGGTGATCGGGCGTCCCGTGCCCCAATCCTTGTAGTAGATCTCGGTGCCGTCTTTCGTCGTGATCGTGGGCATGCGTGCTCCTCGTCCTGCGGGCGTCCGGTGCCCGTCGGGCGTGGGGAGCCTAGCCGAACTCGCCACGGGGCGAGCGATCCTTCGGCGACATCAACACGCGGATGCGTGACCCGTCCATCGCGTCCTCGAAGGGGGATCGTTCACGGCCTCGGCACGGCGCTGTGACCGATCCCTGTCGTGCTCGCGGGTGACCGTGCAAGACCGAGGGATCGAAATCCCCGCCGGCAACACTCCGGGGGCATGGCTGCTCGCGTTGCCCTGTGTCTCGCCTTGGTCCTGTCCGGTCTGCCCGCGGTCGCGCACGCCCGCGCGCCGAAGGCCCCTGACCCCGCAGCGACCGCGGACGCTCAGCCCGAGGCGCAGTGGTACTACGCGCACGACGGCCGGACGGTCGGGCCAATCGACGACGCAGCGTTCGTCGATGCCTACCTGCGCGGTCGCGTGACGGATGCGACGTCGGTGTGGTGGGAGGGCGCCGGGGACTGGACGCCGCTGGCCAAGGCGGCGTGGTTCGTCGAGCTCGATCGGTGGTACGTCCGAAACGGCGACAAGGGCCTCGGGCCGATGACCGGTGCCGCGCTGCGGGCGAGCGTCGAGAAGGCCAAGGCGCAGGGCAAGGCGGTCGAGACGCTCGAGGTTCGCCTCGAGTGGTCGGGCTGGGTCCCGGTGGCCCAGGCCGCACCACTGCACGACCGACCGGCACCGGCGGCGTGGGAGCCGGAGCCGGAACGGACCGCCGCGCCGGCGCTGGCCCTGGCGAGTACCGCGACGCCCAGTGCCCCGCCGCCGATCGACCCGATGCCAGCCCCGACGCCGGCGCGCGACATCGAAACACCCAACGCGGCTCCGTTCGATTCGGAGGCGCACGCCGCTGCGATGCGGCTGCGCAAGTCGGGCCTCATCACGTTCGCCGTGGGGGGCTCTCTCATCGTGATCGGCGGAGGGATCGCCGGTGGCTACTCCACCGGCGCCGTCGGACCCAAGGGCCTGTGGGCCGGCGTCGGCATGGCCGCGGTGGGGTTGCTGCCGACGATCATCGGCGGAGCGATGTTCGGCGCCGGCAATCGTCGCTTGGCAAAGCTCGAGCGCCTCGCGAATCTTCGCGTCGCGCCGCTCGCGGGACGCGATCACGGCGGGATCGTGATCGGCGGACGGTTCTAGCGCATCGCGGTCAGGGCCAACCCGCCGGGTTGCTCGCGCGGCCTACTTCAACACCCGGAACTCGATCCGGCGATTCTTCGCCCGCCCCGCATTGCTGCTGTTGCTGTCCAGCGGCTCATCCGGCCCGGCGCCGCGCGTCTCCATCCGCGACGCGTCGATCCCGTGCTCGTCCAAATACCGCTTCACCGCCTCGGCACGGCGCTGTGACAGATCCATGTTGTGCTCGCGGTTGCCCGTCGAGTCGGTGTGACCGCTGATCTCCACGCGCACCGACGGATGTTTCTGCAGGGCCGCGACCGCACGATCGAGAATATCGATGGATGTCTTGCCGAGCGTGTCCTCATCCGTGGGGAAGAACACGCCCTCGAGGACCTCGAGGCCGGCGAAGTCCGTCGGCACCGTGTCGGGGCAGCCGTCGGTGTCCTCGAAGCCGTTCTTGGTCTCGGCGACATCAGGGCACGCGTCGTTCGTGCCGAGGATGCCGTCCTTGTCGGGGTCGGGATCGGGGCAGCCGTCCGGGGCGATGCCGGGGACGTCGACGCACGCATCGACGTCGTCGGTGAAGCCATCGCCGTCGCGGTCCCCCGGCGGCGGGCAGCCGGTGGGCTTGTCGCCGGGCACGTCGATGCACTGATCGTCGGTGTCGAGCACGCCGTCGCCGTCGCGATCGACGGGCGCGGGCGGAGGCTCGATGGGCGTCGGGATCGGATCGCGATCCCGCTTGCGACCGAGCGTCACCGAGAGGCCGAGCAACGCCTCGATCGTGTTCGTCGCGCCCTCGTCGACGCCGCGACGCGCGGTGATGACATCGCGCAGGTCCAGCCGCAGCATCAGGTAGCGGTTGATGTAGAACTTGGCGCCCAGGCCCACGTGGAGGCTGGCGTCGACGTCGTTGCCGACCGCGGCGCGCGGGCTCGACACGCCGATCGCACCGGCGCCGACGACCACGAACGGGGTCACGCTCCACAGGCCGAGCTGACCGACGAAGTGACCGCGGGCGGTCCACATCGTCGCGCGGTCGCCCCCGGCCTTGGTCGGCATCGCGCCGCCCTCGACCTCGATCCCGAAGTAGCGGATCGGGAAGTAACCGACGCGCCCGCCGAGATCCGGGGCGATCTTGCCGAGCGGCCGGAACCCCTGGCGCGGCAGGTCGAACGACGGCTCGAACAGCTCGAGATCGCGGGCCGGGATGATGATGCCGCCGTAGACGCCGAGCTCGACGACGTTGCGCTCGGGCGCCCAGCGGTGGATCCACTTGCGGTCCCGCCGTCGCGACAGGCCGTTGCGGTTGGCGTCGGTGGCTACCGCGGGGCCGGGGGCGGCGAGCGGTGCCTCTGCCGTCACCTCGCCCTGCGCCGTGGGAGCCGGGGCGACGAGGGCGAGCAATGACAGGACCGCGAGCATGGCGTCGGACTAGCCTGCCATGCCCGGTCCAAGCGGCCAAAGAAACGGCCGCAACGTCGGGGGCCTGACTACAGCGCTGCCGCAGCGCGCTCGGCCACCACCCCGCCGACCTCGCTGCACTTGGCCGCCTTGGCCTCGCCGACGATGTCGTAGGTCAGCGGTGCGCCGGCGTCGAGCGTGGCGACCACGGCGGCCTCGATCGCGACCGCGGCCTTGATCAGACGCTCGTCCTGCTTGCGGCGGCCGAGCCAGTCGAGGCCCTCCTTCGCGGCGAGGATCATCGCGATCGGGTTCACCTTGTCCTTGCCGGCGTGCTTGGGCGCGCTGCCGTGGATCGGCTCGAACATCCCGTGCTCGCGGCCGACGTTCGCGCCGACGGCCATGCCCATGCCGCCCTGCAGCACCGACGCGAGGTCCGTGACGATGTCACCGAACATGTTCGTCGTGACGAGCACGTCGTAGTACTCGGGCTGGCCGAGCAACCACTGCGTGAACGCGTCGACGATCGCGGTCTCCTTCTCGATCTCGGGGTACTCGCGGCCGATCTCGAAGAACACGTCGCGGAAGAACTGGCAGCCGTGCAGGACGTTGTCCTTGACGATGGCGGTCACGCGCTTCTTGCCGTCCTTGGGCGCGCCGTGGGGACGGGCGCGGCACAGCTCGAACGCGTGGCGGATGATCTGCTCGCTGGCGCGGCGCGTGATCACGCGGGTGTCGATCGCGACGTCGGTCTTGCCGCCGGGCGCCAGCTTGCCGCCGGTCTGGCTGTACATGCCCTCGGTGTTCTCGCGCAGGAAGACCATGTCGACCTTGCCCGCCTCCCACACCTGCTTGTGCGCGCCGTGGATGCGGTGGCGAACGCCGTTGTAGAGCTTCACCGGCCGCACGTTCGCGTACAGGTTGAGCTTGATGCGGTTGCCGATGACGGGCGAGTAGCCGGCCATCTTGCCGTTCGCCATCAACACCGGACCGCCGGAGCCCTTGGGGTCGGGCCACCCGACGGCACCCAGGAGGATCAGATCGGCCGCGGCACACTTCTCCTCGCTGCCCTCGGGCCAGTCGCGCGAGCCGTGCTCGAGGTAGTACTCACCGCCGCAGCGGATCTCCTCGACGTCCCACTCGATCCCGAGCTTGCGCGACACCGCGTGCACGACCCGCATGCCCTCGCGCATCACCTCTGGACCCGTGCCGTCACCCGGCAGACTGACGAGCTTGTACGCCATGGGTGATGGTGTACCGCGGTCGCGGTGCGCGTCGCTCGCGAGCGGGAGTGAGGAAGCTTGCGTGGCAGGCCCGCCGGCCTCCGCGCCCGCAGGACGACGTCGGGTCGCGTCGTGTCGCCGCAGCCGCGTCGGGTCGACTATCCTCGGCGGCGCATGGTGATGCCGAGCTCGATCGCGGTGTTCTGTGGCTCGAGCGCCGGGGCCCGCCCCGCCTACACGCAGGCTGCGATCGCGCTCGGCCGCGCGATGGGCGAGCGCGGCATCACGCTGGTCTACGGCGGCGCGTCGATCGGGCTGATGGGTTCCGTGGCGGACGCGGCCCTCGCCGCGGGCGGCCGCGTCATCGGCGTGATCCCCGAGGCGTTGAAGTCCAAGGAGATCGAGCACCGCGGGCTCACGGAGCTGCACGTGGTCGCGTCGATGCACGCGCGCAAGGAGCTGATGGCCGCGCGCGCCGAGGCGTTCGTGGCGCTGCCCGGCGGCCTCGGCACCCTGGAGGAGCTCTTCGAGGTGTGGACGTGGGCCATGCTCGGCTACCACCCCAAGGCGTGCAGCCTGCTCGACGTCGACGGCTACTACGGCCGGCTCGGCGCGTTCCTCGATCACGCGGTGGCCGAGGGCTTCGTGCGCGCCGAGTACCGCGAGATGCTCGTGGTCCGCGACGAGCCGCTCGCGCTGCTCGAGGCGCTCGCGGCCTACGAGCCGCCGCGCGTCACGAAGTGGCTCGACGCCGCCGCGCGGTGAGTCCAAGGCCGGGCCCGGCGGCCGGCGTCACTCCCAGAGCGCCGTCAGCTCGTCGTGGTGCGCCGCGGCGTCGTTGTAGCCGAGGTCGATGAGCTCGGCGACGTACGTGGGCTCGAACAGCACGTAGCTGGCGAGATCGCTCTCCGACACCTCGTCGGCGGCCGAGACGACGCGGCGCAGCCAACGGGCCATCACGCCCTTGTGGTTCTTCAGCATGGTGCGGCGGATGCTGTCGAAGGCGACCTCGCCGAGGTCCTTGCTGGGGCGGATCAGTACGACCTGGATCTCGGTGTAGGGCCGCGAGTTCCGCCCCGACATCGCGTCGGCCATCGTCTGCGCGAACTCTGGGCCGTACGCGGCCGTGCCGGCGCGCACGAACTCGTTGGTGCGATGGATCCGCGCCAGATCGGCCTCGAGCTTGTCGAGCATCAGCGCGTTGAGCATCTTGCCCAGCATGAACATCGCGTTGGGGTAGATGACCTTCTTGCGGGCGATCTCGACCCGCAGCCCGGTGTCCTCGGGATCGTGGCGCAGGCCGACGACCAGCAAGCGCTCGGCGCCGAGGTGCATCGCCGGGCGGATCGGCGTGTTCTGGCGCAGGCTGCCGTCGACGAACAGCTCGCCGCCGACGCGCACCGCGGGGAACAGCACGGGGATCGCCGCCGAGGCCAGGGTGTGCGCCGGCGTGATCGTCGTCGGCACCACGACCTGGCCGGGGATCTTGGGCCACTGCGTGATCGTGCCGTCGCGGGTCTGCACGAACACGGTGGTGATGCCGGTCGACAGCTCGGTCGCGCTGCACGCGAACGCGTGCAAGACCCCGCTGCGCAGGTTGGCGTCGATGCCCGCCCACGGAATGTGCGAGCGGACCATCTCCTCGATCATCATCGGATCGACCAGGCCACCGAGCGTGTGCCCGTGATCCTCCGTCGGCAGGTTGCGCCCCAGCAGCACCTGCGGGAGGTTGCGGAACTGTCGCCAGCCGAAGCGATAGATCTTGTCGAGGTCGAGCTCGCTCCACACCCGCGCGAGCATGCGGCCCTGGGCGCGGGGGCGATCGGCGGTGGCTGCGAGGTACGACCCGTTGACGGCGCCGACGCTGCTGCCGGTGATCACCTGGAACGGCAGCGCCTTCTTCAGGCGCTCGCGGACATAGCGGATCACGCCGACCTCGTAGGCCCCGCGGGCGCCGCCACCCGAGAGCACGAGGCCGACGCGCGGCCCTGCGTATGGTTGTTCTGCCAAGCCGGGATCCGCGTCAGAAGCCGATGTCGTAGCAGTCGCAGCCGGTCTCGCAGCTCGCCGGAGGCACCGGGTTGCTCGGGCTGAGGACGATGTCCTTGCCGCCCGGCACGCGATCGTCGCTCGCGGGGTACTGCTCGATCTTGGACTGGATCAGCTCGATGTTGTCGAAGTCCGCGGCGATCGCCGCGGCGTCCGCGTTGCTGAGGAACGGGATCTCGAAGCCCATCGTGCCGTTCACCGGGCCCGAGTCGATGGTCGTGCCGATCGACAGGCTCACCGACGGACCCGCGCTGCACAGCGCGCGATCGAAGGAGCCGAACGCGTCGGCCGGACACCCCTCGGGGATCGACGACGCCTCGATGTAGAGGATGGCCCACGCCTCGCAGCGCGAGCCGAGGCACTCGTAGTAGTGCTTGTGCTTGAACGCGCCCTGGTCCAGGCAGGGGTGGAAGCACGGGTTCAGGGTGACCGGCACGTCCTCGCCCGACTTCACGTCGTGGGCCATGCACACCTGGCCACGGTGGAACGGGACGATCTTGTTGGTGAAGCTCGCCGGCGCGGGGTTCTCGGTCGCGGTCTCGTCGACGGTCTTGGGGATGCAGACGTTGTTGGCGACGTCGCAGACCTCGGCGCGGCCTTGGCAATCGATGTCCATCGAGCACCCCGAGTCGTCGACGCTCGGGGCACAGGCGATGGCCGGCGCGACCGCGGCGGCGAGCAGCCCCGCGGCGGCGCCGACGAGGGCGCGGCGTGCCCGGGCGCATGCGCTCCGGATCGTGATCTCGACCTGTCGTGGCGGGCTTCGTCGCATGGTCAGGCTCCTGGAAGATCGCGCCGACGTCACCCCGATCGGGCGCGGGCACCGTCTCGCAGTGTACCCTGATTCAGGGCTCGCGCGCGAGACGGGCGTCGAGCCGCGCCGCCATCGCCTCGGTGTTGGCCTCGGTGTTGGGCTCGGTGTTGGGCTCGGTGTTGGGCTCGGTGTTGGGCTCGGTGTTGGGCTCGGTGTTGGGGGCCAATCGGCCGAGCCCCTGCCGCAGGCGGTCGATCATCGCCGCCACCGCGCCACCGAAGCGCGCGCATCGATCACACCCCGCGAGGTGCTCCCGTACGGCGTCCGCCTGCGCGGCATCGAGGCTCCCGTCGAGGGCCTCGCCAAGCACGGCGAGCACCTCGGAGCAACGCAGACCACCGACGATGATCTCACCCTCCACGTCGCACCTCCTCCCGCAGGCTCGCCGCGAGCTCGAGCCGCGCGCGATGCAGTCGACTCTTGAACGCCGGCAATGCGACCTCGGCGATCGCGGCGGCGTCGACGTAACCGAGGCCCTGCAGATCGACCAGGGCGATCGCCTCGCGCGCGTCGTCGCCCAGCCGCAGCAGCGCGGCCTCGAGCACCGCGTGTCGCTCGGCCGCGGCGACGATGGCCTCCGGATCCTCGCTGCCCCAGCCGGCGCGCTCGCCCAGCGCCGAGAGCGGCTCGACCTCGGTGGGCTCGCCGACGCGCCGGCGCCGGCTCCGGGCGAGGGTGCGTCTTGCGATGGTGAGCAGCCACGGTCGCACCGCGGCGCCGCGGAGATCCCCGGCGTGCCGCCACGCGGCGACGAAGGTGTCCTGCAGTGCGTCCTCGGCGACCGTTGGGCTCGCGCTGGCCCAGCGCAGGAAGCCGAAGACGGCCCGCTGGTGCCGGCGCACGACGTCCGCGAAGGCGTCGCGATCGCCCGCAGCCGCCCGCAGCATCAGTGCTGCGTCGCCGTCGTGGTCTTCTTCGTCGGGCACGTGGACAGACCGAAGAGCGTATAGATCGGGCAGCTGCCCAGCAATCCGGTCGCCAGGGGGATGAGCCCGAGCCACCCCCATGGGGTGTGCGGTCCGACGAACACGATCGCGAGCAGGCCGAGGCCCAAGGTGACACGAGCACCGCGATCGGTGCCGTTCTCGTTGCGGGGGAGCAGGTTCATGGTCGGTGTCCTCGATCCGGAAGAGCCACATCGAGGGCCTGGAGATTCCGGGACGTCGCGCAACGACGGAGGCCTCGGGGGACGCGCCTGCGCAGCGACTGCGCGGGCGATCCCGTGCGCCGCGGAAATCGTTGATCGACCGCCGCCGACCCCGGTCTACCCGCCGCGGAGACCCGACATGACCCGCACTTCCCCCCGTGTTTCGCCCCGCACCTCGACTCGCTCCGGCTACCGCCTCGGCCTCGTCGCCCTCGTCGGCGTGGCCGTCGGCGCCAGCGCCTTCGTCGGCGCCGACGCGGCCGCCGCGAAGCCGGGCAAGCTCGAGTTCAGCGCCAAGTCCTTCGACGCCCCCGCGGCACCCGCGAAGACCCCGGCGATCACGCCCGCCGATGCGAAGCGGCTGATCATCGACGGCACGCCGGGCGACTGGAAGTTCATCACGACGGACACCGGCGCGCTGACGTCGGGCAAGCGCCTCAAGCTCGGCAGCGACTACTCGGGGCACTGCCTCACGTACAAGTCGCAGGATGCGGGAATCAACCTCGGTCACGTCTCGGACTGCAGCAAGACGACGGGCGGCGACAACATCTCGTTCGACAAGGCCGTCGGCGACACCTCGGGCGCAGCGCTGAAGTTCGGCGACACCGTCGGCATGGCGGTCACCACCAACAACGGCCGCAAGTACGTGTGCTACGGCCAGCGCGACAACGGCATCAACCTCAACTGGGGGGCCAACGACGCCGAGTGCAAGGCGCGGGCGCAGAGCAACGGCAACGGCGCGATCCAGTGGAAGCTCATGCCGGTCGCCGGGAGCCCGAAGAAGGTCGGCGACCCGATCACGCTCGACGATCGCGTCGCGCTGCATAACATCGTCATCGACAAGCCCGTGGTGAAGTGCGCGCGCATCTACAAGGTCACCTTGCCCCCGACCTGGTACGCCGGCGACCTCAAGTGGCGGAGCGACTGCATGCACCACGAGCTGATCTGGACCCACAAGGAGCTGCTGCGCTCGCTCGGCGAGGACCCCAAGGCGCTCGCGCTGAGCTTCGTGCCGGCCCAATACCGCTCGGTGCTCGAGAAGGTGTTCTAGTCCCCGTGCCGCGGCCGGGGCGGTGGTTCCCGGCCGCGACCGGCTGCCGTCCACCGTCCGATTCCGCGGAAGAACCCCGGCGCGGCCGCCGTTCCACTCCCAGAGGAGTCAGTCCATGGGTGGGAGTGCAATGGCGGCCGCCCTCGCGGCCCAAGAGGCGTCACGACGGCAGCGGCGGATCGTGCCGATCGACAGCGAGCCGACGATCGCCACCGCGGCCGCGAGGGTCGACGTCGATCGTCCCGAGATCCGGCGCTACCTGATGTCGCGAGGCATCGACCCCGACGATCTGCTCGAGATCCGCGAGCGCATCGTGCAGGACGGCGCCACGGTCGCGGTGCTCTCCGACCGCCGGGCACGCTGCGCCGTGCTCGTCGATGCGTGAATGCGCGGGGTCTCCTTCGCTCGAACGGCAGGGCGTATCGGCAGCGGCGTCGGCGGGCTACCATGCGCGACGATGACGATCGCGTCCTCGGCACTCCCCCGCGCATTGATCTCGGTGTCCCTCGGGCTCTTCGCCGCCGCGTGCGGCAGCGACGGCGGCTCGGGGGACGGCGGCGCCACCGATGCGGCCACCGACGGGGCCACCGACGGGGCCACCGACGGGGCCACCGACGGCGCCACCAACCCGGCCACCAACGCAGGCGACGCGTCGGCCGACGGCGCGGACCCGGCGACGAGCGACGGCGGAACCACCGACGATGGCCCGGTGCCCGCGGGGCTGCCGTGCGACATGCCCTTCGACTACCAGGGCCACGCCGGGTGCCAGGCGATCGTCGAGGGGCTCGAGGTGAAGTTCTTCCCGCCGCCCGCGGGCGAGCGGGTCGATCGGCTCGCGATCTATCTGCACGGCGACGGCGCTGCCGACTACATGGAGAACTGGGCCTTCTCCCCGGACATCTTCGCGTGGACCGAGATGCGCAACACGATGATCATCGGCGTGCTCTCGCCGGCGTTCTACGACGAGGGTACGGTGGCCTTCGGCGCCGCGCAGCCCGAGCACGCCGAGCAGGTCGCCGTCACGATCGAGGCGTTCCTCGCCGCGTACGAGCCCGAGTTCGCCGACGAGAGCCTGTACTGGGGCGTCTCGGGCGGCTCGTGGTTCTTCGCCAGCTCGTTCATTGCCCACGTCGGCCACCGCGTGCCCGGGGTCTTCGCCGCCAGCTGCGGCGGCTCGGGCTTCTCGTTCGGCTGGGCGTGGGATCCGATGACCGACGCCGCGACGCGCGACGCGATCCCGATCTACTTCAACTACGGCACCGAGGACTTCCTCGCGCCCAACATCATCGACAGCATCGCCGAGTTCGAGGGCATGGGCTTCGCGGTCGACTCGCTCGTGCACGAGGGCGCGATGCACTGCGATCACCCGATCTCGGAGCCGACGCTCGAGTTCTGGTCGCGCTACGTGCCGTAGTCGCGCGATGGGCCATCGATGACGGTCGAGACCACAGTCTTCGCCGATGCGAACCCGGCGGCGATCGCCGCGTTCGGGAGCATCCCGGCGTTCCGCGGCCGCGTGCATCGGTTCGCACCCGGGACGCCGCACGTCGCGACGCCGCCCTTCGGGCTGCTCGCCGTGCGCGACGCCGAGGGGGTGTGCCTCGACCTCGTCGACAGCTTCGGTGTCGAGCGGAACCCCGGCGAGGCCGACCTCGCCGACGGTCGCGACGGAGTGCTGCCGCGCGGCGTGGTCGGTGCCGACGATCGCGGGCCCGTCGATCCCTGTGGCTTCGACGCGCGGATCTACCCGTCGCCGCGGCGCGCGGCGCTGGCGGCCCTGCGCAGGATCGCCGACGAGTCGAGCGCGCGCGTGTGGCTATCGTGCGTCCACGAGCGCGGTGACGACCTCTACGATGCGTGGGCGTGGCTCTTCGAGCCGGCGCGTCCGAGCTCGCCCGCGCGCGAGCACGTGTTCGCCGACGGCGGCGATGCGGGGCAGATCCTGTGGCAACGCGATCTGGTCGGTCCGTCGCCGTGGCGCATCCTCCACGACGAGCCCAGCGGCTCACCGATCGCTCGACTGTACGGGGTGCTCGGGCTCGATCCGACGCTCGGCGTGGTCGCGGGCGAGCAGCTCGAGAGCGGGCTGTATCGCCGCTACCGACTGTGACGGGTCCCGCCCATCAGGCCTGGACACCAGGCTCCACGGGCGGCTCGTCTGGTGCGTCGAGGGTCACGACGGCCCACGCGATCCACGTCAGGTCGGCGAACGCCTGCAGCGCGAGATCGCGGTCCACGAGGACGACGTACTTGTCGAAGGCGTCGCTGGAGAAGGCATCGCGATTGGCGGGCCGGGTACACTCGAACGTGCGCAGCTGATCGAGGATGAGCCGCGATGGCACGGGGTGGTTCCAGACCTGCTCGATCAGCCGGCTCCGGAGCTTGCGGCGGTAGAACGACGCGCTGGCGTCGTACATGACGTAGAGGACGACCCAGGCCAGCGCGAGGCCGATGCACACGCCGACCATGGGCACGCCGATGTTCACCAGCACGCTCAGGATCGCGAAGGAGCCGAACGCGGCCGCGAACCCCTCTGCACCGAGGCGACGGTCGCCGCTGCGTTCGCGGTCGATGCGATGGGCGAACCCCGCGGCGTTGAGCTGGAGCATCCGCCGGTCGCGGACCTCGTCGGGTATGCTGCCGGCGATCTCCTCGAGGACCTCGGTGACGATGGCCGGTCCCTCGACGCCCGCGGCGGCGATGCGATCGAGCGCCGCGAGGGTTCCGGCGGGATCGCCCCGCACGCTGTTCGCGAGGTCACGCGTCAGCGCTCGACACCGCGTGTCGTCGGCGATGGGGAGCTCCACGAGCACCGCCAGCAGCGCCGGACACGGGGCCTCGCCCTCGCTGACCCAGCGGGCGATCGCGGGGCCGGCGGCGAGGCGCAGCGCGAATACGCTGTCGCGACCGGCCAGCTCGCGGACCTCGGCGGGGAACGCCGCGACGAGGCGGTCGAACGCGGCGCCGTCGACGAGCACGCTCAGGGTCGCGAGCACGTGCACGACCGCCATGACGTGGCGCGGATCGATCCTGCCCGCCTGCAGCGCCACGAACAGCTCGTCGGTGCGACGGTCTGCGAGGAGCGCGTCGAGGGCATCGGTGTCGAGGTAGGGCGACGGTCGCGGCGCAGCGTCGGGCTCGGGCGTCGCGTCGGCGCCGTGCGCCGCGTGGGTCGCGGGCTCGTCTGGCGCGATGCTCGACGCCGGCGTTGCGTGGCGAGGTGCGGGCGCCCGCGGGAGGCCGGCCGCGATCGCCTCGTACGCCTCGCGGATCCGCCGGAACGCCTCGGGCGCACGATCGGGCTTGTGTACCTTGATCTTCGCCAGGTAGGCGCGGCGCACCACCTCGGGCGCCGCGTCGCGATCGACCTCGAGCAGCACCCACGGGTCGTCGGTGTCCGGCAGCGACGGCCCGCTCATCGCGACCCCTGCAGGTGGGCGATGACGGCCCGCAGGTCGCCGCGTGCGGCCTCGATCACGGCGGGATCCTGGCCCTCGAGCGCGAGCCGGAAGTGCGTCATCACGCGCTGCATCAGCACGCGCTCGTCGCCGACGAGCTGCACGAACAGCTCCTCGGCACGCGCGAGCACGACGGTGTTCGGCAGCGCATCGCGGGGGTGGAGCTTGAGCCGCGCCATCGCCTTGCGGGCCTGGTCGACGTCGGAGCGGCTCATCCGGCCGCCCGAGCGATCGATGAGTGTGCTGTGCTTCCTGCCCGATCCCCCGACCTCGACGTCGACCTCGAGGAGCCCGTTGAGATCGTACGTGAAGCGGACCTCGATCGTCGCCTCACCGGCGGGCGCCTTGGGGATCTTGGTGATGGCCAGGTCTCCGAGGTGGGTGTTGTCGCGGCACAGCGAGTGTTCGCCCTGATAGATCTCGAGCTTGATCTCGGTCTGGTTGTCCATCGTGGTCGCGTAGACGCCGACGCGGCTCGCCGGCAACACGGTGCCGCGCTCGAGGATCGGCGAGAACAGATCACCGAGCGCGTGCTTGGCCGCGCGGCTGGTGACCGCCACGCCGAGCGAGTACGGGGCGATGTCGGTCGAGACCACGTCGTCGAGCGCCGCGTCCCCGGCCTTCAGGCCCATCTGGACCGCAGCGCCGAGCGCCACCGCCTCGTCGGGTGGCAGCTGGTGCCGGGGCATGCGCCCGAACAGGCGCGCGCCGAGCTCGAGCATCGCCGGCATGCGCGTTGCCCCGCCGACCAGCAGCACCTCGTCGACGGCGTCGGGCGCCAGGTTCGCGTCTCGCAGCGCGCGGAGGATCGGGCCCTCGATGCGCTTCAGCAGCGGGGCCCACACCGCCTCGGCCTCCGCGCGACGCACGTCGAGCTCGATCGCACCGGCGTCGAGGGCGTGCGGTCCGGGCAACGGCATCGCCACGCGCGTCGCCTCGGCCTCCGAGAGCCGCCGCTTGGCCCGCTCGCACGCCTCGAAGAAACGCGGTGCGAGCACGCTCGACGACCGAGGGTCGACCCCGAAGCTGTCCCTCGCCCGGGTCGCGAGGTGGTCGGCGAGCATCTCGCTGAAGTCCTCGCCGCCGAGCCGCGCGTCGCCCGCGGTGGACTGGACCTCGATGACGCCGGCGACGATCTCGAGGACGGTGACGTCGAGGGTGCCGCCGCCCAGATCGATGACGACCACCTTCAGCTCGCGGTCGAGGTTGTGCAGGCCGTACGCCAGCGCCGCGGCGGTCGGCTCGTTCACCAGCCGCTCGACCCGCAGGCCCGCGATCTCGGCGGCGTCCTGCGTCGCCCGACGCTGCAGCTCGCCGAAGTAGGCGGGCACGGTGATCACCGCCTCGACCACCGGCTCGTGCAGCGCCGCCTCGACGTCGTCCTTGAGCTGGCGCAGCACCAGCGCGGAGAGCTTCTCCGGGGTGAAGCGATGCTCGCCGAACACGAACTCGCGGTCGGTCCCCATGTCGCGCTTGAAGTTGCGGAACGTGCACTCGGGGTGCGTGGCCGCGCGTGCGCGGGCGGCCGCGCCGACCAGCAGTGTGCCGTCGTCGGCGATGCTCACGGCGCTCGCGGTCAAGAACTCCCCCAGCGCGTTGGGGATCACGATGGGTCGTGCGCCCTCCATCCGCGCGGCGAGCGAGAACGTGGTGCCGAGGTCGATGCCGATCCGCAGTCCTTCGCGGGTCTCTCCAGACATGGTGCCGCGAGCGTACTACAAACCCGCCTCCGCTCGAGCACTGCATCGAGGTGCCGAGGCTCATCGAGTCTCGGCGACATCATGGCCGAGCGCGGCATACTCTCGCCGGGCGGCCGATTCGAGCGCGGCGATCGACTCGGGTTCCCCGCCGGTCGCAGCGAGGGCCGAGGCCAGGAGCTCGAGGCCCTCGGCGCGGGACAGCTCGGGCTCCGAGTGCCGCGACCACAGCGATCGCGCGGTCTCGAGGGCGACGATCGCCTCGCCTGGGCGCCCGCGAGCCTGCGCAAGCATCCCGAACGAGGTGTAGATCTCGGCGAGCTGGGTATCGTCGGCGGCGAGTTCGGCTTCCGCGCGGGCCTTCGCGGTGTCGAGCAGGTCCTCGGCCTCCTCGAAGCGAGCTTGGGCGACCCGGCAGCGCGCGAGGTTGTTGGTCGACACGAGGACGTCCCGGACCGTGCCGGTCTGCCGCCGATCGTCGAGTGCGCGCGCGTGCAGCGGACAGGCCTCATCCAGCGCGCCCTGCATCCGCAACATGACGCCGAGGTTGTCGCGGGCGGCGGCGACGTACGGGTGGTTGTCGGGCTGCGTGCGCAGCAACGCGTCGAGCGCGTCGCGCTGGGCACTCGCGGCCTCGGCGTAGCGACCGCGATCGAACGCTAGCACGGCGAGGTTCATGGCAGCGAGGCCGCGTGTGATCTCTGTGCCTCCTCGGGTCGCGAGATCGAGCGCGCGCTGCAGGGTGAGCCGTGCGATGTCGCGATCGCCGGAGGCACGCTGGGCGTTGCCCAGGGCGACGAGCAGTTTGGCGAGCTCGGGATGATCGACCCCGAGCATCGGCTCGAGCTGCACGATGGCGCGCTCGAGCAGGATGCGACTGCGTCCCGCGTCGCCGCGATCCAGCGCGATCGAGCCCAGCGCCGCGGTCGCGGTCAGCACTTCGGCCGGGCGGTCGGCGGCTTCGAACCACTCGGCCGCGGCAGCAAACGCCTCCTGGGCGCGATCGAGTCGCCCGCGCGAGCGGTGCAGCAAGCCGAGGTTGTACCCGAGCGCGCCCCGCTCGGCGTCGCTCGCCAGCGGAGGCCGTGCCATCGCGGTCTCGGCTTGTCGTGCCCAGAAGTCGGCGGCCTCCTCGTCGAAGGTATGGTGCGCGGCGACGGCGACCATCCGAATCGCCGCCGAACGGGCCAAGCTGCCGTACCCAGACGCGGTCGCCGCATAGTAGGCCTCCTCGACGTTGTGGCGACCGGCGTCGACGTCACCCACCGCCACCTGGGCGACGCCGACCATGAACCGCGCTTCGGCGGCGATGCGCCCGCGGCCCTCGGCAATTGCCGCGTCGAGTGTGGTGCGTGCCTCGTCGAGGGCTCGCCGCGAGTCGCCCGCACCGTGGAGCATCCGCGCGCGACGCAACGCGGTGCCCAGCTGCAGGTCGCGCAGCTCGACGGCACCCACAGGACTCGGTCCGCACTCGGTGGGATCGCCCGCCGCGGCGATGATCTGCAGGGCTCGATCGCCCTTGCCCTTGCCTGTGCCCGTGCGGTCGGCCTCGGCCTCGCCCTCGCGCACCAACAGCGCCAGCGCTTCGTCGAAGCTGTCGGCGTGTTGCGCAAGGCACGAGCGAGTGGATTCGCCGTCCACGGTGCCACACGAGTCCGACCAGCTCTCTTGCCACTGCTGGGTGAACCGGCCGAGTCGATCGTCGATGGGCTTGCCGTCGCCGCGGGTCGCTCGCGACGCGACGACGCGAGCCTGGGCCTCCGTCCATGTCCGCGTGCGGACGTCGGCCTGGTCGAGGCACGTCGCGCGATCCTCGGCGGCGCCCGGGACCGCCGCGGCGAGGCCGACCACGGCGATCGTCGACACCACCAGTGTGCGGGTGATCGGCCGCCGCTTGCCGAGGCGCCCCAACGACGACTCGAGCGCGTCCACGAACGCAGCCGTGTTGCGATACCGACGCTGGGGCGCGGGTTGCATGGCCCGCGCGAGCACGGTTGCGACGGCTGGGGGCATCCCGCGTCGGCGCAACTCGACCGGGCCGATGGGTCGATGCTTGGCGAGCGCCAGCGCCAACAAGTCGACGTCCGGGAACATGCGCTGGCCGAGCAACGCCTCGGCGGCAGTGACCGCGAGGGCGTATTGGTCGGCGCGATGGTCGGGCGCCGCGCCTTCGATCAGTTCGGGAGCCAGGTACGCGGGGGTGCCTGCCACGACAGCGATGGTGGCGGCCTCGTGGCCGGGCGCGGTGTCGTCGAGACCGTCCAAGGCCAGCGTCGCGAGCCCGAAGTCGACGAGCTGCGCCACGCCATCGGTCACGACGATGTTCGCGGGCTTGAGATCGCGGTGCACGAGGCCGGCGGCGTGGCAGGCGGTGAGACCTCGTCCGGCATCGATCAATACGCGGAGGATCTCGATCGCGGGCGGCTTGCGACGCAGCCACTCGCCGAGCGGCTCGCCCTCGAGCAGCTCCATCACCATGTAGCTGTCCGCGGTCTCGCCCCGCGGCAGCCCGAGCTTGCCGTCGTCGGCACGACCGACGTCGAACACGCGGACGACATTGGGGTGCTGAACGTGGGCGATCGCCCGCGCTTCGGCGGCCAGCTCGTCGGTCACCAGGCGGTTGCTGTCGTCCGAGAGGTGCAAGAGCTTGATCGCGACATCGCGATGCAGCTGGTGATCCCATGCACGGTAGACAGTGCCGAAGCCCCCTCGCCCCAACCTGCGGCGCAGCTCGTAGCGTGCACGCCGAGCGTGCGGGGGCGCGTCGAAGAGGCGCTCGCGCAGTGCGGCGAGGGTTCGCTCGCGCACCAGCTGCGCCAACGGATCGGTCGGCTCGAGGGGGATCCCGTCCATCGGCGTTGCGAAGGCGTTAGACACCCAGTTCGGCCGCCACTACGGCGACCGTGGCATCGATCTCGTTGTCGACATCGTGACCACCGCTACGCCTGCGGCGCGGCCTGTCGCGTCCGCGGCAGAACCGTGGGTCTCGAGATCGGTCGCACGCCCACGCGACGGTCGGGCGCCGATCCCGAGGATGGGGAGCCCGGCGCCTCAGTAAAACGGGCCCTCGTCCGCGGCGATGCGCACGATCGCCTCGTCCCAGGTGATCTCGGCAATGCTCGTCGCGTTCCAGTGGGTGACCACGCTGCCGCCGCGGCTGATCTCGGGGGTTCGGGCGATGGCGTTCGCATGCGCGTCGCCGACCACGAACGCCATCATCGCCGCCTCGTCCTGCCACACGGTGAACGTCCGCGCGGTGCCGCACTGCATCGAGCTAGCGAGCTGGATCGCGACCACGCCAGGGTTGGCGAGCAGCGCGGGCACCAGAGGCGCGACCGACTCGCCGAAGGCCTGCTGCGCCGCAGCCTCGGGCTTGATCGCGAGGTAGGTCGAGCTCACGACGAAGCTCGTTCCTTCGGCGATGAGTTCGCCGGTCATGGGGTCCGCGCCGGGCCCGAACCACGCGAGCGGGACGGGATTGCCCGTCGCATCGACACCGATGAGATCGGCCTCGAGGGTGCCGCGATCGCACCCGGCGAAGGGATCCTCGCCCGTGCTGGTGTCGGCGGCGGTGTCGGAGCCCGAGGTGCCATCGTCTGCGCTCGAGGTGCCGGCCTCGGCGCCCGAGGAGGTCGCCGGGCCGTCACCCGAGCTGTCGGCCGCGGTCGCGTCGGCGTCTTCGTCGGTGTCGTCGCCGGCGCAGGCGGCCATGCCCAGGGTCGCGAGGCAGAGCCAGGAGAGGAACGCGTGGGTGGAGTGCACTAGTCGTTGCATGGTCATCGTGCCGTTCAGGTGTGGGGGGTCGGTCCGTCGGCGAGCCGAACGCTGCCGAAGGTGAGCTCGTCGAAGCGCCGTCCGAGGCGCGGGGACTCGAAGTCGCGGCGAAGGCCGAAGCTGCGCACGATCACGCGGGCGCCGACCTCTGCACCGGCGCCCATCGTGGCGATCCAGTGCTCGTCGCCCGCGTCGTGGATCCGCAGGTAGCTGTAGCTCCCGGCGGTGAGTCGCTCGGCCACCGTGCCGGTGAGCTCCGCGGCGCCGGGCTCGGGCGCCTCGAGGGTGCCCATCGGCGACGCCGCGGTCGCGGTCGATGCCGCGGTCGCGGTCGATGCCGCGGTTGCGGTCGGGGGCGAGCGCGGTTCCTCGGCGGTCGGGGCCGGCGGGGAGGAGCAGCCCGCGGGGCCCAGGATCGCGCTGCACAGCGCGAGGAGGCGAACGAGGCGGCGTGGGAGTTCGGCAGCGGTCGGCATCGGCGAGAGCTTGTCGCGGCGGTTGCCATTCGTCCAAATCATGCGATTCATACATTCCATGAACGCCGAACATGCTCCGGACGGGCTCGACCTGAACCTCCTGGCCGCCCTCGAGGCCCTCATCGCCCACCGCAACGTGACGCGCGCCGCGGCGGCGCAGGGCATCACGCAGTCGGCGATGAGTCATCGACTGCGCCGGCTGCGGGCGCTGCTCGACGATCCGGTGGTGGTCGCGGGGCGTCAGGGCCTGGTGCCGACACCCCGGGCCGAGCGACTCGGCCGCGTCGTGTCGCGGAGCCTGCACGAGATGCGCGCGGCGATCGAGAGCGCCGAGCACTTCGATCCCGCGACGAGCGAGCGCACGTTTACCGTCGTCACCAGCGACTTCGCCGAGTTCGAGATCCTGCCGCGCGTGCTCGAGGATCTGTCACGCCGCGCGCCGCGGGTGACGGTGACGATGCGCGAGCCGTTCCCCGGGCTGCTCGACGCACTCGAGCGCGGCACCGCCGATCTCGTCGTCGGTCCGCAGCTGAGCGCGCCGGGGCTGATCCAGCGCAAGATCGGTGAGGACGGCTTCGCGTCGGCGGTGCGACGCGATCATCCGCGCGTCGGTCGACACCTCGATCTCGACACGTTCCTCGCCCTACGGCACCTCGTCGTCGACCCGGTGGGCGACGGCGGCGTCTCGGTGGTCGACACCGCGCTGGCGAAGCACGGTCGCACCCGCGACGTCGCGATGCGGATCCCCCACTTCGTCGGCGCGCCGTTCATCGCCGCCCGCTCGGACCTCGTGCTCACCGCGCCATGGGCCCTGCTGACCCACGCCGCGACCCTGCTGCCGCTGCGCCTCTTCGAGCCGCCCCTCGAGCTCCCGACCCCCCGCACCTTCATGAACTGGCACGAGCGCGTGAACGAGGACCCCGCCCATGCCTTCTTGCGCGACCTGGCGGCGCGCTGCACCGCCGCGGTGCTGTCGCGGCCCGCGAAGCGACCCAAGCCCGGGGTCGCGCTGGTGGTCGGGGAGCGCCGCCGATGAGGGCAGCATGTCTGCATGCCGCCCTGCATGCGGAGCCCGTCCGTGCCCTGGTCTACGGAAACGGCGGGCCGCGTTGTTGCGACGGCCCTCGAGGTTCCCACCGCCAGTGTCGGGGACCGCACATGCGAGGGGCGCAGATGGCTGCGCCGCGATTGCGCGGGTTATGGCAGTTTCCCGTGCATCGCTGGCCCACCATTCCCCGGGGGGTCACGACACTGCCACGAGATGACGCCGCCGCGGGCGGCAAGGGCACCCCACCAACCCCACCATGACCACCAAGCTTGCCGTTCGCCACCACACCACGACCCGCATGATCATGCTCCTCGCATGCTTCGCCCTCGCCGCCTGCGCGAGCGAGGACGACGACAGCGACACCAACGCGAGCGCGACGATCAGCACGACGATCGGCAGCGCGACGAACCCGGGCGAGACGACGGATGATCCGACGGCGGAGACGACGGCGGATCCGACGATGGATCCGACGGGCGCGACGGATGACACCGGAGTGGTCGACACCGGCACGACGACCGCGGACACCGGCAGCGAGTGCACCGCGGAGGACGAGTGCATCGACGACTCGATGTGCGGCGGCGGGATGTGCATCGGGTGCCTCTGCATCGGGGGCGGGGAGACTGGCGCGACGATGAGCGACTACGGCTCGTGCGACGCGTGTGGCCCGGGCGAGGGACCGATCGCGATCACCGGGCTCGAGGGGTTCTGCTTCTGCTCCCCGATGTGTGATGGCGCGATGTCGGAGTGCCCGACGCCCACTTCTGGCGCTGGTGGCATGGCCATCTGTGGTCTCGGTGCGGACGCGATGAACCCCACGCAGTGTGTCGTGGTCTGCCAAGACGCTTCGAACGTAACCGTTCAGGCCGCCTGATCTCGGGCGTGCGCAACCACACTGGGCCAGGGATCGACCCGCGATCATGATCATGATCAAAGGGAGAAGTGAGCGCCG
>JBIJCC010000198.1:0-7449 GCA_044344875.1 Nannocystaceae bacterium
CACCGCCGCCGCTGCACCCGCTCCACCTCGGCGTCCCGCCGCCGGCCCGGTCGCCGCAGTGCACGTCCCGCACCTTCACCCAGCACGCCCACGCGCTGCACCGACGCCGCCATGCACGGCAACAGCACCGAACCATCATCCTCGGCCGCCACGACCTCGTCGTCCTCGACCTTGCCGCGGCGCCGCAGCATCCGCACCACCCGTCTCGTGGGCGGGCTTGACCCGGCCATCGCGAAGTGGCTCCCGCTCGCCCGCGTCTGCGTCCTCACCCAAGGCAGGAGCCGGATGCGGTAGCTCCGCACGTCCGGATCTGTACGGGGGGCCCGGCGAGCCGGGTCCCTACCGTGCTACAGTGCGGAGGTGCTTGAGATCCGGGCAGACCAGCTGCTATCGCTGCAGGGCTCCGAGCTCGAGATCTACATCGCCGAAGCGCTTCCTGTGATCCGCGAGTGTTGGCCGCACCTGCGTTACGTCGACGAGGTGGAGCTCCGCGCACGGCTGCGTCGCCATGCGTACGCTGCCTTCGCGGTGGGCCTGCATGGCCGCGGCGAGTGGCTGCGCTGGATGAACGTCGCGATCGCGCTCGGCGACGAGTTCGCATCGAGTCCGGGGGCAGCAAGGATCCTGCGTAACCGCACCTCACCGGGGGCACGCCTCGAGCGCCTGGTGCAGTGGGCCGAAGCGACACTGCGCGAAGCCTGACAATGTCTGAAGAACCCTTCACATACGTCCTCGCCCACCGGTCCGTTCGACCGCCAACACCAGTCCAGGCGCTCGCCTCGTTTATGCGGCTCGATCGCCAGGCGATGGACCCCTCGTTCTCGTTCGAGTTGCGACCGGTCGCCACCTGCGCCTCTCGCTACCTCGACGTCCATGTGCACGACTCCGAGGGCAACCCGCTCCAAGGCGTGCCGGTGTCGCTCGATTTTCCCGAGGGAGCGGGTCGCAAGGGCACGACAGGCGCTGCTGGAACCGCACGATTCGACGATCTCTACGTAGACGTTTCGGGACTGTTCGTGGAGATCCACCGCGAATGGCCCGACGATGAAGAACGGCCCACCTACCGAGCGCGCGTCGTGGTGGCCGCTCCCCCGGGAGATCAAGCCACGGCGGTATCTGAGCCGCCCGAGGACGAACCGATGCTGTACTTCCGTCCCTGGGCGGACGTGCTCGATCCCGACGAGCGCGAAGACGAAGACGTTCCCTGAGTCGTCGAACCCGAGACACCGCGATCAGAGCTGAAGCGTGAACCGGACCGGCAGGTGGTCACTCACCCCGCTCGTCCACAACCACTTGCCCACGATGCCCTTGATGGGATGCGGGATGCTACCGTTGGCGGCGACCTTGGCCGCGGCGTAGCCGGGATCCTCGCGGACGAGATTGACGACGTCGACATTGTTGACGCCGGTGAACCCGAACGAGAGCGCATGATCGAACGAATGGGTGCAGATGGCGTCGAGCGTCGCATCGTTGGCGGTGCCGTTCATCTCCGCGTAGACGTCTCTACGCGCCCCCGAATCGCCCTTGCAGCTCGAGCGGGTGTTGTTGCTTTGCAACACAAACCCCTTCTCGAGCATGCGCGTGAGTGCGGTGAACTCACCCGCCCCGTGCGTGCCGCAGTTCTGAGTTGGATGGGTACAGCAATTGAAGTCGCCGCACACCGCGACCGAGAGGCCCGCGCGCAGTGCTGTGATCTCGCGGATCTCGACCAGCGCCCGCACGCAGTCGCGGTTACTCGGGTAGCGGGCCTGGGGTGGCGCATGGATGGCCACGAGCTTGAAGGTACGTGCTGCATCGAGGAGCTGGACCGACGCGATGTGAGCGATCGCAGGTGCGGTCGGTGTACCCGAGATGACCGCGCTCGAGTCGAACATCGTCACGTTGATCGGCATATTGACCCCGAGAGCGGTCGGCGTCCCCACCAGTAGGCCGTCGAGATCGACGGTGAGCCCGGCGGGGAGCGCTCCGGTGAGTTCGATCGAGCGCGGCCCGTAGCCTCCCGAGCTCGCCAGCCGCACACGATAGGGCTGGTTTTGCAGTGCGCGCGGGAGTGCGATCGCGGTGTTCCAGGCCAACGGAGTTCCGGCCGCTGCGATGGTGAAGCCGAGCGCGCAGGTCACGGTGTTCCCCGCACCATCGGTGACGGTGACGTCGAGCGTGCACGCGCCCGCGGCACCGGGAGTACCCGTGAGCGCGCCGCTGACGGTGTTGAACGCGAGCCCGGCGACCAGCACGGTAGCGGGGTTCTGCGCCCACGTATAGGGCGCCGTTCCGCCCGTGGCGTGGACGACGAAGTCGTACGCGACCCCGACCACGCCGTCGGGCAGCGCATTGGTGAACACGGCGAGGCCTGCGCCGCCTGTGGCGACCGTGAGCGTGAAGGTCCGCGCGACGCCCTCGGGCTCGAGCGATAGACCGGCGGGCAGAGTGCCTGCGAGCGCGACCGCGCGATGGCCATGACCTCCCGTGCTCGCCAGCCTCATGCGATATGGCGCATTGAGAAGCGCACGCGGCAACGTCGCCGCGGTCACGAAACCAAGTTCGGCTCCGGTCGCCGCGATGTTGAAGTTGAGTACGGTGTTGACGCTCGTCGGCACCGCATCTTGGGCATCGATATCGAGCGTGCACGGTCCCGCCGCCGTCGGCGTACCGCGCAGGGTACCGGTCACCGCGTCGAACGCGAGGCCGGCGACGAGCGTCGTGCCGCCATTGAGCACCCATGCGTACGGCGCCACGCCGCCGGTGGCTTGCAACCGGAACTCGTAGGGCATACCGACCACGCCGTCTGGGAGCGCATTGGAGAACACCGCGAGCGGGCCGCCACCAACACTGACATCCATCGTGAAGTCGCGCGCCGTGCTGGCCTCCGCGCTCAAGTCGACGTCGAACGTCGCAACGCCGACCGTGGACGGCGTCCCCGACAGCAGTCCATCGCGGGCAAGCGCGAGACCGGGGGGTAGAAGGTCGGTGCTTCGCCGCTGGGCGTGGACGATCGCCCGCGCCCCCCGACCGCCCTGGCTCACGATGCGAACACGGTAGGGTACGCCCTGCAGTGCCTGCGGTAGGGCGGTCGTCACCGCCGCGAGCGCCGCGTTGGCGGCGGCGATGTTGAACGCGAGCGTGACGGTGACCGTAGCCATGGCCACGTCGGTGACGGTCACCGCGAGCTGGAACGGCCCCGACGCGCCGGGCGTTCCGAGGAGAGTCTGCGTGACCGGATTGAACGCCAAACCGGCGGGCAGGGTGGTCGCTGGCTGCTGCGCCCACACGTACGGTGGCGTCCCTCCGTCAGCCTGGAGGAGCACCTCGTAGAGCTGGCCGGCCGCCCCATCGGGCAGCAGGTTGGTGACGATCGAAAGTGGTGCGGCAGGCGCGATGGTCGTCACCGAGCGCGGCGTCGTCACGCGGTCGGGCGCGCCCACATGATAGAGCGTTGGACGGCGGCCGAAGAAGCCCACCTCGCCGCCAGTGGAGTTGTAGTAGCGGACCTTGCACCACCGATCGGTCGTGACGTTCCACGGCAGCGGATGCCCATGACTGGGCACGGTGGTGACGATGGGCGGAACACCGCCGAGCGCCTCGGGGCCGAGGCAGTCGATGACCCCGGAGTGATAGAAGAACGCAACCATGTCGGACACGGGTGGCATCGCAGTGGCGCGGAGCGGTGCGACCTTCCAGCGCAGGTCGCTGTTCTTGAGCGCGAAGTAGAGCGCGAGCACACCCTTGAATCCCGACCCATCGGTTACCAGCGACGCCAGGGGGAATGCTCGCATCCTGGAGTACGGCTCGACGATCACGAATGCGTCGACCAAGCGGGCGCCGGCAGGATCGTAGATCTTCTCCAAGATGGCGTTGCCATGGTCGGTGAATCTGCTCAGGCCGAAATCCTTGATGTTCCAGCACATGACGCGGACGTTAGGCATCGTCCTCCTGCGGCCAGACCTCGAGCACGGAGCTGCCCCGGTGTGGGAGACGAAGGTGGCACCACACGAGATCGGTCTGGCTCTCGCCCATGACCGAGGGCAAGACGTCGAAGATCTCGCAAAACCTGGGCAGCCTGTCGGCCTGCATCATCAAGCCGATCGTCCACTCGCATGTGGGGGCGATCTGGAACGTGATGCGGAGGTCTGGCACGCCGACGTTGGCGCGGGCGGAGACGACGGTGGCGACTCCTGTCGCCGACACGTGCACTTGGGCGTCGGCCTCGTGGGGGAAGCCCACCGTGAACGAAAGGTCGAGCTGGGAGAACTGAAGCCGCGCCTGCTCCCAGGTGACGACGCCCCCGGGGAGGCGGAACGCGGCGTGTACGCTCACGACCTTGCCCGATCCCTGGGCGATGTGCCGAGTGTACTCGAGCAGGCGCACGACGCCGTTGCCGACCCGTAGCCGGGCACTCAATGTGTCGCGCCACGCCGAGTTCCCGCCCATGCACAGGTCGAAATCCGCCAAGGTGGCGTCGATCGCATCGGACCTGAGAAGCCGCATCAAGACCAGTTCGTGGTCCCGGACGAGCGGACCGTGGATGGTGAGCGGAGTGTCGCCGACATCGATGGTACCGCGAAGTGTGCACCGCACCCGGCGATAGCCCCCGTCTTCTTCGTGTGCGCGCCGGAGTCCCGCGTCGATGCGAATGAACGTGCGGCGCAGCGTCAACGAATCGGAGACCAGCTTGAACAGCGGCGCGGAGAATAAGTTGACCGTTTCCCTGTCATCGAGCGGCAGCAGCCCGAAGAACGAGAGTCGCTTGCCTTGCGTGTCGACATCGATGAGCGCCCGCAACCCCGCGGGCACCTCCGCGTCGAGCACGACGTTGATTCCCGGCAGGATCTTGACCTTGGCGTAGCTGGTGATCAGCCGCGTCTTCGCGGTGGAGGCCACGAGTCGATGGTTGGTGAGCGTCAAGGGATCGAGCGCCGCGTCGTACGGGTGCCCGAACAACTCGTAGAGAAACTGTCGGGTGTCCTCGGGGAACTCATCGAACACGACGATGAGCTCGACCTTGTCACTGCCGTACCAAGCGGTCGCGGTGACGCGTGGTCCATTCGGAATGCGACCAATCGCGTGCACTCGGTCGCAGTCTTGCTCCTCATACTCGATCACTTGTGAGGTCCGCGGTTCGCCGGTGTCGCGGCTCTCGAGGAGTACGCTCACGTGGGGTTCGCCGGAAGTCACAACGGGGAGCGCTTCCTGTTTGCCGACCATGCGCGCGCCGAGATCGGTGCCCAGCTCGTCGGCGTCTGGATTCTCGGAGGGCGCGCGCGGACGCGGATGCCGCGGCTTGCGTCGCGAGAGCGGCCTGGACTCCGGTTCTAGCTTCTGGACCGACTCGAGCAGCACCTGCGCGATACCCAGCTCGCGGAGCAATGCGATTGGGCTCTCGTCGAGCGCGAGGCGCTTGTCGACTTCGACGACGGTGACGGGCCTGGCGCTCGAGAGTGCCTCGTCGAGCTCGTGGTAGAGGGCGCGCAACGTGGGCATGAGATCGCGTGCGAAGTCTACATTATGCGGCTGCGGTCGCGGTCGCACCGGTGCAGGCGACTGGCGAAGGATCGGTGTGCGGGACGTTCGAGGTGCGCCTGGGATGGCCTCGATCGGAGCCTGCGCATAGGAAGGATGAAAGGCGTCGCGAGAGAACGCGACGTATGATAGTCCACACACTCGACGTCCGCCACAGGAAGAACTGTACGCGCCGATACTGGTGCTGCATTTATCGATATCCCTCACGGTGTTCGCGCGTCCGACGTCTCGCGCCCGGGACCGCAGATCCGGCCGCTCGCTCGATCCCGGGCCGCGTGCTTCCGTCGCGGTACTCCGCGAGCTCTACTCGACGTCGGGCGCTGGCTCGTCCGCCCCCGGCTCGTGGTCGAGCCAGTGGGGCGCTCCCACCACCGGCGCCGGTGGCCCGCGCGCCGGCCACGGCGCGGGTGCGTCGCTCAGAACGCCGACGTGTCCGAGCATCTTGTGGGCCACGCGCCGAGAGGTGATCTCCGCGAAATCGGCTTCATCCGCCCGCCGCAGCTCGGGCACACCAAGACATCGATCGCGAAGACCCGCTGCATCAGCTCGGCCCACCGAAGTCCGCGCTCGCGTGGCGGCGCGCAGCTCAGCACCGCGGATGACCCCACCCGCAACGGCGCATAGGAAGGACAAAGGGGGTGCCCACCCACGGGGGATGACCGCCACCCATCCCGTCGGGCCCTGCTCCCGGTCCGGCTGGGTTGATCGCCCGCGGCGAACGTGCGAACAGCTCATGAGTGAAATTCGTACTCGCCGGACTCGTCGCATCGCTCGGTTGGGCCGCCGCCTGCGATGAAAAGCGCGCGGTCGAGTCGAGGGTCCAGATCTTCGCCGACCGCCACAGCGCGCATCTCCAGCAGATCGCCGCTGAGTTCGCCCCGCTATGCCCCGACACGATCGCGCGGCTGCCCGTCGACGGCGAGGCGCAGCTGCCTGACAAGGCCGGATCACCGCCCGGATCGCAGGGCGCGCTGCCCTTCGGTTCGATGATCGAGGACCGACAGGTCCAGCAGGTCGTGGTGAAGTGGGTCGACCCCCGTGGGCACGGGATGATCGTGGCGAGCCTGATCGATCCCTTCGCCGAGGGCGGCACCGCAGGCGCATAGGAAGAATAAAGGGGGTCGCGAGAGAACGGGACTTGTGACAGTCCACACGCTCGGCGTTCCCCATCGAGAGAACTGTGCTCGCCAATGGAGGAGTTGCATCCGTCGATAGTCCGCACGGTGACGCGCGTCTGACGTCGCGTGCCCGAGAGCGCAGATCCGGCCGCCGGCTCGATCTCGGGACGCAGGCTCCCGTCGCGGTGCTCCGCGGGCTCTACTCGAAGTCCGGCGCTGGTTCGTCTGCCCCCGGCTCGTGGTCGAGCCAGTGGGGCGCTCGCACCGACGCCGGTGGCCCGCGCGCCGGCCACGGCTCGGGTGCGTCGCCCGGAACCCCGACGTGCTCGAGCATCTTCTGGGCCACGCGCCGAGAGGTGATCTCTGCGATCGGCTTCATCCGCGCGCCGCAGCTCGGGCACAGCAAGACATCGATCGCGAAGACCCGCTGCATCAGCTCGGCCCACCGAAGTCCGCGCTCGCGCGGCGGCGCGCAGCTGAGGGCCGCGGATGACTCCACCCACAACGCGGCCGTCCTCGCCGCCGCCATCGAAGCGACCTCCGCCTTGGTCGGCGGCGGACCGCGCCCGTCCTTCACCACGTAGGCGCGCAGCCTCGCGTGGGGCGCCAGGCATCCGTGATAGCGGACCAAGTTCGAGCGTGGTCGCGGAATCAACGCCGCGAGCTTGCCGACGAAGTCGATGGGCTCGAACTCCACCCCCACCGAGCCGTCCCGCCAGGTCCGCTTGAAGTTGTAGCGGACGCGGCCATCGGCCAGCAGTTCCAAGCGCTCGCTGGCGATCGCCGGCCGTGCGACGTAGCGGCACAGCCGCTC
>JBIJCC010000140.1:0-24552 GCA_044344875.1 Nannocystaceae bacterium
GCGACGCGCGCAGGACGTAGAGTCTTGGTTGAGGATGGCTTGGGCAAGGTGAGGCGATCGTTCTCCGCCACTCGGCACTGAGATATCGAGAACTGACTGTCTCACACTACGTTGGCACAGAGGGCCCACGCCTGCGCTCCACCGTCCTGCTCCTCGCCTCGTGGACCTTCTACGCCGCGTGGGACGTCCGCTTCCTCTCGCTGCTCGTTGGGAGCACCGCGCTCGACTACGCCTGCGGCATCGGCCTCGGCCGCACCGACGATCCCATCCGTCGCCGTCGCATCGCCGCGGTCTCCGTCGTCGGCAACCTCGGCTTGCTCGGTGCGTTCAAGTACTACGACTTCTTCGTCACGAGCGTCGCTGCGCTGCTCGCCGAGTTCGGCCTGCACGTCGAGCCGTGGACGCTGAGCATCGTCCTCCCGGTCGGGATCTCGTTCTACACGTTCCAGACCCTCGGCACGACGCTGGACGTCTATCGTCGCCGCGTCGAGCCCGAGCGGGATCCGATCCTGTACGCCGCCTATGTCGCCTTCTTCCCGCAGCTCGTCGCCGGGCCCATCGAACGCGCCGCGCACCTGTTGCCGCAGCTGCGCTCGCCGCGGGCGTTCGCGTGGCGCGACCAGCTCGACGGCGTTCTCATCTTCACCGTTGGCCTCGTGCAGAAGGTCGTCGTGGCCGATCGGCTCGCACCCGTGGTCGAGCAGACCTTCGCCGCGCGCTCCGGTGAGCTCGTCGCTGCGGACGTCGTCATCGGCGCATGGGCGTTCGCGTTCCAGATCTTCGGCGACTTCTCGGGCTACTCCGACATGGCGATCGGCATCGCGCTGCTGTTCGGGATCCAGCTCTCGGACAACTTCCGCGGACCCTACCTCTCTTCGAATCCGCGGGAGTTCTGGCAGCGCTGGCACGTGAGCCTGTCCACGTGGCTGCGCGACCAGCTGTACATCCCGCTCGGGGGCAGCCGCGGGTCGGCGTTCGCCACGACCCGCAACCTGCTCGTCACGATGTTGCTCGGCGGCCTGTGGCATGGCGCGGCGTGGACGTTCGTCGCCTGGGGCGCGGCGCACGGCGTGTGGCTGGCCCTGCATCGCGCCCTCGACCGCGTCCTCCCGCGGCCCGGCTCTCGCGGAGTGGCTGCGCTCGCCCGTGTGGCAGGCATCGTCGTCACCTTTCACTGCGTGTGCGCGACCTGGATCCTGTTCCGCGCGGACGACCTCTCGGCTGCGTGGATCCAGTTCGAGTCGTTGGTCGTCCCAGGGTTCGGACCCGATCAATGGGCGAAGCTGCGGTATGTGGTTCAGTTCGCATGGCTCGGCGTGTTCATCCAGGGGCTCCAGTACCATCGCCCGCAGGTGCTGCGTGGGGAAGTCGCGCGTATCTCGTTGATCGTCCTGGGCGTCTATGCATTGTCCCGAGTCCTCACGGATGGAGCCTTCTCCGATGCCCGAGCCTTCATCTACTTCCAGTTCTGAGCCCTCGGCCGCGCGTGATCGCGGGCCGCTGCTCGTTGCCCTGGGGCTCGCCGTGGGGCTGCTCGGGCTCGACCGCGGGCTGCGCGTGGACCCGCCCTTCGCCGAGTTCGGCGAGGACCTGCAGCCCTTCGCCCACAGCGCCTATGCGATCGACCCCGCGATCGCGCCGGGCCTCTCCGCGACCGCGCGGTTCTTCCGAAACGCCCAGGGCCTCCGCGGACGCGTGCTCGACGGCCGGCCCGACGACGTGCTGCTCGTCGGCGGGAGCACGGTCGCCTGCACCTTGCTCGACGAGCGCGACACGCTCGGCGCAGCGATCGAGCGGTCGGCGTCCCGTCCGGCGCGCGTCGCTGCCCTCGGCCGCGGCGGCTACCCGCTCGCGCGGCTCTTGCCGTTGATCGATCGTGCGCTCCGCGATCCCGACCTCCGGCCGGGAACCATCGTGCTCATGCTCGGCGCCAACGAGGTCGAGTTGTTGATGAACCACCTGCCGTGGGGCACACAGCCCGAGTGGGATGTCGACGGCCCCTACGGTCCTCGGCGATGGTCGGAGACGTTCGCCGGGTGGTACCGGCCCAACGCGGACGGGCGATTCTTGCTTCGTCCGCGGGCCGCGTATGCCGCTGCGGCGAAGCGCGACGAGCTCACGCCGCAGCAGCGCGCGATGGTCGACGGTGCGGCACGCGAGTTCGGAGCGGCACTCGCCGCGGTCGTCCGCGCCGCGAGCACGGTCGGCACCCGCGTCCTGCTCGTGACGCAGCCGCTCGCGTTCGACGGCGGGACGGGGCGTGCCCGCGACGGGTGGGCGCCGTTCTTCCACGCCGAGGCCGGGCAGGGCATCGTCCCGAGCGCGCGGCTGATGCATGCATGGGTCGCGCGATTCAACGAGGTGGCGCGTGCCGTGGGGGCCGCAGAGGGGGCCCGGGTCGTCGACCTCGCCGCGGAGATGTCCACGTGCGCCCCGTGCTTCTACGACCAATGGCACTTCACGATCGCGGGCGCCTCGCGGGGTGGGGCCGCGATCGGTGCCGCGCTCGCGGACTGAAGGTGCCTCACTCCGTCGCGCCCGCCCGCGCCGCCCGGGCCGTCCGGGCACCCGCTCCCGGTGACCCTGGTGCGCGCGGTGTTCCGGACGGGTCGATCGACGCCGGTCGGGTGAGGCGGTCGCAGGGTTCGACCATCGCCACTCACGGCGGCCGCCCCGGCCTGGCGCCGCGGCTCCGCGCCCGCAGCACCTCCGCGCGCGCAACCCAGAACCGGGCCTGGCGGACGCGGCCATCGGCGAGGGCCTCCTCGGCGTCGGCGATGGCGCGCGCGATCTCCTGCTCGATCCGCCGCGCCGCGCTGCGCCCACGGCACTCGCGGCCGACGCACCGCAACAGCCGATCGAAGCGATCGTTGCGGTCATCGCCGCCGCCGCGCGCGTCGGGGACCTCGGGCTCCGGCGCCGCCGCGTAGTCGTCCTGCAGCTCGAACTGGCGGCGCTTGAATTCCTCCCATCGCGCCTCGTCGCCCTCGCCCGCGTGCAGCTCCGCGATCGCCCCGCAGAGCCAGGCGCCGATCGTCGCGGCGACCGACGCCTCGTCCACGTCGGGGAGCCGGCCGGGGACGCGGTCGATCGCGGCGCTGACCTGCGCGAGGTCGGCCCGCAGCCGGTCGAGCACGTCGGGCACCGTGCGGGTCTCGACCAGGTCCCCGAGCTTCACGCAGAGGCGCTCGTAGGCCCGGGCGAGCCGCCCTTCGCCGAGGTCGACCGCCACGTCCTCGAACCGGCGGAACACCGGCGCCTCGGGTTCCATCGCGAACGCACGCCCGGGTCGGGCCCGCGGAACCTCGGGGGCATACTCGGCCGCCAAGGCGTCGAGCGTCGCGGCGGCGCGGGTGCGGCCGAGGGAATCTCCGCGGGCATCGCAGAGCTCGACGAGCGCCTCCGCCACGCCGATCCGCGCGAGCGGGTGCTCGCGGTCGTTCAGCGCCGCGACCCGCATGCCCAGGGGTGCGTTGCCCACGGATCGCGGCGCCCCTTCGCCAGGACGATCGCGCCGGCGGCGAACGATGCAGCGTCGCGATCCCGATCCGGATCGAGGGCGGCGAACGCCTCGGTGGCGAGCCGTGCACAGGCCTCTTCGTCGCCCGCCACCCAACGACGCGTCGCCGCACCGAGCAATGCGTGGATCCGTCGATCGCTCGGGGCGTCGGCGAAGGCGCCGAGGACCGCCTGCTCGACGCTGTCGCGGTGCACCGGATCGCAGGTGTCCGCGTACGCAGCATACAATCGCCCCGTCGCCGGATTGCGATGGTCCATCAACGCGAGGATGCGCAGGTAGTAGTCGTGTCGCCGCATCACCGTGCCGAGCGCACTCGGCCCTCGGCGCGGCCGATTCACCTCGGTGCGGGTCGGCCCATTCGCAGCGGCAACCCCGGCCCGCGCGGTGTACTCGGTCGCGAGGCGCAACAGCTGGGCGACGATGGTCCGCTCGAGGTCGGCCGAGGTGTCCGAGCGCGAAGGCCGTGGGGTGCGGCGATACGGGGCGTCGGACTCTTCGTCGAAGGGCGCCTCCGGGCCGTCCGACGGCCCCGGTTCGCCGTCGCCGTCGAGCGGCTCGAGCTGGGTGCTGTCGCCGTCGCGCCAGTATTGCAAGAGGATCGAGAAGTCGACGACGAGGTCGGCGAATGCGTCGGGGATCGGCGACCAACCGCAGCGCTCCGCGGCCGTGACGATCGGGTGAGGCGCTGCGCGATCGGCCAGGCTCGCGATCGCGGCGACGAAGAATCGCGAGAGTTCACCGCGCTCGCGATTCGCGGCGATCGCAGGCTCGAATGGGGCGACGATCGCCGCGCCTGTGTCGGCGCCGGCCGCGAGCACCGCCTCGAGGAGCAGGCGGAGCACGTCGGCGCGGTCGGGCTCGTGCTCTGCCATGACGCGGTCGAGGCGGTGAACGAATCGCGCGAACCGGTGATCGAACCTCGGAAAGTTGGAATGCAGCCATCGACATCCGAGCAACCACGACAGGCGACGCCAGTCCCACCCCAGGGGGAACGCCAGTCCGGTGAAGTCGTCGCCGACGACGGGCATCGTCCTGGATCGAGGATCCCGGAGACCGCGGCGCCGCGCAAATCCGCGGGGCTCCCCTCACTCCGTCGCGCCCGCACGCGCCGCGCGGGCCGTCCGGGCACCCGTGGCCCGCGGTCGCCCCCGCACGCCCCCGCGCGCCCCCATCCGCGGGCACCCCTCACCCCGCGACTCCGCCCCGCCCGCGTCCGCCTTCGCGGCGCGCGGCTGCCTCGCGCACGCGGTCGCCTCGGGCTCGCGATCCACCGGCGTCGCCAGCTCCGTCGGCTTCGCCACCACCGCAGCGGTGAGCCCCGCGATCGCAGCGTTCGCGGTCTCGATCGCGACGAACGCCGGGTCCACCGTCAGCTGATACGCCGCGATCACCTCGCCCTGCTCGACGTTGATCCGGGCGACGCGCAGCTGGTAGACGCGGCCGACCTTGGCGAGATCGCCGACCAGGATCACGCGGCTGCCGTGGCGCTGGCCGAGCGCCACGAAGCAATCGAGGTCGCTCCATCGGCACGCCTGCAGCGACACGGGGTCGACGGCGGTGCGATCGATGATCCCGCGGATCGACGCCTGGGTCTGCAGCGCCGCGGCCAGGGCGGTGCGCATCCTCGGGGGACCGCCGCGCAGGCCCACCCAGGTGCCGGTCGCCGGGGGGTCCTTCGGCGGCGGCGCGGCATGGGTGGTGGCGGGGATCGACGCCCACGCGAGGGCGACCACGGCCAGGGTGACGAGGCGACGCGGGTCCATCGGAGGCGGTTTGTCGCCGAGCGACGGATCCGTGACGCGATCGTCGGGCGCCGCGCAGGGATTCGACGCGCACGAGCCCAGGGGCAGCGTCACCGCGGGGGGGCGGCGCCGGACACCGGGTGCTCCGCGAGCGCCCGCGCATGCTGGCTGTCCTCGAGCCCCCCGCGGGCGACCAGGGCCCGCGCCCGCGCTGCCAGCTCGATCGCCCGGTCGCGCTCGCCGAGCTCCCACGCCACTGCGACCAGCGAGACGAGGAGCTCGAGGTGCATCATCGCCGGCCTCTCGGTCAGCGCCCCCTCGATCGCGGCGCCGTGCTCGAAGGCCTCCAACGCCTCGGCGCGGCGCTCGAGTACCAGCAGGATGCCCGCGATGGTCGCCTCGGCGATCCCGGCGTAGACGTGGTCGTCGCCCCAGATCACACCGATTCGGTGGCGGGCCTCGCGTTGGTCGGCCAGCGCGGCCGTGAGGTCCCCGAGATCGAGCGCCACCTCGGCGCGCAGCTCGAACAGATCGACGAGCTGCGGCGAGTCGGCGGGCAGTTCGGTCGCGGCGAGGCGCATCACCTCGTCGACGAGCACGCGGGCCTCGGCCGCGCGGTCGGCCGCGAGCAACACATCGGCCCGGGCGCGGGCCGCATTGAGCCGCACGACCGCCCGGCCTTGCCCGCTTGCTCCCACGTACAGGCGTTCGGAGAGCTCGAGCGCGCGCTCGAGCTCCCCCGACGCGAGCAGGGTGCTGATGAGGTAGCCCAGCACCGTCAGCACCTCGGGGTGGGTGTCGCCCAGCGCCGCGCGGCGCAGCGCATAGGCCTGCTCCGCCAGCGCGACCTGGCCCGCAGCATCGCCGCGCTCCGCGGCGAGGCGACTCCGGGCCTCGGGGATCCGCGCGAGGTCGGGATGCCCCGCGGGCAGCCGCGCCCGCCAGATCTCTTCGACCTCGGCGAGCCTGCGCTCGGCGTCGTCGTGGCGCACCGCGACGATCTCGATGCTCACGAGGTTCATGAGCACGGTGGCGGCCGCGAGGTCGTCGCCGCGTCGACGGTGGGCGGCGATCGACTCGGTCGCGGCCGCGATCGCGGCGTCGAGCCGGCCGGCGGCGAACTCCGCCGCGGAGATCCGAGACAGCCGCTCGGCCGCGAGCTCGTCGTCGCCCCCGAGCGCGACGAGCTCGGCCTCCGACTGTCGCATCGCGAGGCGTGCCGCGGCGTCGTCGGTGCGCGCGTAGCCCTCGAGGAAGATCAGGTCGGTCCACGCCGCCGCGGCGGTGCGTCGATCCGCGGCCCGCGTCGCCCATGACACGGCCTCGTACGCGTACGCGGACGCGGCGTCGGTCTCGCCACGGTCCTGCAGGAGGTCGGCGCGCGCCAGCGCGTGCTCGCCCCGCAGCGCCGGCGCGTCGAGCTCCTCGATGTCCGTCGTCACGCGATCGAGGATCGCCGCGGCCGCGTCGAGTCGGCCCGCGGCCTGCTCGACGCGCACCTGGGCCAGCGCCGCGCGCACGGGGGCCGCCCGGGCGATCGCCTGGGGATCGGTGTCGACCGGCGCCCGGCGCCGCGCGAGCTCGGGATCGAGGCAATCCAGCGGCGCGCCGAGGCTCGCGCGCAGGGTCGCGGTCGCCATCCATACCTCGCGATCGGGCGCGGCGAGCACCGAGACGATCGCCTCGGCGTCGTCGCGCATGCGCAGCACGCAGGCCTCGATCACCGCAGCCGCGAGCGGCTCGGTCTCGCGGAGGCGACAGACCTCGGCCTGGACCTCGGCCTGCGCGGCCGCGTAGCGCTGCAGGTCGCCGATCGTCGCGTTCGCGACGGCGTCGGCGTCGGGCGCATCGACGCCGGCGAGCGTGCTGCGCAGCGTGGCCGCGGTCGACGACGACCACGCCGGCCACGCGGTGTCGCAACGGCTCGCTCCGCCGTCGAGGCGCAGGCTGAGCGCGACGCCGGCGAGCCCCAGGCCACCCGCGGCGATCCACGGCCACCGCCGCGCGCGGCGGACCGGCCGCAGCGCGGACAACAGCGCCGGGAGATCGCCGAAGCGCCGCCGCGGATCGGCGTCGAGCCCCCGGCGCAGCGCGACGACGACATGCTCGGGGACTTCGCCGGTGTCGCTCGGCGGCTGCACCGTCTCGATCACCGCCGACAGCAGCTCGGACACGGTCCGCCCGACGAAGGGCCGCACACCGAACAGCGCCTCCCACAGCGCCACGCAGAACGAGAACTCGTCGGAGCGCGCATCGGCGGTGCTGCCGAGGAACAGCTCCGGGGCCATGTACGCCGGCGTGCCGGCTTGTCGCGTGGTGTCCGAGCTCGCGGTCGTCTCACCGGTCGACGCGACCGCGGTGCCCAGCGGCCGCGCGAGCCCGAAGTCGCCGACCCGCACGCGACCGTCGTCGCCGATGAGCACGTTCTCGGGCTTGAAGTCGCGGTGCACCACGCCGGCGGCGTGCGCCGCCGCGAGGCCCGATCCCGCGGCGTCGAACACCGCGAGCACGTCGGCCGGAGCGCGGCTCCCCGCCTCGAGCCAGCGCCGCAGCGTGCGACCGACGACGAACTCCATCGCGATGAACGCCCCCTCGGGCACGCGACCGACGTCGTAGACCGCGACCACGTTGGGGTGCGAGAGCTTCGCCAGCGCGCGGGCCTCGGCGAGCAGCGCCTCGTCGCGCGCGGAGTGCAGCAGCTTGATCGCGACCCGTCGATCGAGCTCCGGATCATAGGCCGCGAACACCGAGCCCATGGCGCCCTGACCCACGCACTCGAGCAGGCGATACCGACCCAGGGCGTCCCCGGGCCGAGGCGCGACCACGCCGGGCGTCGGCCGCTCCTCGGCGTCGAGCGTCGCCTCGAGATCCTCCGAGCGCATGCAGGTGATCGACGATAGCGGGTTCGCGCGACGTCACCAACTCGGTCCGTCGTTGCCGAGGCCCTCCGTCAGCCATCCAGGGCGAGCGGGGTGTCCCGTGCTGCCGCGAGCTGCATGAGCCGATCGGCGATGAACTCGAGTTCGGCGCGTCGGGCCGGCAGGGCGCGGGTGTGCTGCTCGCCGGCCACGTGCATCCCGAGCGCGGCGCCCAGTCCGAGCAGCGCCAGGACGATCGGCGCCTCGAACCCGCCGCGGAGCAGTCCGAGGGCCTCGGCGAGCGAGATCGTCAGTGCGCCGAGGAAGAACCCGAGCGCGCCCAGCGACGCCCGGCGCCGTCGCAGCGCGGGCGCGAGTCGGCGCCACACCAGCACGCGCGTGCCGGTGGCGTCGATGTCGATGTGGACCTCGAGCGCGCGCGTCGACCAGGCCAGACCCGTGCCCAGGCGCGTGATCTTGCCCCGGCGGCCCCCGATGCGATCGAGCTCGAGGGTCATGCGTCCGAGCGCCGCCTCGGAGATCGCATGGGGCAGGCTGCGGCGCGTCGACAACGACGTGATCGTGCCGCCGTGCTCCGCCTCGGGCGGCATGGCGATCTCCGTCGGCCCAGACACGGCGAGGGCGCGCACGCTCGGCGCCGCGGCGAGGGGCACCGCGCCGGTGAACCCGTCGAACACCGCGAGCGCGCCCTCGCCGGTGGGGCGCGGCCCGGCGACGAAGGCCCGCGTCGGCAGGGCGTCGAGGACGATCGCATCGCTGCGCTCCAGTCCGGCGTCGAGGACGTCGACGAGCGCGTCCATCGACGCGAATCGGGCGTCGGCGTCCACGCGCAGCGCCTGGCCGAGCAGGGCCTCGAGCCACGGCGGCACCGGGTAGCGCGGGGTCGTCGGGCGCACGCGACCGCGGACGATCGACAGCGCGAGGGACTGCGGATCGTCGCCCGCGAACGGGCGCTCGCCGTACACCGCGTGGTACAGCGCGACGGCGAACGAGAACTGATCGCTGCGCGCGTCCGCGGGCTCGCCGAGGTACTGCTCCGGGGCCATGTACGCCGGCGTGCCGAGCAGCACGCCCGTGGTCGTGAAGGTGGTCGCGAACGGATCGACGCCGCGCGGCAGCACCGGCGGCGCGCCGGCCTCGTGGGCGGCGTCGGGCGGTCGCGCCAGGCCGAAGTCGAGCACGCGCGGGCGGCCGTCGTCACCGACCAGGACGTTGTCGGGCTTGAAGTCGCGGTGCACGAGGCCCACCGCGTGGGCCGCCGCGAGGCCGCGGCCCGCCGCCGCGAACACCCGCAAGACCTCGCGGAGCGGGCGTGGGGCCGAAAGCCAGCGTCGCAGATCCTCGCCCGCCACCAGCTCCATCGCGATGAATCGCTGGCCGTCGTGGATCCCCACGTCGAACACCGCGACGACGTTCGGGTGGGCCAGCCGCGCGAGCGCCCGGGCCTCGCGGGTGAGCCGGCCGTCCTCGTCGCCGGCGAGCTCCGCCCGCAGCAGCTTGATCGCGACCTCGCGGCCGAGCTCCTCGTCGCGCGCCGCATAGACGATGCCCATGCCGCCGTGGCCGATGCAGCGCAGCAGGGTGTAGCGGCCGAGCTTGGGCAGATCCGCCGGCGCGCCGAAGAGGCCAGCCCGCACCGATCCCCGCAGCCGCTCGAGCTCGAGGGGGGCGAGGCGCGGCGCGGCGGCGGGCGAGTCGTCGGTGGCGGGCGAGTCGTCGGTGGCGGGCGAGTCGTCGGTGGCGGACATGGGCGGGTTTCCGGGGCCTGACGTACCGCGCGCCGTGCGGAGGGATTGCCCCCGGATCGGAAAATCGACGGGCATCTACAGGGCGCGTTCGACCTGCCGGCGGATCCCCGCGGCCCAGGTGTCGAGCCGCGTCGCGGTGGGCTCGGCGCCGGTGACCCCGGCCTCGAGATCCGCGAGCTCGGCGGCGAGCAGCTGCTTGGCCCGGCGCAGTCGGGTCTTCGCGGTGCCGACCGGCAGCCCGAGCACCTCGGCGAGCTCGGCCGCGGTCATGCCCTCCCAGTAGTGGAGCTCGAGCGCGACCTGGTGATCGATCGGGATCCGTCGCAGCGCGGTGAGCATCGCGAGCTGCTTCTGATCGGCGGCGATGACGAGGCTCGGCGTGTCACCGAGCTCGGCGAACGAAACGTGGGCGAAATCCAGCTCGGTCGGCTCGCGGTAGCGGCCGCGCAGGTGCTTGCCGAGCACGTTGTGGGCGACGCCGAAGAGGAACGCGCGGACGCTGCCGTCGCCCCGGAAGCGCCCCCGGGCCTCGAGGCAGCCGAGGAACGTCTGCTGGATCAGATCGTCGTGGTCGCGCGACAGCTTGTTCTGGAAGAAGCGGACGACGGCCTCGAAGTGGCGCGCGAACAGGGCCTCGCCCGCGTCGCGGTCGCCGGCGGCCCAGGCGTCGAGGAGGGAGCGATCGTCGCGTGCGTCCACCGGCGACGCAGCGTATCAGCCTCCCGCGAGGCCGGGCTCAGTCGCACTCGCACTCCTCGCAGAACGGCGTGCCGCTGGCGGCGGCCCGGGCGAGGATCTCGATCTGGTGGAGGACGGCCGGATCGACCGGCGCGGCGGGGACGACCTCGGGCGCGGCCGCCAACGTGGCGAGGTCCTGCAGCGGCGTCGCCGAGCTCGACGCGCCGCCCTCGAGGGGATCGGTCCGACCGACGCGCATCGGGATCCGGCGCATGGTCAGCCGCGCCATGTGGATCGCGTCGAGGATCCCCGCGACCACGACGAAGTCGCTGAGGCTGCGGCCGCTGTCGGTGCCGACGACGGCGATGTGCACGTCGCGGAGTTGGTGGAGCGTGATCGGATCCCGGGCAAGGCGGCCGAGCACGTCGACGGCGTCGTCGGGGTCGAGCACCACGGTGTCGGCGTCGGCGCAAGGGCCGTGCGATCGCCCGAGATCGAGCTCGTACTCGGTGGTGCCGTCACGGAGCCGCCACTGCATCGCTCGCCAGTCTACCCGTGCCGGTCTACCCGCGAACGGTGCTACGATGCTCCCGCTGTGGCCGGGTCGAAGCGGACGATCAACGGCGTCATCGCGCGGGCCCTCGCCCGCGCGCGGGCCGACGCCGCGCCGACGCGGGTCTGGGCGGTGGTCGACGCGGCCCGCGATCCTCGGATCGGCGCGACGGTCCGCGAGGCGAGTACCCGCGGCGTGTGCCTGTACGGCGACGACGTGCCGATCGAGCTGGCCTGCGCGGCGCCGTGGGTCGTGCCGATGCCGCCCGACTCCACCTTCGGGGCGTTGTTCGCGTCCACGGGTCGCGGCCGCGCGTGGGGGATCGTGACGCGCAGCGACGCCCCGCGCGAGGCGGTCGCGCAGCACTTCACGACGCTGCTGCGCGCGCAGCTGCCCGACGGCCGCGTGGTGCTGTTCCGGTTCTACGATCCCCGCGTGCTGCGGGCGTACCTGCCGACGTGCACCCCCGACGAGCTCGCGCAGATCTTCGGGCCGTGCGCCGGGTTCCTGCTCGAGCAGGCCGACGGCGGCCAGCGCGAGTACGTGCTCGAGCAGGGCGCGCTCGTCGTCCGCGAGCCCCGCTGGGATCTGTGGATCGACTGAAGGGGCTCCGACTCGCAGGGGCCCCGACCGAGCGACTCACACCCAGGTACGCGACTCGGGATCCCAGCGCCGCCAGGTGCCCGCGAAGTCTTGGAACAGCTCGGGCGCCCCGGCCTCGACCCGGAACCGGGCGACCTTGAACAGCGTGTCGAGGTTCGCGTCGTCGTAGTGCGACTCCGAGACCACGTCCTCGGCGTGGGAGTAGTACGACGTCAGCACCTCGGCCGCGGAGGCCTCGACGACAGCGTAGCCGTGCGCGGTGACGTCGGCGTAGCCGAGGTGCGGGTTGGGCCCGCTCGAGAGCTGCAGCAGGTCCTTGATCGCCGCGGCGAGATCCGCCGCGCCCGGCACCGTGCTCAGCAGCGGGTCGTCCGCGACCTGGTTCTGCAGGATCCGCTGGAACGTGGTCGAGCTGATCGAGCTGGTGACGAACTCGACGATCTTCTTGCTCGCGTCCGCGCGGACCATCGGGGTCCCGGCGAAGAACGCATGGATGTCCCCGGTGATCGCGATGACGTTGGCCACGCCCGACAGCTCGGAGAGCAGCGCGTCGCGGCGGTTGCCCATGCCGTTCCAGTCGTCGACGTTGATGTGGAACACCCGCTTGAACGAGTCCGGGACCGACAGCAGGCTCAGATCGATCTGCAGCGGCATGAGGCAGAACTCGTTGCCCCAGAATTTCCACGTGCGGGTCGAGCTGCGCATGGTGTCGAGGAACCACGCCTCCTGCTCGGCACCCATGGCCTGCTCGCTGGCGCCGTCGCTATCGGCCCAGCGCGCCGCGGCGTAGCGGGCGAAGATGTCGCGGGCGACCAGGTAGCGCGAGCCGATGCGTGACCACAGGCTGCCCTTCATCATGTCGGCGAAGGCGTAGCCGCGCGGCAGGGTCGCGAGGGTTGCCTCGTCGATCGGCGCAGTACTCGAGCCGGTGTCGGCCAGCACGTCGTTGATCCACGCCGCCGAGATGGCGCCGGTGATGCGATCCTCCGGGTAGCCGGCAGCGCTCGCCGCCGCCCGCAGCTCGCCGGCATAGGTGCCGCCATCGAAGGCGTCGATGTCGTCGACGTACGGCGTCGCGTCGTCGGGCACCGCGCCGTCCGCCTCGAGCCGCGCCTGCGTCAGCACGACCACGCCGGGGTAGGCGTCTTCGGGCACGAGGTGATCGCTGCGATGGCTCCGCAGATCGGTCATCACCAGGTGCACGTGCTTACCGAAGCCGAAGTCGCGCCAGATCCGGATGTCGTCGGGCGGTGTCGTGGCCGGGTCGTACTCGAAGGCCGGGTCGGCGAAGTCGACCGGCATGTACTCGAACCACGCCTGGTTGGCGGCGCGCCGGCGGTCGACGTCGGTCTCGTCGACCTTGCCGTCCTGGTAGGTCGCGGTCGCGCCCCAACAGTCGTCGGAGAACTCGTGGTCGTCCCAGACCGCGACCATCGGCAGGGTCGCGTGGGTCCGCTGCAGCATGGGATCGGAGCGGAAGATCCGGTACAGCTGGCGGTAGTTGTCGAGCGAGCGCGCGGCCTGGAAGCTGTCGCCCTCGCCGCGGGCCACGGTGAGCACGCCGTCCTGGTCGTCGAACTCGACCGATCGCCCTTCGATGCTGCCCTGGAAGCCCTCGTCGCCGGCGGTCTCGTAGATGTAGTCGCCGAGGTGGACGAAGAAATCGAGATCGGGCTGGGTCAGCAGGTGGGCGTAGGCGTTGTAGTAGCGGCCACCGTAGTCCTGGCACGAGACGAAGGCGAAGCGCACGGTCCGGTCGGCGTCGGCCGCCGGGGCCGTGCGCGTGCGGCCGGTCTGGCTGGCGAAGCGCCCGTCGGCGAGGGTCGCGACGAAGCGGTAGTAGTAGACCGTGTCGGCCTCGAGACCGGTGACGCGGAACTTCACGCAGTGATCGTGATCGGCGGTCGCGACGGTCACGCCGGCGTCCACCTCGTCCCAGGTCGCGCGCATGGTCCGCGCCTCGTCGAGGTAGAGCTCGAGCGCGACGTCGACATCGGCGGCCCCATCCGCGTCGGGCTCGACGCGCGTCCACAGCACGACCGACTCGGGCCGTGGATCGCCGGACGCGACCGACTGCGGGAAGTGCTCGGGGCCGTCGATCGCTTCGGCTTCGGGATCGGCGTCGTCGCTGCCGCATCCCGAGGCGACGGTCCATCCACCGAGGGTCGCGAGGCCGGCGCGGAGGAACGCGCGGCGTTGCATGGTCACACGCATGGTCGGTCGATCCCTGCGGTCGCGTGACTGAACGCGACGGCGCGCGGAGGATACCCCGCGGCGTGGGCTTGTGGTTCAATCACGCGCGATGCAACCGGTCGACCAGGGGCCACCGGGCTCGCCGCCCCAGGCCCTGCCGCCCGCCGGGCCGAGCGCGCCGAGTGGCGCGCCGAGGATCGTCCACGGTCCGCTGGGCGCCGAGCCGCAATCGGTGATCCGTCGTGGCCTGGCCGTCATCGTCGCGTTGCTGTTGCTGGTGTTCGACCTGGCGTGGCCCGGGCCGGTGACGGGCACCCTCGCCGTGCTGTCGATGTTCGCCCTGCTGATGGGCCTGCTCGCCGGGCTGCTGCGCGCCCGCAGCCGCCGCATCCGCCGACTGGTCGCCGCGCTCATCGGCGCCGACGCGATCATCCTCTTCACGATGTTCGCGCTGTTCGTCGCGCGGGCGTACATCCTCTCCGAGCAGTTCGCCCAGCCGACCGACGAGTACGATCGCGCCGCGCGGATCTACGTGCTGGTGTTCCTGGTCATCGGGACCCTTCAGGGCTTCTCGGCGGCGATGCCCGAGCGCCTCGCCCGGCTCGCGCTGAAGCTCGCGCAGCGACCTGCTCTGATGCTCGCGGGCAGCTTCGCGGCGATGATCCTCATCGGTTCGCTGATGCTGACCTTGCCGGTCGCGGTCGAGAACGTCTCGTACATCTCGTTCGTCGACTCGCTGTTCACGATCACCTCGGCGGTGTGCGTGACGGGGCTGACGGTCAACGACCCGGGGACCACGTACACGTTCTTCGGCGAGATCACGATCCTGCTGTCGATCCAGCTCGGTGGCATCGGCATCATGACGCTCGCCGCCCTGGCCCTCAGCTTCGCCCGGGACACCGCGTTGGCGACCCAGCTGCGCTACGCCGCGATGCTCGACGCCCGGACGCTGTCGGACCTGCGCACCACCGTGCAGAGCATCGTCGTCGGGACGCTCGCGGTCGAGGCCGTCGGCGCGGTGCTGCTGTACTTCCAGTTCGCCGGCGATCCGCGGACCGAGGGCCACTCCGCGGCGTGGCTGGCGATCTTCCACGCGGTGTCGGCGTTCTGCAACGCCGGCTTCGCGCTGTTCCCCAACAACCTGGTGATGTTCGCCGACGATCTCGGCGTGCAGCTCGTCATCATGATGCTCGTGACCCTGGGCGGCCTCGGCTTCCCGGTGATGCGCGAGGTCGTGATCCTGCTGCGCGCGCGCCTGGCCCGGCGGCTGGTCCGCGAGGCGCCCGCGGTGCCGCTGATGTCGCTCGCGACGCGGGTGGTGCTGTGGACCAGCGCGATCCTCGTGCTCGCCGGCATGGTCCTCACCCTGGTGTTCGAGTTCCGCCGCGGCCTCGGCCACCTCGGCTGGGGCGAGAAGATCCTCGCGGCGCTGTTCCACTCGGTGAACCTGCGCACCTCCGGGTTCAACACGGTCGACCTCTCGCTGTTCGCCGCGCCGATCCTGCTGTGGAGCTGCGTGCTGATGTTCATCGGCGGCTCGCCGGGGTCCACCGCGGGCGGCATCAAGACCACGACGCTGGCGACCGTCTTCGCCACGCTGCGCGGCGAGCTGCGCGGGCACGAGCCGACCCTGGGCCGGCGCTCGATCGCCCCGGAGGTCTTCCGTCGCGCGACCGCGGTCGCGGCGATCTCGGCGATGATCGTCCTGGTGTCCCTGACGCTGCTGTCGCTCACCGAGGAGCACGAGTTCGTCCGTCTGCTGTTCGAGACGGTGTCGGCGTTCGGCACCGTGGGCCTGTCGACCGGCATCACCTCGACGCTGACGGTCGCGGGCAAGCTCGTGATCTCCGCGACCATGTTCGTCGGCCGCTGCGGTCCCTTGACCATCGCGCTCGCGGTCGCCAGCGCCGAGAATTCCAGGCCCCCCTACCGGCTCGCCCGCGAGAGCCTCCCCATCGGATGAGGAACCACCACCATGGCTAGACGCATTCTCGTCGTTGGACTCGGTCGCTTCGGCTCGGCGCTCGCGGAATCCCTCGCGGCCACCGGCTGCGAGGTCGTCGCGGTCGACAACGACATGGCCCACATCGACGCGATCAAGAACAAGGTCGCCTACGCCCTCGAGCTCGACGCCACCGATCCGAACGCCCTGCGCTCGATCGACGCCCAGAGCTGCCAGGCGGCCGTCGTGGCCGTCGGCGAGAACTTCGAGGGCGCGGTGCTCACGGTGGCGGCGCTCCGCGAGCTCGGCGTGCACAACATCATCGCCCGGGCGATCACGACCCGGCACGGTCGCATCCTGATGGCGGCGGGGGCGAGCCGCGTCGTCGAGATCGAGTCGGAGATGGGTCGCGCGTTGGGTCGCGAGCTCGCCGGCGGGGCCGACCTGGCGACGGCCGCGACCGCGGCGGCGATGGGCGCACCACTGCCAGGGGGGCCGGGGATGCCGGGCGCTGGCGGCCCGCCGCCGGGCTTCACGGGGCGCTGAACGTCAGCCCTTCACCCCGCCCGACGCCAGCCCCTCCACCAGGTGGCGCTGCGCCACGTAGAACAGCCCCATCACCGGCAGCGACACGACCAGCGCGCCCGCGGCGAACGCCTCCCAACGCGCATCGTACTCGCCGACGAAGCGCTGCAGCATCACCGGCAGGGTGAACATCTTGCTGTCGTCGAGCAGCGTCGCGGCGAGGATGAACTCGTTGTATGCGCTCATGAACGCGAACAACGACGTCACCGCGATCGCCGGGCGGGCCACCGGCAGCACCACGCGCACGAAGGCGCCCAGGCGCGTGGCGCCGTCGACCATCGCGGCCTCCTCGAGGTCGACGGGGATGGCCTCGAACGCGGCCCGCAGCTGGAAGATCGCGAACGGCACCGCGGTGCTCGCGTAGCAGAGCACCAGGCCCGTGCGGGTGTTGAGCAGGCCCGCGGACTCGAGGATGAGGTACAGCGGGATGGCGCTCGCGACGGCGGGGAACATCTGCGTGGCCAGCAGCACGCCCATGCCGCGGCGCTTGCCGAGGAACTCGAAGCGGGCCAGCGCGTACGCGGTGGGGATCGCGATGAGGACGCCGACCAGCGCCGTCGCGGCGCCGACGACGAGCGAGTTGAGGAGCTGACGGCCGAAGATCCAGATCGTCTCGCCGCCGTCGTCTGCGGTCGCGCCGACGACCTCGGTGAGGTGGGCCAGCGTCGGCTCGCTCGGCCACGGGAGCACCCGCGGCTCGGGGGCGTTGCTGCCGGAGAACGCGAGCGCCGCGACCCACAGCACCGGGTACAGCGCGAACGCGACGCCGACGAGCAGCACGCCGTGGACCGCGAAGGCCCCAAGCCAGCGGCGCAGCGACGTCGTCATGGCCCCACCTTCGCCTTCGCGGCCGCGCCGATCCGATCGAGCCCGCGGGTGATGCCCGACAGCAGCACGAAGATCAGCACCGCGTACGCGGCCGCGTAGCCGTACTGCGCGTCGCGGGTGAACGCCCAGCGGTACGCCTCGGACACCAGGATGTCGGTCGTGCCGTCGGGGTCGCCGCCCGAGACCAGGAACACCACGTTGAACATGTTGAAGGTCCAGATCGCGCCGAGCATCACCGCGGGCACGAGCGACGGCCCGATCATCGGCAGGGTCACGTGGCGGAAGCGCTGCCAGCGGCTCGCGCCGTCGACCTCGGCGGCCTCGAGCACGTCCTTGGGCACCGAGCCCAGCGCCGCGACGGTGACGACCATCATGAACGGGAACCCGAGCCACGCGTTGGTCGCGACGTTGGCGGTGAACGCCGTCGAGAACCGCGAGAACCACGCGATGGGCTCGATGGTGACGCCGAGCCAGTCGCCCAACGCCATCGTCGCGCCGGTGACCGCCCCGAACTGGCGGTGGAACATCCCCTTCCACGCCAGGGCCGTCACGTAGTTGGGCACCGCCCAGGGGATGATGAGCAGCACGCGGTACATCGCCCGCATGCGCAGCACCGGGCGCGCCAGCAGGATCCCGAACGCCAGGCCGAGCCCGACGTGCAGCGCGACGTTCACGACGGTCCAGAGCACGGTGACGAGCAGCGTCAGCCAGAACGAGCCGCTGCCGAGCAGCGGCCCGCCGCGGGCGGTCAGGATGTCGATGAAGTTCGCGGCGCCGACGTAGTGGACGTCGCCGGGCGGCCCGCCGAACAGCGACGTCGCGGTGCCGACGACGAGCGGCAACACCACGAGCACCCCGACCACGAACACCGCGTGCGCGACCCACAGCCACGCGGGGACCGAGCGCCGCACCTGCTCGCGGAACGCCCGTGTACGGGCGCGCTGCACCAGCACGACCGCACCGAACATCAGCGCGCCGCCGATGACCACCAGCAGGATCGTCGGCGAGCGGGCCGGCGGCGGCGGGCGCATGACCATCGCGAAGCGGTGCTCGGCCTCGACGAGGGCCTCGGTCACCGGCGCGTCACCGCGGAGGATCTTGCGCAGGGCCTTGTTCGCGGGCTCCCACGCCGCGCGCATTGCCGGCCTCGTCGACATCGGCACCGCCGCGCGGCCCTGGGCGGCGAACGCCCGCACGATCGGATCGGCGCTCGGGGTGTCGGTGCGCGCGGTGACGGCCCGCGCCCGCTCGGCCCGGCGCGCCGCCGCGGCCGACGAGGCGAGGAACGCGGCGAAGCGCCGGACCTCGGGCCGCGCCGCGCCCGACGGCGACAGCATCGCGGACTCGACGGTGAGCAGCGGCTGCAGTCGACCGCGCGTGCGGGCGAGCAGCGGCAGCGGCTCGACGTGGTAGCGCACCGCGTCGCCGTCGGGCGTCGCGAGGTCGGCGGCGAGCCACGGGCCGCTCATCGCGAAGGCCGCCTTGCCGCTGCGGAACAGGTTGGTGACCAGGGCGCCGTCGGCCTCGCGCGGCACGACGCCGGCGTCGAGCAGGTCGAGCACCACGTCGATGGACGTCTCGGCCGCCGGGCCGACGAAGCCGAAGCTGTCGTCGTCGTTCAGCAGCCGGCCGCCGCAGGCGTGGAGGATCGCGGCGTGGGCGTAGGCGTTGTTGGCCTCGTACGCCAGCGCCACCACGCCCTCGGGCAGGGTCTCCGCCAGCGCGGCGATGCCCTCGAGATCGCCGGGCACCGTCGTGACGAGGTCGTCGTTGATGTACAGCGCCAGCGACTTCATCGACAGCGGCACGCCGAAGCGCGCGCCGTCGATCGTGACCGCGTCGACGGCCTCCCCGACGTACACGCCGTCCTCGAACGCGTCGCCGACGTCCGCGACCAGCTCGCGGCGGTGGTACTCGCCGAGGCGCTCGTGGGAGTCGACGAACAGGTCGGGCCCCTCGCCGAAGGGGATCGCGCTGCCGAGCTTCGACGACAGCGCGTCGTAGGGCACCGCGAGCACCTCGACGGTCGGGCCGTCCCACGACGCGAGCAGCTCGGCGAGCGCCGCCTCCTCTTCGCCGCGCCACGCGTGCCAGAGGCGGATCCGGCCGTCGCGGTCGGTCGCCCGCGCGGCGGCGGGCAGCAGCCAGGTGGCCACCAGCACCGCGACGAGCCAGCGCCACGGCCTCACCGCAGCGTGACTCCCGTCGCGGGATCGAACAGGTGCAGGCGCTCGACGACGAGCGACAGCGTCTCGCCCCGCTTCGGCCCCGCGTGGCCCTCGAAGGCCGCGACGAACACGGCGTCGCCGATGCGACCGTGGACGTGCACGTGCGATCCCAGGGTCTCGACCAGCTCGACCACCAGCGCGACGGTCCCGGCGGGATCGCGGCGCACGTCGTGGGGCCGGATGCCGACGACGACCTGGCGGTCCGCGGCGACGGCCGGCGTGCCCTCGGGCAGGGGGACGCGCACGCCGCCGGCGAGCTCGACGGCCGAGTCGACCACGCGCCCGTCGAGGAAGTTCATCGCCGGGCTGCCGACGAAGCCGGCGACGAAGCGGTTGGCCGGATCGCGGTACACGTCGATCGGCGCGCCGATCTGCTGCACGACCCCGCGGTCGAGGACCACCAGCACGTCGGCGAGCGTCATCGCCTCGACTTGGTCGTGCGTGACGTAGATCGTGGTCGCGCCGAGGTCGTCGTGCATGCGGCGGATGTCGACCCGCACGGTGTTGCGCAGCGTCGGCTCGAGGTTCGACAGCGGCTCGTCGAACATGAACACCGCCGGGCGCCGCACGATCGCGCGGCCCATGGCGACGCGCTGGCGTTGACCGCCGGACAGCGCCCGCGGGTGCCGATCCAGCAGGTGCTCGATCTCCAGCAGCTTGGCGACCTCGGCGACCCGCGCGTCGATGACCTCGCGCTTCTCCTTGCGGAGCTCGAGCCCGAACGCGAGGTTCCGGCGCACGGTCATGTGGGGGTACAGCGCGTACGACTGGAACACCATCGCGACGTCGCGGTCGCGCGGCGCGAGCCGGGTGACGTCGCGGCCGCCGAACTCGATCCCACCCTCGGTGACCTCCTCGAGCCCGGCGATGCAGCGCAGCAGCGTCGACTTCCCACAGCCGCTCTTGCCGACCAGGACCACGAAGGACCGATCGGGGAAGCAGGCATCGATGCCATCGAGGACGACGGTGTCGCCGAAGCGTTTGCTGACGGCGCGGAGGCGGATCTCGACCATGGGGCGGTGTCAGGTCCCGTCTTCGCCCGGCTGCGGCGACTCGACGAAGGACTGCAGCGGCTGGCTGTCGTCGAGCAGGATGTCGATGAAGCCGCCCATGTCGATCCCGCCGGCCTCCTCGATCTCGGTGCCGTCCCACGTGAGGATGATCGAGCAGTGGCTATGGTTGGCGTAGCGCCAGTACGGGATGAAGTAGGCCAGGTTGTCGCGGGTCTCGTACTGGGCCATGAGGTTCTGGGTGTCCGCCCACCACTTCTCGTGGATCTCGTCCTTGGTGATGCCGGGGAAGAACCGCTCGTACGAGTAGCGCGAGAAGTCGTAGTCGCGGCGGAAGAACGTGGTCGCGAGGCGATCGTCCGGGAAGGTGTCGGCGATCATCTCGTTGATGAGGCCGAAGTCCTCACCGAGCTCCGCGAACGCGGGGACCGTCTCGAGGATGGAGTCGATGTCCCAGGCGCTGCGGATCTGGTCGTGCAGCGGCTTGGAGTTGACCGAGTCGGGGAAGATGGGGCCCGAGTCGTCGAGCATGTAGCCGCGCTCGGGCTCGAGGCCGGTGCGCAGGAAGTAGTAGTTGGCCAGCGTGCCGGCCCCGCCGGCGCTGCACCCCGTGACGAAGAGCCGGCCGATCTCGGGGAACTGCTCGCGCATCCACGCGATCGCGGCCTGGTTGTTGGCGTGCCCGGCGTGGTGGAACTCGAGGTCGGGCTCGAGGCCGAGCGGATCGACGTAGGTCGTCACCGCGTTGCCGGTGTGCACGTCGCCGGTGCAGTACGGCATGAAGACCATGTTCCACGCGCGGATCGGATTGAACTCGAGGCGCCGATCGAGCAGCGGCGTGTGCAGACCGATCGCCCCCTCGAGGTGATCGTCGGGGATGCCGTCGGGGTTGGCGGCCCCGAGCACGCCCTCGCGGCCCGAACAGCTGTCGAAGTCCCAGCAGCCGCCGCCGGGCTCGTAGAGCACCATCAGATCTTCGGCGTCCTCGACGTAGTTGACGAAGAACTTGTACGGGGTGCCGTTGCCGCACAGGAGGCCCGGCAGCTCGACCTTGATCCACTCCTCGTAGGCCGGGGGTGGTGGTGGGATCGGGGCGCCGGTGGTGCTGTCGTCGGCGGGGCCGGAGCTCGAGGTTTCGGTGGTGGTGGTCGGTGCGCCGGAGCTCGAGGCCTCGGTGCCGGTCGACGTCGTCGCGGCGCCGCCCTCGGTCCCGCAGGCCGAGGACGCGGCCAGGACGAGGGGCAGGGCGAGGGTCCGCATGGGGGCCCATGATGCCGGTCGCGGCGGCCCGATGCTAGAGTCGGATCGCCTTGCGACGCATCGTCCGCCTGTCGGCCGCACTCTCGGCGGCGCTCGTGGCCTCGGCGGCTCCGCGGCTCGCCCACGCCGAGCTCGAGCGCTACGCGCTGTCGATGTTCCACTTCAACGTGCAGTACGTGGCGGGGGGCCTGGTGGGCTATCCGGCGTACAACGACGAGCTGCGGCCCTGGGAGGTCGAGGACCTCATCGTGACCCAGAGCCTGGCCCCCGTGCTGGAGATGTACGCGGCCCACCCGGGCTGGGGGGCGAACATCGAGATGCAGGCGTACCTGCTCGAGATCCTCGCGGCCCGGCATCCCGAGACGTTCGCGCTGCTGCGCGACCTCGCGCTGTCGGGGCAGATCGAGGTGGTCAGCTTCCACTACTCGGATCAGTTCTTCGTCGCGTTCCCGCAGGTCGATTGGGAGCAGAGCCAAGCCCTGGCGGCGGCGACGTTCGAGGCCCTCGACGTGCCGCTCGGCGCCGCGGTGTTCTGTCAGGAGGGCCAGAGCGGGATGGCGATGGCGGCCCGCATGGCCGAACGCGACTACCGCACGATGGTGTGGCCGAAGAACCTGTGGAGCACGCAGCACGGGGACTTCGCCGCGTCGCCGCTGTACCGCTTCGGCGACGTGGGCCTCGTGGTCGGGGGCCAGGGCGCGAGCTACGACGACGGGACGCTGCAGATCGAGACCACCTGGACGTTCTTCGACGACGGCGAGCTGCTCGCGACCGGCGACTGGAACCCGTACTTCCCGACGTTCTTCATGCACGACCCCGCAGCCGTCGCGGAATACGAGGCCGGGCTGATGGCGCTCGAGGCCGACGGGTGGGTGATCTCGACGGTGAGTGACTATGCGGCGTCGATCGGGGATCGCATCGACGTGCCGGACGCGCCGCCGCTGATGGACGGCACGTGGCAGCCCGGGTCGACCAACGGCGTCGCGAAGTGGCTGGGGGATCGATCGATCTGGTTGCTCGGGGGGAATCCGGACGATCGCGACAACCACGTGCGGACGCTGCAGTACACCGCGCACCGCGAGATGGTGGCGGCCGAGGCCGCCGCGGTGGTCGCCGGTCTCGAGGTGCGCGCGGAGCTCGACGCGGCGTGGCGGCTGTTGGCGCTGGGGCAGGTGTCGGATGCCAGCGGGATCAACCCGTACCGCGGCGAGGTCGAGTACGGCCTGGCGCACGCGACCGAGGTGCTGCGGATCGCCCGCGGCGTGATCGAGCGGGCGAAGGCCGAGGCTGGGTGGGCGTCGGTGGTGATCGATCCGGCCGGGCCCGCGATGATCGAGGGGGAGGACGAGCCGTTCGTGGGCGAGCCGGTCGAGGACGGGCCGGTCGCGGTGACGGCGACCGCGGACGATCCGACGCGGAGCATCGAGGTGGCGTGGGAGGAGATCGCGGCGGACCACCACCGCGTGTCGATTCAATTCGGGCCCGGCGATCCGGTGTCGCTGGCCCACCCTGTGGCGGTGAGCTTTGCGGGCGAGCTGGTCGACGAATTGGTCACCACGCTGGCGTTGGCCGACGACGCGCCGTTCACGTTCTCGCGGGCCGACTTCGCCTTCGGCGAGTTCAAGCTCGCGCTGCCGCTCGGGGTCGTGAGCCTCGGGCCGAACCGCTACGTGATCAAGGACATGGGGCACGTGCACGTCGCCGCCGGCGTGCGGCGCGACGGCGGCGACGTCGGGTTCCGCGACGAGACGCTGCAGCTCGACGAGGGCGTGACGTGGGTCTTCCACGTGTTCGAGGGCACGGCAGAGGACGCGGTCGAGCTGGCGCGGGCGATCAACAGCGAGCGCGAGGTGGTGCGATGATCCCGGCGCGGATGGTCGTGGGGATCCTCGTGGTCGCCGCGTGCAGCACGGATCTGCCCGCGCCGCCGAGCCTGGTCGAGACCTCGACGGGCCCGGCGAGCAGCTCGAGCGCGGGCACGGGGGCGGACAGCACGACCGGGGAGGTGCCGGTCGTCGAGGTGCTGGATGTGCGGTTGGATTTCGAGATCAAGGCATCGATCGATGTCACGATCGTGCGCCGCGGGCTCGCGATCGAGGCGACGATCGACGCGTCGAAGGGCTACGGCGTCGTGCCTGGCGGTGCGCTCGTCGGCGTCGGGCGGATCGATGGGTATCCCGAGGTCGGCGCGACGCTGTACACCGCGACGTTCGACGCGCCCGCGCAGACCGACGGGCCGTGCGGGGACGAGGCGGTGTCGCTGGCGTTGGCGCTGCACCACGGTGATGATGCGGACGTGATCGCGGGCGGGCTGACGGCGTATTGCGGGAGTGGGGTGTTCTTCGGGGTGCCGGTGATCGAGCCGCTGCGGATCTCAGGGCGGATGTAGAGCGCGTGACGGGCTCGAACCGTGGGTAGTGTCCCGGTTCCCCCGAACGATCACGACCCGCCGCGGGAACGGCCGCTTCTGGTGGCCCCGGGTTGTCGCTGGCACTCCCGCGGATCCCGCGCTAGCCTGGGGTCATGGGTTATCGAGATTCGAAGCGTTGGGTGGTGGTCGTGGTTCTGGTGGCTGTGGGCGCGTGCGATACGACGGGTCCGATCGACCAGTCGCAGTTCACGGAGAACCTCTGCGACTACGATGGACTCCACGCGCTCATGGCCATCGAGCCGGACCCCTCTGTGCCAACGTAGTGTGAGACAGTCAGTTCTCGATATCTCAGTGCCGAGTGGCGGAGAACGATCGCCTCACCTTGCCCAAGCCATCCTCAACCAAGACTCTA
>JBIJCC010000051.1:0-67196 GCA_044344875.1 Nannocystaceae bacterium
CCTTGTACTCCGCCGTGAACGACCGGCGCTTCCGCTTCTTGGGTTTGGGCACCTCGACCTCGACTCTCCTTGGCATTGTCCCCTCTTCTTGGGTGTCCACCAAATCGGGTCAGGGCCACAGCGGTCGTCGAGACCGCAGTCACGATCCGCGTTGCACGGCAACCCGGACGCAGCGTCGCCGACGAAGCACGCCACAGGAGCGACGATGGTGACGGCGATCACGACGCCCAAGCACATCGTCTTCATGAGTTCACACGACAAGGTCGAAGCCACGAGTTCCGCGAGCCTAGCGTGGCTTCGGGTGCCATGCCAACTTGGGCGAGCGCATCGATCATGCTACGATGCGCGGCACTCATGCTTGGTCTTGCTGGTCGATGTCGTAGGTTGTGGGCGCGCAACGGCGCTCCTGCGGTGGCACTGTGCTCGCTCGGCGTCCTGTTCGGTGCGTGCAAGGACGATGGCGAGGGCAACCCGACCGCGGATACCTCGACCAGCGGAACCGCGGGCAGCGGGTCATCGTCGAGCTCCGCCGGCAGCGCGACGGTCGCGACGGGAACCTCGGACGGCACCGACGTGGGCACCGTGGGCCCGGGCAGCGACAGCACGCCCACGACCGACACCGGCGAGACGACCGACGGCGGCCTGCAGTGCGGCGATGGTCTGGGCGACGCCGGCGATCTGTGCTTCGCCCCGCCCGCGGACGTGCTCGTGGGGACACCAGTCGCGGCCCTCCTCGCCCTCGAGATCGGCGACGGTGACGGGAGCGGGATCGACCTCGTCGTCGGCGACGACGTCGGGATCACGGTGCTCGCCGGCAACGGCACCGGCAGCTTCGGTTCGCTGAGCGAGGTGCCCAGCGGCGCCGTGGTGGCGCTCGCCGGCGGCGATCTCGACGGCGATGACGCACCGGAGATCGTCGCGGCCCACGGCACCGACGGCCGGATCTCGGTCGCGACCAACGTGGGCGGCGAATTCCTCGCCTACGACGACCTCGCGGTCGATCCGCAGGCATCACCGAGCTCGGTCGCGGTCGCGGACTTCGATGGCGACGGCCGTCGCGACATCGTGGCCGTCGACGAGACCGCGGCGCGCCTGCATCTGTGGCTGCAGGGCGAGGACGGCAGCTTCGGGACGGCGCTCGTGCTCGACGTCGGTGGCAGCCCCAGCGACCTCGCGGTGGGTGGATTCGGTGGCAGCGCGGCGCCCGACGTCGTCATCCCCAACCTCGGCGGGACCTCGGTCGCCGTGCTGCTGTTCGCCGACGGGAGCTTCGACATCGTCGACAGCGTCCTGGTCGGCGCGGGGCCGCGCGCGGTGGCGGTGCTCGACCTCGACGGCGACGGGACCGACGACCTCGCGAGCGCCGACGGGAGCGGGAACTCCGCCTCGATCTCGTTCGGCGGCCCGACGGGCCTCGGCGCCGCGACCACCTACGTCGCCGGTCCCCAGCCCCGCGACGTCGTCGCCGGCGACATCGACAACGACGGGCGCCCGGACCTCGCCGTCTCCCTGGAGAGCGCGAACGCGGTGGCGGTGCTCCTGCAGGGGGATGCGGGGGCGTTCGTCTCGGCGCAGTGGGTCGCGACCCAGCCCCAACCCGGCGCGCTCGCGATCGCCGACTTCAACGGTGACGGCCTGGGCGACCTCGCAATCGCGAGCACCTCGACACCCGGTGGCGTCTCCGTGCTCCTCAGCGATCCGTGAACCGCCGCGTGCGGAACACCGCCGCGCGGCATGACACTCGTGTCATGCACGCGCAGCGACCACACCCGACCGAGAAATTCTCGCGCCCCCTCGAGCGACTTCCCAGCACCGCGGAAAAAACCTGTGCTACGATGGCCAGGTTATGTGGCTTTGTAGAATGCGCGCGCTGGGTGGATTGATCGTGGCTGTGGGCGCCCTCGCGGGTTGCAGCACCTCGGACGCGGCCGCGGACGGCCCAGCCTCCGGCGACGGGAGCACCTCCGACTTCGACCCCGAGTCGAGCGCCGGCGTGACGGGCGACGGCGCGGACGAGTCCAGCGGCGGCCCGGCCATGGGCGACACCACCGGGGGCGCGACCGCGGCCGAGAGCGCCAGCGAGAGCGACGGCGACTTCTGCGATCTCGACTGTGGCATCGGCGGCGAGTGTGTCTTCACCGAGGACGGCGCCCCGCAGTGCGAGTGCGTCGAGGGGTACGCGAACAACGGTGCCACCTGCGTGGCCTGCGTCGAGGCCCCCGCCGTCATCGACCTCGCGATGTCGCGCGCCAAGATCCGCGTCACCGTCAATGGCGCGACGCCTCCGGCGAGCGCCCTCGAGTATGGCGAGATCAGCTTGCGCCATCGTGACACCGGCGACATCGTCCTCCTCGGCGACACGCGGACGCCGGAACTCGAAGCGAGCGTCCTCGCCGGCCGATACGACGTCTTCTTCTCGCGCAAGTTCGGCTCCGCCGTGGTCCCCGCCAACGCCAACGCACGCATCGGCTGGCTGGACGTGGTCGAGGGGGTCGACGCGACGCTCGACATCCCGGTGGTCACGCTCTCGGGCACCTTCTCCTTCGACGGTGCCCCCGCGCCGAAGACCCCGACGGAGAACGGCCGGGTGTGGCTGCGCAATGCCGACACCGGCGATCAGATCCTCCTCGGGACCACCAACACCGGGAGCTACTCGGTGCTCGTCACCCCGGGCGACTACACGCTGGTGTACGAGGGAATCCTCGGGGCGGAGATCGCCCCGGCGAACCACCGCGGTGCGTTCGGAGCCGTCACGGTCGGCAAGACGGATACGACGTTCGACGTCGACATCCCCACCGTCCGGCTCTCGGGTGCGTTCAGCTTCGACGGACTCGATGCCCCCGACGTCCCGACCGAGTACGGCCGCGTCACGTTGCGGGGCATCGACGACGAGATCAACCTCGGTGAGACCCGTGCGGGTGGCTATGACGTCCGCGTGCTCCCCGGGACCTACGACGTCGTGTACGAGGCGGTCATCGGGGCGGAGATCGCCCCCGCGAACCAGCGCGCCGTCGTGACGACGATCGCCGCCGAAGTCGGCGCTACCGTCAAGGACATCGACATCGCGACCGTGCGGCTCGAGGGCGCGCTCATGTTCAACGGCGAGCCCGCGCCCGCCGATCCCACCGACGACGGCTACGTCCTGCTGCGCCACGCCAACGGCGACGAGGTGCTGCTCGGGATGACCTCTGCGGGGACGTACTCGCGTCGCGTGATGGTCGGCGCGTACGACGTCTACTACGTGCAGGACACGAGCCGCGAGTCCGCGCCGCGCAACACCAACGCGCGCATCCGTGAGCTCGTCACCGGCGACGGCGGATCGACCGACATCGACATCGGCCGCGTGGCGGTCACCGGGACGATCCTGCTCGCCGGCCAGACGCCCCCCGACTCCGACTACCAGGACGGCCACCTGTTCCTGCGCGACATGGTGACGGGTGACTCGGTGCTGCTCGGCAACACGCGCGCCGGTCAGTTCTCCGCGCCGGTGGTCCCCGGCGAGTACGAGGTCGTCTACGTCGCCGAGACCGCCGGCGCGCCCCTGCCGGTGAACACCGGCGCGGTGATCGGCGACGTGATGATCGACGAAGGCGTGCCCCTCGACCTGCCGATCGACGTGCCCGCGCTCTCCCTGGCCGGCGCGGTGACCATCAACGGCGCTGCGGCGCCGATGGACACGCTCGACGTCGGGAGCCTCTACCTCGTCGATGCCCAGACCCAGGATCAGATCTACCTCGGCAGCACCTACGACGGGGCGTACGCCCAGACGCTGACCCCGGGCAGCTACCTGGTCTACTACCGCGTCGGGACCTCGAACGGCGGGGTGCCTGCGAACGCCAACGCCAACCTCGGCTGTTGGACGCTGAAATGAGCATCGGCTGCGGCCCGCCGGCGCCTACGGCGAATCGGGCCGCAGCCACCGCACTGCGGCCAGCGACAGATCCTCGTTGAACGTGATCACGAGCAGCGCGGCGAGCATCAGCAGCAGGAACGGCAGCGTCATCCGGTACAGCTGTACGACCGGCCTTCCGAACGCCAGCGACGAGATGAACAGGTTCATGCCCACCGGCGGCGTCAAGTAGCCGATCTCGAGGTTGGCCAGGAAGATGATGCCGAGGTGCACGGGGTGGATCCCGTACTCCGCCGAGATCGGGATGATGAGCGGCACCACCACGATGATGGCGGAGAAGATGTCCATCAAGCAGCCGACGATCAGCAAGAAGATCGTCAGCACGACGAGGAACGTGAACCGATCCTCGATGTAGCCGCGGATCGCGTCGAGCAGGATCATCGGCACGCGCTCTTGGATGAGGTAGTTCGTCAACCCCATCGCGACCCCGAGGATCAGCATGATGGCGCCGACCATCACCAGCGACTCGCGGATGACCTTCGCGAGGCTGGGCTTGCCGGGCACCGGCGTCAGCAGGGTGATGTCGCGGTAGACGAACACCTCGATGACCAGCAGGTAGATCGCGCAGATCGCCGAGGCCTCACCGATCGTGACCAGGCCGGTCGTCAGGCCGGGGACGCCGTAGATCCCGATCAGCACCACGACCGGGACCATCAGCTCCCACTTCGCGGACCAGATCGCGCGGCGCGCCTCACCGAGGTCGAACGGCGTGTTCTCGACCGCGTGCTTGCGACCCACCCAGAGGCAGAACACGCCGAGCACCAGGAGGAACAGCAGCCCGGGCGCGATGCCGGCGACGAACAGGTCGTCGATGCTCGTGCCGGCGACGATGCCGTAGAGGATGATCGGCAGCGAGGGCGGGAAGAGCAGGCCGATCGAGCCGCTCGAGGTGATGAGCCCGAGGCTGAACTTCTCGGGGTAGCGCTCCTTGATCAGGATCGGGTGCAGCAGGCCACCCAACGCGATGATTGTGACCCCCGAGGCGCCGGTGAACGTGGTGAAGAACGCACACGACGCGATGACGACGATGCCGAGGCCACCCGGCAGCCAGCCGAGCAACGCGCGACTCACCCGCACGAGCCGATCCGCCGCACGGGATTCCGCCATCAGGAACCCGGCGAGGGTGAACAGCGGAATCGTGACGAGGTGAGGGTTCGTCGCGAGCTTGTAGTGCTCCTCGGAGAGCACCACGAGGTCGGTGCCCGAGCTGCTGAAGTTGTGGATCCCCATGCCGCCGAGCACCGAGAACAGCGGCGCTCCGAGGACGGCCAGCACGATGAGACCCAGGACGATGAGCGCGCTCATGCGGCACCTCCCTGCCCTGCGCCTGCAGTAGCTTCGGATGTGGGCCCGGCCTCGCCCGCGAGGGAACCGAGGACCTGCACGCCGAAGTGGAACGCGAGCAGGCCGAAGCCGAACGGGAACATCAGCTGGAAGACCCACTCGTCGGCCCACGAGACCAGGGCGTGGGGGTGCTCCCGGCTGATGGCGACCAGGCCCGCGCCGGCCCGCGCGAACACGGCACATACCGACGCGGCGAGCAGGTTCGTCACCACGGCCAGCCACCGCTGGCCCCGGGGCCCGATGAGCTTGCTGAACACGTCGACGTTGATGTGCTTGCCGCGCTGCGTCGCCATCATCGCGCCGAAGAAGCTCACGAGGATCACGAGCTGTCGCAGCACCACGTCGATCCACGCGAGCTTGAGCCCGTCGATGAGCGAGACCATCCGCGCGGCGAACGATCCCTCCGGCGGGGGTCCGCCCTTGGGCACCTCGCCCGCGTCCTTCGCCCGCGCGGTGTCGATGCGCGCGAGCTTGGTGAAGGCCTCGTCGTCCCCGTCGTCGGCGGCCGCCTTCGTTGGCGCATCGCCGTCGGCCTTCACGTCGGCAGCGGCCTCGTCGTCGGGGACCTCGCCGCCGTCGCCCTCGCCCCAGTCGCCGCCGAAGCCCTCCGCGGCGCCGGGCTCGGGCTTCGTCGGCGCGGCGGCCTTCGCCTCCGGCTTCGCGACCGGCTCGTCGTCGCCGCCCTCGCCCCAGTCCCCGGCGAACCCCTCCGCGGCGCCCGGCTCGGCGTCGGGTGCGGGCGTGGGCCCGTCGTCGTCACCGCCCTCGCCCCAGTCGCCGCCGAAGCCCTCCGCGGCGCCGGCGGGCGCAGGCGTAGGGCCGTCCGGCGTCGCCGGCTTCGTCGCGGCCACGACCGCCGCGGGCTCGGCGGGCGGCGGGCCGCTGTGCGCCCAGTGCTTCTGCAGCGGCACGAGCACGTTGCGGTACACGACGTTGTAGCCCGCGAGCGCGAGCATCATGAGGACCAGCGACACGGCGACGGCCGCCTCGGCCCGCACGACCCACGCCTCGAACGCCCGCAGGACCTTCATCCGATCCTAGATACCCCAAGATCCCGGCGTGGGCATAGCCGGGCGGAAGCGGCCCGTCAGTCGGGCGCGGACTCGAGGTGACCGAGCATCGTCTTCACCAGCGCGCCGTCGAGGACCCCGTCCTTGACCAGCTTGTCGCGGGCCTGGACGGCGATCGACGCCCACTTCATGAAGTCGTCGGGCTCGACCACGGTGAGCCCGGCCTCCTTGAGGCTCTTGATCGCCTTCTTGTTGTCCTTGCGGATGCGGTTGACCAGCTCGCCGTACTTCTCCTGGGTGACGTCCGTGATCACCTGCTGGTGCGCGGGATCGAGGCTGTTCCAGGCCTTCTGCGTGAGCACCGAGCCGCCGATGCCGACCGACAGCTTGAGGTTCGTGACGAACGCCGCCTTGCTGTACCACTGCAGGGCGATCGCGCCGTACGGCGAGTTCGTGAACGCGTCGATGAGGCCCGTCTGCAGGCCCGGGAGCACGTCGGGCACGCCCAGCTCGACCGCGTTGACCCCGGCGACCGCCATGACCGCCTTCGAGACCGGGTCGGAATCCCAGACCCACATCTTGGTCGACTTGATGTCGTCCGGCGTCTTGATCGCCGTGTTCGAGAACAGGTAGATGAAGCCGACGTCGCCCCACGCGCCGAGCTTGAAGCCGGCCTTCTCGAGCATCCCCTCGAAGGTGCTGCTCATCTTCTCGCGGACGTGGTCGAGCTGCTTCTCGTCCTTGAACAGCAGCGGCAGCTGCAGCATCAGCAGCTGCTTGTCGATCTCGCCGAGGCCGACGCTAGTGATCGCAGCGCCATCCAGCTGGCCGTGCCGCATCTTGCGGACCATCGCCGGCTCGTCGCCCATCGTACCGCCGGCGAAGACCAGCAGCTCGAGCTCCTTGTTGGTGCGGGCGTAGACCTCGCGCGAGGTCTCCTCGAAGGCCTTGTGCCAGCTCGAGCCGTCGGGGGCCAACGTCGCGATGCGGAGCTGCTTGGTCGCGCCGCGGGCGATGTACGGTGCACCGAGCACCGTCGCGGCCGACGCGGCGGCGGCGGTGCGAATGAAGCGACGTCGGGTGGCGCGGGTGACTCGAGGGCGGGACATGGCGCCCCATGGATACCGCACGAACGCTAGCGCAATGAAGGGGGCGCCCTACTTCGCGGCCGCGGGCGCAGCCGTGCTCGCCGCGTCGGCCTTCGCCGGCGCGTCCGCGGGCGCATCCGCGGGGTCCTGCGGCAGGATCAGGCGGCTGCGATTGGCCTGCCAGAAGCGCGCGCGGGTGCGGGCCACCTCGTTGTTGAGGCGCAGATCCGGGTGCGCCACGACATCCGCGGTCACCACCGTGTGCAGCAGCTTGTCGAACAGGGCCAGGTCCTGGACCTGGACCCCGTAGAAGCGCGCATACAGGAACGGCACCAGCAGATTGCGATCGCCCCACTTCGCCATCGCCTGCTCGAACATCGCCTTGGACTCGGCCGGCTTGCCGCCGAACACCACCGGACGCGAGGCGAGGTAGACCGCCTGCATCAGCATCGGCGAGCCCGCGTTGTAGTCGGGATCGAGCGCGAGGATGCGGGCCAGCATGCGCTCCACGGCGCCGAGACCGAGCAGCGCGCGGGTGTCGTCCTTCGACAGGTTGATCGTGGACAACCAGCCGTAGGTCGCCCAGAACAACCCGGGCACGTGCTTCTTCTTCAGGCCGGCCAGCTCGGCGTCGAGCTTCGCCAGGTCACCGGCCTCCGCGGCCTTGCGCAGCGCGGGCCGATCGAGCAGCCGGAACCCGTACTCGCGACCGCGCTGGTAGTGGATCTTCGCCCGCCGCGTGAGCGCGTCGACCTCCTCGGAGGTGCTGCGCATGCGGGCCACCTCGAGGTCGCCCTCGACGATCGCGAACGCGTACGAGTTGTAGCCGCGCGCGAGCAACAGCAGCAGGGACTCGTTCTCGGGCGACGAGATCAGGAAGGTCTCGAGGGTCTTGAGGCTGGCCGGGAACGCCCCGCGGGCGAATTCGAGGTCGCTCTCGCGATCCATCGCGACGGCACCGAACTCGAGCATCCCGCTCGTCGCGTTCGCGGTGAGCTTGTTGAGGTTGCACGCCGACAGGACCGACGCGATCGCCAACACCCTCGCGCTGCGAGACCGAGAAATCGCCAGGAGTGAGGACATTGGCGCGCGAGTATCGCAGCGCGGCCCTGGGGTGACAACCCGATGCGCCCACCGTAGGCTTGCCCGGCGACGCCACGCCCATGTTCGCCCCCGTCCCCAACCCCGCCCGATCCCGACCCCACCCGCCACGCGCCGCGACGGGGCCCCTGTCCTGGTGTGTCGCGGTGATGCTGGCCGCCGGCGGTCTGGCCGGCTGCAACGCGAAGGTGAACGAGTGCAACCGCCTGATCGACGCGGTGAAGGCCCACACGGCCGAGCTCTCGGCGGCGATCGAGAAGCTGGGCGAGATCCAGAGCAACCCCGCGGTCGCCGACGACTTCACCAAGTCGATCAAGGCCGCGGAGTCCGACATCGCGGCCCTGCAGTTCTCCGACAGCTCCGTCGCGGGCTTCGCCAAGCAGTACCTCGACCTGCTCGCCGAGGCCGATCGGGTGAACCAGAGCATGGCAGCCGCGGCGAAGACGAACGATCGCGAGGCCCTCGACCGCGCCGCGGGCGAGGCCGAGAAGGTCGTCACGCTCGAGGAATCGATCGTCAAGGGCGTCAACGAGTACTGCCAGGGCTGACCGCGCGCGCCCGCCCGACCCGAGTGCCCGCCGCATGATGCCGCTCGTCGCGAGATTCGATCCAACCGCCGACCCCTGGGGCACGGGGATGCTCGCGTGCCTCGTGGTCTGTGGCTTCGCGTTGCTCTGGTGGCTGGTCGCCGTGCTCATGCGCCAGCCGGCCCGCGGATCGGGACGCGTGATGAGCCTCGGCCTGTTCGGCTACCTCGGGTGCGCCGTCGCGAGTACGGCCATCCGCGTGCTCACCCCGCCACCCGCACCACCGCCGGCGCCGACGGGGCCAGCGATCCTGATCGAGGCGAAGGTGCCCATCGATCCGGACGAGGACCCCAAGGGCGCCGCCGCCGAAGCGGCCGCGCGCGCGACGAAGGTCGAGCCGGCCGTGCTGCCCGGCGTCACCGCGCCGGTCGAGCCCGCGCCCGTCGAGCCCGCGCCCGTCGAGCCCGCGCCCGTCGAGCCCGCGGTGGTCGAGGCCACGCCATCCGCGGCCCCACCGGCGCCTGTCGAGGCTGCGCTACCGGTCGAGGCGGCGCCGCCCGTGGAGGCGACGCCCAAGGCCGCCACGCCCGTGCCATTGGGCCCGCCGACGCTCGTTGGCCGCGAGGCCCTGCGCTTCGTCGACGAGGTCTCCCACGACGCGGACAAGTGCATCGACGCCAAGCAGGTCGCCGCGGCCGCGCGCGAGCTCGCGGGCGCCCTCGATGGCGTCCCGCGCAGCCGCGTCGAGAAGGCCGCCGGGAAGCTCGAGGGGTGTCGCCGGAAGATCGTCTGGGCGCGCACCTTCACCATCCGTCGCAACCGCGTCGAGGATCGCGAGCGCCTCGCCGAGACGCTCCCCAAGCGCCTGCGCGAGCAGGGCATCGCCGTGCTCGTGACGCTGCGCGGGGCGGCCCACGAGCGCATCCGGATCGGCGGCGCGACGCTCGACGCCGCGAAGGCCAAGGCGCTGCTCGACGGCGGATTGCGGGACGAGCTCGCGGACGCGGGGTTCACCGAGATCACGCTGGCCGACATGAAGACCGCGGTGAAGGAGACCCACGCGGGTCAGAGCGACGCCGACCTCGCGGCCGCGGAACTCGCCCCCTTGGGGCTCGAGCGCAAGCTCGCGCTACCTTGAGGGTCCGTCGCCCGTTCGGGCCCGACATCCTCCGGTCACGCCACGACAGACGCCCCCCGCTTGCGGGGGGCAATCCGCGCGCAGCGCGTACCGTTTCGCTCCAGCCGCCCGCGGGGGGAAAAGGCAATCGCCCCCCGCTTGCGGGGGGCAATCCGCGCGCAGCGCGTACCGTTTCGCCCAAGCCGCCCGCGGGGGGAAAAGGCTAATGCACCGGCTCGTTCTCGCGGGCCCGCTCGGCGCGCTCCCGCAGGTCGCGGTCACGCACCCACTGCCGCGACGAACGCCAGTCGTCCGCCTCGGTCGGCGCCGTGCCGCCGAGGAACGCCCGCAGCGCGGCGTTCGGGTGATCCTCGGCCAGGGGCGCGATGGCCCAGCGCAGCACGTCGTCGATCGTGTCGGCGAACTTGAACTCGATCGCCTTGAGCACGTTCTTCGGGATGTCGTGCAGGTCCTTCTCGTTCTCGCGCGGGCAGATGACCGTCGTGATCTCGGCGCGGTAGGCCGCGAGCACCTTCTCCTTCAGCCCGCCGATCGGTAGCACCTTACCGCGGAGGTTGATCTCGCCGGTCATCGCGACGTCCTTTCGCACCGGCGCGCGGAGCAGCGCCGACACCAGGCAGGTCGCGATCGTCACGCCCGCAGACGGGCCGTCCTTGGGCACGGCGCCCTCGGGGAAGTGGATGTGGAAGTCGACGAACTCGTGGAAGTCCGGATCCAAACCGAGCACCAGGCTGCGCGCCCGGACGTACGTGACCGCGGCGTGGGCCGATTCCTTGATCACGTCGCCGAGCTGGCCGGTGAGCGTCACGCGGCCCTTGCCGCTGGTGATCGTCGTCTCCACCGGCAGCAGGTCGCCGCCGAAGGTGGTGTAGGCCAGGCCGTTGACCATGCCGATCGCGTCCGTCTCCTCGGCGCGGTTGAACCGGTACTTGCGGGGCCCGAGGAGCTTCTGGACGTACTTGCCGTCGACCTTGAACGACTGGCCCTTGGTGGGAGCCTTGACGTGCTCGCGGGCGATCTTCCGCAGCACCGCGGCCGTCTCGCGCTCGAGCGAGCGCACGCCGGCCTCCTTGGTGTAGTGATGGATCAGCTCCTTCACCGCCTGATCGCCGAACTGGATGTCGACGCCCTCGAGACCGTTCTGCTCGGTCTGCTTGGGGATGAGGTACTGCTTGGCGATCTTGAGCTTGTCTTCGTCCGTGTACCCGGTGAGTTCGATGATCTCCATGCGGTCGCGCAGGGGGATCGGGATGCTGTGCAGCGAGTTCGCCGTGCACAGGAACAGCACCTCGGACAGGTCGTAGTCGAGGTCGAGGAAGTGATCGACGAAGGCGAAGTTCTGCTCCGGGTCGAGGACCTCGAGCATCGCCGCCGACGGATCACCGCGGAAGTCCATCGACATCTTGTCGATCTCGTCGAGCAGGAACACCGGATTGGACGAGCCCGACTTGCGGATCCCGTGGATGATCTTGCCCGGCATCGCGCCGATGTACGTGCGCCGATGGCCGCGGATCTCGGCCTCGTCGCGCACGCCGCCGAGGCTCATGCGCACGAACTTGCGGCCGGTGGCCCGCGCCACGCTCTTGGCCAGCGAGGTCTTGCCGACACCCGGCGGGCCGACCAGGCAGAGGATCGGGCCGCGGATCTTCTTCACCAGCTTCTGGACCGCGAGGTACTCGATGATGCGCTGTTTGGGCTTCTCGAGGCCGTAGTGGTCCTCGTCGAGGATGCGCTCGGCCTCTTCGACATCGAGCTTGTCCTCGGTGCGATCGAACCATGGCAGCGCGAGCACCACATCGATGTAGTTGCGCACCACGGTCGCCTCGGCGCTCATCGGGCTCATCATCTTGAGCTTCTTGAGCTCCTTCTTGAGCCGCTCGACGGCCTCCTTGCTCATCTTCTTGCGACGGATCCGCTCCTCGAGCTCGGCGATCTCGTTCTTGAACTCGTCCTGGCTGCCGAGTTCCTTCTGGATCGCCTGCATCTGCTCGTTGAGGTAGTACTCCTTCTGGTTCTTCTCCATCTGCTTCTTGACGCGGGTCCGGATCTTCTTCTCCACCTGGAGAATCTCGATCTCGTTCTGCATCAGCTCGAAGAGCTTCTCCAGGCGGGCACGGACGGACTCGGTCTCGAGCAGCTCCTGCTTCGCGGTGAGCTTGAAGTTGACGTGCGCGGCGATGGTATCGGCGAGCCGCGAGGGGCTCTCGATGCCCTGCACGCTGACCGCGAGCTCCGGCGGCACACGCTTGTTGAGCTTCACGTAGTTCTCGAACGTCGACTGCACCGAGCGAACGAGCGCGGCGAACTCGGGGTCCTCCTCGCCGTCGCCGACCTCGATGGGCTCGGCCTCGACCATGAAGCACTTGGTCGCGTCGAGGTAGCGCTCGATGCGGGCGCGGCTCTTGCCCTCGACCAGCACCTTCACGGTGCCATCGGGCAGGCGCAGCAGCTGGATGATCGTGCCGATGGTTCCGACGGTGTGGATGCCCTCGGGCTTGGGGTCGTTGACCTTGGCCTTCTTCTGGGCGCACAGCAGGATGTGCCGGTCGTCCGCCATCGCCTCCTCGAGCGCGGCGATGGACTTCTCTCGGCCCACGAAGAGCGGAACGACCTCGTGGGGGAACACGATGAGTTCGCGGAGCGGGAGCAGCGGGATCTTGCGTGCCATGGTGGTCAGGTGCGTCTCGGGAGGGTCGATGCGGCCGGATCTCGGCCGGGAGAATTTCGCCACAGGGGCCTGCCGACGCGCTCGAAACCTAGCATCGGCCCAAGGGGGGGTCAAACCCAGCGCCCCTCCCGAAGTCGGGCCACCACATCGGCGAGGCCGCACCGATCCGGCGCTGATCCGGCGCTGATCCGGCGCTGATCCTGCGCCGATCCTTCGTCGATCCCTCACCGATCCTTCGCTGCAGTCCGAGCCGCGGTGCGGCTGCAAACCCCGAGAATGATCAGAAGAAATCGTCGCCGTGGATCAGTCGCCCGCGGCGCCGAGCGGCCCCGCGTACCAGCGCCACAGTCGCGCCGCCGCACCGCCGAGCAGGATCGCCCATGGTGCCACGGGGTGACCCGGGATCGCCGCGAACACGATCGCGAGCTCGAACAGCGGTGCGCCCTCGACGAGCGGGGGCAGACGCACACCGAGACGTGCCGCGACCGCGTGCGCGTCGGGCAGCGCGAACACCGGGGCCTCGCGGCCGCGCAACAGATACCGCGCCTGCACCAGCGCCAGCACGGTCGCGCCGGCGCCCGCGGCGAGGAGCACGAGCCCGGCGATGTCGGCGCGATCGGCCGCGAGCAGGCCGTAGGTGAGCCCGCCGCTCATCGCCGCGTGACCCAGCGGACGTGCGGCCCGGGCGAGCCGCTCGCCCGCGACGTCACCGACCTCACGGCCGAGGTGACCCCGCAGCACCCGCACCGACTTGATGAGCTTGCTCGTGTGCACGCCGAGCAGCAGAGACACGGCCGCGAGCAGGCACCACGCCCCCGCGCCGACGAGCGACAGCGGCAGGCTCGCGGCGACGAGCACGAGGGCGAGCAGCTCGAGCTGCGCGGTCGGGGCCCGGTGCGCCGCCATCACGCGCAGCGTCGGGATGCCGATCCAACGCCGCCACACCGACGGCGTCGACGGGAACACGCCCTCGCTGTCGACGACGAGGTTCAGCGCCCCGCGGAGATCCTCGCGATCGATGACGCGCGCGACGTCGGCCGGGCCGATCCCCTCCGGGTACGGCAGCTCCTCGCAGATCGGCAGGATCGCCGGCACGTGCTCGAGGTGGCCGAAGAAGGTCGCCACCGGGCGCCCGAGGCCGTCGTACAGGGTGTAGCGCTCGCCGTCCTCGAGCGGGTGCGCGACCATCAGCTCGAGCAGCCCGGCGCGGATCGTCGCGGTGTCGTAGGCCACGAGCGCGGGGCCGTCGACGCGATCACCGGTCGCCGCCTCGCGGCCCTCGACACCGTCGTCGCCGTGCTCGCTGGGCGACGCGAGGCCCACCGCGAGCGTCCCCGGGGCGAACACCACGCGGTCGAAGCCGACCCGTCGCGCCGACGCGACGAGGCGCGCCGACGCGGTCGCACCGAGCAGCTCGGTGGTCGCGGGCACGCGCGCGTCACCGTCGGGCAACACCACGAGCGTGGGCGCGCGCGCACCGGCTCCGGCGCGGTCGGACCGGCCGGCCGCGGCGAGGGCCGGGGCGCTCTCGGACATCGTGGGCACCAGCCTACCCGGCCCGCCGACGGGTGGCGACGGCGACGGCCGCCCCGCGGCGGTGGCGGCCCGGCCCACCATGGTATCCTCGCCCTGCGGAGCGCATGTCGTCGGGCAACGTCAGTGGCGAGCAGACCCAACGGGGCCAGAACGCCGAGGCCGACACGATCATCGAGGGCCAGCGCCGTGAGTCCACCGCGGTGGACCATGGCCTCACCCCCGGCACCCGCCTCGGCCGCTACGTCGTGCTCGAGGAGATCGGCTCGGGTGGCATGGGCCTGGTGTTCTCGGCCTACGACCCCGAGCTCAACCGCAAGGTCGCGCTGAAGCTCCTGCGCCCCAACCAGAGCGAGCGCAAGCGGGCGCGCTCGCGGCTCCTGCAGGAGGCCCAGGCCCTCGCCAAGCTCGCGCATCCCAACGTCATCACGGTCTACGACGTCGGAACGATCGGCGAGCGCGTGTTCGTGGCGATGGAGCTGATCGAGGGCGCGACGATCAAGGGCTGGCTCGCCGAGACGCCGCGGCGCTGGGACGAGATCCTCGCGGTGTTCATCCCCGCCGGTCGTGGGCTCGCGGCGGCCCACGCCGCCAACCTGGTCCACCGCGACTTCAAGCCCGACAACGTGCTCATCGGGCGCGACGGGCGGGTCCGGGTGATGGACTTCGGGTTGGCGCGCCCCGTCCACGGCGAGCAATCCGACACCGGCGATCTGGACCTCGACGGCGACGAGCCCGGGCACGAGGGGCGCAGCGACGAGGAGCTCTACGAGCCGCTGCTGACGCAGACCGGATCGATCATGGGCACGCCGGCGTACATGGCCCCGGAGCAGCACGCGGGCAAGCCCACCGATGCGCGCAGCGACCAGTTCAGCTTCTGCACCTCGCTGTACCAGGCCCTCTACGGCGAGCGACCGTTCGACGGCGATGATTCGGTGACGCTGATGCAGCAGAAGCTCGCCGGCAAGATCCGCGAGCCGAGCTCGGGCAGCAGCGTGCCGGGCTGGGTGCGCCGCGTGCTGCTGCGCGGGCTCGCAGCCGCCCCCGAGGCGCGCTTCGCCTCGATGGACGAGCTGCTCGGCGAGCTCGGCAAGGATCCACGGATCCTCCGCCGCAAGATCCTCACGACCGCGGGCCTGGGCACCGCGATGGTGGGCACGCTGACCGCCGTCTACATGATCAAGAACCGTCCGCCGTGCCAGGGCTCGCAGGAGCGGCTCGAGCGGGTGTGGAACGCCGCGCGCCGCACCGAGGTGACCGACGGTCTCTCGGCACCCGGGGCCGAGTTCGGGGCGGCGACCGTCGAGTACGTCGCGACCACGCTCGATGCCTACGGCGCCGCGTGGGTGCAGATGCACGACGAGGCCTGCGAGGCGACGCACGTCCGCGGGGAGCAATCGACGCGCCTGCTCGAGCGACGCAACACGTGCCTGGACGATCGGCTCGGTGAGCTCGAGGCGCTCACCGGCGTGTTCGCGAAGGCCGACGTGATCGTCGCCACCAACGCCGGCTTCGCGGTCGGCGAGCTGCAGCCGCTGCAGCAGTGTGCGGACACCGAGACGCTCAACGCGGAGGTCGAGCCGCCGCAGGATCCCGCGACGGCGGCCGCGGTCGCGGCGGTGCGCACCGACCTCGTGCAGGCCAAGGTGCTCGCGGCCACGGGCCTGGTGCGCGACTCCCTGGCGGTCGCGCAGGCCGCGTACGCGCGCGCGCAGACCGTCGTGACGCCCGGCGGCGAGACCTACCAGCCGATCGTCGCCGAGGCCCGATATCGCCTCGGCGAGTCGCAGGCCGCGGCCGAGGACACCGAGGCCGCGGAGAACAACCTCTCCGAGGCGAGCTGGCAGAGCGCGAGCGTCAAGCACGACGTCATCGCGGCCGCCGCCGCCGAGGCGCTGGTCGCCGTGGTCGGTCGGGGCCTGCGCAAGCCCGACGAGGGCCTGTCGTGGGGTCGTCACGCCGAGGCCGCGCTCAAGCGCATCGGCCTGGCCGGCCGCGCCGAGGCCCAGCTCCGCCACGACGTCGGCATCGTCCTCGCGAGCACCGGCGAGTACGCCCGCGCCCGCGAGTCGCTCGAGCAGGCGCTCGAGCTGCTCGAGCGCGAGCCGGGCAGCACGTGGTGGATCGCGGCGGTGCACCGCGCCCTGGGCGACGTCTCCCTCGCCGAGGGGCGCAACGCCGACGCCCAGGCCGAGTACGAGCGCGCCGCGGAGACGTTCGTCGCCGTGTTCGGCGACGCGCACCCCGACCACGCCCTGGCGCTCTCCGGCTTCGCGCGGGTCCAGGCGGCCCAAGGGCGGCCCGACGATGCTCGCGCCACGCTCGGCGCTGCGATGACCCTCGTCGAGGGCGCGCTCGGCCCCAAGGCCCCGCGGCTGCTGCCCCTGTGTCGACAGCTCGCGCAGCTCGAGCTCTCGGCGAAGGATTTCGCGGCTGCGATCGCGCAACTGCAGCGCGCCCACGGCATCACGCGCGAGACCTGGGGCGACCACGCCAAGGTGGCGCAGAGCCTGTTCGAGCTCGGCCACGCGCTGGAGCGTGCGGGTCGACTCGACGAGGCCCGCACCGAGTACGACCGCGCCCTGTCGCTGTGGGAGCGCACGCGCGGGAAGGACCACCCCGACGTCGCGTTCGCGCTGACGAGCCTCGGGCAGATCGATCTGCTGCAGGGCCGGGCGAACGAGGCGGTCGAGCGGCTCGAGCGGGCGCTCAAGCTCCGCGGCGGTCGGGGCCTCGATCCGCAGCTGCTCGCGCAGACCCAGTTCGCGCTGGCGCGGGCGCTGCACGCCCTCGACGACCGGCCGCGCGCACGCGAGCTGGCCGCAAAGGCGCGCGATGCGTTCAAGACCGGCAAGCCGCCGGCGCCGGACAGCGCCGCGGAGGTCGAGCGGTGGTTGTCGGACGTCGGCGAGAGCGTGCCGGCGCGCGGCGGGCCGATCTAGCAGGCCCGCGCCCGTCACCACACCCAGCCGACGACGCCCTCGTCGACGAACCCGAGGGCGCCGACGACGTTGGCGTGCTCGTCGGCGCTGGTCGTGAAGAAGTGATCGCCGTTGGCCGGGTTGTACGAGCGGTAGAGCTCGGTGGAGCCCGGAAGATCTGCGGTACCGATGTACCCCATGATCCCCTCGTTGACCGCGAGGCCCTCGCAGTTCGCGTCGGTGGTGTAGTGGTGGAATCCGCCGGGCTGATAGCAGCGATAGAACCCGGTGGTCGACGCCTGCGCCGCCGCGTACAGCTCGAAGTAGCCCGCGAACTCGAGCTGAAAACCGCAGCAGTTCCCCTCGTTCACGTCGGTCGAGTAGAAGTGCTCGCCGGTCACCGGGTGCCACCAGCGGTGGATGTCGACCCGACAGCCGCCGACGCCGTCGTCGACCTGGCCGTTGCAATCGTCGTCCGCGACGTTGCAGCTCTCGGCCGCGGGCGGCGGCGCGTCGCATGCACCGAAGCTCCCGGCGGCGCAGGTCTGCGTGCCGGGTCCGCAGGCGCTGTCGCACGACTGCGTCACGCCCTCGTCGGTCGAGCCGTCGCAGTTGTCGTCGATGCCGTTGCAGACCTCGGTGGTCGGCGTGCCGGGGAAGCACTGCGTCGGCACGCCGCCATCGCACCCCACCACCGTGGCCGCGCACGCCCCGATCCCACACTGCAGATCGGGGATGCCATCGTCGACGGTGCCGTCGCCGTCGTCGTCGAGGCCGTTGCACACCTCACCGCCGGGGCCGTCGTCGCCGGTCCCCGGCCCGGGGCCTTCGCCGGGGCCGGTCATGCTCGGGTCGGAGCTCGCCGGGCCGGAGTCCGCAGAGCCATCGGTGGCGCCACCGGTCGCGCCGTCGGTCGCGTCCGTCGCCGAGCCACCCTCGGCGACGCTGACCCCACCGAGGCCGCCGCTCGCTCCATCGCCGATCGCACAGCCGACGAGCGTCGTCAGCACCAGGGCTCCGGCCGACCGACGACGACGGATCACCATCGTGTCATGGTAGGCGAGTCGTCGTCCGCGGCGCAATCGGGGCCGATGTCCCGGCGCCCCTGCGCAGCGAAACGCCCCCGAGGTCGAACGTGGTGAACGTCGCGAACGTGGCGAGCATCGCGGCCGGCGTGGGGGCCTCGAACACCAGCCGTCGCCCGTCGGTGTGGTCGAGCTCGAGGCGCGCGGCGTGGAGCTGCGGATTGCACTCCGGCGGCCACGCGGGCCGCTCGTGTACCCGCCCGTACAGGTCGTCGTGGACGATGGGGTGGCCGATCGCGGCCATGTGCACGCGAATCTGGTGCTTGCGGCCGGTGTGCAGCGCGACCCGGATCATCGCCGCGCCGGCGGTTCGACGGATGACCTCCCAGGTCGTGCGACTGGGCTTGCCGCGCGCGTCGACGACGACGCTCGCGCCCGCGGGGGCGAGCAGTGGCAGCTCGACCGTGCCGACGTCGTCCGGCTCGCCGTGGACAATCGCGACGTAGGTCTTGCGGACGGTGCGGCGCTCGAACTGGCCCATGAAGAACGGGATCAACGCGGGGCGGCGCGCGAACGCGATCACGCCCGTGGTGCCGCGATCGAGCCGATGCACGACCGCCGCCGGACCGACCCCGGGCACGCCGCGGTCGCGGTCGTGCAGACGCTGCAGGAGGTTGTCGCGCATGCACGTCGACGCGGCGTGCACGGCGAGGTGTGCCGGCTTGTCGACGACGACGAGGTCGTCGTCCTCGAACAGCACCGACAACGGCGGGGGCATCGGCTCGGGTGCTCGCTCGACCACCGCCGCAGGGATCGCGAGCGCGACCACGTCGCCGGGGACGAGGCGGCGGGCCTTCTTCGCCGGCGCGCCGTTGATGTGCACCGCGCCGCCTCGCAGCAGCGCGACGAGGGACTGCCGCGAGCGCCACGGGAGGCGTCCGGCCAGGAACGCGTCGACGCGCAGCCGGGCCGACGCGGCGTCGACCACGAGCTCCACGGACGTCGGCGGCCCGGACACGCGCGGCAGTGTACCGACTCCACGTGCCCGATCCCGTCGGCCGGCCGCGTGGTAGATCCCGCGACGCCATGGCCCGGCCGATTCCGCCCAAGCAGTACACCGACGACGCCGGGTTCCCGAGCCGCATCGAGCTCGCCCCGATCGGCGTGGTCCGGGCGCCGCACCGCGAGCGCCACGGCACTCCGCGCCAGGCCGTCCTCGCCGCCGACCCGGCGCTGCGCCCCGACGAGCGGGCGCGCATCGAGCTGTTCGAGGGGCTCATCGATCCCGCGGCGCTCGACGATCTCGCCGGCTTCGACCACCTCTGGGTGCTGTCGTGGCTGCACCTCAACCACGGGTGGCGCGCCAAGGTCCTCGCGCCCGGCGAGACCCTCGAGCGGGGATTGTTCGCGACGCGGGCGCCCCATCGCCCCAACCCGATCGGCCTCTCGGCGGTGCGGATCCTCGGCGTGCAGGGCCTGGTGATCCACGTCGAGCGGATCGATCTGCTCGACGGCACACCGATCCTCGACGTGAAGCCGTACGTGCCCTACGCCGACGCGTTCCCGGACGCGCGCGCCGGCTGGCTCGACGAGCGCGGCGCGGTGCCCGAGGGCGAGCGGCGTTAGGGCCTACGGCGCGGCCTCGGCCGCCGGCGGCGGCTCGTCGCGGATGCCTGGGGGGAACTCGCCGTACGAGAACAGGTCCGCCGCCTCCACCTCGCGGACCGGCGCGATCTTTCCGAGGGCCTCGAAGTCGATGCGCGTGCGGTCACCGACCACCGCGATGATCACCGGCAGCGCGCCGAACCGCTTCGCGAGCACCTCGAGATCGGCCTCGGTCATCGCCGCGATGCGCTCGCGCTGCCACGGCCGCGGATCGCTGGGCTCGCCGAGGTCGTCCCACGACACCACCCACGCGGACACCGCCCGCGGATCGATGCGATTGGCCCGGTAGCGCTGCTCGACCGCGGCCTTGCTCTGCTCGAGCCGCGCGCCCTGGACGTCGCCGCTGCGGAGCAGCGACAAGAAGGTCTCGATCGCGACGGGCAGCTTCTCGGCCTGGGTGCTCACGAAGCCGAGGAGCCCCGCGGCGTCGCGCGGGTGATCGCCGGTGTCGAGGTACGACGACGCACTGTAGGCCAGGCCCCGCGACTCGCGGATCTCCTGGAACACGAGCGCGCTCATGTTCCCCGAGAGGTACTCGGAGTAGAGCTCGGCGCCGGGACGCGCGTCGCGGGGCAACGCGGCGTCCGGCAGCACGAAACGCACGGTCGCCTTCGCGCCGTCCTTGTGCAGGAAGAAGATCTGCGGGCTGGCGACGCGGCGCCACGCCCGGATCTGCGCCCCGCCCGTGGGTCGGTGATCGCGGCCACGGGCGACGACGGGCGCGACCGCGTCGGCGGTTCGCGGCCCGTAGTAGAGCGTGCGGTGCTCGTGGCCGAACAGCTCCGAGACGAGGGTGCGCAGGGCCTTGCGCCGGGCCTTGGCCAGGGCGCGATTGCTCGGCGCCTGCAGCCAGGCCGAGCGACGATCGTACTTCGCGAACCCGTCGAGCGCGGACACCAGCTGCCAGTCCTCTTCCATGCCGTCGCGGCGCTCGGACAGGGTGTTGTCGTACAGGCGCGCCAGGGTCTGGGCCTCGAACCGCGGCGACGTGAACCACTGGTCCATCAACGCCAGCACCGACTCCATCTGCGCGTCAGGGCCCGACACGGTGACGGTCGTCGCCTCGGCGTCGCAGCGCGTGTCGATGCTCGCCCCCTTGGCGTAGATCTGCTTCTGGAACGCGTCGACGTCGAGCGACCCGGCGCCCGAGAGATCGAGCAGATCGAGCGCGTAGCAGAGCAGCGGCGCCTTCCGGAACCCACGCTCGAAGCGATACGTCAGGCTGAACAGATCGTTGCGGGTGTTGCTCGCGGCCAACAGATCGCCGGCGGGCAGCTTGCGACGGACGTAATGCGTGCCCTCGACGGCCCACTGCGGCTCGAGCGGCGCGGCCGGCATCGCGGCGATCCGTGCGGCGAACGGGCTGCTGCGGCTCGGGTCGATCGGCACCGGCGTGATCTCGGGCTTGTCGATCTTGGGGATCTCGGGCTTGCCGTCGCGACGGATGACGACGACCCGGTCCTCGCCGAGGTAGCGCTCGGCGACGCGGATGACGTCGGCGCGGGTCACCGCGGCGAACGCCTGCTCGCGGGCGAGCATGTCGGCCCACTGCCGATGTCCGACGAACGCCGAGGTCATCTCGGCGACGCGCGACACCGGGAACTCGAGCCGGAGCTTGCGCTCGACCGCGTGGTGGAGCTTGGCCGCCTCGACGTCGGCGTCGGTGAACTCGCCCTTCTGCAGCTTCGCGACCACGCCCATCAACAAGGCCTCGACCTCGGCGGGGGTCTGCCCGTCCTTCGCGGTGCCCTGGATCCCGACGTAGCCGGCCTCGCGCATCGGGACGGCGAACGTGCCCGCCCCGAGGAGCTTCTGCGTGAGCTCGAGCTCGGTGTTGAGCAGGCCGACCTTCGCGTCGTCGAGCACACGGTCCATCACCGCGAGCGCGGCCTGATCGGCGTGGGCCTCGGGCACGGTCAGCCAGGCCACGGTGACCGCCTCCTCCCCCTCGGCGAGCACCACGTGCTCGGTTCGACCGCGGAGCGGCACGACCTCGCCGGCATGCGGCGGCGTCAGGGGGCGCGGCGCGGCGGTGCCGAACGTCGCCTCGAGCACGGGGATCGCCGTCGCCGGATCGACGTCGCCCGACAGCACGATCGCCATGTTGTTCGGCGCGTACCACCGCCCGTAGAACTCGACCATGTCCTGGTACGCAGGCGTCTTGAGGTGCTCGACGGTGCCGATCGTCGTCTGATTGCCGTAGGGGTGCTTCGGCATCAGCGCCCGCGTCATCGTCTCCCACACGCGATCGTCGGGGTCGTCCAGCGAGAGGTTCTTCTCCTCGTAGACCGCCTCGAGCTCGGGGTAGAACAGGCGGAAGACCGGGTCGTGGAATTGCTCGGCCTCGAGCGTCGCCCAGGCCGTGAGACGATTGGCCGGGACGTCGCTGATGTACACCGTCTCGTCGTTCGACGTGTACGCGTTGACCCCCTCGGCGCCCATCAGCGCCATCACGCGATCGAACTCGTTGGGGATGGCGTACTTCGCCATCGCCTGGGTCTGCGCGTCGATCTCGGCGAACAACGCCTTGCGCGTCGCCGGATCCTTGGTCTCGCGCAGCTTCACGTAGAGGTCGCGGACCTTCGCGACGTGCACGCCCTCGGCCTCACCATCGATGGTGCCGAGCTCGTCGGACCCCTTGAACAGCATGTGCTCGAGTTAGTGCGCGAGGCCGGTGGAGTTCGGCGGGTCGTGGCGACTGCCTGCACGCACGGCGATCCACGCAGCGAAGCGCGGCGCCTGGCGCTCGGGGCTGATGTACACGGTCATCCCGTTGCCGAGCCGATGGATCGTGACGCCCATCGGGTCGTCGGGGCGCGGCGTCGGCTGGACGTCGGGCAGGTCCGACGCGGCGAGGATCGCCGCGCGGGCGGCCGCATCGTCGGCGGGCGCGACCACGGCTGGTGTCGGGTCGACGGGCACCTCGGTGGCACGCGGTCGGTTGCACGCGACGAGCCCGAGCAGGGCGATCAAGGTTCCGCGGAGCGCAGGCCGGGCCAACATGGCCGCTGGCATAGCAGCCGGTCCGCGGGCCTCGCAAGGGCGCTCGCCGCGGCTCCAGGAGCGCGCGCTTCGGCGTCACTCGGTGCCGGCAACGGCTTGCTCGGCCCAACCGACGACGCAATCGAGCGCCGCGACCGGATCGCACACTGACTCGACGCAACAGCGCACGCGGGCGCCATCGTCACCGTCGGTGTCCAGCGCCGAGCACACCTCGTTCACGCGCGGGTTCGGGATGCCGCGCGCCTGGTGGAGGAACGCCGGGTCCGCGAACAGGCAGCCCGCGCCGATGCCGTACTCGCTCTGCAGCGAGGCCGCCGACTCGCCCTCGCCCGGGAGCACGTCACCCTCCGGGTACGTCCCCTCGCGAGCGTCGTGGACCACGAGGTCCGCGAGTCCACCGCCGACGGGCTCGAACGGCGCGTCGGAGCTCCGCGCGGTGACGGTGGGCACACCGGTGATCGCGACCATCGCGACGTCGTGGCCCTCGAGATCGCGGAGCTGGGTCAGACGCTCCACGTAGACCGACAGCGACGTCAGCGGCTCGGGCGTCGCCTCGCAGCCGGTGTAGACACCGTCGGCCTCCGGCTCGCGACACGCGACGCCGGCGCTCCAACACACCGCGGAGGCCAGACCGTTGGTCCCGTACTGCGGATCGTCGAAGACCGACGGATCGTCGGCCGAGCAGTCGAGCTCGTCCGCGACCAGCACGATCGTCAGCTGGCTGCCCGCGCGCAGGAATGGCCGCGCGCCGAGGTTCCACGGCGCGTCCTGGGCGAGGGCCCGACGCATCGCCTCGAGCGGCGCCTCGTGGCCGCAGCCCGCGATGCCCTGCGGCGCGAGACAGCCGACCGTGCGCGCGGCCGCGGAGTCCGGCACACCGTCGTCGTCGATGTCGAGCTCGGCGCCCTCGGGAATCGCGGCGACGTTGCCCTCATCGAGCCCGCGGAACGCCACGAACGAGTCGGCCGGTGCGAGGTTCACCGGGCATGTCCGCGTGCAGAGATCCTCGCGGACATCGTGGCCGGGGCCCAGCGGCGTGAAGTCCCGCAGACGCATGGCGCAGCCGGTCGTCGTCGGGGCGCCCATCGCCGGCACGTACCCCGAGTGCGCGAACTCGTCGCATCGCGGCGCGTCGACATCGGTGGTCGTGAACATCATCTGCACGTCCACCGACGGCATCACCTGGAGGCGCTCGACGAGATCGACCAGGCCGAGCACCGCCGCGCGCTGGGCATCTTGGATCGAGCCCGAGTTGTCGATCACGACGAGGATGTCGAGCAGGCACGGCTCGTCCTCGTCGCACGCGGGCGGCGGTGGGACCTCGGGGAGCCCTTGATCGATCGTCGTCGACGCCCCGTCATCGACAGCGGCGTCGTCGCTTCCCGTGGTGCCCGCGGCGGTGGTCTCCCCGACCGTCGCGGCGACGTCGGTCACGCACGCACCGAGGCTGCCCAGGACGAGCCAGACGGCGCCGCACTTCTTCCGCATGCAGCGATCCAGACGCCGCTCGAGCGCCGGATCGGCTCACCCACGAGTCAACAAACCCAACGCCAGCCCCCGGACCGCGGCGCACCGCCGCGGTCCGATGCGAGCAGCGCGATCACTTCCCGCTGCCGAGGATCTCCATGTAGTCGATGTACCAGCCGCCCTGCTGGACCGAACCGTTGCTGCCGAAGACGAAGCGGACCTGCAGGGAGTTCGACCCCGCGAACTCGCTGAAGTCGAACTCCGAGAGGCTCCACTGGTTGTCGTCCTGGCTGCCGGTGAAGCCGAGCACGCCGTTGACCGGGGCATAGGTCGCGGTGATCGGCGAGTCGTCGTAGAGGTCGCCACCGGTCGGGGCGATCGTCGTCCAGGTGACGCCGTCCTCGCTCACCTGCACGATGCCGCCGTCGGCGTTCGCATTGCCGCCCTCGAAGTTGTGCCAGTGCCGGAGGCTCATCACGAGGCCCGCGTCCGTGCACGACGAGACGTCGATCGTCGGGGAGACGAGCGCGCTGATCTCGTTGGCGTTGTACGGACCCGAGAGGTTGGTCCCGAAGGTGCCGGGCGCCGCGGCGCCGGGCCCCAGGCCGTACACCGTCGGCTCTCCGCACGCCCAGCTGCTCGCCGACGCGCCGGCGTTCAGCGACTGCGCCGAGAACCCATCCGGGCAGGTGTCGAGCTCGAACTGCACCGAGAACGCGCAGTCGGTGCACGCCGAGGTGTCGATCTTGCACGAGGTGTCGCAGGTCAGCGGACCGGCCAAGCCAGCGCCGAGGGCCTCGCACGAGGTGTTGATGTCGTCTTCGTCCTCGCACTCCTCGTTGCCGTTGACTTCTCCGTCGCCGCAGTAGGTGCACGCCGAGGTGTCGAAGCGGCAGCTCGCGGCGTTGCAGCCCAGGGTGCCGCCCGTCAGCACGCCGGGGATCGAGCGGTCTTCGACGTCGAGGCAGCTCAGGCCGCCGAGGTTCTCCGCGGTGCACGGGAAGCCACCGCAGTCGCACTCCTCGGCGCCACAGATGACGCCGTCACCACACAGCGCGCCGCAGGGCGCCTCGGTCGAGGACGAGTCCGCCGACGTGTCGCCCGAGGACTCGGTCACCGGCGTGCCGCTCGACGACGGATCCTCCGTCGTGTTCGTCATGCTGGTGGGCTCGGTGGTCGGACCCGAAGTCGTGGGGTCGGTCGAGCTGGCCGTCGCATCGGTCGTCGTCGTGCCGGTGGAGGACGTGTCGTCGGAGCACGCGAGTGCAAGGGTGAGGAGCGGAGCAAACCCGACCAGAGTGAAGCGCATGCCGCAGGATAACCTGGGTGTGGCCCCCGTGGTGCGAGATTGGTGCGAGATTGGTGCGAGTTCTCGGCAAGAGTTCACGCGTCGGTGAAGCCCCCGGGAACATCCGCGGGCGGCGCCCGTGACTTCGCCTGAAAGCTCGGCGGCGGCCGCGGCGTTCGAGCCCCGCCGAGCGCCGCGACTCTCCCTCGGCCTCCGGCCCTCCCGCCTCCAGCCCTCCGACGCGATGCCCCCCTCGCTCGCCACTCCGACCGTCACCGCGGCCATCCTCGGGTTCGCGTTGCTCGCCCCCCAGCGCGCGCTTGCGGTGCTCGCCCCCGCGCCCGGCGGTTCGAGCGTCGAGCTGTCGGGCCCGCGCGCGATGGGCCTGCTCGAACCCAACGAATCTGGCATCGCGGCCGGGCCCCACGCCGCGACACGATCCGTGCGGCTGCAGCGACGGGGCGAGGGCCTCGAGCTGCGCGTCCGATGGGATCTCGACGCGGGCAAACCCGGGTGGTTCGCGGGCGAGCTCGTGCGCGGGGACGTACGTGTGCGGAGCGTCACGATTGACGGACGGGCGGCGGCGACGGCGGCCGACGCATCGTCGACCGACGCGGTGGTTTGGGTCGCCGCGTCGATCGATGGACCGGCCACCCTCGAGCTCGTCGCGGATCTGCGGGGCGATCCCTCGCGCAGCCCCGTGCCGCTGGCGTTGCTCGCGGCGACCCGCGGGACCGCCACGGTCACGGGCGAACCGACGTGGCGCTTCGAGGCGCCCGACCCGGCGACCGGCGCTGCGATCCATCTCGGCGGGTCCAGCCCGCGCGGGTCCAGCCCGCGCGGCTCCAGCCCGCGCGGGTCCAGCCCGGCCGCGCCCGGGATCACCCACGGCGCCCCGACCGATCTCCAGCTGGTCGTGCGCACGCCACCGGTCCCCGACGCGTCGGTCCTCGCCCACGGGCGGATCGGCGTCGGGCTCTTCGTCGGCGACGCGGAGATCCGCGGCCGCGCGCGTCTGCAGTGGACGCTGCGGCGCGGCGAGCTGACGCGCGTGGCCTTCGTCGCGCGCGGTGTCGGCGAGGACTTCACCGTGGTCGGGCCCGACGTCCGCGAGGTGACGCGCACCGGCGACGTGGTGCAGGTCGAGCTGCAGGCGGCGGTGACCTCCGTCGTCGCCCTCGAGGCGACGTGGTCCCAGCGCACGCCGCCCGGTGAAGCGACCGTCGTGCCGCCGGTGTTCGAGCTGCAGGACGCGAGCCGGACCGACGCGAGCTTCGAACTCGGCCGTGACGGCGACGTCGACGTCGTCCCCGATCTGCCGGGCTGGCGGCAGGTCGCGGCGGCGCAGCTGCCCGTGTGGGGGCGCGATCTGATCGAGGGCACGCCCGCGGCCGCGTGGACCCGCCATGGCGCGGCCGAGCCCGGGCGCCTGCAGCTGTTGCGATTCATCCCGGTCGAGGCACCGAAGGTCGTCATCGGCGACGCGAGCTTCGATCTCGCGAGCGCCGATCATGGGACCACGCTGGTGAAGGCCCGCTACGAGGTGCTGAACGAGCGAGCGTCGCACCTGCGCGTGGTCCCTCCGCCGTCGTCACGCGTCCTCGCGATCGAGGTCGCCGGCGCCGACGCGCGCGTGGCCCGGGACGGCGACGCGCTGCTGGTCCCGATCCCACGCTCGCTCGAGACCATGGAGGGACTCGTCGCGATCCCCGTGGTGGTGAGCCTCGCGGTGAACGACCGGGCCTGGGCGCGCCGCGAGCACCGCGAGCTGCCTCTGCCGAGCGTCGACGCGCCGATCCGCGCGGCGACGGCGAAGTGGCTGCTGCCGCGAGACGTACGCGCGACGATCGACGTCGGCGACGACGGCGTGGCCTCGATCGCCCGCGCCCCCAGTCCACCGCGACGTCGGCGGATGCGTCGCCGCGCGACAGAGTCCGCGACCATGATCGACGCGTACGACTTCGTCGAGGACAGCCCCGACGGGACCCCGGCGGGACCCTCGGGCGACGGGCAGGGCCAGTCGACCGAGCTCGATCAGGCCGAGACCGATCGCCTGCTGCGCGAGGCCCAGGAGTCGTACAACCGCAACGAGTTCGACGACGCACAACACCGCCTCGACGAGCTCCGCGATCGCGGGCTCGCCGCTGACGACGCCAAGAAGCTGCAGTCGAACCTCGACATCGTGAACGCGCCGGCGCCGGTCGCCACCACGACGGCCTCGGAGGTGGGCGTCGTGATGCCGTCCCCGGCGCCCGAGAACAAGACCGGCATCCTCCGCCGCATCAAGGACCAGGCCCGCGCCCGCGGCCAGCGTCAGGTGCTCGAGAACGCCAACTGCAAGAAGAAGGCCAAGGAGCTGCGGGCCAAGGGCGACTACGCGGCGGCCGAGGCCGAGTACAGGCAGGTGATCGAGGAGAACCGCAAGCTCGAGAACCTCGAGCAGGACGAGTCCGCGACCATCGACTTCGAGAACGACGAGCTCGAGGCCGAGCTCGAGTCGACCAAGACCGAGGCCGCGGCCCGCAGCGCGATCGATGCGCAGAGCTCCACGAAGTTCGCGCCCGATTTCGACGGCGACGACGGCGAGTTCGGTCTCGGCGCAGCGTGGGTCACCACCGCGTCCGCGATCGACGTCCCCGCGCCCACCACCTCCCCGCCCACCAACGACGGGCCCCGTGTGCTGATGCCGACCCGCGGCGGAGACACCGTGGTCTACGCCTTCGATCTCTGGGCGCCCGGCAGCCGCCACGCCCTCGTCGTCGAGGCCAAGCGCCGACGACCCCGCCCCTGAAACACCCCCCGGAACCGAGGACCCCCATGCGCAGCCGCTCCCTTGTCGCCAGCTCCCTCGCCCTCGCCCTCGCCCTCCCGCTCGGCGCGCCCTCGGTCGCGCGCGCCGACGATCCGCCCGAGCGCGTGATCATGAAGCTCGAGGAGTTCCTGCGGCTCTACGAGATCACGCGCAAGCGCGAGGAGGAGCCGCCGCGCGAGAGCGCCTTGGCGTCGGCGCGCTACCGCGGCGAGGTCGTGTTCGAGGACGGCAAGCCGCAGGCTGCCGTGTTCAAGGCCAAGCAGCACATCGAGGTGCTCCGCACCAAGGGCTGGGCCCGCGTGCCGCTGTTGCCGGCCTCCGTCGCGCTGCAGTCGGCGAAGATCGGCGGCAAGGAGGCCTCCGTCGTGATCGAGGGCGGCTTCTACACGCTCGTCACCGATCGCCGCGGCGCGTTCGATCTCGACCTGCAGTTCGGCGTGGCGGTCAGCACCGCGGAGGGCCAGAGCAGCATCTCGTTCCAGCTCGCGCCGTCGGGCGCGACCGACGTCGAGCTCGCGGTGCCGGCCAAGGAGGATCTCGACTTCACGGTGATCGGCGCGCAGCTCGAGTCCGACCGCGTCGTCGGTGGCAACCGCGTCGTCACGGCGACACTACCGGCGACCGGCTCGCTCACGGTGCAGTGGCAGCGCGAGATCCCCGAGGCCGAGAAGAAAAGCGCGCGCATGTACGCCGAGGTGCAGACCCTGGTGTCGCTCGGCGAGGGCGTGCTGCGGGCCAGCGCGACCGTGCAGCACACGATCCTCTTCGCGGGCCTCGACAAGCTGTCGTACGAGGTGCCCAAGGGCATGACGGTCCTCGACGTCCGCGGCTCGGGCATCCGCGACTGGAAGCTCGGCGAGGACGGCAAGCTCGACGTCGCGCTGAACTTCGCCGCCGAGGGCAGCTACGTGGTGTCGATCGATCTCGAGCGGGCGATGACCGACGACGCCAAGAGCCTCTCGGTGCCGGTCATCACGCCGACCGGGGCGGAGCGGGCCAAGGGCTACGTGGGGATCGAGTCGCGCGGCAACCTCGAGATCGCCTCGGGCACGGTCGAAGGTGCCACGCCGCTCGACGTGAGGGCGCTGCCGGCGGCGATCCTCGGCATCACCGATCAGCCGCTGCTGTTCGGCTTCAAGTACGTCGGCGGCAAGCCGAAGATCGACGTCGCCACCGGCGCGCACGCCGAGGTCGATGTGCTGGTGACGCTGGTCGATCAGACCGTCGCCCACACGATGTGGACCCGCGAGGGGCGTCGGCTCACCTCGGTGCGTTACCAGGTCCGCAACAACCGCCGGCAGTTCCTCCGGCTCGCGCTCCCGCAGGGCGCCGAGCTGTGGAGCGCGTCGGTCGGCGGCCGCGGCGTGCAGCCGGCAAAGGCCAGCGACGGCCGCGTGATGGTGCCGCTGCTGCGCTCGCAGGAGCAGGGCGGCGCGCTCTCGGCGTTCGACGTCGAGGTCGTATACGTCGACACTGGCGAGCCCACCGACGACGGCGGCCGTGGCACCTTCAAGGCGACGCTGCCCCAGCCCGACGTGCCCTCCACCTACGTGGCGTGGACCGTCCACTCCCCCGAGGGCACCAAGGTCGGGCGCTTCTCCCACGAGGGGACGCTGCGGCACGTGAAGGACCTGTCGAATCCGATCCCGGTGACCTCGGTCCAGCTCGAGGTCCCGTCCGACGCGAACATGCCGCAGCAGCAGGCCCCCGCCTACGGCAACGCGGCCCTCGCCCAGGGCGCCGCGCCCGTGGCGGTCAACCTGCCGCTGTCGGGCGAGGCGACCCACTACGAGAAGCTCCTGGCCTTCGGCGACGACGAGCGACTCGAGGTCGAGTTCCACTACCGGGGCCTTCGGCGTTAGCCGCCGACCGGCGCTCGCCGCCCGCCACGTTCGGCGCCTCGGGGTCCCACGACCCGCGGTGTGGTAGAACCCGCGTCGCCCGTGGCCCCCGACCGCCTCGCCCGCCTGCGCCGCTTCGCGATCGACCACCGCTGGTCGATCGCGATCTTCCTCGCAGCGCTCGTCGTGCGCCTGCACTGGAACCTCGTGGTCCACCCGCTGGGCGAGTACATCTACTCGGACATGAACGGGTACAACTCGCGCGCCGACCGGCTGGTGCGCGAACCGTTCACGGCCTACGAGTACCACGCGTTCTTCCCGTTCGGGACCCACCTGCTGGTCGCCGGGTTCAAGGCGGTGTTCGGCACCGACAACTTCAGGCCGATCGCGATCACCTATGCGTTCGGCGGGGCGATCTGCGTGCTCGCGGCCCACCGCATCGCCCTGTCGCTGTCGAGCTCGCGGTGGGTCCCCGCGGCGGTCGGCTTGCTCGGGATCTTCTATTACCCGCACCTGTCGACCGGCGGGTACCTCCTGTCCGAGCTGCCGTTCTCGGCGCTGTTCATGGCGGCGGTGTGGTGCTCGGTCCGACTGCTCGACCACGGCAAGATGCGGGACGCCGTGCTGATGGGCGTCTTCGCCGGCTTCGCGGCCTGGGTGCGGCCGCAGGTCCTCATGGCCGTCGCGCTGCTCGGCGCGTTCTGGTTGATCCGGCACCGCGCGCTGCCGAACGTCCGCTTCAAGCACCTCGTCGGCGCCGGCATCCCGCTGGCGATCCTGCTCGGCCTGTCGATGGCGCACTTCCGCTTCCAGACGAAGCGCACCGGCCTGGTCTCGGAGAACGGGCCGTTCAACATGGTCTTCGGTCGGTGCCACAACTCGAAGATCGAGTCGCTGCCCGACGGTAAGGGCCACGGCAAGGTCCACTTCCGGCCGCCCGAGTTCCTGCAGCTCAACAACTTGTTGGAGCGCAAGCGCAAGGAGGGGCTCGAGCCGCCGATCAAGCTCGACCCGATCATCGGCGACGTCCTCAACTACAAGGGGTACATCGGCGATCGCGAGCGGCACGACGCGTACATCCGCGAGTGCCTGCAGAAGACCACGCTGTGGAAGCAGGTCGAATACAGCTACGTGAACCTGATCCTGCTGTGGCGCTACAACGTCCCGTGGCCCGACTCCGGGCGATCGCAGTGGCGCGAACCGTCGCGGTGGTGGACGAAGGCCCACGAGGTGCTCTTCGCCCTGCCCTCGGTGCTGTTCCTCGTCACGCTGGGGCCCAGGCGCTGGGTCCGGCAGGGCTGGGTCGCCGTGCACATGCTCGCGGTGATGGTCGTCGCGGCGATGTACTTCGGCGGCACGCGGCACCGGGCCTCGTACGATCTGCTGTTCCTCTTCTTCGCGTTCGAGGTCTACGCCGCCGTCGGGGCGTTCGCGTGGACGCGGATCCAGCGATGGCGTGCAAAGGCTCAGGCGCCCGCGAGCGGGCCGAGCTCACCGCACGACAGCTCCTCCTCGTAGAGGTAGCCGTGGTAGCGGAGCTTGCCCGCGGACGGCTCGTACGCGAGCACGACCAAGGGCAACGTGGAGGCGCCGGCGCGGCACAGCGATCTCGACAGCACGAACTCGCGCAGCGACCGGGCGCCCTCGACCGCGGCGCGGGCCGGTGAGCCGGGGCCCGCGTCGTAGCGCGCCAGCGCGTGCACCGGGCCGGTGCCCGGGACGTGGAACTGATCGGGCTCGAAGATCCACCGGCCGTCGCGGGGCGGCTCGTCGGAGCCCAGGGCCCGGCCGATCGCGCCGAGGCGCGCGCGCGCGTCGTCGAGATCGACGGGCGCGAAGCGACGCCGACGCGGGGCGCACACGTCCTCGAGCGCGGCGTAGACGTCCGTGAGCGCGCCGAGGCGATCGGCGAGGACCACCCAGCGCGCGTCGAGCCGGGCGCTCGCGGCCTCGGCGGCGTCGCGACCGAACTCGCGGAGCTTGCCGACGTCGTCCTGTCCGAGGGCCTCGGTGCAGTGATCGGGGACGAACACGTCGGGTTCGGGGGCACCGATGCGCAGGCCGCCGACGAGCAGCACCCGCGGCGACAGGACGCAGGCCTCGGCCGCCTCGGCGCAGCGGTGGTACGGCTCGGTGTACTGCCACAGCGCGTGGCCACACTCGTGCTCGCGCCACGCCGCGGCGTCGGCGAAGTCCTTGCGCGGACGCGGGGCCGCGTGGGGCTCGAGACCGGCGCGCAGCCGGGGCAGCAGCGCGCGCAGCTCGGCCCGCCACAGCTGACCGAGCAGCGCGTCGGCGTGATCGAGGAACGGCTCGAGCTCGGCGAGGCTCTGCTCCTGACCGACCGCGAGCGCCTGCATCGGCGCGTCGCAGGTGCCGACCGACGCGGCCGGCAGCGCGCGCCACTTGGCCTCGTCGAGCACCGCATCGTCGATCATCAACACCACGGTGCCGGGCGCCGCGCCCTGGCCCATCCGCGCGCGCCAGGGCGCCGCGAGCTCGAACTCCGCGGGGTCGGCCGGGCCGGTCGCGATCGATCGCAGCGGCATCGGCCGGACCAAGGCCGCGCTGGCCGAGCCCCCCTCGAGGAACGCGACCGTCCCGGTCGCGCCGAGCGCATCGAGGACCGCCGGCACGCGGGCGCGCCACAGCTCGCCGTCCTGCCGCGCGCCGAGCTGGACGTGGATGCGCGCGGCGGATCGCAGCGCGTCGCCGAGGGCACGCACGTCGCCCGCGACGGCGGACGGGGGTTGCCACGACAGCTCGAGGTCCGGGATCGGCAGGCGGTCGATCGACGCCGTGGGACCCGATGGCAGCGACCCCGCGGCGACGGTCACCGCCGCCGCACCGGCGGGTCGCGGCACGGGCGCCCCGCAGGCGGTCGTCGCGCCCAGCCCGAGGCAACCGCCCAGGCGCAGCGCCCATGACCGGGGCCGACGACGGCGCGCGGACACGCCGGCGCCGGTGGGCTGCTCGGGCAAGTTCACGTCGGTTCGTTATACTCCGTCCGTGGCTTCTGGCGTACGTCTGTCCACCCTCGTCGCGCTCGGTGCCCTCGGGACCGTCGGCACCTTCGCCACGGACGCCCGCGCCGCCGAGGACGTGCTGGTCGAGTTCCACTTCCAGCCGGTGCCGCGGGCCCAGATCGCGATCTGGCTGGTCGACGCCAACGGTGCCTTCGTCCAGGACGTCATGGTCACGCAGGCGACCGGCACACTCGGCATCGGCAATCGCCCGGGCCGCTGGGACTTCCTGTCGAGCTGGCGATTCCCGTATGGACCGCGGCCCCAGGTGCTGCCGGTGTGGGCCCACGCCCGCGGCAAGAGCTACCCGAACCTCGTCTTCCACGACGATGATCCCTCGGATCTCGAGTCGCTCGGCTGGCACGAGAACTCGAGCTCGCCCGAGCCGTACTTCTGCCGCCCGCTCACCGACGCGGAGAACCAGACCATCTCGACCGACACGATGACGTGCCCGTCGCCGGCGACGTTCCAGTCCGACAAGGGCCGCTTCGACGACGGCGACAGCCCCTACCCGCCGCGCAACGACCTCGTCACCTTCGAGGACGGCGGCGACCACGTCGACGTCGAGATGTTCAGCGTGCTCAACGACCTCGACGCCGTCACGAGCGCGACGCCGTCGGGCAACGAGCCCGAGCTCTACACCGCGATCGTACCCAAGGCGATCGCCGAGCTCGGCCCGATGACGGCGTACATCGAGATCAACATCGAGGCCGACGAGAACGAGGCGTGGGCCTTCGACCGCGAGACCGACCACTTCGTCGATCCCCGCCTGTCGGGCTATGGCGTCGAGTACCTCGGCCAGCCGTCGGTCGTGTACGCCGTCGAGTTCGAGCCCCAGGAGAGGGCCTTCACCGGCACCGACATGTTCGTCGGCTACGGCGAGTGGGACGGCTCGTCGGGCGACCTCCACCCGCCCGACGACAGCATCAGCACCAGCGGCGGCAGCGGGGCCGATCGCCTCCAGCTGTTCACCAAGAACGACGAGACCTTCCGCTTCGGCGTGTACAGCCACGGCCCCAACAGCGGGACGGATCCGACGGGCGGCGGCGACGGCACCGGGGCCGACACCAGCGGTGACACGAACGGCGACTCGGGCGACAGCGGGGACACCGGCGACGGTTGGGGCTGTCAGATCCGCGAGCTTCCCGCGCCCGAGTTCTTCGAGCTCGAGCCGATGGAGTTCGACACCGTCCGCGTGCACTTCTCGATCCCAGAGGACGCGGGAGAGGACATCCGCAACGTGCGGCTCTACTACCGCACCGGCGACGTCGATCTCTCGGAGGCCAACGTGTCGTCGGCGATCCAGGCGGTGCCCGACGACGCGGAGTGCTCGGGCCCGGTCGAGGCGGGCGGCACGGCGTGGTGCGACCTCCACGAGCTGTTCGGGAATTACGACTATCAGATCGGCCTCAAGTACGAGGACAACTGCAGCAACAAGAGCGCCCTGGTCGCGGACGCGGTGCAGACCCCGGCGCAGAAGTTCCAGACCGTCGAGGGGTTTTGCTTCATCGCGACCGCCGCGTACGGCGGGCAGTGGACGGGGCGCGTGCAGGCGCTGCGCTACTTCCGGGACCTCTACATGCGGCAGACCGGCTTCGGCTACGCGATGATCGAGTTCTACTACGCCAACAGCCCCGCGCTCGCGCGGGCCATCGCGCCGCGGCCGTGGGCCCGCGCGCTCACCCGCGCGATGCTCGGGCCGATCGCGGACTTTGCCCAGATCACGACAGGGGCCACGACAGGGGCCACGACAGGGGCCACGACAGGGGCCACGACAGGGGCCTCGACGTCGACCGCGACCCCCTGACCTCGGCGCGCGGGCTGTGGTATTCCATGGCCCCGTGATGTCACCGGTCGCAGCGGTCATCGCCCTGTCGCTGGCGTTCGGGCCCCCTCCTCCGCCGCCACCGCCCGCGCCGGAGCCCTCGACGCCCGTCGAGCCGACGCCGGTGGAGCCTACGACGCCGACGCCGACGCCCACCGAGCCGTCGATCCCCGCCCCGACGATTCCCGGTCCGACGATCCAGCCCGGCACGCCCAAGCGCGTCACGATGCCCGGCACGAAGGGCGATCCGGTCGTGCTGCCCACGCCCGTCGCCCCGACGCCGGTCCGCCCGACGCCGGTGCTCCCGACGGGGCCGCAGCCGATCCTGCCGGGGACCGACGCCGATGGGCCCAAGGCCAAACCGATCCAGGAGGGCCCGGAGCCCCGTCAGCGACGCAAGCGCGAGCGACGGCCGCGGGGCGGCGGTTCGACCGACACAGCCCCGAGCGCGAGCGGGGCCTGCTTCGCGCCGCAGTCGCGGTGCCGCACCTTCGTCCTCGCGGGCGTGGCGATGTCGGCCTCGGGTCTCGCCCTGGGCGCCGGCGGGGCGATCCTCGCATCGCGGCCGGTGACGCCGGTCCGCGAGGACCCGACGCGCGTGACGAGCTTCCGGCCCCCGGGCTACGCCATGATCGGGGTCGGCGGGGGCCTCGTCATCGCCGGCATCGCGGTGCTGGCCGCGGGCCTCGCCGCCCACCGCCGCGATCAATCGATGCGCCGCACCGCGTGGTGGCGCCCGCGCATGAGCTTCGGAGTCATCATCCCGTGAACGCTCGCATCATCGCCGTGGTCGCCGGCCTCGCCCTCGGGCTCGCCCTGGGTGCCTGTCGCCTGCCGAACAAGGACCACTGCGCGAACCAGGATCAGTCGGGCAACGACTACTGCGCGGGGGTCAATTCGGCGACGCCGTTCTGCTCGCCCTGCCACGCGAAGAACCACGGCTGTCTGCCCTTCGAACCGGTGTCGTGCGAGGCCTATCAGGGCACCACGGGGCCGGACGAGATGGGCTCGTCGTCGTCGACGGGAGCCTGACCCCGAACCGGGCCAGGCCGCGCCCGGCCCCGATCGACCCCCAGGGATCGCTCCGTCGCCTCACGCATTGACACGCCCGTAATGGGCCCGACGTCCACGACCGTCCCCAATCCGCCCGGTTGGGCGAAAAGCTCGAGAAACGCGCGTCACGCCAGGAACATTCTGGGCGATTTGCACGGGGATCCTGGGGCCGGACCGTAAAGCGCGGGGCCGGTGGTGTCGAAGTGTACGAGAGGGGGAATCAATGGCACGACTCGCGAAGATGCTCTTCGTCGCTAGTGTCCTCGCTTCGGGGTGTGACCTCGCGGGTGAGACGATGGGCCCCCGTGGCGGCACGGTGGTCTCCGAGGACGGGCGCTTCTCCCTCGAGATCGCGGCCGGCGCCCTCGACCACGATGTCGAGATCACGATCGCGGCCGTGTCCTGCGGCGCGATGGAGCAGACGGCCGTCGGGGCCTGCTACGAGGTCGGTCCCCGCGGCACCGCGTTCCTCTTCCCTGCGAAGGTGACCTTCGAGCTCGACGCCGACAGCGTCGCCGGCGTCACCGCCGACCACCTCGCGCTCTCCGGCCGCCGCGAGCACGGCTGGGACCTCCTGGCCGACCGCGCCGTGGACCTCGAGGACGGCACGGTCTCGGCTTCGGCGCTGTACCTGTCGTCCTTCGCCCTGGTCGCGGTCGAGGATCCGCACCAAGGCCCAGCGACGCGCGAGCCCGCCGGCGAGTGAGCCCAGCCCGGCGGCGAGGGAGCGCAGCCCGACGTCAGTGCAGGACGTCGCTCGTGACCCGAGCGCCGGGACCGACCTGATCGACGAACCCGGTGCCGCCGACCCCGACGGCGACGAAGGCCTCGTCGAGCAGGCGGAGCAGCGCCTCGGCGCGGCCGCGATCGGAGGCCAGCGCGAAGGTCGTCGGACCCGCGCCGCTGATGCTGCACGCCAGGGCCCCGGCTTCGCAGCACGCCGCCTTCGCCTCGAGGTAGCCCGGGATCAGGCCGGCGCGCGCGGGCTCGACGATGTCATCGACGATGGCCTCGCCGAGCATCGCCAGGTCACCCTCGTGGAGCGCGTGCACGAGGAAGCCGAGACGCGCGGCCTGCTGGACCACCGCGGCGAGCTCGACGGTGCGCGGCAGCACGGCGCGGGCCTCCGCGGTCGGCAGCGAACAGCCCGGCGTGTACACGGCCAGCCACATCGACGGCGGGACCGGCAGCGACACCAGGCGCAGTGGATCGAGCGACGGCACGAGCACGATGCCGCCGAGGATCGACGGCGCGACGTTGTCGGGGTGGCCCGCGCCGCACGCCGCGGCCTCGCCGGCCCGCGCCGCCTCGACCAGGGCCACCGCGGGCAGTCCGAGCTCGAGCGCCGCGTCGACGGCGACGACCGCCGCGGCCGCGCTCGCCCCCGACGAACCGAGCCCGCTGCCGAGCGGCAGGCCCTTGTCGAGCTCGAGCTCGACGCCGGCGCTGGGGGCCCAACGCTGCAAGAGCGCCGAGGCGGCGACCGCCGCGGTGTTGAGCGTCGCGTCGCGGCTCAGCTTGCCGCCGTCGCCGGTGATGCGCAGCAGTTCGACGCCGGGGGCCTCGCGCCAGCGTGCGCGCACGACATCGCCGCGGGCCCGCAGCGCGAGCCCCAGGCAATCGAACCCGGGTCCGAGGTTGGAGACCGTCGCGGGGGCGAACGCCTCGATCCAGGGGCGGGCTCGGCTCGTCATCGGCAGGCCTCGGGCGCGACGTCAGCGCTTGAGCGCGTCGTCGATCCAGCCACCGACGGTGCCGCCGAACAGCAGCTCGTTCATCAGCCGACCGTTGACGTAGACCGCCGGCGTGCCGTGGATGTCGAGGGTCTCGCCGTCCTTGCGGTCGGCGTCGACGCGGGCCTCGCCCTTCTTCCCCTCGTACGAGGCGCGGAACTTCGCCACGTCGAGGCCGATGCGCTCGGCATACGCGACGAAGTCGTCGTCCTCCATCGCGTCGGGGTTGGCGAAGATCTGGTCGTGCATCTCCCAGAACTTGCCCTGCTCGTGGGCCGCCTCGGCGGCGAGCGCCGCAGGGCGACCGCGGTCGTGGCCGGGGCCCGACAGCGGGAAATACTTGTAGACGAGCTTCGCGCGGCCGCGGAACTGATCGACCGCGGCACGGAGCTTCGGCGCCTCGGCGCGGCAGTGCGGACACGTGAAGTCGGCGAACACGACGACGGTGACCGGGGCGTTGTCGCTGCCCCACACCGGCCGCCCCTCGATCGGGATCGTCTTGGGCTTCAGGCTGTCGACGACCATGTCGAGCGCCTCGCGGATCGCCGAGGTCGCCGCGCCTGCGGTGAGGGCGTCCGCGATCAGCTGCGCGACGATCATCGAGTCGCGACAGGTCGAGTCGTCGCGCAGCGACACCGCGATGCTGTGCGGCTTGTCGCAGGCGCTGGGCTCGGAGTTGATGAGCTGGAAGAACGTCTCGCGCTGCGAGTCGCTCAGCTTGTCGAGCGACACGCCGCGGGCCTCGCGGATCTCCTCGCCCTTGGGCAACGAGTCCCGGGCCTTGTCGCGCTCCGAGGGTTTCTCGTCGGCGGCCGGCGGGCCGGACGGGGCGCCCTCCGGGTTCTTCGCGTCCGGAGGGGTGCACGCGGGGCTGCAAGCGGTGATCGCCAGCAACGCGAACGACAGCGGAATGTGCGGGTACCGTCGCAACGGGGCGAAGCTAGCGCACGCCCCTGCGCACCGCAACCGCGCGGCGTGCCGCGGCTCCACCCGCGCATGCCGGGCCCGGGGCCGCGCGCGCAGGGGCCCCGGTGAGGCACAGCGCCCGGGTTTGACGGCGCGCGCGCGGCGGGCCACGGCCGGGTTTGACAGCGCGGCCACCGGCTTGCGATACACCCCGGCGGCAAGGAGGGTCTCGATGAAGATCCTGGTCACCGTCAAGCGCATCCCCGATCCTGTCGAGCCACCGAAGTTCGCCGGCGGACAGCTCGATACCGCCACGTCGAAGTGGGTCCAGAACGAATTCGACGAGTACGGCATCGAGACCGCGCTGCGCCTCGCCGAGGTCGGCGGCGGCACCGAGCGCCTCGCCGAGGTCGTCGTGCTCAGCATCTGCCCCCCGGGCAAGCGTGACCACGTCACGAACTTCCTGGCGATGGGCGCCAACCGGGCCGTCGTGGTCGAGGCCGACGACACCACGCTCGACGCCCAGAGCATCGCGCAGCTCGTCGCCGCCGTGTTCCGCAAGGAGGGCTGCGATCTGCTGATCAGCGGCAAGCTCTCGCAGGACGGCGAGAGCAACGAGCTCGCCCAGCGCGTCGCGGGCCTGCTCGATCTGCCGCAGGCCACGTTCGCCGCCCAGGTCACCTGGGATCGGTCGGGCAACGCGCTGCAGGTCGCGCGCGAGGTGGAGGACGGCGTCGAGACCAAGCGCGTGCCGCTGCCCGCGGTGCTCTCGGTCGACCTCCGCATCGTGCTGCCCACCAGCGTCCGCAACGGCGCCACGCCCGACAACCACCCCTATCCCGACAAGCCGCGGCTCGCGTCGCTGCGCGGCATCACGATGGCCAAGACCAAGAAGGTCGAGGTCCTGAAGCCCGCCGATCTCGGCGTCACCGTCGGCTGCGCCGTGCAGACGCGCAGCGTCGTCGCGCCGCCCAAGCGTCAGGCCGGCAAGCTCGTCGCGTCGGTCGAAGAATTGGTCGAGAAGCTCGCAACGGAGGCGAAGGTGCTATGAGCAAGGTTTTGGTCGTCGTCGAACTCGGGGACGGAAAGCTCCGCGCCCACAGCTTGCCCGGCATCACCGCGGGCCAGCAGGTGGCCGCCTCGCTCTCCGCAGAGCTCCACCTGCTCGTGCTCGGCGCGTCGCCCCAGGCGGCGGCCGAGGCGATCGCCGCCGAGGGCTGGGGCGCGAAGACGGTGCACGTCGCCGCGCACGCTGGACTCGAGCCGTTCACCGCCGAGGCGTGGGCCGATGCGATCGTCGTCGCGGCGCGGGCCCTCGGTCCGACCGCCATCGGCGGCACCGCGACCTCGACCCTGCGCGACGCGCTGCCGCGGGCCGCGGCCCTGCTCGGCGCCCCGCTCGCACCGGAGGTCACGGGCATCAAGGGTGCCCGCGTCTTCGCCCGCGAGGTCTGGGCCGGTCGCGCCCTCGCCGAGATCGCGATGGAGGGGGACCTCTTCTTCTTCACCGCGCGCGCCAGCGAGTTCGCGCCGGCGCAGCCCGGTGGCGCGGCCGCGACCGTCTCGGCGGTCGAGGGTGTGGCGGCCAACCAGCGCGGCGTCCAGGTCGTCTCCATCGAGAAGACCCAGAGCGCGCGTCCGGCTCTGACCGAGGCCAAGGTCGTCGTCGCCGGCGGCCGCGGCATGCGCGAGGGCGCGAACTTCCGCGTCCTCGAGGAGCTCACCGACCTGCTCGGCGGCGCCCTCGGTGCGAGCCGGGCCGCGACCGACGCCGGCATGGTCCCCGCCGACCTGCAGGTCGGACAGACCGGCAAGGTTGTCGCGCCGAACCTCTACATCGCGGTCGCCATCTCCGGCGCGATCCAGCACCTCGCCGGGATGAAGGGCAGCAAGGTCATCGTCGCGATCAACAAGAACGGCGAGGAGCCGATCTTCCAGATCGCCGACTACGGGCTCGTGGCCAAGTGGGAGGACGCCGTCCCCCGCCTCACCGAGCTGATTCGAGCCCGCAAGGGCTGATGCCGCAGTACCATCGCGGCGCGGATGGTGACCGAGCCGACGATGGACCGCCCCCGCGACGCCTCGGGGGCGCTCGGCGTGGCATTGGCCGCCGCAGCGCTCCTGTTCGTCCTGGCGCGCCTGTTGCTCGCGGCCCAGGGCGGCGTCGGTCGGGTCGGTGACGCCGGCCGCGACGCCGTCGACGTCGCCGTCGTGGTCACCGGCGCCGCGTGCCTCGTGCGGTTGTGGGCCCGCGCGCGGTCCGGCTCGAGCGCCCACCTCGCCCGGGAGCTGCCGGTGCTGCTCGTCGCCATCCCGCCGGCCGTCACCGCCGCGGCGCTGTGGGTCTCGGGCGACGCCGCGATCACGGGCGTCGCGGCACCGATGGCGAGCAGCACGGCGGCGGCCCTGCTCACCGCCGCCGTGATCGCTCCGGCCCTGCGTGCGCTCGTGGTCCGCGGCGTGCTCGAGTCGCCCGACGCGACGCCGGCCCCGAGCATCGCCGCTGCGATCGCATGGACGTTGATGGCCACGTGCCTGGCGACCGCGGCCATCGTCGTCGCGAACATCTCCGACGCGTCGCTCGCGTGGGCGCGGCGACCCGGGGGTGGCGTCGCCATCGTCGCCCTGCTCGCCGTGCTGGCGTTCACGTGGCTGGCCGGCGTCCTCACCGGCCGTGGCGTCGGGGCCGACGCCGAGTCGATCGCGCGACGCCTCGACGCCCTCGGCCACGACACGACGCCCGCGAGCGGGGCCGCGATCGTGCCCACCGATCTCGATCAGACCGGCGAGCTGTTCGGCGAGCTCGAGCGCCTGCGCGCGCGCCTGGACAACGAGCAGCGGCTGTACCAGGACGCGCTCGAGCGCACGCAGGCCGCGGATGCGGCGAAGGCCGATTTCCTCACCGCGGTCAGTCACGAGCTGCGGACACCGCTGCACACCGTCGGTGGCTATGCGCAGGTCCTGCTGTCGGGGATCGCCAAGCCGCTGTCCGACGCGCAGGCCGAGGACGTGCGCCTGATCCAGGCCGGTGGTCGCCAGCTCCTCGAGCTGGTGAACGACATCCTCGATCTGTCGATGATCGAGTCCGGCGAGCTGCGGCTGTCGTTCGCGAGCACCGATCTCGGCGCACTCGTCGACGAGGTGGTGCGGATCCACCAGCCGCTCGTCCGCGATCGAGCGGTGCGGCTGGGCGCCGAGCTCGTCGAGCTCCCCGACGTCGTGTGCGATCGTCGACGCATCGCGCAGATTCTCACCAACCTCCTCAGCAACGCGATCAAGTTCACCGAGCGCGGCGAGATCATCGTGCGCTCCGACAGCCGTGGCGATGGCACGGTATCGATCGCGGTCACGGACACCGGCGTGGGCATCGCCCCCGACGAGCTGCCGCTCATCTTCGAGGAGTACCAGCAGGCCGGAACCATCTCGCGACGCAAGAAGGGCACGGGCCTGGGGCTGGCGATCGCGCGCAGCATCGCGCTCGCCCACGGCGGCTCGCTCGCCGTACGCTCGGAGCCCGGCCGCGGCTCGACGTTCACCCTGGTGCTCCCGATCGATCCGCCGCGTCGGCCCGCCGCGATCGACATCGCCGAGGAGGCCGCGCGCGCGCTGGTCCGCGCTCGCCATCGCGGGGAGAGCGTCGAGGAGGACCCACGGTGACGGGCGAGCGCCTGGCGTCCGACTCGAGCGTGGAGCTGTCGGCGACGACCTCCGAGACCCACGTCGTGCCGCCACCGGTCTTGGATCGCACGATGGGCACCTGCGGCCGGCTCGGCGTCGAGCTGCAGCTCCTTGGCCTGCTGAGCCTCGCGTGGCTGCTCGTCTCGCTGCACGGCGCGACCTGGCTGATGCTCTCGCGCACCGCCGACGCCGTCTCCCTCAACGATCTGGGCCGCGTGTTGGTGCCGCAGTTCATGGCGTTGGCCGGACTGTCCATGCGCACGCTGGTCGAGCTGCCCGCCGCGCGCTGGGATCGCACGGGCAGCTTCACGACGCGGCGGCACCCCTGGGCGTTCACACTCATCGGTTGGGTGATGGCTCCGGTCGCGTTCGTGCTGTGGCGTCGCGACCGGGCCGCCCGGCGCACGTTCCCCGCGCCTGAGGCGATGATCGGCGCGCACACGCGCCTGCTGCGGCTGCCCTACTGGACCGCGCTTCGTCTGCTGGCGTGGTCGACCACGGGCTTCGCGGTCTCCGCGGTGTGGCTCGCCACCGCGCGGCCGTCCATGACCGCCATCGACCTCACGCTTGCCCTGGTGTGGATCGGCGCGGTCGCCCCGATCGCAGTGGCCCTGGCCGGGGCGATGCGTCGGGCGCTGCGACCCGAGGTCATCACGGTGCCAACCACGATCCCGGCGCGACGCGTCTACGACGTCTCGGTCCGACTACAGCTGTTGATGTCGTTCGCGGGCATCGGGGGCCTGCTCACCCTGACCGCCGGAGGAAGCTTGCTCGCCTTCGCCGAGCGCGATCGATCCGCGATCGACGACGCCACGGCGCGCGCGACCTCGCTGCTCGCCGTCATCGCCCAGGGCGACGAGCTCGCCCTCGGTCAGCTGCTCGCCCGAGCCCCGGACGTCACCGTCGAGCTCGGGCCGCGGCGCTTCGGGCCCGCGCGATGGATCGGCCCCCAGCCGGCCGGGCCACTCGACCTCGACGACGACGGCATCGTCGACGGTGTGGTCGCGGGCCGCGACCCGGTGCAGGTCATCGTCCCGCTCGGGCCGCGCCCGCCGGTGCGGACCCTCCCCGTCGCGCTGGTCGGGCTGCTGGCGATCCTCGCGGCGACCGTCGCCGGCGTCGCCCTGGGCCGCGACACCCAGCGCGACATCCTGCGCGCGCACTCGCAGGTCGGTGCGGTCGCGGAGGGCCGAGCGCCCCCTGCCCTCGCCATGCAGGCGCTGTCGACCGCCGAGATCCGTCGGCTCGTGCAATCGGTCGACCGCCTGGTCGCGCGGATCACCGAGTCGAACGTCGAGAAGTACGTCGCGATCGAGAAGTCCAAGGAGGCTGACCGGCTGAAGAGCCAGTTCCTGGCCAACATGAGCCACGACCTGCGCTCGCCGCTCAACTCGATCCTCGGGTTCTCCGAGCTGCTGCTGTCGGGCATCGACGGCCCGCTCACCGACGAGCAGCGCGACATGGTCGCGGTGATCCACAGCAGCGGCGGCGAGCTGCTGCAGCAGATCGACGACATCCTCGACGCCGCCAAGCTCGACGCGGGTCGGCTCGAGCTGCACCCGGAGCCTTCGCCACCGGCGACGCTGGTCAACCGCGCGGTGGTCAACGCCAAGCGTCGCCTCGGGCCTGGGATCAGCTTCGACGTCGACACCTCGAGCACGCTGCCGCCCGCGTTCGTCGACCCGTACCGCACCGTTCAGGCCCTCGAGAACGTGCTCAGCTTCGCCGCTGTCCGAGTCGAACGCGGTGTGATCACGGTGCGGGCGCAGCTCGCCACCTCGGGTCGGCGGCGCATGATCGTGGTCGAGATCCGCACGCCGGTCGCTCCGGCCAGCGCCGAGCAGCTCGGCTCGGCGCGCCGCGGGTTCCATCGCCTGCCGGGGCACCGCGGCCTCGGCCTGTTGCTGCCGATCGCCGGGGCCATCCTCGAGCTGCAGGGCGGCACGCTGTCGATCCGCGAGTCGACGCGCGGGACCAAGCCCACCGGTGCGCACGGGAGCGCGGCAGCCCCAGCGGTGGCGACCCCGGGCGAGCCGCCCACGACCAGGATGGTCTTCCGCGTCGAGCTGCGCGCGCTCGAGCTGCGACGCGGCACCGACCCGCAGCGCAGCCCGACCCGCGGGACCCCAGGCTCGAGTCACGGGTCGACGTAGAACGGATTCGCGTAGATCCACACCCGCGGCGTCTCGCCCAACGGCGCGTAGTCGCCGAGGTGGCCGAGCAGGTGCCGCGCGGTGATCCGGATCTCGACCCGATAGGCGCCCGGCGCGTCGGGGACGTAGCGCAGCTCGCCCTCGGACATCGCGACCTCCTCGAAGCCGCCCTCGATCGCCCGCAGCACGTGGGCGGTGATGGTCGGGGCCTCGACGGCCGGGTCGAGGTTCTGCACCGTCGGCGGCACGACCACGATCTCGGGGTTGCTGGGCAGCGGCACCGCGTCGCCGATCTCGAGGATGGCGTCCGGGGTCTCGACGCGCGCGTCGAAGCCCTCGGGGTAGCCGAGGTACTCGAACACGCCGAACACCCGGCGGGCCCGCAGCGCGTCCTTGAGCCCGAGATCATCGAAGCCGCCGTCCTCGTTGGGCGCCACCAAGAGGTGGTTCGAGAACCACTTCTGCATGCGTCGGAAGCTGTCGATCCGCTCGCCGTCACCGAGCAGCTGGGGGAAGGTGTTGCGGTGCGAGTCGGTCCCCATCGTCGAGATCGGCCGACCACCGTGGGCGAGCACGGTGCCCCAGCGCTCGAGGTAGCGCGGGTCCTCGGACCACAACGGAAAGATCGCGAGATCGGGGTGCGGCAGGCCGGGGTCGTCCTCGTGGAGCTTGTTCAGCAGCTCCGCGACATCGAGGATCGCCAGCAGCGTGTTGGCGTGGAGGTTGTACATCTCGAAGCCGTCGATCGGCAGGGTCTCGAGCTCCTCGATCGTGAAGTCCTCGGGGTGGGCGAGCAGCACGACCGCGCCGTTGTCCCGCAGGATCTGGGCGGCCTCGGGCGTGCGCGCGCCGTAGACCGCGTCGCCCCCGGGCACGTGGCGCTCGATGCCGACCGGCATGAGGCCCGACTCCGTGCCGGCGAGCACGAGCAGCGCCCGATCGTCGCCGCAGGCCGCCCAGTTCGCGACCGGGCCCCCGCGATCGACGAGCACATCGCCGCGCTCCTCGTCGTACAGCATGTTGGTCGGGAACTCGGTGGACGCGAACGACTCGCTGTGGTCGGTCAGCATCATGAAGTCGTGCTGCGTGAGGCACATGTCGCGCCGCAGATCCTCGTAGCACTCGGCGTTGATGTTGCCCTGGCCGTCGTTGGGCTCGCCGTCGCAGGCGTCGTGCGAGTACACCGAGTGGGCGTGCACGAGGCCGCGGCGCTCGAGCCAACCGCGGGCGTTGGGCCCCGGCGGCGTGGGGTAGACGTCGCCGGGTTGCCACGGTCCGTCGGGCTCGCCGGTGGTGGTGTCGGCGCCACCGGAGCTCGACGACGTCGGGCCCGTCGCGGTGGCCTCCGTCGCGCCGCCGCTCGAGGTCGTCACGGCGGAGGTCGCCGCGCCGGTCGACGACCCCGCCGCGGGCGACGCACCGTCGCCGCAGCCGGCCGACGCGCAGGCGAAGAGGCCCCACACCGAGGCCGAGGTGAGCCGAACAACTGCGGAGGTACGGAGCATGGCCATCGACGGGTTCCCGGACGGGATGCTACCGCAGGCGGCCCGTGGCGGCGGATGCGGCTCGGCGCCCCCACGGGAAATGGCGGTACGCTGCGCCCATGCTGACGTTTGTCCCCCCGGCCATCGAGGAGTACGTGCGGGCCCACAGCCCCGCCGAGCCGCCGCTCCTCGCCGAGCTCCGCGAGCGGACCCACGCCGAGCTCGCGATGCCGCAGATGCAGGTCGGCCCCGTCGAGGGCGCGCTGCTGCGGATGCTCGTGCGCCTCACCGGGGCGCGGCGCGTGCTCGAGATCGGGACCTTCAGCGGCTACTCGGCGCTGTGCATGGCCGAGGCGCTCCCCGACGACGGCACGCTCGTCACCTGCGACATCGATCCGGTCGCGACCGCCCTCGCCCGCGAGTTCTTCGACCGGAGTCCCCACGGCGGCAAGATCGACCTGCGCCTCGGCCCCGCCCTCGACACCGTGGCACGGCTGAAGGCCGACGGGCGCCACTTCGACATCGTCTTCGTCGACGCCGACAAGACCAACTACACCGCCTACTACGACGCGTGCTGGGACCTGCTCCCCGCGGGCGGCCTCGTGGTGGCCGACAACACCCTGTGGAGCGGCAAGGTCGTCGCGCCGACCGACGACAGCGACCACGCGATCGTGCGCTTCAACGCACGGGTGCACGCCGATCCACGCGTCGATCACGTGCTGCTCTCGGTGCGCGACGGCATCATGCTCGCGCGCAAACGCTAGTGCGCCGCCCCGTCGTCCCCGCGGGCGACAGGCCGAGGATGGGCCGCTTTGCATCCCGCGACGAACCGCCTAGACTGGGCGGCGATGAACTCCGTGCTGCAGGCGCCACGGCCCGAAGCCCACGCCGCCGTCGCAGCCGTGCGGCATGCCGTCGCCGAGGTCATCCGCGGCAAGGACGACGTCATCGACCTCGCCCTGGTCGCCCTGGTCGCCGCCGGCCACCTGCTCATCGAGGACATCCCCGGCGTCGGCAAGAGCACGCTGGCGCGCACGCTGGCGCAGGTCGTCGGCGGCGAGTTCCGGCGGATCCAGTTCACCTCGGACTTGCTCCCCGCGGACCTCGTCGGCGTCTCCGTGCTGCGCCCCTCGCTCGATCAGTCGGAGTTCCGGCCCGGCCCGCTGTTCGCGAACTTCGTCCTCGCCGACGAGATCAACCGCGCGCCGCCGCGGACCCAGAGCGCGCTGCTCGAGGCGATGGGCGAGCGCACGGTGTCGGTCGACGGCACCAGCCACACGCTCGCGGTGCCGTTCATGGTCATCGCGACGCAGAACCCCACCGAGCACTACGGGACGTACCCGCTGCCCGAGTCGCAGCGCGATCGCTTCACGCTGCGGCTCGAGATGGGCTACGCGATCGCCGAGGTCGAGGCCGCGTTGTTCGGCGGTGCGGCCGAGGCGGCCCCGGCCCCCGAGCCGGTGTGCACGCTCGACGCGATCCTCGCCGCGCAGCTCGGCGCGCAGGAGGTGTTCGTGCACCCCGACCTCGCCGCGTACGCGCAGCGGGTCGTGCACGCCACGCGCAACCACCCCGGCGTGCGGCTCGGGGTCAGCACCCGCGGCGGCATCGCGTGGATGCGCGCCGCGAAGGCCCGGGCGTGGATGGATCGCCGCGGCCAGCTCGGCATCGACGATCTGCAGGACCTCGCCGTGCCGGCCCTCGCCCACCGGCTCATCGCGTCGGCGGGCACCGACGACGGCGTCGCGGTCGCGGCCGAGCGCGTCCGCGAGATCGTCGCGACCACGGCGGTGCCGCGGTAACGCCATGGCCCGGCGCAAGCGCTCGCTGCTGCGCCGCGCCCTGACGGCGCGCGGACGGAGCCTCGAGATCACGCGCGCGGGGTGGCTGTTCATCCTGCTGACGCTGGCGGTCGGGTTCGCGGCGATCAACTCGGGCGCCAACCTCCTGCACGCGATCTTCGGCGCCCAGATGGCGCTCATCGTCGGCAGCGGGATCCTCAGCGAGTCGATGGTCCGGCGCACCGTGGCCCGCCGCGTCGCCGCCGGTGAGATCTACGCCGGCCAGGCCGCGGCCGTGCGCGTCGAGCTGACCAACGTCGATCCCCGCGTCGACGTGTTCTCCGTCAGCGTCGAGGACGACGATCGCACCACCACCGACGACGCGTGCGCGCCCGTGTTCGCGGTCCGCATCGGGGCCGGGCGCACCGTCGAGATCCCCGCGACGGTGACGCTGTCGCAGCGGGGTCGCCACGCGATGCCGGCCGCGGTCGTGGCCACGCGCTTCCCCTTCGGCCTGTTCGTGAAGCGACGCGAGCTGCCCCGCGGCGCGCCGCTCCTGGTGTACCCGCGGCTCGTGCCGGCGCCCGCCCCGATGGCCGACGACCCCCGCACGGATCTCGGCGACGCGCCGCGGCGACGCGCGCGGGCCGGCGAGTTCTTCGCCCTGCGCGAGTACCGGGACGGCGACGATCTGCGACGGATCCACTGGCCCGCGGTCGCTCGGCTCGGGCGCCCGGTCGTGCGGGAGTACGAGGCCGACGGCGATCGCCAGATGATGCTCGAGCTGCGCCGCGGCACCACCGGCGAGCCGGGCTTCGAGGCGGAGATCGAGCACTGCGCCTCGGTGGCCGTCGCCGCCCTCGGCCGCGACGCGCTCGCGGTCGGCCTGCGCTACGCCGGCGAGGTCCTGGTCACGCCCGGCAGCGGCGACGAGCAGCGCCGCCGCGTGCTCGAGGCCCTGGCGCTGGTCGGCGATCCGCCCGCGGGCGCGACGGCGGAGGGCGCATGATCGGGGTCGACACGCCGCTTCACCGCCTGCGCGATCGCATGAGCCTCGCGCAGATCGTCGTGGCGACGGCCACGGTCGGCGTCGCGGGTGGCATCGCGCCGTGGTCGCTCGCCCTGGCCGCGGTGCTCTGCGCCTGGGCGTTCGTGCGCCCCTTGCCGCCGGTCACCACGAAGGCCACCGAGCGGAGCTGGACCCTCCTGGTCGGCGTCGCGCTCGTGGCGACGTTGACCCGCGCCGTCATGACGGCCGAGCTCCTCGACTCCGGCCTCGACTTCCTGCTGCTGCTGGTGGTCCAGCGCCTGTTCAACCGCCAACGCGCGCGCGAGCACATGCAGCTGCTCCTGCTCGGCTCGCTGCTCGTGGTCGCCGGCGCGGTGATCAACGCCGGGCTCAACTACCCGCTGCTGTTCGCGCTGTACCTCGTGGTCGCCGCGATGACGCTGCTGCTCAACCACCTCGTCGCCGAGGGCGAGCGGCTCGGCGCGCGCACGGCCGTGACGCTGTCGCGCGAAGGCATGCGCGCCCGTGGGTTCCTGTGGCGCGCTGCGGGCCAGGTCGCCGCGATCGCGGCTGTCGGCGCCATCGTCACCTTCGTCGCGTTCCCGCGCTGGGGCGTCGGCGCCTTCCTCCGCGGCGGTCTGTCGCGCGACAGCAAGAGCGGGTTCTCGAGCACCGTCGAGCTCGGCGACTTCGGGCGCATCAAGTCCGACGCCACCGTGGTGATGCGCATCGAGCCCGACGTGCGCGGCTCCTGGGGCGATCGCACCGACTGGCACCTGCGCGGCAGCAGCTTCGACGCCTACGCGGGCGGTCGGTGGTTCCACGAGCGCGACGCCGAGGCCACGATCGCCGGCGGGCCGTTCGGCTACCAGACCCTGCGCGACCTGAGGGGCGGCGCCACGCTGAAGCCCGGCCGCAGCGCGTTGCCCGAGGCGGTCGCGGTCCCGGGCTTTGCCGCGTCCAAGGAGACGCTGATCGCCACCGTCACGCTCGAGGACATCGGTGTCGACGTGCTGTTCGTCCCCAGCGAGCCGCTCGCGGTGCGGATATCGCCGCGCGGCGTCATCGAGAGCCGCGCGCGCGTCCGCGGCGGTCGCAGCGACGAGCTCCGCGTCGACAAGGCCCCGGGCCCGATCCGCTACCAGTTCGTGTCGCGCATCGGCACACCGACCGAGGCGGAGCTCGATGCCGTCGGGGATCCGCCGGTGCCCGACGCGTTCGCGGCGTACACCGCCGGGATCCCCGGCCTCTCCGACGAGGTCACCGCCCTCGCGCAGGGGCTCACCGAAGGCGCGACCACACGCCTCGCGAAGGTCGAGGCGATCATGGCCCACCTCGGCGGCTTCACCTACTCGCTCGATCTGCGGCCGTCGCAGCGGGTGCTGGACGGCGCCGATCCCCTCGAGGGCTTCCTCTTCGACACCCAAGCTGGGCACTGCGAGTATTTCGCGTCCGCGGCGGTGGTGCTGCTGCGACAGATCGGCGTGCCGGCGCGGCTGGTCAACGGCTACTACGGCGCGCACTACAACGGCGTCGGGGAGTACTACGCGGTGCGGCAGGCCGACGCGCACTCGTGGATCGAGGTCCACTTCGGCGATCTCGGCTGGGTGACGTTCGACCCGACACCCCCGGGTGGCCGCACCTTCGGCGACGACGCGCCATGGTGGCCCGGCGCGTCCGAGTGGGTCGACGCGGTGCGCAACGCCTACCTCGACTGGGTCATCGACTACGACCTCGGGAAGCAGCTCACGCTGTTCGAGAACCTCGGCCTGCGCGATCGCCAGGCCGACAACGGGCTGGTCCGTTGGCGGTGGTTGCTCGCGGTGATCATCGGCCTGGGCGCCGCCGTGTGGATCGGCGCGCGCGCCCGCAAGTGGCGAAGGGCCCGCGGTCGACCCGAGGTCGCGATCTGGCGGACGGTGACCCGGCGACTGGCGCGGCGCGGCTACAGCCCGCGGGACGACGAGTCGCCGCGACGCTTCGGCGCGCGGGTCGGCGCGGCCGAGCCCGCGATCGCAGAGCCGGTGGCGACCTTCATGCGCGCCTACGAGGCCTGCCGCTTCGCGCCGCAGATCACCGCGCCCGACCTCGCGGCGCTGCGGGACGCCGCGACGGCGGTCATCGCCGTCGTCGGTCGCGTGCGCCGACGCTAACGCAGCATTTCAACGGGTGCGGCCAGGCGTTCGGGTCGTGCGCTCAGCGCAGATCCTCGGACTCGGCGACGCGGCGCTCGAACGCGGGATCGAGGGCGACGCGCACCAAGCCACGGGCCAGACTCGTCGCGTCGGTCGAGCGGTACCGATCGCGCAGACGCCCGCCGCCCAGGAGCCCCGCGACCGCCAGTAAACCGTCGCCCACGGCGGCGCCGATCCGCTCGAGCGGGCGCGACTCGTCGCGATCGCTACCGGTGATGAACGACGGCCGCGCGATGGTCCACGGCAGATCCCGTTCGCGCAGCGCCGCCTCGCTGCGCGCACGCGCGGCGACGTACGCGTTGCGGGCATCCGCGGCCACGCCGGCGGCCGAGAGGTACACGAAGCGCGGCTGCGGGCGGCACGTCGCCGCAGCGTCGATGAGCCACTTGGTCAGGCCGTAGTCGACGCGAGCATAGGCCTGGGTCGCGGCCATGCCCTCGCTGCGGGCCCGCGCGCGCGTGGTGCCGAGCAGCGCGAAGACGAGGGTCGGCTGCACCCGACGCAGGGTCTCGCCGATGGCCTCCGCTTCCCACGGCGTGTGGTCGACCTCGGCCCCGAGGGCGGCGAAGCGGTCGCGGAACTCCGCCTTGCGCGACGAGTCGGGGCGGACGTGGGCGACGGTCTCGATGCCGCGGGCGCGCAGCGCCTCGACGACCGCACGCCCGGTGTACCCGGTGGCGCCCGCGACGAACGCTCGGGCTGCGGGGGGCTCGGTCAAGGCGTCGCGAGCGTACCACCGGACGCATCGGCACGCCGATCGGGGCGGCGCATCGCGACGCCGTCCGGTTGCCAGGAGACCGGGCGCGACCGTACCGTCGAGTCGCACCATGCTCCGCGCCCGCGTGTCGATCCGACTGTTCGCCCTCATCGCCTGCGGCGCGAGCGTGGGCGCCTGCGGCAAGCCGCTGACGATCCCCGAGGCCCCTGCGCCCGCGCCGACGACCACGGGCGTCGCGATGCTCGAGCCCACGGCGGCGCAGGCCGAGGTCCCCGAGCCGGCGCCGCCCCCCGGGATCGCCCGCGTGCTCGACGCTGTCGATCCCGGGCGCATCCGCCAGGACGTCGATCGCCTCGCGGGCTTCGGCACGCGCCACACGCTGTCCGACACCGTCAGCACGACGCGGGGAATCGGCGCTGCGCGGCGATGGATCGCCGATCGTCTGCGCGACGCCGGCGGGCCCGATCAAAGGTGGCAAGTGGCGATGGATCCCCACCGCGTCGCCGCCGACGGCCGTCGGGTCACGCGCGACGTCGAGGTCGTCAACGTCGTCGCAACGCTGCCGGGATCCATGGCCGAGGCCGCGGGGCGCCACTACTACGCCGTGGCGCACTACGACTCCCGGCGCACTGATCCGCTCGACGCCACGGGCGACGCGCCGGGGGCGAACGACGACGGCTCGGGCGTCGCGGTGCTGCTCGAGCTCGCACGGATCCTCGCCGACCGCCGGCTCGACGCAACCGTGGTGCTGCTCGCGGCCGCGGGTGAAGAGCAGGGTTTGCTCGGCAGCCGTGCCCACGCGAAGGCCCGAGCGGCCGCGGCCGTCGACGTCCGCGCGGTGCTCAGCTTCGACATCGTCGGCGATCCGCGGATGCCCGCCGGCCCCCCGCGCATCGACGCCATCCGACTGTTCTCGGAGGGACTGCCGGCCGGGCCCGCCGACGCGGCCGCGCTGCGGATGCAGGGCGCGGAGTCCGACTCGCGATCACGACAGCTCGCGCGCCACGTCGACATGCTCGCGCGCTGGCACGATGCGGCGGTGAAGCCGGCGCTGGTGTTCCGGCCCGACCGATTCCTGCGCGGCGGCGACCACACGCCGTTCAACGAGCTCGGCGTGGCGGCGGTGCGGTTCACCGAGTTCGGCGAGAACTACGATCGCCAGCACCAGGACCCGCGCCGCGAGGGCGACCGCGAGTTCGGCGACACCCCGGAGTTCGTCGACCCGCAGTACGTCGCGGGCGTCACCGGCCTGGCCGCGATCGCGATCATCCACCTGGCCAACGCGCCGTCATCCCCGACCGACGCGCGGATCGTCGCCCTCGAGCTGCAGCACGAGACGATCCTGCGCTGGTCGGCCGCCCCCGAGCCCGACGTCGCCGGCTACGAGGTCGTGTGGCGCGAGACCACCGCGCCGCGCTGGGAGCACGTGCAGGACGTCGGCGCCGCGACGACGATCACCCTGCCGTGGGCGAAGGACGAGCACTTCTTCGGCGTGCGCAGCTACGACGCCGACGGGTACCGCAGCGAGGTGGCGTTCTGCGGGGTCGAGCGGGCGCCGAGCTAGCGATCCCGCGGCACGCTCGCGGCGAGCCCGAACGCAGCGGCCAACGTCGCGTGCAGCCACGGACCGGGCGCCGCGTCGCCGCCGATCCACTGCAGCTCGAGCCACCCGAACACCCCGACGACGAGCAGCGCGCCCCAGCGGGCGAAGAACCCGGTGTCGCGCCGGTGCGGCGGCACGTCCGGGCTCGCCACGCGGTGGGCGAAGAACATCGCGGTGATCGCCGCGAAGCCGATGATCGCGAACGGAGCGCGGACGTTGCCCTCGTCGAGGTTGCGCAGCACCAGCAGGCCGATCACCACGACCTCGGTCTGCAGCAGGGCGACCCACGCCCGCACCGCCGCGCCCGCGTAGGCGCCCCCCGTGCGCGAGGCCCAGGCCGCCGCGAGGGCGAAGCCGTGGGGCGCACCGAACACGATCGCGAACAGCAGACCGCCGAGCCAGTCGTTGCGCAGCGACTCGAGGATGACCCGCAGCAGCGTCGTGCCCTCGTCCGCCGAGAGCGGCAGGGCCACCGACGCCGCGAGGGCGAGGGCCAGCATCGTCACGCGCCACGGCAGCTTGGTCGCACGCCCGTCCGCAGTCATCCACGGATCGTACGCCGCCGCGACGGCGTTCGCACGATCCACGCCGACAAGTCGGGTTCAGCCGCCAGGGCTGGGCACGATCGGCTCGACCTTCGGGCCGCCGTGCTTCGCGCGCCACGCGGCGACGTCCGCCGCACGGATCTCGGCGAGCTGTGCCTCCAGCTGCTGCACGCGATCGAACTCCCGCATGAGGGCGTCGCTGGAATTGCGCTCCGACATCGCCTTGACGGCGGTCAGCGACTCGAGGAGCGCCCCCGCGATCCCGCCCTTGGAGCGCACGAACAGACCGCCGCGCGCCAACAGCCCCTGGGTCTGCTCGGTGACGTTCCCGCCGATCGCACCCCAGGGCGAGAACGCGGAGGCCATCGCCGTCGCCTCCTTCTCGGACTGGGCGTCGCGTGCCTTCTTCAGGTCGGCGCGCGCCCGCTCGACCTCGCGGAGCTTGGCCTTGTACGCCTTCGACTTGGGCACCTTCTCCGACTCGGAGTCCTCGGCCATCACGCTGACCGAGCTTTCGAAGCTCGCGCGCCCCATCGTCACGAGCATGAGCAGCTCCATGTCCAACAGCCCGCCGAACGCCGCGCCCGGGAGCGACGCGGCGGCCAGCGCCGCCGACGGGGTCTGGCCCGCGGCACCACCCGGGGCGCCGCTGGTGATCCGCTTGGCGAGGTCCGGGTCGCTGCTCACCACCAGGTGGTCTCCCGCGACCTGCACGTAGACGTTGCGCCACTTCGTGATGCTCACGACCCACGCGCCGCTCTTCGCGTCGCGCTTGACCGCGACGTCCGTCGACTTCTGCCGGCGGATCTCGGCGATCATCCGCTTGCCGACGCGATCGAGCAGCGCTCTGGCCTTGGCCGCATCCGCGAGCTCGAGGTCGATCGCCATGCCGATCTGCTTGGCGACGTCCGAGCCCAGGCTCGAGAGCTTGCCGTCGAGGGTGACCGCCGCGCCGCCGGTGCCGGTGAGCAAGGGCTTCAGCTCGGCGTCGACATCGACCTCGAGGTTCTTCTTCACGTCGGCGCCGAGCTCGGCCCAGCTCGTGCCCTCGGTGCGCAGGAACAGATCGGCGAGGCCGATGAGCTCGGGCACGTCCATCGCGCCGGTGAACATCGCGATCGGCCGGCCCGAGAGCGCCTTGGGCAACACCGGGGTGCCGGCGTGATTCCGCAGCACCTTCATCACCAGGCCCTCGGCGCCGAGCTCCAGCTGCCCCTCGCCGACCAGGCCGCCGGGCTTGGACGAGATCGTCCAGACCATGTGCCCGCTCTCGCCGACGACCTTCTCGACGAGGTCGCGCTCCGCCCTGCGGCGGTCGGCCCACTGCTTCTCGGAGGCGTCGATGTCCTTGGCCTGCTGCTCGAGTTCCGCGATGCGCTCGGGCGTCGCGCCGTTGGCCCTCGCGGTCTTCAGCTCCTCGCGGGCCCAGTTGGGGGCCTCGGGCGGCTTCTCGTCGGCCGCCCGCACGCGCGACCACATCGCGCCGGCGTCGAGGTACGTGGTCCAGTCGGCGGGGGCGAGCGCGCCGGTCGCCTTGCGGAAGGCGCGGTCGTTCGCCAACGAGAGGTTCGGATCGGCCGTGGCAATCTTCAGCGCGAGGTCGTCCTGGGCCTCCGGGCCGTCGCGGACCACGATCATCGCCAGGGGCCCGCGCAGGACCATCGCGGTGCGCATGCCGTCGAGGCGCAGGAGCTCGGCGCCCGACATCGGCACGCTGATGACCTCCTTCTGCTGGCGGCGGAGCATCTCGACCGCGAACTGTCGGAAGCGACCGGCGTCGGAGACCGACCAGTACAGCGCGACGGTGAAGGGCTGCACGCCGATCACGGCCACGCCCATGCGGCCCTTCACGTCGACGCCGATACCGGTGAGTTCCGCGGGGTCCAGCAGATCGACGCCGGCGTCCCGCGTCAGCTCGCGGGCCATGTCGCGGTACTCCTTGGGGAACTGCTTCACCAGCGCGTCGCGCCCGACGATCTCGGCGATGCGCGTCGGGCCGGCGACGTCCATCAGCATCATCGTGTTCGCGGGCAGCAGCTCGGCGGCGCGCGTCACCGGAGCCAGGGGCGCCATGAGGTCGCCGCCGCCGACACCGGCCCCGCCGCCCGTGGTGCCGCCGCCGTCCGGCGCGACCGGGCCCGCGGCGGGCTTGCACGACATCGTCAGGAGGAGGGCGGCACCGAGGAGCGCGGTCGGACGGCGGAGCATGTCGGCCAAGACATAGCGTTAAGCGGAGGCGACGTGGGCGGGTCACGGCCCGACGATGTTCTTTCGCAGCCGCTCCGTCGTCCTCGCCACCGTCGCGATCTCGTCGGCCGTGAAGCCGGCGAAGGCCTCGTCGAGCAGGGCGTTCGAGACCGCGATGAACCGCGGCAGGGCGCGATAGGCCTTGGGCGTCGGCGCGACCAGGACCGCGCGCGAGTCCGCGGGGTCGGGGTCGCGGCGGACCCAGCCGGCCTCGTGCAGGGCGTGGACGAAGCGACCGACCGTCACCTCGGACAGCACCAGCAGTCCCGCGAGCTCGCGGGCGCGCAGCGGCCGTTTGGCCTGGAACAGGACCATGAGCGCGCCGGCCTGCGCCGGCGTGACCTCGCGCAGGTCCTGCTCGGCGAGCAGGTCCTGCGTGCGCCGCTCGATCTCCCGCTGGATGCGGCTGAGGTTGAGGTACGCCTCGGCCTGCACGCGACGCCGGGCGATCACCGTCTGCTTGGGCGTCGCCGCAGCGTCGGGCTGCAAACCTGCGGTCGAGGCCGAGCCTTGGACTCCGCGAGTGGCCACACCGCGAGCCCAAGCACTGTTTCGACCTGAAGAGCGTGAGTTCGCCACGTCGGTGCGCCGGCCGGATCGGCCTTGCCGCGAGATACTAAGCATGCTTAGTTTCACCGCGCAAGGAGTTCCGATGCCCGAAGCCTACCTGTTCGACGCGGTCCGCACCCCCCGGGGTCGCGGCAAGGAAAATGGCTCGCTCTACACCGTCCGGCCGATCGACCTGCTCGCGTCGTCGCTCCGGGCGCTGCGCGATCGCAACCACCTGCCGACCGACCAGGTCGACGACGTCGTCATCGGCTGTGTCACGCAGTCCGGCGATCAGGGCGCCTGCATCGCGCGCTTCGCCGCGCTCGAGGCCGGCTACGACGTCGACGCCCCCGGCGTCACCGAGAACCGCTTCTGCGGCTCGGGCCTCCAGGCGGTCAACACCGCGGCGGCGATGGTCGCCTCGGGCTACTTCGACATGGTCGTCGCCGGCGGCGTCGAGAGCATGTCGCGGGTGAAGATGGGCAGCGACGGCGGCGCGATCTGGGATCCGGCCACGCAGTGGAACGTCGGCTCGGTGCCCCAGGGCATCAGCGCCGATCTGCTCGCGACCTTGAACGGCATCAGCCGGCGCGACGCCGACACCTTCGCGGTGCAGAGCCAGCAGCGCGCCGCGATGGCGATGGAGCACCACCGCTTCGACCGCTCGGTGGTCGCGGTGCGCGACGTCAACGGCCTGCCCGTGCTCGAGCGCGACGAGTACCCGCGCCCCGACACCACGGTCGACAAGCTCGGCGAGCTCGCGCCGTCGTTCGCGATGATGGGCCGGCAGTTCGGACTCGATGCGCTCACCAAGGAGCGCTACCCGCAGGTCGATCGCATCGACCACATCCACCACGCCGGCAACAGCTCGGGCATCGTCGACGGCGCGGCTGCGGTGCTGGTCGCCAGCAAGGAGAAGGGCGCGGCGCTGGGCCTGAAGCCCCGCGCGAAGATCCGCGCGGTGGCGCTGTGCGGCACCGATCCGGTGCTCATGCTCGCTGGCCCCATGCCCGCCTCGCGCAAGGCGCTGGCCAAGGCCAAGATGACCGTCGGCGACATCGATCTGTTCGAGGTCAACGAGGCCTTCGCCGCGGTGCCGCTGGCGTTCATGCAGCAGCTCGGCGTGCCCCACGACAAGGTCAACGTCAACGGCGGCGCGATCGCCCTGGGCCATCCGCTCGGGGCCACCGGCGCGATGCTGCTCGGCACGGTGCTCGACGCGCTCGAGGATCGCAACCTCTCCACCGGCCTCGTCACGCTGTGCATCGGCGGCGGCATGGGCATCGCCACGATCATCGAGCGCGTCTAGGCCGCCCGAACGCAAAGGAGTCACCATGACCACCTCGACCACCACTTCCAATGGCATGGCCACCCTCGCCTTCGACGACGCCACCGGCGTCGCGACCATCACGCTCGCGATGGAGGGCAAGGCCAACAAGATCAACGATCACTTCGGCGCGACCATGCAGGAGGCGTGGACGTGGGCCAAGGCCCAGCCGAACCTCCGCGGGGTCATCCTCGCGACCGGGCACAAGGACTTCTGCGTCGGCGCCGACATCGACCAGCTGTATCGCGAGCGCGATCCGGCGACGATGATGGCGCGGCTGAAGGAGCTGAACGGCCTGTTCCGCGCGCTCGAGACCTCCGGCGTGCCGGTCGTCGCCGCGCTCACCGGCAGTGCGCTCGGCGGCGGCTACGAGCTCGCGCTGGCGTGTCATCGCCGCATCGCGCTCGACAGCCCGCGCGTGCAGGTCGGCCTGCCCGAGGTCAGCCTCGGCGTGATGCCGGGCGCCGGCGGCACGCAGCGCCTGCCGCGGCTGGTCGGCATCCAGACCGCCCTCGAGCACATCGCCCAGGGGCTGATGGTCCGCGCGCCCAAGGCGGTGAAGAACGGCATGGTCGACGAGCTCGCCGCCACGCCGGAGGAACTCCGCGAGAAGGCGATCGCGTGGATCCACGCCAATCCCAAGCCCAAGCAGCCATGGGATCGCGGCGCGCCGATCCCCGGACCGCAGGCCGGCAGCGCCGAGGCCCGGCAGATCCTCATGGCGGCCTGCGCCATGCTGCGCAAGAAGACCTCGGGCTGCTTCCCCGGCCCCGAGCTCGCGATCTCGGCGGTGCAGGAGGGCCTGCCGCTGACGTTCGATCGCGCGATCGAGGTCGAGAGCCGCTACTTCACCAAGCTGGCCACCTCGGATCAGGCGAAGGACATGATCCGGACGCTCTGGTACCACCGCACCGCCGCGGAGAAGCACGACGGCCTGCCGAAGATCGAGGACCCGCGGCTGTCGAAGATCGGCATCCTCGGCGCGGGCATGATGGGCGCCGGCCTGGCGTTCGTGTCGGCGCAGGCGGGCTACCAGGTCGTGCTGAAGGACGTGAAGGAAGAGCAGCTCGCGAAGGCGCGGGCGCACTGCGAAGAGCAGGGCAAGGCGGCCAAGCACCTCGGCGCCGACGCCCAGAAGGCGATCCTCGATCGAATCCACTACACCCTGTCGGCGGACGACCTCGCCGGCTGCGACATGATCATCGAGGCCGTGTTCGAGAATCTCGAGCTGAAGCACATGGTCACCAAGGAGGCCGAGCCCAAGCTCGCCGCAGGTGGCGTGTGGGCCAGCAACACCAGCGCGATCCCGATCGGCGATCTCGCGACGGTGTCGAGCAACCCCGGCAACTTCATCGGCCTGCACTTCTTCTCGCCGGTCGAGAAGATGCAGCTGGTCGAGATCATCACCACCGCGCAGACCTCCGACGAGACCCTCGCGCGGAGCCTGGCGTACACGCGGGCGATCAAGAAGCTGCCGATCGTCGTCGGCGACGGCTACGGCTTCTACACCACGCGGGTGTTCTCGGCGTACATCCTCGAGGGCGCGCAGCTCGTGGCCGAGGGCCACGAGCCGGTGGTCATCGAGTGGGCCGCGCGCAAGTTCGGCATGGTCGTCCCGCCGCTGCAGGTGTTCGACGAGGTCACGCTCACCCTCGGCGTGAAGGGCTTCAAGCAGGGCCGGCACTACGGCAAGGCGCTCGACCTGCCGGGCGTCGCGCTGGTCGAGGCCATGGTCGAGAAGCACGATCGCGCGGGCAAGGCCGCGGGCCGCGGCTTCTACGAGTACGGCGCGGACGGTCGCACGCTGTGGTCGGGGCTCGCCGCGCTCGCGGTGGGCAAGCCCGAGGTCACCGGCGTCGAGCACATCGGTCGGCGATTGCTGACGCTGCAGGCCCTCGAGGCCGCGCGATGTGTGGCGGAGGGCGTGGTCAAGAACCCGCGCGACGCCGAGGTCGGGGCGATCTTCGGCGTCGGCTTCGCGCCGAACACCGGAGGGCCGCTGTCGTACATCGATCGCCGCGGGCTGGCGCAGTTCGTCGCCGACTGCGACGGCTTCGCGAAGACCTGCGGTCCGCGGTACGCCCCGCCGCAGCTGCTGCGCGACATGGCGAGCGCGGGCAAGACCTTCTTCGAGAAGGTGTAGAACCAGCGGCGCCATGCCGTTCCACCCCGCGCCGCCCCTGCCCGCCCGCATCGCGGCGCTGCTGCCGTTCCCCCGCATCAACTACGAGCTGACGCGGGGGCGGCACGCGGGTCTCGAGCTGCACGTCCTCGACGCCGGCCCGCGCGACGCCGAGGCGGTGTTCCTCGTTCACGGCAACCCGACGTGGTCGCTCCTGTGGCGCAAGGTGATGCTCGGCCTGCCGCACCGGCGCTGCGTCGCGCCGGATCTGCTGGGCTTCGGGTTGTCGTCGAAGCCGCGGAGGATCGAGGAGCACAGCGTGGACGGCCACGCCGACGCGCTGTGCGAGCTCATCGAGGCGCTGCAGCTGCGCCGCGTGCTGCTGGTCGGTCAGGACTGGGGCGGTCCGCTGTGCGCGGCCATCGGCGCGCGGATGCCCGAGCGCGTGCGTGGGCTCGTGCTCGGCAACACCGCGGTGCTGGTGCCCGAGCGGCCGCGCGGCACTTGGTTCCACCGCTTCGCGCGGGTCCGGGGCGTGTCGGAGTTCGCGTTCATCGGCCTCGGGCTCCCGCAGCGGGCGATGTGGACGATGCAGCACGATCGCGGATCGATCGGTGGTCGCGTCGCGGCCGCGTACCGCTGGCCGCTGCGGCGGCTGGTCGATCGCATCGGGCCCCTGGCGCTGGCGCGGATGGTGCCGGACGATCTCCGGCACCCGAGCATCGACGCGCTGCGCCGCGGCCAGCGCTGGGCCGAGGGGTTCACGGGGCCGATGGCGCTGGTGTGGGGCACGAACGATCCGATCCTCGGGCGCGCGCTGCCGCGGCACCGCGCCGCGTTCCCGCGGGCGAGCGTCACGGTCACCGACGCGGGGCACTTCCTGCAGGAGGAGGTGCCGGACGTGCTCGCGGCGGCGATCGACGGCGTGTGGCGGCGCGGCGACGCGTCGGGGCCTTGAGGTCGCGTCGCGGGCTCGGCGCGATGCCGCGGCGGCAAGGCCGGTGCGGGCCGCGTGACATCCTGTCACGCGCGACCGCGGCGGACGTGAACTGGGCCCAGCGATCCCGCGGCGGCACCGTGGCATCGCGGTTGCACGACGGACGCAGACGGACGAATCTCAAGGCCGTCCCATCGATGCCCCGCCGTCCCGCAGTCGCCTCCGTTCGCCGCATCGCGGTGGCCACCGCCCTGGTCGCCGGCGCCCTGCTCGGCTCGCGTCCCGCCGCCGCCGTGGGCGAGGTCCCCAGCGGGGCCAACTTCGACATCTGGTACTACACGACCAACGAGACCGCCGAGCGCGGTCGGCTGTTCGGCTCGACGGATCTCGCGAGCTTCGTGAACCAGGCGCGCTGCCAGTGCAACCACGCGATCTCGACGCGCGTGCTGCTGAAGCGCGCGATGACGAGCTACGACCCGAATGTCCGCGTGCAGTCGTTCGTCGGCAGCCGCTGCGACATCGGCCAGGTCGGCAACAACGCCCAGGTGCGGCCATGCGTTCGCATCCTCAGCGGCGCCCCGAACGCGTACACGAAGGCGGTCAACTTCGAGTTCTCGCCGATCTGGCTCGTCGGCGGGACGGTCCCCACCGGCTCGCAGGACCTGGGTGACGCCACGCCGACCGGGACCTGCGAGAGCGGCCAGGGCGACGCGGGCGTCTGGATCTGCATCGAGAACGGCATGCAGCCCGACTGCCAGTCCGACGAGTTCCAGGTCCAGGGCACGCAGAACAAGAACAGCGGCATGGAGATGGCGCAGGCCATCCACTACGATTTCGATCCGCCGCAGACCCTGCCGACCAACTTCACCTCCGACACCGGCGACGGCGCGGTCATCATCGAGTGGGATCAGATCTCCACCGGCGACGTGTCCGGCTTCCGCATCCTGTGTGCCGACGCCGACGGCGATCCGCTGCCGGGCATGGGCATCGACGAGCCGAGCCTGTCGGGCATCAACCGCGGCACGATCTACTTCACCGAGGGCAACCTCTGCCCCGACGGCCCGTTCATGCTCGAGGAGGAGGCCCCCGACTCGGGGACCGACAGCGGCACCGACTCCGGCGGCAGCGACAGCTCCACGGGCGACGGCGGCTCGAGCAGCAGCAGCGACTCCGGCAGCAGCAGCTCCGGCAGCAGCAGCTCCACCTCGGGCGGCAGCGACTCGGGCGGCTCGACCACCGGCGGCGCGCTGCCCTCGAACGGCATCGCGTCCCTCGACTGGGACTACATCTGCAGCCCCCACTACAGCGGCACCTCGCAGGAGGCCCGCGTCGACGGCCTCGAGAACGGCAAGGAGTACCAATTCCTCGTCGTGGCCTACGACGTCGCCGGCAACGCGATCGCGGCCTCCGACGTGATCAAGGCGACGCCGCGCGAGACCATCGACCTCTGGGAGCAGTGCGAGATCGACGGCGACATCTGCGGCTCGGGCGGGTTCTGCAACTGCACCGCGGATCCGCAGGCGACCGACGCCTGGTGGTTGCTCGCGCCGCTGTTCGCCGTCGCCCGGCGACGGAGGCGGTCGTGATCGCGGCGCTCGTATTGCTGCTCGCCGGGGCGACGGCCAATGCCGCCCCCGAGCCCACGGACCCGGTGCCGAGCGCACCGACGGTCGAGGCCCCGCTCGCTGCGGCTCCCGCCGCCGGTGACACGGTCGTGCCCGAGTCCCCGCCACCGGCCGCCGGCGACACCGTCGTGCCCGAATCCCCGCCGCCCGCGGCCGGCGAGCCCGCGGCGAAGGTCCCGACGCCGGAGCCCGCCGGGCCCAAGGCCGTGCCGACCGAGGCCGCCATCGCCCGCGACAGCAACGTCACGCCGCCCGATCGCAGCCGCAAGAGCCGCATCCGCGGCACCGCGCGCACCGGCACCAAGCAGCGCTTCGCCGTCGAGTTCAAGATCGGCCCGTACCTGCCCGAGGTCGACTCCCGGTACAAGGGCGCTGGCTTCGGCCCCTATGCGACGATCTTCGGCCGCACCAACTCGCGCGGCGAGACGGTGAAGAAGCCCAAGCTCGGCGTCATGCCGATCGTCGCGTTCGAGTGGCAGTTCGCATACCTCGCCGGGCCCCTCGGCATCGGGACGCAGATCGGCTTCCTCCGCGATACGGCCGACGCCCTGGTCGCCGAGCCCGTCGCCGGCCAGAGCGTCCGCTCCCGCGCCGACACGGTCCGGTTCGGCATGGTCCCGCTGGCCCTGCTCGCGACCTACCGCTTCGAATACGTCGCGGATTATTTCAAGGTCCCGCTCGTGCCGTACATCAAGGCCGGCGTGGCCTACTCGTTCTGGTGGATCAAGGACGGCACCAAGAAGGTCGCCGTCAACGAGCAGGGCGAGAAGGGCCGCGGCGGCGTCGTCGGCTGGCAGATGAACCCGGGCCTCATGGTCCGCCTCGACTTCATCGAGCGCGGCTCGGCCAAGAAGCTCGACGTCTCGACCGGCATCAACCACACGTACATCTTCGGCGAGTTCCAGCTGTCGCGGCTGCGGAACTTCGGTGTCGGCAACGCGATCGACCTCGGCGACAAGACGTTCTTCGGCGGACTCGCGATCGAGTTCTGATCGACACCGTCACCGTCGCGGTCGGTACAGCAGCACCTCGATCGCCCGCTGCGTCGGCACGCCGTCCAGCTCGGTCCGGACGTAGCCTGCGCCCGCGATCCGCCGCAGCACCTCGCGGCGCGCCGCGCTGCGCTCGGGCCGGTCGATGTGCGACGTGACCACGAACACCCCCGCCGGTCGCTCGGCCAACGCGGCCTCGAGTTCGTCGGGCGCGACGGTCGGGATCGACGGCGGGTAGACCAAGAGGGGATACTCGACCAGCTCGAACGGCACGAGCACCGCGACGTCGCCCTGCCCCGCCGCGTCGCGGATCGCCGCGCTCACGTCCCGCCACGGCTCGAAGCCCGCCGTCGCCCACTGTTTGCGCAGGCCGGCGACGTGGAGCGCACCGATGCGAGCGACGGGCACCGCCAGCAACACCGCGGCCAGCGAGGCGCCGAGCACCGCGGCGCGACGCGGCGCGACGCGATGCGCGAACTGCAGCGCACGATCCACCACGGCACCGACGCCCATGCCCACGAGCAACGCGACCGGCACCAGCGACGGCATGAAGTACCGCAGCGCGACGAAGTGCTCCGGGTTGCGCACGAACACCACCGACATCGGCAGCGCCGCGAGCACGGCGAGCGCCAGCGCCTGCGCCCGCCCCCGCCACGTCGGCACCAGCAGCGCACAGGCGCACAGCACCGGGACCCACGGGGTGTCGAGGCCGAAGGTCGCGAGATCGACGAGGAGCTCGCGGGCGTTCTCGACCGGCCCGGCCTTCGACGCGAGCTGACCGCCGCCGCCGGTGATCCACACCCGCCACAGGCCGGGCAGCAGCGGCGCGCTCGCGACCGTCGCGACGCCGGCTGCGATCATCCACTGCCGCAGCGTCGGCAGCCGGCGGCGATCGGCCGACGTCGCCACCGCGAGCGCACCGAGCAGTGCCAACGCTCCGAGCATCGGCAGCGCGAACAGGTGCAGCCACAGGCCCACCGACGCGACGAACCCGAGGGCCCAGAACGCGCGATCGGTCGGCTTGTCCGCCGGGTCGCGCCCGAGCCCGAGCACGCGCAGGAGCAGCAGCAGCGCGACGGCGGCGACCAGGGCCAAGAGCGTGTAGTGCCGCGCCTGCTGGGCGTACTTGATCGCGTACGGCGTGCTGGCCCACATGACGCCCGCAGCGATCGCCGGCACGAGCCCGAACCACCGCCCGGCGATCCACACGAGCGCCGCGGCGATGCCCGCGTTGCCGAGCACCGACGGCGCACGCACGCAGACCTCGCTCACGCCGCACACCGCCATCGTCCCCTTCAGGAGCAGGAAGTAGCCCGGCGGGTGGTGGGCACCGCCGAAGGCCTCGCCCCGCATCGCCAAGATGTCGACGACGCTGCGGCGGGCGTCGAACACCGAGAACGTCTCGTCGAGCCAGAGGCTCGCGTCGGCGAGCCCGACGGCGCCGAGCACCACGGCCAGTGCGGCGGCCAGCCCCGCGACCACGAGCAACCGGCGCGACTCACGGGCATGCGACACGCCCGCGTCGGTCGGGCTCACACCGCGAGCCTCCGGATCAGCGCGAACTCGATCTGCCGGCGGGCGATGCTGGCGTCGACGAGCTCGACGATCACGCGATCGCCGATCCCGACCGTGGTGCCGCTGCGCTCGCCGGTCATGCGGGCCATCAGGTCATCGAGCACGAAGGTCTCCCGGGTCTCGCGCTCGAGCGCGTTGCGCCGGATGATGCCGTCGACCGGCGGATCGTCGAGCGTGACGTAGGCGCCCGCCTGCGACAGGCCGGCCACCGTGCCCTCGAAACGATCGCCGATGCGGTCGCGCATGAACGCGGCGCACAGCATCGCCTTGGCGTCGCGCTCGGCCTGGGCCACCTCGCGCTCGCGCCCGCTCGCCCGCGACGCGATCGCGTTGGCGACGTGGCGCTCGGGCAGCCTTGGCGTGGGCTCGGGCCCCGCGAAGCCGCCGGAACGCCGCAGGTACGCCTTCAGCACCCGGTGATCGACGAGGTCCGCGTAGCGGCGGATCGGCGAGGTGAAGTGCAGGTAGCCCCCGCTCGCAAGCGCGAAGTGGCCGACGTTCGCGGTCGAGTACTCGGCCTGCGCGAGCGCCCGCAGCAGCAGGCCGTTCACGGGCACGCGCCGCGGGTGCTTCTCGATCTTGCGCAGGAAGGCCTGCATCGCCTTGGGCGTGCGCAGCACCTCGGGATCGACGTCGATGCCGAGCAGGCCCGCGACCGCACAGAACCGCTCGATGCGCTCCTCGTCGGGGGCCGCGTGCACGCGGTACAGCACCGGCAGGCGGGCCTTGCCGGCGATGCGCGCGACGGCCTCGTTGGCCGCGAGCATGAGCTCTTCGATCAGGTTGTACGCCCGGGCGATCTCGGGCTTGGCCCGGGCGAGCTCCACGGCGCGCACGCGCTCGGGGTCGTCCTCGTCGAGGCGGACCTTCACCTCGGGCAGCGCCAGCTCGATCGCGCCGCGGCGCAGACGGACCCGGCGCATGCGATCGGCCAGCGCCCGCAGCTCGACCACGCGAGCGCGCTGCTCGGCGGGCCCGCGGCCGTGCTCGAGCATGACCGCGGCCTGCTCGTAGGACAGCCGCGCGCGGCTGCGGATGACCGACGCGGCGACCTCGGCGTCGGTGACCGCACCGCGGGCGTCGACGTCCATGGTGACGACCATCGCGAGGCGATCGGCGTCGGGCACCAGCGAGCAGATGTTGCTCGACAGCTGCACCGGCAGCATCGGCACCGCGCGATCCGGCAGGTAGCACGAGAAGCAGCGCAGGGCGGCCTCGACGTCGAACGGATCGCCCTCGCGGACGTAGTGCGAGACGTCCGCGACCGCGACGTGTAGCCGCACGGCCCCGTCGGCGCCGGCCTCCATGCACACCGCGTCGTCGAAGTCCCGCGCGTCGGGCGGGTCGATGGTCATGAACGGCAGGTGGCGGAGATCGGCGCGGCCCTCGAGGTCCGCGGGCACGACCTCGGTCGGCACCGAGGTCGCCGCTGCGAGCACGCCCGGCGGGAACTCGGGATCGACCCCGTGCTCGATGAGGATCTTGAGCGTCTCGGTGGCGATGCGACCGGGCGGTCCGATCACGCGATCGATCGTGACGAGCACGACCGGCCGACCGGGGATCGGGTACTCGACGATGTCGGCGAGCACCACCATGCCGAACGCCTCGGGCGGGAGCTGGCCGACGACGTCGATCGGATCGACGACCCGGGGATCCTCGGGCTCGAGGGTGAGCCGGCCACGTTGCTTGCGGAGCACACCCGACAGCCGCGAGCGTCGCCGCGTGACGACCGAACGCACGGCGCCTTCTCGGCCGCGTTCGGCCTGCCAGTGGGC
>JBIJCC010000141.1:0-24165 GCA_044344875.1 Nannocystaceae bacterium
TGGCTCGACCGATCGTCCGGGCCTCCGGCGCTCACTTCTCCCTTTGATCATGATCATGATCGCGGGTCGATCCCTGGCCCAGTGTGGTTGCGCACGCCCGAGATCAGGCGGCCTGAACGGTTACCCGCGAAGAGCGCAGCGAAGCCCGGCTCGCACGTGGAGTCGGCGAACGCCACGGGGTTGTTCCCGAAGTCCCCGCCGCCCATGATGAAGTTCCCGCCGGTGATCACCTTCTCCTCGATCACCCGCGAGCAATCCGGCGCGCAGGCCCCGATCTCCAGCACGTTGTTCCCATCCCCATCATCACATCCCTCGCCGCCGGCCCACACGTCCCCGTCGCCACACCGCGCGAGGTTGCAGTCCGGTCGGCACTCCGCCGTGAGCGCGTTGTCTCCCCCGAGATCGCACTCTTCGCCGGGGTCGACGTTGCCGTCGCCGCAGTAGGGATCCGCGGGCTCGCCGGTCGAGGCGTCGGCGGAGGTCTCCGTCGGTGAACTCCCGGTCGAGTCCGACGGGTCCGCGGTGGTGGGGTCCGCGGTGGTCGAACTCGCAGTGGTCGAACTCGCGGTGGTGGCGTTCGAGGTCGCCGATTCGGCCGAGCTCGCGACGCCGTCGTCGGTGTCACCGCTCCCGCCGCTGCTGTCGTCGTCGCCCGCGGCGGACGTCGGGACCACATCATCGTTGGGGCTGTAGCAGCCGCCGGCCATCACCGCGAGAAGCGTGAGGGGCAGGGCGACGAGCGTGAGGGGCAGGGCGGAACGGACAGTTGCAGCGGGTCGCATGGATGATCCTCGTCGGTGCGGGTTCGCGCGGCGGCCATGATGCCACGCCGTCGCGGGGCGCTGTGTCGGCCCCGCATCGACCCCGTTGCAGGCGATGACGCGGCGCCCCTCCGATCGCCCGTGGTACCGTGGTCCAAGTGATCGTGCGATCGTCCGCGCTGGCCCTCGCCCTGGCCCTCGCCCTCGCGCCGCTGCCCGCGGTCGCGGCTCCGCCCGCCGAGCCCAGCCCCTACGGCGAGCCCGTGCGCCCGCGGCCCGAGGAGAACCCCTACGGCGAGCCCGTGCGCCCGACCCCGGAGGTCGATCCCTACGGCGTTCCGCTGCACAACGGCGTCCGCGTCACCCTGCCGCCCAAGCCGAAGAACAAGGGCGAGGCCCTGTTCATCGCGGCGGGTGCCGCCACCGTCATCTCCTGGGCCCTGCGCTTCGCGTCGATCGGCGTGGGCCTGCCGCTCGTGAAGGGCTGCGATCTGAACGACGACGCCTGCGAGAAGCGCGTCCGCACCGTGCAAGCGCTCAGCTCCACCGCGCCCGCGATGCAGGGCGTCGCGTCGGCGCTGGTGATCCCCGCGGGGCTGTTCCGCGGTCGCGCCGAGGCGTGGCGGTTCCTCTCGACCGGTGCGCCCAATCGCCCGTCGCGGCAGTTCGCGGTCGCGGGCGCGGTCCTCTTCGGGATCTTCACCGCCGCCTCGATCGCCGCGCGCCCCGCCTTCGTGTTCGGGTGCCTCGCGTCCGAGGCCAGCGTGCGCCGCTGCAACACCAAGGGCACGTTCGCCGGCTACAACGTCGCCGTGCAGGTCTCCGACACGCTCAGCACCACCGGCCTCGGGCTGCTCACCTTCGGCGCCGCGTACGGCCGCTATCGCCAGCGCTACGGCCTCGCCGCAGCACCGTTCTCGCACCGCGGCGCCCACGGCGTCTCGATCTCGGGCCGCTTCTGATTCGAAGCCGGTTGGGAGTTGGCGCGTCGCACACGGCGAGGCTACGATCCCCCGCGATGGTGCACGCACGACTCGCCGCCGCCGTGATGCTCGCCGCCGCGTGCGGTGAGCCCGAGCGCAACCCCCCGGCGCCCATCGGTGGCACCGCCGCCGTCGGTCCGGTCAGCGCCGCGGGCGGGCAGGGCGAGGCCACCGCGGCGCCGGACACCAACGACACCTCCGACGGCACCGCGAACGGGGCGACGAGCGCGACGGCGACGACGGCCACCACGATCACGGGCGGCGGGACCGACGCCTCCGACGACACGTTCGGCACGTTCGGCACCTTCGCGACCACGCTGCCGGGCACCGACTCCGCCAGCGATGCGAGCGCGGGCGACACCGGCTCGGCCGAGACCGGCCTCCCCGATTCGGGCCTCCCCGATCCCTCCGGCGCGACCTGACGCGGGTGCGTCCCGCCTCGGGGCCGGCGTGGCTCCGCGCCGACGTTATGGATCCCCCGAGGAACGAGCGACGGCATGATCGCGGAGCACGCCTGGCGGTGCGAGGACGAGGAGGAGGCCTACGGCGTCGAGCTGCTGCTGCAGCGCGCTGGGATCTCGGTCCGCGTCCGCGACGACGGCAACGAGGTGTGGTTCGACGTCGCGCCCCAGGACGCCGAGCGGGCAGCGGCGCTCGAGTCCCGCATCGCGCGGCACTTCGTGCGCTCGGACGATCGCGCCCGCGCGCAGCGCCTCGATCGCCGCGACCGCTGGGTCCGCCGCGCGCTCTACGGCTTCGCCGCCCTCGTCACGATCGTCGTCGTCGCGACGTAGTCCGCGATCGATCGACGCAGGCGACTCGAGCGACTCAGGCCTCGGCGAGCTTCGTCGCGAGCTCGCCGTTCGCGTCCATCTCGCGGACGATGTCGCAGCCCCCGACGAACTCGCCGCGCACGTACAGCTGCGGGATCGTCGGCCACTGCGAGTACTCCTTGATGCCCTCGCGGACGTTCGCGTCCTGCAGCACGTTGACCGCGTGGAAGTCGACGCCGTGCTTCTTCAGGACCTCGACCACGGCGGCCGAGAAGCCGCACTGCGGGAAGGAGCGATTGCCCTTCATGAACAGCACGACCTTGTTGTTCGCGATCAGGTGATCGAGGAACTTGCGGGTGTTCTCGTCGAGCATGGGTACCTTCGGGTTCACTCCAGGCGGCGGGCGTGGCGGCCCGCGCGCTCCAGGAGCTGACGTTGCGTTAAGTATTCGATGCGACCCGCCGAGGCAAGCCTTGGGCGGGGGCTTGGCGTCGCGCCCCGAGTTTTGCCATGGTGCGCGCCACGCCATGCTCTCGCCGCTGTTGTCGCGACGTCGCACGCTGCTGGGGGGCCTCGCGGCCACCACCGCATCGCTCCTGCTGCCCCGGGCCGCCCTCGGCCACCTGCTCGCCGGCGCGTCGCCCAAGACGCTGATCCTCGGCGACAGCATGATCGCCGGTGGCTTCGGGGTCTTCCTCGAGCGCGCGCTGAAGAAGGAGTACGCGGTCCCGGTCAAGCGCGCCGGCAAGAGCAGCAGCGGCCTGTCGCGTCCCGACTTCCACGACTGGCCCGAGGCCGCCACCGCGATCGTGGCCAAGTGGAAGCCCGAGGCCAGCGTCGTGATGTTCGGCGGCAACGACGTGCAGGGCCTGTACATGGGCAAGGGCAAGTGGATCACGTGGGACGAAGACGGCTGGGACGAGGAGTACGCCCGCCGCGTCGACGCGCTCGCCGACATCCTCGCGCCCGCGGGTGAGCGGCTGTTCTGGGTCGGCATGCCGGTGATGCGCCCCGAGAAATTCCACGAGCGCGTGAAGCGGGTGAACGTCATCTACCGCGCGCGCATGGCCGCGCGACCCGGCGCGACGTTCATCGACGCGTGGGATGTGCTCGCCGGCGAGGACGGCGAGTACGCCGACAAGATCGCGATCGGCACCAACCCCGACGGCACGCCGGGCAAGAAGGTCCGCGTGCGCGCGGGCGATGGGATCCACCTCTCGCCCAAGGGCGCCGAGATCCTGCGCGACCACGTGCTCGCCGTGCTCGAGGCCGAGCTGCAGATCGCCCGCGCGGTGGCCGTCGCAGCTGCACCCGCGACCACACCGGTCGCACCGCCCGCCGGCGGTACGCCGTAGCGTCGAGTCATCCGCGTCACCGTCGAGACACGATCGTCCGCACGAGCCGGTGATCCGGTGGTCACGCTCACGCTCGCTGCGTGAGCGCGACGTTCGCCCGTGAAAAAATCTCGGGGGGACGAGCACCCGCTGCCCGAGCGCTGTGGTAGTGTCGTCGGTGGAGGGCGGGGACACATGCAGGGCAATCAGGCAGCGCGCAGGCTCGGAGCGTGGGTTTTCGCCGTGGCGTCCCTCGGCGGATCGTGTGGGGGCGAACAGCCCCCCGGCAGCGACGACGACGGGGGCACCGAGGCCTCGGGCATCAGCGGGATCAACCTCGACACCGGCAGTGGCGGGAGCGAGGGCATCGTCTCGGTCGGGGACGAGACCGGCGACAAGTTCGACGTCGGCACCGGCAACGCCACCGAGAGCGGCGGCGACTGCATGGGCGGCGGCGGTGCGATGGGCGAGAACACGTTCAGCATCATCTGGATCGCCAACACGCCCGAGGGCACGGTGTCGAAGATCGACACCAAGACCGGCGGCGAGCTCGGTCGCTACTACACCGGGCCGACCAACGGCGACGACGATCCGTCGCGCACGGCGGTGAACCTCGAGGGCGACGCGGCGGTGTCGAACCGCGGCGGCGGCATCGTGAAGTTCGCCTCCGAGGCGGTGCGCTGCATCGACCGCAACGCCAACGGCACCATCGACACCTCGATGGGGGCCGGCGACGTGCGGCCGTTCGGCGAGGACGAGTGCATGCTGTGGCACAAGCCGACGCCGGTCGACGGTGACCACCGCCATGGGCCGCGACCCACGGCGTGGGACGCCGGCGCCGGCGGAGACCCGTGCACCACCGGCGATGATCGCCTGTGGATCGGCTGGTACGAGTTCGACGCGAACGTCGGCCACTTCGAGCGGCTCTCGGGCGCCGACGGCACGACGGTCGACACGGTCGACGTCGCCATGTGGGACGCGATCGGCGACCAGGACGACTACGGCCCGTACGGCGGCGCCGTGAATGCACAGGGCGATCTGTGGACCAGCGGTCGCAGCCCCGGGCCGCTCGTGCGCATCGATTCCGAGAGCCTGGTCGTGGATCGCTACGAGGTCCCCGACGGCACCAGCCCCTACGGCATCGCGGTCGATGCCGAGGGCCACCCGTGGATGGCCGACTGGGACGGCGGCGTCCTGCACTTCAACCCCGAGACCGAGACCTGGGATGTCATCGATACCCCGAACTCGGCCCGCGGCCGCGGCATCATGGTCGATCGCACGGGCTCGGCGTGGATCGCCGGCAACGACCCGTGCGCGCTGGTGCAGGTCGACACCGCGAGCCGCACGCTGGTGTCCGACACGATCGCGCTGCCCGGCTGCGATGATCCCGTCGGCATCAGCATCGACGTCGACGGGTTCGTCTGGGTGCCCGATCGTGGCGCGGACCTGGCGTTCAAGGTCGACCCCAACACGTACACATCGACGACGGTGACCGGGCTCGCGGCGCCGTACACGTACTCCGACATGACGGGCGCCGGCCTGGGCCTGGTGGTCAACCCGCCCGCGGGGTAGGCTCCGCCGGCTTTGTCGCGCCGATCCTCGTCTGGTCACGATCGCCCCATCGCGCGCGCCGGAGGCCCCCGCCGACCTTCGTCTGGCCACGATCGCCCCGCCTTGACCAAGGGCGTGGTGCGACCGGCCGAGCTCGTCTTCGTGCCGCTCGGCGGCTCGGGCGAGATCGGCATGAACCTCAACCTGTACGGCCACGCCGGCAAGTGGTTGATGCTCGACTGCGGCATCGGCTTCGACAACAGCAGCGGCGCGACCGATGTGATCATGCCCGATCCGCTGTTCATTGCGCGGCAGCGCGAGTCGCTGCTCGGGCTCGTGGTCACGCACGCGCACGAGGATCACCTCGGGGCGATCGCGTACCTGTGGCGGCACCTGCGGTGCCCGGTGTACGCGACACCGTTCCCGGCCGAGATCCTGCGCCGCAAGTTCCACGACGCGCGGATCCTCGGCGACGTGCCGCTGCACGAGATCCCCACCTCGGGGACGCTGTCGCTGCCGCCGTTCGACCTGCGCTTCGTCGACATCACCCACTCCACGGTCGAGAGCAGCGCGGTCATCATCGACACGCCGCTCGGCACCATTCTGCACACCGGCGACTTCAAGCTCGACCCCGATCCGCTGATCGGGCCGGTCACCGACGCCGCGGTGCTGCGCGCGTGCGGACAAAAGGGCGTGCTGGCGGCCATCTCGGATTCCACCAACGCGACCAAGGAGGGCCACAGCCGCTCCGAGGGCGAGCTGCGCGGCGAGCTGCTGTCGCTGCTCGGCCGCTACGAGCGGCGGATCGCGGTGGCGTGCTTCGCCAGCAACATCGCCCGCATCGCGACCTTCATCGAGGCGGCGAAGCAGCTCGATCGCCACCCGATCATCGTCGGGCGCTCGCTGTTGCGGATGATCGGCGCGGCCCGGCGCACCGGCTATCTCGGGGTGTTCCCCACCGAGGTCGACCCGCGCGAGATCGGCTACCTCCCGCCGTCGAAGGTGATGCTGATCTGCACCGGCACGCAGGGCGAGCCCGGCGCGGCGCTGTCGCGGATCAGCACCCACGACCACCGCGACGTGTTCCTCGAGCGCCACGACACGGTGGTGTTCTCGTCGAAGATCATCCCTGGCAACGAGGCGCCGATCGAGGCGCTGCACCGCCGGCTGGGCCGCTCGGGCATCGATGTGGTCAGCGAGCGCGACGCGTTCGTGCACGTGTCGGGGCACCCGGCGCGCGACGACCTGCGCGAGCTGTACGACTGGACGCGGCCGCGGATCGTGATTCCCGTGCACGGCGAGGCCCGACACATGCAGGCCCACGCCGAGCTCGCGACCAGCTGCGGGGTGCCGCAGACGCTGGTGCCGTTCAACGGCTCGGTCGTGCGGCTCGCCCCCGGCCCGGCCGAGATCGTCGGCAAGGTCCACGCCGCTCGCCTGCGCGTCGAGGGCGAGCGACTGGTCCCGGTGTGACCGTCGCGGCCGTGACTACTTCAAGTCGACGAGCGCGTTGATGTCGAACGCGCCGCCGTCGATCGGTGCCGTCCGCGGCCCGCGGGCGTAGCCGTGGACGTGCTCGGGGTACATCGCGACGCGGTAGGGCTCGCGCCAGCCGAACGTCGTGTCCTCGAGGAAGTGATCGACTGCGACGCGCAGGTCGATGTTGTCTGCGGGCGCGAGCGCGACCAGGCCATAGGCGACGACCTGCTCGGCGTGGGGCCCGAGGCCGTCGGCGTCGGCGTGCATCGCGTCGAACATCTGCATCACCCGCTGCGAGCGGGCCTGCGCGAGCGAGCGAGCGGTGGCCTCGGCGTACTTGGGCCGGTTCGCGGTGTCGATTGGGAAGCGGATCTCGAGGGCGGTGGGGCCGAGCAGGCCGATGCCGGCGATGTTCGCGGTCTCGGCCGCGAGCAGGCGCTGGTAGTCGGCCGCGAACGCGTCGTAGTGGGCGGCGAGCGTGGCCAGATCGCTCGCGGCCTCCTTGGCCACCTCGCGGCGGTCGGCGCCGAGCTCGGCCGGGTCGGTGTCGCGGTCGGTCTCGGTCGCGCCGAGGATGTCCACGAGCGCCGCGGACAGCTGCGCGCCGGTGCGCCCGATCGCCATCTGGGCCAGCGCGCCGTCATCGAGGCGGAAGTCGACGAACACCGACGTGCCGGGCCCGATGAAGCCGTTCTCCTGGATCTCGAAGGTGCCCTGGGCGAGCAGCTTGTGGGTCGCGATGGTCTCGAGCAGCTCGCGGGTCGGATCGGGCAGCGACGCGATGCGCGGGGCGAACGCGGCCATCGCCGCCGCGCGCAGCTCGGCGAGCATCGGGTCCACCGCAGCTTGGGTCACGCACGCGTCGTGGACCTTGGCACCGGGGCACAGCGACTGGGCGAAGCGCTCGAGGTCGTTGGCCGGGCCGTCGATCGCCGCGAACGCATCGCGTCCGGCGAGCGCGACGATGAGCGCGTCGAGGTGATCGACGAGCTTGTCGCGCTCCATGCCCTTGTCCGCCTCGCGGAGCTGTACGATGAGGTTGGTCTCGCCGACCGCGGGGCCGAGGTCGGGCGAGAAGCTGAGGCCCGCCAGGCCGACGCGGGTGTAGCCATGCGAGGAGACGAAGATGCCGCCCTCCTCGTGGAGCGAGTCGAACAGCAGCGAGCGCACGCCGCCGGGCGTCTGCGCGACCACCTCGCCGACCGACGTGATCGTCTTGCGGTAGAACGACAGGCCCAGCAGATCGATGCCGGCGTCGGACGTCGACGCGACGCCCGAGCGCAGCAGGTCGAAGTCCTGGCGCACACCCGGCGCGGCGCGGTTGGCCAGGGCCTGGGCGAGACGCACGTCGCCGACCAGCGCCTGGGCGATCGCGGCCTCGAGCTGGGCCGGATCGGCGCTCGCGAGATCGAAGCGGAAGCGGGCCACGCTGGCCCGCGTCGACGCCGTGGTGCTCGAGGCGTGCGCGGCGATGAGGTTGACCTTGTCGTTGAGCTGACGCGCGAGCGCGTTGCCGACGAGCTGACCGAGGTCGACCTTGATCGCGCCGATGTCGACGTTGAGCTGCGGCAGGCCCTGCACGCCCCAGCCGTCCTCGATCGCGACGCGGGCCGAGCGGACCTTGGCCTGCTGCACGCCGACGTCGAGCACGACCTCGCTGCCGCCCATGCGCACCAGCTGCACGTCGAGCACGCCCTCGAGGTAGGCGACCAGGCCCGCGGTGAGCACGAGCTTGTAGCTCAGCACCGACAGCGGCTCGGCGATCACGAGCGGGGTGCCGACGGACAGGTTCACGCCGAGGCGGCCCTTGCCGCGCAGCGCGACGACCTCGCCGGGCTTCATCTCGCCGAGCTCGGCGACCGAGCGCGGGACCACGAAGCCGCGCAGCGCCTTCGCGGCGGCGAGCGGATCGGACGGCGCGATCGGGTGGGCCTGGATCAGCCGGCCCTCGAGCGAGGCGCCGGTGTCGAAGCCGACGGGCAACGCGAGGCCGCGGTTGGCGAGGTCGAGACCCTTGACCGGGATCTGCCACTGCTTGGCGAACGACGCGTCGATCTTCAGCGCGAGCTCGGCGTAGAGCGTGTCGCCGCCCTTGGCCAGGTGCTCGCGGCGCGCGGCGTTGACCTCGGTCGTCAGCTCTCGCTCGCCGTACATCGTCGCGAGGCCCGACGTGAGTGCATCGACGGCGGCGGCGTCATGCAGCACGGGATCTGCGAGCTTGATGTCGACGAAGCTCGACGACGACAGCAGGTCGTTGAGCTTGCCGATGACCAACGGCACGCCCGCGCCGAGGAGATCGTCGAGCGACAAGTCGCTCGGGTTCTTCACCAACGACTTGATGCTCGAGAAGCCGTCGCACTTGCCGTCGCAGGTCACGTCGAGCTCGTCGAGCTGGGCCTCGTCGTCGGTCTGGCAGGCGCCGAGCGAGAGAGAGGATGCGAGGACCAAGGCGGACGCGACGGCGCGGCGATGGGGGAGGGCGGTCTTGCGGGAGCTCATGCGCGTCGTCATCTCGGTCTACGTCAGGGCTGGAGTGACGCAGACCCTACGACGGTTCATCGCGGCCCGGCGCGGGGGCCGTGGACCACGACACGCGGCGGAGCGATCAGCCGCGGAGCGCCGAAATGCACCCCGAGCACGACCACGCGCGGCCCCGCGAGGGATCGTCGCGCAGGCCCACGAACGCGGGGCTGCCCGCGGCGAGCGCGACACCGCAACTGGAGCACGTCGCCGGGCGGCTGGGCACGACCTCGTTCCACGCGTAGACGTCGTCGAGCGCGGGATCGGCGGGCTGCGGTGGCGACGTCGCGGCCTCCATAGTGGCGGTCGCCGCAGGCTCCGTCGTGGCGCCAGTGCTCCGCGCGCGCGCCACGTTCTGCCCGACCTGACGACCGAGCGCGATCGAGTCCTGCACGATCGCGTCGACCCCATCGACGACGTCGCCGACGATCTGCAGCGTGTCCTCGAGGATGTTGCGCACCAGCTGCGAGACCGGCAGCCGCCTCCGCGTCGCCTCCTCCTTGAGGGCGGACTCGAGGCTCTCGGGCACCCGCGTCTGGATGAGTCGGTCCTTGCGCTCGCGATCCACGACCCGCAGGCTAGCCCGTTTCTCCGGCCCGAGCCAGGGAGCGTCATCGTTTGTATTACGAAAATGATTCATGATTTTAGGTTGATAGAACTTTCCGCTGGACGATGTTAGCGTTCGTATTACAAACGATGACATCATGACGCGCAACACGCGCCCCAGCGACACCCCCTTCGTCCCCCTCGACGACCCGCGGGTCGCGGACTTCGGTCGAGACCTCGATGCGATCCGCGACCGCATCGAGGCCGAGGTCGGGGCCGACGATCTGCGCCACGTCCGTCGGCTCGACGCCCTGTCGCGCGGGCTCGAGGTCACCGGCCGCGTGCTGCTCCACGTGAGCTTCGATCCGCTGACGTTCATCGCCGGAGTCGGCGCCCTCTGGTTGCACAAGCAGCTGCAGGCCACCGAGATCGGTCACCCCGCGCTGCACGGCGCGTACGATCGGATCCCCGACGCGGGCCGCTTCGCGTCGAAGAACTTCCGCTGGGACGTGCCGATCGACGAGCGCGCCTGGCACACGAGCCACAACGTCGCGCACCACCAGTACACCAACGTGATCGGTCGCGATCCCGATCTCGCCTACGGTGCGATCCGCCTCAGCCCCCGCGTCGAGTACAAGCCGCGGCACCGCTGGCAACGGCTGTCGGTGCTCTACACGTGGATGGGCCTGGGGTTCTTCATGAACCTCCACGCCACGGGCCTCGATCGCGCGCTGCTCGGCGACGAGGCCGCCGGCGACGCCGAGGCCCGCCGTGCCCGCCGACGGGCCGCGGCGCGCAAATACGTGCCCTACTACCTGAAGAACTTCGTGCTGTTCCCCGTCCTCGCCGGGGCCGGCTGGTGGAAGGTCCTGCTCGGCAACTGGCTGGCCGAGACGCTTCGCGACGTCTACTCCGCCGCGTCGATCTTCTGCGGCCACATCGGCGCCGACGTGCAGGACTGGCCCGCGGACACCAAGCCGACCTCGCGCGCGCAGTGGTACGCGATGCAGGCCCAGTCGGCGAACGACTTCCGCGTGCCGTACGTGTTCAGCGTGCTGTGCGGCGGGCTCGACTATCAGATCGAGCACCACCTGTTCCCCAAGCTCCCGCCCGAGCGCCTGCGCCAGATCGCGCCGGAGGTCCAGGCGGTCTGCGAGCGCCACGGCATCCCGTACCGGGTGGCGACCTGGGGGCAGACGTTGCGCAAGATGCTCGATCGCCTGGGCGAATTGAGCAGACCCGACGCGACGCCCTCGACGACGACCGCGCGCGCGGCCTGACCGGTGCAGGGCGGTGCCGTGCGGTGCCCCGAGGTGCTACGGTGATCTCGGCATGCGCTGGCGTTGCACCGTTTGGATCGCGTCGGCGTGGCTCGGCCTGCCGGCCGTGGCGCAGGCGGTCAACGGCAACATGCCGCGGACCCCGGCGCTGTACCCCGAGCACGCGTGCCTCACGATGGTCGATCGCTCCGTCGATCCCACGCTGCACTTCGCGGTGCACATCCCGTTCGAGGACACGATGATCACCGAGGACGAGCTGGCCGACAGTCGGCGGTTCTCGTTCTACGGCCTGTGCCGTGATCCCGGGCGGCTCGAGGTGCTGCCGACGTGGATCTCGACCGACGACACGCAGCGGGCGTTGGACGCCGAGATCATCGACACGCTGCCGCCCGCCGACGACGTGCTCCTCGACGATCCTGCGTGGGCGGTCGGCCACGACGGCGCCGATACGTGCGTGCAGAGCATCGTCGCCGAGCGGATGCCGATCTCGTGCGCGGGGACCCAGGACGGCGTGACGTGGGACACCCGCGCCGCGCCGGCGGGCAACTACGTGATCCGCGGCTACACCTTCGCGCCGCCGTCGAATCTGTGGACGACTCGCACGGGGGTGGTGCAGATCCACGACGGCGAGCCAATGCCGGTGGCGGCCCTCGTGTCGCCGACCTACGACGCGCAGGCCTTCGAGGAGGACGGCTACCGCGTGCTCGGCTGCATGGCGGGGCCGCCGGGGACCACCGTCGCGCTGCAGTGGGCGTCGACGGCGAGCGACGATCTCGCCGACGACGCGGCGTGGACGACCTTCGCCGAGCTCGACGCTGCGCTCGGCGTGATCGACGTCGAGCTCGCGCTGACGTCGGACACCGTCTACCTCGGCCTGCTGTTGCGCGCCGTCGCCACCGGGCCCGACGGCGCGCGTTGGATCGGTCAGGCGCCGGGTCTCCTCCGGGTGTATCCCGGCGACGGCGAGAGCGACGCGCCGGAGGTGCCATCGCCGCCCGATCACTGCGAGGCCGGCGGCGAGTCGTCGGGCGGCTTCGACGACACCGGCGACACGACCGGCGACACGACCGGCGACACGACCGGCGGCACGACCGGCGCCAGTGATTCCGAAGCGGACTCGGGCTGTGGCTGCGCCTCGGGTCACCCGCGGCCCGGCGCATCGCTGGTCGCGGCGTCGCTGCTGCTCGTGCGGCGTCGCCGACCTGGTCGTCCGCGGCGCCCTCGGGCAAGCTCACAGGCCCCCGCACGAGGCCCCGATGTGTCGCAACATCAAGACGCTGTTCAACTTCGATCCGCCGGCGACCGACGATGAGGTCCGCGCCGCGGCGCTGCAGTTCGTCCGCAAGCTGAGCGGGTTCAACCGCCCGTCGCAGGCCAACGCGGCGGCGTTCGAGCTCGCGGTCGACGAGGTCACGGGCGCGGCCCGGCGACTCATCGGTTCGCTGGTGACCAGCGCCGATCCCCGAGACCGCCTGGTCGAGGCGCAGCGCGCCAAGGCCCGCAACCTCGCCCGCTTCGGCGGCTGACCGGGCGCTGCGGCGCGCCGCGGCGCGCGGCGATGACGCGCCCTGGTCGCGCCGGGCAAAGTCGTGCAAGAGTGTGCCCGCCGTTGGGCCCCAAAGAGCCACTGCGCGACCGCTGGATCCGCCAGGTGCTCGCGCACCATCGGGCGATCCTCGTCGTCTCGACGCTGCTGAGCGTGCTGTGCGGCTGGCTCGCCACGCACCTGCGCGTCGATCCGGATCTGCGACGCCTGCTGCCCGATGGTCACCCGGTCCTCGTCGGCCTCGAGTCGATCGAGAAGACGTTCGGCAGCACCGGCAGCGTGAACGTCGTCATCAAGGACGGCACGCCCGACGCCCGTCACGCGTTCGCCGACGCCATCGCGGCCGAGCTCGACGGACACCCGCTGCTGCGCGGCGTCGAGGACCGACTGCCCAGCGACTTCTTCAGCCGGCACGCGCTGTACTACCTCAGCGACGCCGAGATGGAAGAACTCGAGCAGCGCGTCCAGGACTACACCCACTACGAGTTCTGCTCGCGCAGCGCCGACACCTGCCTGCTGCCGCCCGACGCCGACGCCCCCGACGCCCTCGAGAAGTTCATCGAGCGCAAGCGCGGTGAGGCCCAGAATCGCACCGGCTTCCGCGACCGCTACGAGCGCGACGGCATCGACGCCGCCATCATGCTGCTGCACCCGACCGAGTCGGCGTCGAGCCTCGAGTTCGCGCAGAAGGTCACGGAACAGATGCGCGCCGCGATCGCCGGGGTCTACGACCGCGCGGGCGCGCCGTGGTCCGACACCGGCATGACCTACAACGTCGTCGGGCCCTACGCGAACAAGGCCGACGAGCAGAAGGTCATCCGCCGCGACATGCTCCGCGGCGGGCTCATCGGCCTGCTCGGTGTCGTCGCCATCATCTACCTGTTGTTCCGGTCGATGCGGGCCGTGCTGGTGCTCCTGGTGCCGCTGGCCTTCGGCGTGATCTGGTCGCTCGGTCTCACGCAGATCGTCCTCGGCCGACTCAATCTGATGACCAGCCTGATCTCGACCGTGCTGATGGGCATGGGCATCGACGCCGGCATCCACTTCTTCTCGCGGGCGAAGGTCGACCGGCGGCGCCACGACGACGCCGAGGCGATCCGTCGCGCCTTCCACAGCCTCATCATCCCGCTGTTCGTCGCGTCCGGCACGACGATCGGCGCGTTCTTGGTGATGGCGACCTCCGAGTTCCCCGCGTTCCGCGAGTTCGGGCTCATCTCTGCGTGGGGCGTCGCGCTGTGCATGCTCGCGATGTGCACCGTGCTGCCGGCGCTGCTCTACATGGTCGGCATCAAGCGCCACGAGGAGCCGCTGCCCCACCACGAGGGTGCGGTCATGCGTCGGCTGCTGCGCTACCCCGGGGTCGTGTTCGCGATCACCGTGGTCGTGACGGTGCTGTCGTTCCAGGGCATCCGCCACGTCGAGTTCGAGTACAACGCGCGCGCGCTGCAATCCGACAAGACCCGGGCCGAGAGCGAGGCCGACATCAAGTTGATCTCGACGGTCTTCGGCAAGGACATCCACGCAGGCATGCTGGTCCGCGACGATCTCGCGTCGACGCGCGCGGCGTTGACCAAGGCGCGCGCGCGCCACGAGCTGCGGCTCGCGGCGGGGGACACCGTGGTGGCCGGGCTGTTCGGCGCGCCCGATCTGCTGCCCGCCGCCGACATCGATCTGCAGGCGCGCAAGCGGGCGATCGACGCGATGTACGCCGACAACGAGGACACGTTCGCGCGGCTCGAGGCGACCGCCGAGGGCCGCGAGCTGCCGGCCGCGAAGCCGCCGACGAAGCCGGTGCCCGACGACGACTGGGACGACTTCGACGACGGCGCTGGCGGGATCGATCGGATCGACGCACCCGAGCCCACCGCCGAGCCGCCGCGCGCGGTCGAGGGCGCCGCCGTCACGCCGCCGCCCGATGCACCCCGCACGGTCGCACCGTCGACCGCGAGCGTGGGGCCCAAGGTGACCCCGCCCAAGGCCGAGCCACAGCGGCTGAGCCGCGAGGAGGCCCGCAACCTCGTCGACATGTTCGCGGCCAAGCCGTTTACGATCGATGACCTGCCGCCGGTGCTGCTCGAGAAGGTCCGCACCGCCGAGGGCGCCTACGCGATCTTCGCGTACCCCAACTTCGACGCCGCCGAAATGCGCAAGGGCGTCGAGTTCACCCAGGAAACCTCCGGGTACCTCGACGGCGACGGCCTGTTCATCGGCGAGACGACGGTCTACGCGACGATGTTCCTGATGCTCCGCGAGGAGGCGCCGATCGTGCTCGGCATGGCGGCGGTGTTGGTCGCCGCGTTCGTGTACTGGCAGCTGCGATCCATCGGCCTCACGCTGCTCACGCTGCTGCCGCTCGGCCTCGCGCTGTGGTGGCTCGTCGGCTCGATGGGGGCGCTCGGGCTCAAGTTCACGCTGTTCAACATGCCGATCCTCCCGGCGATCCTCGGCATCGGCGTCGACAACGGCGTGTACCTGGCCGACACGATCCGGCGCACGCACGGCGAGCCCGAGGCGCTGACGCGCGCGCTGCAGGAGACCGGCGGGGCGATCCTCGCCGCGACCTTCACCACCGTGGCGGGGTTCGCCGCGTTCATGGCCGCGGACTCGGCCGGGTTGCGGGGCATCGGCGCGGTCGCGTCGCTCGGGATCACCCTGGCCGCGATCTCGGCGCTGGTGGTGCTCCCGACGCTGTGGGTGCTCGGCCAGCGCCGTCGTCGACGCGGCTGAGCGATCCTGCGTCGCGCTGCGGCGGGCGGGTTGCGCTACCCTGGTGTGGACGTGGCTCGCCGAATCCTCTGGCTCTCACTCGGTTGCGTTGGCGCATGTGCGGACGCGCGTGAACCCGACGCCGCGACGTCCGCGTCGATCTCGATTTCGGCCTCGATCACCGCGGCCACCGACATGGATACCAGCGCCGACGGCAGCGGCGCGGCGTCCGACGACCCGGGTGTGCTCGACGTCGCGGCCGAGGGCGCAGGCTCGGCCGACGACGGTGGCTCGGGGCAGGGCTGCAAGAAGGTCGACTTCCTCTTCGTGATCGACAACTCCGGGTCGATGTCGGACGAGCAGGACTCGCTCATCGCCAGCTTCCCCGGGTTCATCCAGACCATCCAGACCACGCTGACCGACGCGCAGGACTACCACGTGCTGGTCACCGACACCGATGCGGCGTGGGGCGGCGAGTGTCCGCTCTTGTGCGGCTTCTTCAACGGCACGTGCCCCGACATCCCCAGCTACCCCTGCGACGGGGGTCCGCCGTCGGTCTGCGACACGACGCTGGGTGCGGGCGTCACGTATCCGTTGGGCAGCGACGCGACCAACCAGCTCTGCGCGTTCACCAGCGGCCACCGCTTCATGGACGCGACGCAGCCCGATCTCTCGGCGGCGTTCCAGTGCGCTGCCAAGGTCGGCAGCGACGGCGACGGCAACGAGAAGGCGATGAGCGCGTTGGTCGGCGCGTTGTCCGAGGAACTCGCGCTCCCCGGCGGCTGCAACGAGGGCTTCATCCGCGACGACGCGATCCTCGTGGTCACCTTCATCACCGACGAGGAGGACAAGGGCTCCACCGGCCTGCCCGAGGGCTGGTTCGCCAACGTCATCGCGTCGAAGAAGGGCGACGAGGGCGCGATCGTCATGCTCGGCCTCATCAACGACGCCGACCAACCCGCGCCGCTGTGTCCCGCGGAGACCGAGGACGCCGTGAAGCTGCGCACCTTCGTCGAGATGTTCCCCAACAGCATCCGCGGCAGCGTCTGCGAGCCCAGCTACAACGCCTTCTTCGAGCAGGCCGTCGCGCTGATCGACCAGACCTGCGACGACTTCGTTCCGGCGGGCTGACCTGCGCTTCGCGCAGGTTCAGCCCGCCTAATTTGTCTTTGCTGGAGGACACTGCCGCGTCCTCCCCCGCGCCGGCGAAGCCGTCGCGGGACCCCCTCCTTCCATCGCTTCGCTCCTTTCGCGCCGCTCGGTCGGCGCCGCGCGGTGGGGTCGAAGGCGAGAGGAAGCGTCGACTACAAAGCGGTATAGATCGCGTGGCGACCGACGCCGACGCGCTCGAGGCGGCCGTCCTTGACCAGGACGCCGAGGTGGTGGCGCAGGACCTTGCGATCGAGGCGGCTGTACTCGGCGATGTCGTCGACGGTCACCTCGCCGTTGCCCTCGATGAAGGGGAGCACCTGCCGGGCGAACTCGTCGGTGGTCATGCCACCGTCCTCGGGTTCGGCCTTCTCCTTCACCGCGGCCGCGGCCTTCTCGGAGTAGGCGTCCTCGAGCTCGTCCTCGAGGATGCGTCGCTTCTTGCGGCGCGTCCCGCTGCCTTCGCCCTCGGCGGCGGCCGGCACCGCGAAGCTGTCGCGCAGATCGCCGAGGGTGATCTTGGCGAACTGCGGCCACAGGCCCCGAGCGTCGAGGAAGTGGACCAGGTCACCGAGCGTGACGGTCTCCGGGTGGCGCAGGCCCTTGAGCGTCTCGAGGGCGGACAGGCGCTCGAGCTCGCCGTGTCCGACCTGGGCGCGGAAAATCTCGTTCGCGTCGCGGGCCATTCGCGGGCGGATCATCGAGCAAGCCCGACCCCACAGCAAGCGGCGCCGTCGATCCTTCGGCCGAGGAGATCTCCCCCCGAAAAGCGGCGGCCCGATTCGGTGCCCCGCCGTGCCTACGTGTGGTCGATCCTGTGCAGTGCCAACGGCGCAGGCCCCCAGGCAGGCCTGGGGGCACAGACCCCGTGCCAACCCGGTCGGGCCGACGCGAAGGGGCCCAGTACGAAGTTCCGCGATCGCGGCGCCGGTGGGTTGCGCGGTCTGCTCACCGCGCCGGTCCAACGGGTTTTCTGTGGATGAGTCTGTGGACAGCCTGTGAGACCGGGGCGCTGCCGCCCCCCCGCCGGGCTGTGGATAACCCGGGGGTCCACGCACGCGGCTGGTTCTTGCGGAGGCCCTACATGTTGTGGTTTACATGGCGACCACCTCAACATGGGGTGTTGCCGCCGACCGCGGCACCACCTCTCGAGGATCCGAGTTCGTCCCGCTCGGCCCCCCGTCCGCCCGCCGCCTCGCCTGCCCTCGGCTCGAGTTCGAGCCCCGTCCCCGTCCCCGAGGGAGTCCCTCGAACAAACGCCCGCCGCTCCTCCGCGGGCCACGAACTCCAGAAGGGCCGCCTCGTCGGACGCGGCCTCGGTGCCCCTGCCACGCAAAAAATCGAGCTTCGCCTCGGCCCTGGCTTCGGACACCCTCGTCATCCGTTCAGGTCAGGCACTCGCCCTCGCGCTCGCCACCACCTCCTCGCCCGCCGCCCCCTCGCCCGCCGCCTCCTCCCCTCGCTGCCGGAGTCCCCATGAAGATCGCGCGTCACTTCACCTCCGATCACGCCCCCGCCTTCGCCGGAATCGAGTTCGAGTCCCGCAGCTCCCGCATCGCGAACCCCGACGGTTCGGTGGTGTTCGAGGCCAAGGACATCCAGATCCCCAAGGGCTGGTCGCAGGTCGCCGTCGACATCCTCGCCCAGAAGTACTTCCGCAAGGCCGGCGTGCCGGCCCGCCTGCGCCGCGTGCCCGAGCCGGGCGTGCCGCAGTGGTTGTGGCGCAGCGAGCCCGACGCGGAGGCCCTCGCGGAGCTGCCCGTCGCCGAGCGCACCCGCGGCGAGAACGACAGCCGCGAGGTCTTCAGCCGCCTCGCCGGCTGCTGGACGTACTGGGGCTTCCGCCACGGCTACTTCGAGGACGAGGCCTCGGCGCGGGCCTTCTTCGACGAGATGGTCCACATGCTGGCGAAGCAGATCGCCGCGCCGAACAGCCCGCAGTGGTTCAACACCGGGCTGCACTGGGCCTACGGCATCACCGGCCCGGCGCAGGGCCACTACTACTGCGAGGCCCAGACCGGCGAGGTCCGCCGCTCGCAGAACGCCTACGAGCGCCCGCAGCCCCACGCCTGCTTCATCCAGTCGGTCGACGACGATCTCGTCGGCGAGAACGGGATCATGGATCTGTGGGTCCGCGAGGCCCGGCTCTTCAAGTACGGCTCGGGCACCGGCACCAACTTCTCGCGCCTGCGCGGCGAGGGCGAGCGGCTGTCGGGCGGCGGTCGCAGCAGCGGCCTCATGAGCTTCCTGCGCATCGGCGATCGGGCCGCCGGCGCGATCAAGAGCGGCGGCACCACGCGGCGCGCGGCCAAGATGGTCGTCGTCGACATCGATCACCCCGACGTCGAGGCGTTCATCGACTGGAAGGTCGTCGAGGAGCAGAAGGTCGCGGCGCTGGTCGCCGGCAGCAAGGCCTGCAACTTCCACATCAACGCGGTGCTCCGCGCGGCGATCACGTCGGAATTGGCGAAGGCTGACCGGTTCGATCCCGCCAAGAACCGCAACCTCCGCAAGGCGCTGCGCGAGGCCCGTCGCGCGAGCATCCCCGAGAACTACCTGCAGCGCGCGCTGCAGCTGGGCGAGCAGGGCACGACCCGCATCGAGTTCGACGAGTACGACACGGGCTGGGACTCGGCGGCGTACGGCACCGTCTCGGGCCAGAACTCGAACAACTCGGTCCGCATCACCAACGACTTCCTGCACGCCGTCGAGGACAACCGCGACTGGTCGCTGATGCGCCGCTGCGATCAGAAGGTCGCCAAGACCCTGCCGGCCCGCGCGCTGTGGGATCGCATCGCCGTCGGCGCGTGGTCCTGCGCCGACCCGGGCCTGCAGTTCGACACGACGATCAACGAGTGGCACACGTGCCCCAGCGACGGTCGCATCAACGCGAGCAACCCGTGCAGCGAGTACATGTTCCTCGACGACACGGCGTGCAACCTCGCGTCGCTCAACCTCATGCAGCTCCTCTTGCCCCCCGCAGGCGGCTTGGGCGACACGGTGCGCGCTGACGCGCGGATCGCCCCCCAGGGGGGGGCGTCAACGTCCTTGGCCCGTGAGGAGATCCCGCTGCTCGGCGAGATCGACGTGCCGGCGATGCTCCACGCCTGCCGGCTGTGGACGATCGCCCTCGAGATCTCGGTGTTGATGGCGCAGTTCCCGAGCAAGCGGATCGCCGAGCTCAGCTACCGCTTCCGCACCCTCGGACTCGGCTACGCCAACCTCGGCACCTACTTCATGGTGTCGGGCCTGCCGTACGACTCGGCCCGCGCGGTCGCGATCTGCGGCGCGCTCACGGCGATCATGACCGGCGCGAGCTATGCGACCAGCGCAGAGCTAGCCGCCGAGCTCGGGACGTTCCCGGGCTACGAGCCCAACCGCAACCACATGCTCCGCGTGATGCGGAACCATCGTCGCGCGGCCTACGACGCGCCCTCGGCCGAGTACGAGGGCCTCGCGGTGACGCCCGCGGGCATCGACGCCACCAACTGCCCGGCGAACCTGCTGGCCGCCGCGCGCCAGCAGTGGGACCTCGCGCTGGCCCAGGGCGAGGCCCACGGCTACCGCAACGCGCAGGTCACCGTCATCGCGCCCACCGGCACGATCGGCCTGCTGATGGACTGCGACACCACCGGCATCGAGCCCGACTTCGCCCTGGTGAAGTTCAAGAAGCTCGCGGGCGGCGGCTACTTCAAGATCATCAACCAGTCGGTGCCGGCGGCCCTGCGCAAGCTCGGCTACGGCGCGGCGGAGGTCGAGTCGATCGTTCGCTACTGCCGCGGCGCTGGCAGCCTCGTCGGCAGCCCGCGGGTGACCCACGCCGAGCTCAAGTCCAAGGGCTTCACCGCGGAGCTCATCGCGAAGATCGAGTCGGAGCTCCCGGCCGCCTTCGAGATCGGCTTCGCGTTCAACCGCTGGACCTTGGGCGAAGAGTTCTGCCGCGACGTCCTCGGCTTCACCGAGGATCAACTCGGCGATCCGACCTTCGATCTGCTCCGCGAGATCGGCTTCTCGGCCGAGGACATCCGCGTCGCCAACGACTACGTCTGCGGCACCATGACGGTCGAGGGCGCGCCGGCGCTGAAGCCCGAGCACCTGCCGGTGTTCGACTGCGCCAACAAGTGCGGCCGCTACGGCAAGCGCTTCATCGCGCCGATGGCCCACGTGCACATGATGGCCGCCGCGCAGCCGTTCCTGTCGGGCGCGATCAGCAAGACCATCAACATGCCGGCCACCGCGACGGTCGCCGAGGTCGAGGACGTCTACATGGCGTCGTGGAAGCTCGGCCTCAAGGCCATCGCGCTCTACCGCGACGGCAGCAAGCTCAGCCAGCCGCTGTCGGCCGCGCTGATCGACGAGGTCTTCAACGACGAGGACGAGGACGAGGTCCAGGACAACGTGGTGCCGATGGTCGCCGCGACCAGCCAGCCCCAGGTGGTCGAGAAGGTCTCGGAGCGCATGGTCTACCGCTACTTGGCCAAGCGTCGGCGCATGCCCGATCGCCGCGGTGGGTACACGCAGAAGGCCACCATCGGCGGGCACAAGGTCTACATCCACACCGGCGAGTACCAGGATGGATCGCTCGGCGAGGTGTTCATCGACATGCACAAGGAGGGCGCCGCCTTCCGCAGCCTGATGAACTGCTTCGCGATCTCGTGCAGCCTCGGCCTGCAGTACGGCGTGCCGCTCGAGGAGTACGTGGACGCGTTCACGTTCACCCGCTTCGAGCCCAACGGGCCGGTGCAGGGCCACCCGCACATCAAGATGTGCACCAGCATCATCGACTACATCTTCCGCGAGCTCGCGGTGAGCTACCTCGGTCGCCACGACCTCGCGCACGTGATGCCCGAGGACCTGACCCCGGACACCACGGGCGACGCCGAGGAGGAGATGCTGCAGGGCGTCGACTACGGCGACGAGGAGGTCGTCGAGGAGCGCGTGGTGACGCCGGGTCCGCTCAAGCTGACCGCGACGCTGCCGAGCACGACCGGACTGTTTGCGGCCGCGGCGGCGCCGATCGTCTACGAGGATCGCTCGTACGCGGCGGCCGAGACCTACGCCGAGCCGCCGGCGCGCGCCAAGGCGGGCAACGCGGGCAAGGCCGAGGCCCCCGACGCGCGGCGCAGCGAAGAGGTCCGCGCCGCGGTGGCCCTGTCGGCCCAGGTCTACAAGGCGCGCATGCAGGGCTACGAGGGCGACGCGTGCCCGAACTGCCAGAGCTTCACGATGGTGCGCAACGGCTCGTGCCTGAAGTGCAACACGTGCGGCAGCACCAGCGGTTGTAGTTAGGGCCTTCCTTTTCCCTTCCCCCCGCGGGCGGCTCGAGCGAAACGGTACGCGCTGACGCGCGGATTGCCCCCCGCAAGCGGGGGGCGTCGGCGTGTGGCCTCGTCGGCGTCGGGCGCCCGGGCCGTGGTATCGTGGGTCATGCTCGACAAGCTGACCCACGACGAGCGGTTGCGGTTGCTGGAGTTCGTATGCTCCTTTGCCTGGGTCGACCTCGAGGTCCGGCCCGAGGAGCGAAAGTTCGTGATGCGCATGGTCGAGAAGCTCGGCCTGCAGGAGGACAAGGCGCAGATCGAACGGTGGTTGCAGCGGCCGCCGCCGCCCGAGGAGGTCGATCCGACGCGGATCCCCCACGCGCACCGCGAGCTGTTCCTGAAGGCGGCGAAGGACACCTTCAAGGCCGACAAGAACTTCGACGAGACCGAGCAGGAGTACTTCGAGCTGCTCGAGCAGCTGCTCGTGTAGTCCTCGGACTCGGCCCGAGACGGTGTCGAGCCTCGTCTAGAGCTCGCGATCGAGGGCGTCGCGCAGCGCGTCGCCGAGGCGCAGCGAGAGGGGGCCCGCGCGGCCGTCGGCGATGACGTCGTCGTCGACGCGGCGCACCGGCATCACGAGCTGCGAGGTCGCGGCCACGAACACCTCGTCGGCGGCGACCAGGCGCGCGCGATCGAAGGGCTCGTGTCGCCAGGGGATCCCGAGATCGGCGGCCACGCGCGCCGCGATCGCGATCGTGATCCCCGGGAGGATCGCGGGGGAGGGCGGCGGCGCGACGACGACCCCGCCCTCGACGATCGCGACGTTCGCCGAGCCGGCCTCGCGCACGGTGCCGTCGTCGGCGATCCACAGGACGTCATCGGCGCCCGCGGCCGCGGCGGCGCGCTTGCCGAGCACGGCGGCGAGCAGCATCGTGGTCTTCAGATCGCAGCGGGCCCAGCGGGGATCCGGCGCGCACGCCACGGTGCTGCCCTGCGCCCGTCGCGGGCGATCGGGCAGGGGCTGGGCCGTCGCGTAGGCGAACAGCAGCGGGGTCGCCCGCGCGGTGTGGGCCCGCGGCGCCTCGCCCCCGGTGAGCTGCAGGTAGAGGAGGCCCTCGTCGACGCCCTCGGCCGCGACGAGGCGATCCATCCATGCAGCGGCTGACGAGGTCGTTGTCGCGGACGCATCGTGCGTGTCGTCGCACGACAATCCGATCGCGGTCGCGCTGCGCCGCAGGCGGTCGAGGTGAGCCGCGCGCGCGCGTACGCGACCGGACGTGATCGGCAGCACTTCGTAGACGCTCTCGCCGAACAGCAAGCCGCGATCGGCGATCGACACGCGCGCCTCGGCGAAGGGGACGAGGGCGCCGCGGATCCATGCAAACTCGGGATAGCCTGCCATACCTCCGACGGACCTTGGGCGCCGTGGCCCAGTGGGGCAAAACCGGCCGTGGGGCCCGTGGCGATGGCCCACATCGAGATACCCGGTCGTCGAAAAAGTCGGAAATTTTCACCAGGCCCGCGGCCCCCGGACAGTTGCGGCCGTCGCCCGGGCTGTGGGACCATCGGGCCGCGACTCGGGGTGACTCGCGTCGCGGACGTCGTCGGGTCGAAGCAACCGAACGACAACCCCCACCGACTCAACGAAAAACTTCCGCGACATGCATCGCAGCGCGACGGCCTCCGTCGAAGCGCGGCATCGGTCCAGGATACCCCACAGGAGATACGGACATCATGAGCGAGCGAAATGAAACTACTCTTCCCGGTCAGAGCCTCGTCAGCATCGCGGGCATCGGCCTGCTCTGCGGCATCGCGGTGACCTCGGTCCAGGGCTGCGACGACGGCCCGCTGGGCGACCTCGCCGAGCAGTGCGGCCTCGTGTGCCCGGGTGACGGCGAAGGCCTCGTGGCGGGCAACTTCGCGATCTCGGGGATCGCGAGCATCGACGGGTTCTTCTCGGCGGTGGTGAACGTGCGGAGCGCCGCGGCGAACATCAGCGGGTCGATCCGGGCGGAGCTCGAGGGGATGGCGGCGAGCCTCGGCATCGAGGGCGCGGCGGAGCTGTCGATCGAGGATCTGACGGCTGCGGTCGAGGCGGAAATCCAGGCGAAGATCCAGGCGAACGTCTCGGGGAGCCTGACGATCAAGTTCCAGCCGCCGAAGTGCGAGGCGGACCTCGAGGTGACGGCGAAGGCTGCGGCGGAGTGCGACGTCGAGGCGGACCCGGGCTCGATCGAGGCGAAGTGCGAGGGCTCGTGCGAGGTGTCGGCCGAGGT
>JBIJCC010000142.1:0-24156 GCA_044344875.1 Nannocystaceae bacterium
CTTCGCGAGGCACTCCGCATCGTCCGAACACGGCACGCACGCCATGTCCACGCAAATCGGGCTCGCCGGGTCGATGCACTCCGCCGACATCTCGCAAGCACCACCGCTCGTCGTCGTCGAGCTCGCGCTCTCCGTCTCGCTCCCGCTCGCGCTCATCGACCCTGCCGTCGTGGGCTCCGTAGTCGGATTCCCCGTCGGGTCTCCCGTGACGTCCGCGGTCCCTGCAGAACTCGAGGCCTCCGCGACCCCGTCGCATGCCTCGTCTTCATCCACCGACTTCTCACCGCCGCACGGCGAGTAGCAGGCGTCCTCGGCTGGCCGCGCGGCGAGGCACCCGTCGAGTTGCTCGACCTCGCACTCCGAGGTGCCGCGCGCGCAGAACTGCCGCGAGCCGTCCGCGTACTTCTCCGCGCAGTAGGCGTTGCCGTCTTGCGTCGCGCAGTGATCCTCGAAGTCCTTCGACACCCAGCAGGCCGCCGAGAACCCCACGGTCAGCCCAAGAACCGCGACGCCACATCGAGCGCCAGTCGCCACAACCATCGTCGTCGCCTTCATGTCAGAACCGTCCTTCCAGTGTGAGCCAAGCGGATCTCGGGCCGACCGACGGTGCCCACGACACGCGTCGCTTTCGCTGCCGGCCATAGTCCACGATGAGGAGCACCGCGCCGGTGATGATCGCTGCTCCTCCGATCGCAGCGACCGCGATCCCGGGCCGAACCGGGCTGCGAGCGCGCGCCCGCTCCGGCTCGTTCGGATCCTGCGAATAGTCCAGCGGGCGCGTCACGATCACGATGCCGACACCGCCGACCACAGCCCCGGTCGCGAGAACCGCGGCGCCGGCGATGCCGAGCTTCCCGAGTCGACGCCTCCTCGGTGAGACCACATCGGGTTGCCCAGCGGGTTGCGATGCACCCGCTGCGCGCGGCTCGACCTCGGGCTTCGTCGATGGAGTCGGCGCGCCAGCGGCCTTCAGGGCCGCGAGCTGACGATCGACCGCGGCGTCGACGAGCTTCACGACATCCTCAGGGCTGCATGCGTCGCAGTGATCGTCGAGCGTCCCGCCATCGATCGCGGTACCGCCGCGTCGCGCCACGACCTCATAGTCGAAGGAGGTCTTCTTCGCCGGATCGCGCGCGATCCGAATCGAGATGGTGCGTGGCGAGTCGGCTGCATCGCGCATCCCGGCGGCGCTCAGACTGTCCGGTAGCACGTGGCCGAACCGTTTTCCGAAGTACCCGTCCATCGCGCCGGTCTGCGTCGTATCGACGGTGATGTGGACGTCGATCGACTCGTCGATCGGTTTCGGCGGCTCCGCGCTCGTAGCGATGGCAAGCGCGGCAGCAAAGGCGCAAGAATTCATGGGCTCTTCTCCTCCAGCATCGCAGCACATGTCTCGGTGAGGTCGACGATCTCCGGATCCTTCGAGCCTCGGCCGACGCGCACGCATCGGTCGTACTTCTTCGCCTGCATCAGCGCGCCGACGAGCGTCCGTCGGTGCGCCAGCCGGTCGGACCAGCACTCTTGTAGGGCAAGCGACGCGAGCGCGTCGCCAGGCTCGTCGCGAGCCAGGGCGTCGGCGGCAGCGCGGCGCGTCGCGGCGCATTCCGCCGTGGTCGCTGGGTTCGGGGCCTCGGGCGGAGTCGGCTTGGGCGTGGTCTCCGGCTTGGGTGTCACCTCGGGCTTCGGCCGCACCTCGCCCTTCGGCGTCGACTCCGGCTTCCTCGGGGTCGGGGTCGGCACGCTCGCCTCCACCTTCGGCGGCTCAGGCGGGATCACCTGCGGCGGGTGGTCTTGGACGACTGGCGGTGTCTCAGGAGCGGTCGCGGTGGGTTCCGACCGCGTGGTGTTCGGTGCATCCGGCACCAGCGACGCCCCCACCCCGTGCCCTTGGCTCTGGCCCTGCGACGCGTCCCGCGTCGGATCCGGGCGTAGCCACCACCACGCGGTGAACACTGCGATCGCGGCCACCCCGAGACCGGCAGCGATCCACCGCCCCGAACGCGGCCCATCCTCTATAGAACGATCGGCCTGACGGGCCTCGGCCGGCACCTCCGGATCCGGCGCGTGGATCCGCAGCAACATCTCAGCCCGCGATGGTCCCACCGGCGCGACCGGTGCGACCTGCTCATCCGCCGTCGGAGCCGACGACGACGCGATCGCGGACGGCAACTCGACGACCGTCGACTGAGCCGCAACCGCTTCGGCCACGTCCGCCGCGTCGGCTTCCGCAGCCGCTTCCGCGGCAGCCTTCGCCTCCGCCTCCGCCTTCTTCCCCGCGGTCGCGAGCCGCAGCTTCTCCACCGTCTCGCGATCCCACACCCGCCGAGCCTCGAACTCCCGCTTCGGCATCGCATCCGCGAACGCAATCGCAGCCGCCGTCGCCTCGTCGTGCTGGTACCCGACGTTCGATCCGACCGCCGATCCGACCTCCGCCGCCGCCTCCGCCTCCGCCGCCGCCCTCACCTCGATCGCCCCCGCGCGCGGCGACAGCTCCGTCACGTCGACCCTCCGCTCCGGATCCGCCCGCCGCAGCCCCAGCACCGCGCGCAGCCCCGCCTCCAGCGCGGACATCCGCAACCGATCCGAGGCCATCGGCGCCAGGCACCCCATCACGAGCGGTGCCAACGCCACCGGCAGATCGGCGCGCGCCGAGAGCAGGTCCATTGCCGCGTGCCGATGAACCTTGTACTCGAGGAGCTCGAACTCCGGGACGCCTGCGAACGGCGTCACCCCGGCCAACATCTCGTACAACGTCACCCCGAGACCATAGACGTCGAACGCCGCCGTCGCCGGAGCCCCGACCGATTGCTCGGGGCTCATGTACATCGGCGTGCCCGGGCGTTCGTTCGCCAGCGTGACCCGGTCGCTCGCGTCGTTCGGCGCGGCGATGCGTGTGGCGAGCCCGAAGTCGATGAGCTTGGCCCGCTCGCTCATCTGGGCGAGGTCATCCGCGCTGACCAACGGCCTGACGATGCCGTCGCCGGTCGACGTCGCGCGCTCCCAGCCGGTGACCACCAGGATGTTGTCCGGCTTCACATCGCGATGCACGATCCCGCGGGCGTGCAGGGCCGCGAGCGCATCGGCGATGTCCAGCGCGAGTCGACACGCGCGCAGCGGCTCGAGCCGTCGCTCGGTCGCGAGGACATACGACAGCTCTGGCCCATGCACGCGCTCGGTCACCAAGAAGGGCGCGCCGCCCTGCTCGTCCAGCCGCCCGCCGTCGATCGCCGCGACGATGCTCGGGTGGCCACCGACCTCCGCCGCCAGCATCCGCTCGTTCTGCAGCCGGTGCTCGACATCGGCGCGCGCCGCCGACTTCGCGTTCAGCACCTTCAAGGCGACCTCGCGGCCGTCGGCCTGGCGCCGTGCGCTGTACACCGTCGCCATGCCGCCGCGGCCGAGCACCCCGATGATCTCGTAGGCCCCGCCCGCGACTCGGACCCCGGCCTCGAGCTCATCGGGGCGGAGCACCGAGCCGCCGAAGCGCATCCGCCCAGAGCCCTCACGATCCGCTGCCTTCGGGATGCTCATGGGGTCTCCTTCGGCGTCGGCGTCAGCTTCGTCCCCTTCGCGGCGACGTGCAGCAAGTAGTCGTTCCCCGTCGTCAGCACGAGCGTCGGCCGATCGATCCACGCGGACTCCCCCTCGTTGCGCCACTTCATCGCGTGCTTGCCGACGGTGAGCATGAGGTCATACGACGTCGCGCCGACCATGTGCACCTTCTTGCCGATCTGCAGCTCGCCTTTGCCGAGCATCGGGATGATCCGCACCTTCACCTTGGGCTTGGGCGGCGTGGCCGGCTTGGGCTTGCGCGCCTTTTCCGGCGCTGCGGGAGCGTTCGGTGCGACCGGTTGCTCCGCCGTCGGGCTCGACGTCGCGGCAGCGGGAGGCGCCGGATCGGCGGCGGGCGGGACCGAGGCCGGGGTGGGGGCCGGGCCCGGGGCCGGAGTCGACGTGGGCATCGGCGCGGGGCTCGGGGTCGGCGCGGACACGGGGCTCGGCTCGAGCTTGGGACCCGCGCGCGACGGCGCGTCGCTCTGCACCGGCGCAGCGTCGAGTTCGATGGAGGCGGGCGCCCGTGCGGCCGCCTCGGTCACCGGTGCCGTCTTCGTATCCTCGCCCGAGCCCTGCGGCCCGCGGATCAGCACCAGCCCGACCGCCGCCGCCATCGCGAGCACACCCGCGGCCGCGCCCGCGACGTGCCAGCCCCGTATCCCCCCGCGGGCGACCACGAACGCGGTGCCCTCGGTGCCCGGACTCTCGGCGCGGGGTCGGTCCGCCGTCGGTTCACTCGGCCAGGCAGCGGCCGGCCGCACCACCAGCGCGCCCGCGGGATCCAGCAGCGCGGGTGGGACGACGAACGACGGCTCGCCTCGGACCGGCTGCCGCGTGAACTCCGGCGGGGGGAGCAGCACCGTGGGCTCGTGCACCGGCGACGCTGCGATCCCCACGGGGACCGCGGCCTGTGCGGCGGGCGGCCGCGGCTCGATCGCCGTCGACTCGAGGTCATTCGCCGCGGCAGTGGCGGGCGCTGGCGTCACCACCACGGACGCGACACGCGGCGTGTCGTGATGCCCGTCGAGCGCGGCGTCGCGAGCGGCCCGGCGCGGCGAATCGACCGTCGGCTCCGGCCGGCCTCTCGCGGCAGCGGCCCGAGGTGGCGCTGCACCCGTCGCCTGCGCGCGTGCGTTGGCGACTGCGACCGCGACCTCCAACCCCTCCGGCACCGCGAACTCGCGCCGCGTATAGCCCGAGCGCGTACCGCCGGTGTGGAGGCGAACGATCGCACGCAGCTCGCTGGCGAGGGCAGGTCGACCCTCCCACAGATCCAGGATCGCCATCGCTGCCGCGGCGCTGTGCACCCGTCGTTTCACGTCGGCGGCGACCAGCGCATCGTACAGCTGGACGAACGGCGCCGGCGTGTCCGCCCGCGTCAATCGCGGGGTTGTGCCCGACACAGCGGTTGCATAGAGGTCCGCCTTGGGCACGTCGTCGCGGAAACGCCGACCCTCGATCAGCTCGTACAAGATGGCGCCGGCCCCGAAGAGATCCACCGACGGGGCCGAGGTGCCGCACGCGTACTCGGGCGCCATGTACCGCGGCTTGCCCTTCAGGTAGGCGCCCGAGGTGTGCTCGTCGAAGTACTTGCTGATCCCGAAGTCGAACATCTTCACCTCGCCCGCCGTGCTGACGATGACGTTGCTCGGCGTCAGGTCGCGATGGATCACCCGCTGCGAGACACCGTCGATGGTGAAGTCGGCGTGCGCGTAGTGCAGCCCTTCGAGGATGCCGCGCACGATCAGCGAGACGACGCCGAACGGCAGCGGTTGCTCGCTGCGCCACCGATCCTCGAGGAACTGCCGCAGGTCCTGGCCGTCGATGAGCTCGAGCTCGATGAACAACACGCCGCCGTACTCGCCGGCGTCGAGCACCGACACGATGTTCGGGTGGCGCATGCGGCCGCCGATGCGGATCTCGTTGAGGATGCCCTCGCGCTTCTGCGGGTCGTAGCCCACGAAGTCCGACGACACCTTCAGCGCGATCATCTTCGCGATCTCGCCCATCAGCTTGCTGGCCACGTACACCTGGGCCATGCCGCCGACGCCGATCTGCCGCACCAGCGTGTACTTGCCGAACGCGATCCCGTGGTCGAGGATGTCCACTGGTCCCCCCTGGGCTGCGGAGGGAGAATACTGGCTCGTCATCGGGCCCTCACGTGCGCGACGGTAGTAGTGCGCTCGCGCTGCGTTGCGCGGCGCGCGCGCACGCGGTCCACGATGATCAGCGCCACTCCGGTCACGAGCACCCCCGCGGCGATCCCGAGCAACGCGTAGCCGGCCGGGCGGAAGTCCTGATACTCGAGGTACTCCGGGTTCTCTGCCGGTCCGACGAGCACGTCGCCCCGCGCCACGAGCACGATGCCCGCCACGAGCGGGGCGGCCGTGGCGGCGGACAGCCCGACGCCCGCCCAACCAACCCGCGAGAGCGGGCGGCGGACCGGCCGTGCCGGCCGCGGGGCCGGCACGGCGGCGTCGGCGTCGGCGGACGTCGCCGACGATGCCGAGGCGTCGAGGACCGCGAGCACGCGCGGGATCTCCCCGCGCATCTTCTCGACCAGCATCGCGGCGTCGCACGTCTCGCACCCTCGGACGAAGCGCCGCGGGCCCGAACCGTCGCCCGCCCGCCCGTCGTCGAGCGTGTACTCGACCCGCATGTCGCCGGCCGCGTCCTCCGACCACCGCACGGTGATCCCGAGTCGCGGCGGGCGATCGGTCGAAGGGGCCGCGCCACTCGGCCCCGCCGGGACGCTTGACCCGGTGGCCGGCTCGGTTGCCGCGACCTCACGACCCGTCCCCCGGGCCGCGTCCGTCGCCGCGGCGCGAATTGCCTCGGCGAGGTCGTCGTCATAGGCGGGGTCGAGGTCGACGGAGACCTCGACCCGCAGCGCGTCCGCTCCAACGGATGCGGGGGCGGCCGTCGTCGTCGCGTCGGCCGCTTCGGAGGGCGCGGCCGATGGGGCTGCGGCAACCCGGAGCGAAGACGACGCAAACAGGAACGCGGTGAACACGGCGATGCGCATGGGCATGGGACTCCGTCCCGACGCTGGCAAAGTGGCCAACTGCGTCGTTCGCTCCTCGCAGGCTACCACACAAGCGCGGGCGCCTGGCCGTACGCGACGCCGACCGGCCCCACGGAAGCATACTTCCTCGCGACCGCGTCCGACTTCAGGCAGCTGCCTCACGCGGAGCAGCACACCGTCACCGTGTCCGTCGCAACCACCGATCCCATCGGCTGCACGATCGACGGCTCGCACGCCACGTCCGGCGCGGGCGCCTGCGACACGTCGACCGAAAGCAAGTTGCCGCCGAAGTGGCCGCACTCCCCGGGGTCGAGCGCCAAGAAGGGCGAGCCCTGGATGACCCCGCAGGCGTTGTTGAGGCCCGTGAGGAAGACCGCACCCATGTCGCACTCGCCCTCTGGTTCTCCGCAGGAACACGCCGTGCAGCCCCGCGTGTCGTCGACGTCGCCGAACGCGAACTGCCGCGCGGGGAAACCATCCGGGCACGCCTGCTCGCCCTCGGCCCAGACGCACCACGGCGCGCCGTCGTCCGGCACAGGCACGCACGTCTCGTCGGCCCCGCAGCCAGCCGTTGCGCCGTGCGTCGGACCGCACGCGACGATGTGGCGGCCAAGCTCGACCGGCGGCACTACGGCCGTCGCGTCGGCGGCGCAGGCACCCCCTTGCGGCGCAGGGATCGACACGCGCCAGTCCTCACCCGCGACGTTGGGCACATCGTTGCAGCCCTGCTCGAGGGTGATCGTGTCTTCGCTGACGAGGCAGTTCGCGCTGGTCTGGATGAGCGACGCGTCCGGGCAGCTGGTGCCCAGGGCCGCGCCGCAGGTGCAGCCACACTCGGCGGCGGGCGCCCGGAAATCGGCGTAGCGCGTGAACGCGTGCGCACCGAATGCCCCGGCGCACGCGAGCGTCGGCTCGTCGGCCGGCCCCTCGGCGATCACCACGGGCCCGATCCAACCGGCCGGGACTTCGGCGCACGCGCCCATGCACGCGGGCATGCCCGCCGAGTCGCTGGCCTCGCCCTGGTCGCCCGGGTCATCCGAGTCCGAGCCCGTCGTGCCCGCTGAAGCGGCGTCGTCCGGGAGCGTCGCGCCAGAGGCCCCTTCGGAGGACTCCGAGGTGGTCATCTCGTCGGTGGTAGAGCTGTCCGCAGCCGGCGCGGGATCCAAGTGCTCGACGCACGCGCTGACGCAGGTGATCAGCAGACACGCGGTCCGACTCGCGCCGAGGCGCGAGCGGACGGGGGAGAGCATCGACTTGAGGACGCGGGATTCATGCACGACGCGACCCCAGTGCACGCGGTGGGCCAAGACTCGACGCGAGCCATTTCGCCGTCCGTCCGACGTCCATCGACCACCATCGAGCGGTCCGCCGTGAAGTTGCCTTCCGTTCGTTGGTGCGGAGCTTCCGTGAGCTCCGATGACGATGTGTGACGAACCGTGGCGTCCACCGCTCGCGCACCGCGATCGCGTGGACTATCTTGGCAGCGATGCATCGCGATCCTCCCGATGACACTGGCGACCCCGTCATCGAGCTCACCTCCACGCGCCTGCAACATCGTCCCGGTGAACGCACGAGAACCCGACTCGCCCGCGTGGTGCTCGAGGTCCTGCGCGGCGCGGATGTGGGCAAGCGCTTCGACCTCACCGCGCCGCGCCTCGCGGATGGCCGCGCGTACGATGGAGGCTCCAGCCGGGCCGTGGTCGGCCGCGCGCCCCAGCACGACGTGGTGTTGACCGACAAGTCGATCAGCACCACGCACTTCGAGCTGACGATCGCCGCGGACCACGTCGTCCTGCGCGACCTCGACAGCCGCAACGGCACGTGGATAGGACACGCCAAGCTGCTCGGTCCGATGGGCCTCGTCGATGGCGCCGAGTTCGAGGCCGGCGAATGCCGGTTCCGCTTGCATTGCGGGGACACGATCGAGATCCCGATCGCCGCCGACGCGCACTTCGGCGCGATGCGAGGGTCGAGCCCCGCGATGCGCGAGCTCTTCGCGACCCTCGCACGTCTCGCGCCCAAGCCGATCACGACCTTGTTGCTCGGCGAGACCGGCACCGGCAAGGAGGAGGTCGCGCGCGCGCTGCACGAGGCGTCCGGGCGCGCCGGGCCGTTCATCGTGCTCGACTGCGCCGCCCTCCCGCGTGACCTCGCCGAGGCCACCATTCTCGGCCACCGCAAGGGCGCCTTCACAGGCGCGGTCGCGGACCAGCCTGGCGCGTTCGAGGCCGCGGACGGCGGCACGCTGTTCATCGACGAGATCGGCGAGCTGCCGCTCGACCTCCAGCCCAAGCTGCTGCGCGTCCTGCAGCGCCGCGAGGTCCAGCGCGTGGGCGAGCACCATGCGCGCGCCGTGGATGTCCGGGTGTTGTCTGCGACGCACCGCGACCTGCGGCGAGCGATCGCCCAGGACGAGTTCCGTCCCGATCTCTACTACAGGCTCGCGCAGTTCGTGATCGCGATCCCCGCCCTGCGCGACCGTAGCGAAGATGTCGTGCCGCTCGCCCGCTACTTCGTCGACTGCGTCGCCCGGGAGACCCATCGCGACCTCGTGATCGCCGAGGACGCCGCGCGCTGGCTCGAGGGTCTGCACTGGGAGGGCAACGTTCGACAGCTCCGCCTCGCGATGGAGTGCGCCGCTCACCTCGCCGCTGGCACGATCATCCGCCGCGCGGACATCATGATCCACGACGCGCACGTCGCCGATGTCGGCGCTGCGCTACCGCTCAAGGACGCGGCCGCGCGGGTGACCGACGCCTACCTGCGCCAGGGCTGCGAACGCGTGATGGCGGCGACGGGCGGCAACGTCGAGCAGGCGGCCCGACTTGCTGGCTACACCGGCCGAGGATTCCGTGACGTGCTCAAGCGCCTCGGACTCCGGACGACCGACGAGTCGGAGTCGAGCTGACGCGACGCCCGGTCGGGCGAGCGGGAAGGCCCCTTCCCCGATCGGCGGCGCAACGCCAGCGTCCGCCCACGTCTGCCGCCAAAGTGCATGCGATTTCACCCGCGAGGGCTCGGCACTCCGCTTGCTCGAGGGCGGGGCGATGCGTTTGCACAACCAGACGAACCTGCGCGCGGGCCTGTTCCGCGGCGATCCGCACCCCGAGCACATGCTCGCGACCGTGGTCGTCCACGTCGAGCACACCGCGATCGAGGGCGCGCTGCAGCCCGCGAGCCTCACGCGCTACGCCGTCGGCTCGACGCCCGCGGTCACGGAGTTCGACGACGCGCCGGTCCCCGCGATGCCCGCGGGCGGCGGCACGTCGTTCTGGGTGATCGGGATGGCGCGGCCGCCTGCGGCCACCGCCGAGATGATCGTCGAGCTCGCCGTCGGTCCCCGCGCCAGACGGCTCGCCGTCGTCGGTGATCGGGTCTGGCGGCGCGACGGCACCGCGACGACGCCGCGCCCCTTCGAGTCCATGCCGCTGACGTACGAGCGCGCATTCGGGGGCGGCGCGCGCACGCGGGGCGGCCACGCCCACCCGGTCAACCCGCACGGGCGCGGGCTCGTCGTCGCCGACGACGGCGCCCGCGTGCGGTTGCCCAACCTCGAGTGGGAGGACGATCGCGTGCGGACGTGGCGCTGCCGACCGGAGGTCGCGGGCTTCGCCCCGATGTCGGGGTTGCTGCAGCCCGCGCGTGTCGGCCGACCGCCGGCAATCGACTGGTTCCCCGTCGCGCACCCGCGGCTGGTGTTCCCCGCGCTGGCGCCGGGCGCCGCGGTGTCGCTGCGCGGCGTGCTGCGTGGGGAGACGCTGCGCTTCACCGTGCCGCCACCGCCGGCGAGGCTCGCGGTGGTGCTCGGCTCGCAGCGACACGCGCCGGCGCTGGCGCTGGACGGCGTCGGCATCCTCGCCGAGGAGCGGATCGTCCAGCTGCACTACCGCGCGACGTTTCGCTACGCCGTCGTCCGCCACCTGCGTCGCGACGCGATCCTGGAGGCCGCATGAGCTGGGATCCGGACGCCGAGCTGGACCCGAGCGCACCGGGGTTCCGCGCGACGGGGAGTGAGCTCGCCACGTTGCGACGGTGGGTGGCGTCGAGCGGGCTGCACCACGGACGATCCGCGCGCGCGCTCGAGGGGGCGCTGCACGGGCCGTCGGCGCGCGCGCTGCTCGAGGACGGTGGGGCGTCGGAGGCCGCCGCGCTGTTCGACGCGCGCGGCCGTGGTGGCGTCGCCTCGGTCGGAGCGCTCGCGGTCGTCGCGATCGTCAGTGGGATCGCGGCGGTCCTCGGGCCCCCGGGCCACGCCCGCTGGCTCGCGATCGGCGGCGCGGGCACGGCGATGCTCGGAGCGGCGTGGTCGTATCTCCGCCATCGACGGGCGCGCACATGGGCGGCGGCTTGGTGCACGTTCGCCGATCGTCACCGCGCGCGCACGAGCCACCGCGCCTTGACGGCGCTGCGGTGGTTCCGGGAGTTCTGGGCGAACGACCCCGCGGCGTCGTGGCTGGCCCTCGCTTCGCGGCGCGCGGTGTTCAGCTTCGCGTCGCCGCGCGGTTGGCCGTGCCTCGTCGTGGCGGAGGCGGGGCGTCGCACCGCACGGCTGTACGTCGCGGCGACGCCCGGCGCGTTCGGATCGCGCGACGCGTTGGAGCTGGCGCGCGCGGGCGTCGGGGACCTCGGGCTCGAGCTGGTCGCGCTGCCGGGCGGCGTGGTCGTAGGCGCGACGCGAAGGCGCTCGCGTCGGCGCGGGCTTCGGGCGGAGCGCGACGCGATCGATCCGAGCGCGTTCGATCGCGCGATCGCGGTGATCGATCGCGGACTGTGACCCATCGCGCGTGGCGACGTCTCGCTCGCCCGTCGCGATCGCCCCCGAGCCTGCCGATCGCTCCCCTTGTTGGCGCGATGGTTCGTCGAACACCATCGCGCACGCATCAACCCCCGCGTCGAGGCGATCTCCGAGGCGGCGCTCGATCGCCTGACCGCGCGTCGGTTCCCGGGAAACGTCCGTGAGCTCGAGTCGGTGGTGATCGCCGCCCTGGTCCAGTGCGACGGCCCGGTCCTCGAGCCGGGCGATCTGCCGGGGACCGAGGCGGAGGTCGTGTCGATCGATCCGCGCGTGGGCGAGCGGCAAGCGATCGTCGACGCGATTGCCCGCGCCGGCGGCAATGTCAGCCTCGCGGCGCGGGCGCTCGGGGTCGGACGCGCGACGCTGTACCGCTGGCTGCGACGCGACGGGATCCATGTCCGCCGCGAAGCCGCCTGAGCGGTCGCACGGCTCACCGCGCACGTCGACGCGCGAGCGCCAGTAGCATCAGCGCCGCGGAGCCCCAGCCCCCTCCCGAGCCCGCAGCGCAGCCGCAGCCGCCCTCGCCAGCGGCCGGCCCCGCCGTCGCACCGACGCCGCCGCCCGATCCCCCGCTCGTGCCCGCCGAAGCGCCGCTCGAACCGCCGCCGCTCCCCGTCGCACCGCCCGCGGTCGTCTCGTCCGCGCCGCCGTCCCCCGGCGCGTCGTTCCAGTCGAGCCCGACGCCGACGAGCTCGACGACGAAGCTCTGCTCGTCGCGGCCGTACTCGTCGTCGACGCGCAGGGTGAAGGCGTAGCTGCCCGCCTCGCCCGGCGTCCACGTGACGATGCCCGTCGCCGGATCGACGTCCGCGTCGCCAGGGCCCTCGGGCAGTGACCACCACCGCGCACCGTCGCCCGTGGCGACCGGCGCGTAGCTCCAGGGCGCGCCGATCGACGCCGCGAGGTCGGGCTCGGAGTCGATCGTGATCGGCACCACCGCGGCGGGCTCGGTCACGCGGATGCCCTCGCCGGTGACGAACGCGTCCTCGAACTGGAACAGAACGCCGCGGCCGTCGTACACGAAGGGCCACTGCGGATCGTACGGGATGTGCCGCCGCACGACGCCGTCGCTGGCGCGCCACGTCGCGCTGCGGTGGTAGACGTCGCCATCCCACTGCGCCGCGGTGGTCGTCCGCGCCGTGTCGACGTCGACGCGCACCGCACATGGTCCGTCGACCGCGGGCGGGATGGTCAGCACGTTCGCGCCGTACGCCGTCGCCTCGCGCACGTCGCCGTCGTCCTGCCAGTCTTCGGTGTAGAAGTACGGCGCGCAGACCTTGGGCTCGTGCTCGGCCAGCAACCCCCACGACACCAGCAGCGAGCCCGAGCCGACCGACGCGCCCGGATAGTCGGCGTCGTAGAGATCGCGCACGGCTGTGTAGATCGCCGGCTGCGCGGTCGCCAGCGCCAACCACCGCCCGACCTGCGGACGATAGCTCGGGTCATTGGTGCTGCCGCCGCCGACGTGATCGGCGAACGTGCCGTCGTCGACGTACACCCGCTGCATGAACGTCGCCGCGAGGCCGCGGACGTCGGCGTCGTCGAACACGATCCCATGGGCGGCACACAGCGCGGCGAAGTCGACGTTGATCGCCGCGTGCGAGACATCCTCGCCGTTGCCCCCGACCGGGCCGCCCCAGTAGTTCCACAGGTACGCGCCGTCACCGGCCACGGTGATCATGCTCGACATGCGCTGGGCCAGGGCCGTCGCGCGATCGAGATCGGGCCCGCCCGGCGCGAGCTCGGCGAGCAGCACGTGCGCGCGGCCCAGCGCGTTCGACTGGTTGAGCGGCTGGTCGACACCGGCGTACTCGAGGAACGACGCGTCGTCGGCGAAGACGTAGAACCCCGCGGGGTCCCACTCGAAGTCGTGGAACGCGACCGACTCCTGCGCCGCGACGAGGTACGCGTCGGCCTTGCTCGCGAGGGTCTGGCCGTCGGCGGCGAGCCGATCGCCGAAGCGCGGCTCGGCGCGGATCGCCGCCACGAACTCGAGCATCGGCATCACGAGCATGCCGGTGTGGACCGCGTAACAGTACGGGCCGTCCTGGTAGCTGGTGTTGCGCCAGCACGCGCCCGACACCCCGCGGTAGTCCGCGACGCCACGCGCGTCGTCCCGAACCGCGAGCACGCCGTCGATGTGCAGCACGAGCCGCTCGAGATACATCGGGTGGCCCGTCGCGCGGAACATCGCCGCGAGCCCCGACATCACGTACGACTCGCCCCACGCCAGGTTCGCCGACTCGTTGTCCTGACCGATGTACCAGGCGCCGCCGTCGACGTTGTCGTACGCGTCTTCGAAGGACCAACGGGCGCTGACGGCGAGCACACCGGCGAGCAGGGAAGCGGTGAGCATGTGGGGACAGCATAGCGAGCCGTCGCGCCGCCGCGCGCGGTGGTTCGTCGCCATGCGTAGCGGCCCGCCGCCGAGATCGTGTCCTGGACCCCGGTTCGCGACGCGGCGGACCCCGACGCTTGCCCGATTTCTTGCCGGCGCGGCGCAGATGCGCCCAACTGCCGCCATGGGCCTGCGCCGGAGGGCTGCCGCTGCGATCGCGACCGCGCTGCCGCTGCTCGGCCTGCAGCTCGGCCCCGCGGACCCGCCCAGCCACGCGACCCCGATGCTGACGGGACTCGCAGTGCCAACGCCCGCACCGCGTCGGACGACGTCCACCGAGTCGCCCGCGATCGACGACGTCACGCTCGCGAGCGCGACCGAGCCCGTGCCGACCACCGACGATCGGTGCCGCGGCGGCGCGGTGCTCTACCGCGGCGACACCACGCGCCCCCGCGTCGCGCTGAGCTTCGACGACGGGCCCAGCCCCACCGTCACGCCCGGCGTGCTCGAGGTCCTGCGCGAGCACGGTGTGCGCGCGACGTTCTTCGTGCTCGGCGAGCCGGCCGAGCGCTACCCCGACACGCTGCGGGCGATCGTCGAGGCCGGCCACGAGCTCGGCAACCACGGCTGGTCGCACACGAGCTTCCGCTCGCTGTTCCCGTCGCAGATCGAGGGCGAGCTCGACCGCACCGCCGACCGGATCGAGGCGGTCGGCGGCACGCGACCTCGGCTCGTGCGGCCGCCGTTCGGCCGCTTCCCCGCGTCGAGCGTCGCGCTCGCGGCCAAGCGCGGCGAGGACTTCGTCCTGTGGTCGGTCGATGGCGGCGACACCGAGGCGAACGACGCTGATCGCTCCGCGGGCCACCCCGCGCTCGACATCGCCAACGCGGTGGTGCGTGGCGCCGAGCCCGGCGCGATCGTGCTGCTGCACGATCGCAACCCGGCGACGCTGCGCGCCCTGCCCCTCATCCTCGGCGGACTCGACCGCAAGGGCCTGCAGGTCGTGCCCGTGTCGGAGCTGCTCGAACGGGACTGCGCGCGCTGACGCCCCGCGGTTTTCTCCGTGGGCGTGGAACCCCAGCCCCGCCCGGGGCGTCCAGGGGCCGTGCTCCTGCGATCCGCCCTGCTCGCGCTGCTGGCTGCCGACCCGGCCCCCGAGCCGGTCAGTTCGATCGATCGGGCGCACGTCCGCGCCGTCATCCGCGCCCACGTGCCCGAGATCCGCGCCTGCTACGAGGCCGGGCTGGCCCGCGACCCGAGCCTCGCCGGCAAGCTCGTCCTGTCGTTCACGATCGGCACCACCGGCCGCGTGATCGCGTCGTCGATCGCCTCGAGCGAGCTCGCCGACGCGGCGGTGGGTGAGTGCATCGCCGAGGCCGCGCTGCGCTGGGAGTTCTTCCCCGGCGCGCTCGCGGTGATCCACTACCCGTTCGTGTTCCGCCCGGTGTCCGAGGTGACGACCACGGGGTCGGCGTCGTCGATCACTTCAGATCCGACGGCCACTTGCCCATCCCGTCCTTGCTCTTCCACACATCCGGCTCCTCGAAGTTCAGGCCATCGGCCGCGAGCGCCTTCGCCGACGTCAGCGCGACCTCGGCCTTCGCGGTGTCGGCCGGCACCTCGATGCCCTCGACCTCGAGCGTGCACCAGCTCTTCGGGTTGCACGCGAACGCCTTGCCCGACATGGAGGTCCACGCGACGGTGTCCTCGAACGCCGTGCCGACGCCGACCTTCAGCGCGGTGCCCTTGGCGTCGGTGAAGCGCGCCGCGAGCGAGTAGCCCGCGATCGTCTTGTCGCTGAAGTTGTAGCCCTTCACCGCGATCTTGCCGTCGAACTTGGCGCCCGCGGTGAACTTGGTCACCTCGAAGACGACCGGCGCGCCGTTCGACGCGGCGGCCGGCGGCGGTGCGGGGGCCTCGGCGGCGGGCTTGGCCGCTTCGCCGCTGTCGCAGGCGCACACGAGCACCGCGGCGGTGAGCAGGGCGGCGCGGGCCCGGTTCGAGATCGAGGGGGCAGCATGGTTCGGCGTGGACACGGTCATCGGGTGGAACATCGTGGCCAAAGGGGAGGCGCGAGGGCGTCCAATCGATCATGTCGAAGCGCATCGATCGTGGCGACGCGCGGTGAGGCGCCTCACTCGCGCGCGACGGCCCCGGGAAACTTCATCCATTCGCGCGGGACCGCGACCACCCTGGGTGCGTGCTCCCGCCGAACGCGCAGCGTTCCCCACGCCACATCGCCCGCGCCCTCGCGCTCGGCGTGCTGCTCGGGTGGGGCGCCTCCCCGGCCTGCCACGGCTGCCACGACGACGGGCCGTGCCGCGGCGACACCTGCGTCTGCGAGGACGCCGATGCGTGCGGCTTCGAGTGCGGCGTCGACGGGTGCTTCGGCGCGTGCCACCGCCTCGACACCTGCGACGCCGCGTGCCCGGACGACTGCACGCTCGAGTGCGCCGACGTCTCGCAGTGCTCGCTGGGCTGCGACGACGCGTGTGCGATCGACTGCCAGCGCGCCAGTCGGTGCGACGTCGCGTGCGGCGAGGACTGTCGGGTCGAGTGCACCGACGCCGGCACCTGCGCGGTCGAGATGATCACGGGCACGGTGTCGTGTTCCCGGGTCGGGACCTGCCAGGTGACCTGCGTGGGCGACGACGCCAGCCTGCCCGCGATCGACTGCGGGCAGGGGGTCTTCTCCTGCGGGGCGTGCTGATCCGCTGTTCCTGTGGGCCTGCGGCGGGGCGGTGTTCGTGCCGTTCGCGATCCTCGGATTGCTCTACGTCCTGCTCGGCGGATCGGCGGGCCGCCCGCGCCCGTCCCTGATCGGCGGCACGGACCGCGGGCTGGGGTTACCCTTTCCGGCGATGCGCCCCTGGGGTTCGACGCGCCGACGCGCCGCGATCGCGGTGGGATCGATCGCCCTGCACGGCGGGCTGTTCGCGACGCTCTCGGCCCTGCCCGTCGAGCGCACGGCGACGCCGGACGCGTCGGCGTACGAGCCGATCGAGTTCGTCGTGTGGGAGCCGACGGCGGTCGCCGCAGCGCCACGTCCCACCGACGTCGCGACGCCGCCGACGACGACGACGCCAACGGACGCGACGAGCCCACCCGCCGCGCCGATCTCGGCCCCCGATCCGATCGCGAGTCCGACGCCCACGCGGGCCAAGCCCCGCAGCGAGGGACCGGCGGCGAGCGAGCCGATCACGCCGCCGGCTGCGAGCACGCCGGCGCCACCCGTCACGCCACCGGCCGCGCCCGAGCCCACGCCGAGCCCGGCCTCGGGTGCGATCGCGCTGCAAGGCGTCGGTCACGTGTCCGCGCCCGGTGCCGTCACGAGCCCACGGCTCGGCGCCTCGGCAATCCGCGAGCTCGGCGACGGCGTGGTCACGGCGCCCAAGCCCAGCGGGCCGTCCTCGCCGTCGCGCCCCGGGCCCCCAGGCGGTGGTGGTGGCGAGGGTGGTCGCCGCGACGCGCTGCCCAAGACGCTCGAGGACGCCGGCTTCGTCCGCGACAAGAAGGGCAACTACGCCTACCGCGAGCCCGCGGGCCACTTCACCGCGAAGCTGCTGCCCGACGGTCGCGTACACTTCAAGGATCACATCGCGAAGGTCACCGGCACCTCGGTCAAGATGCCCGATCTCTACGCGGTGGTGACCAAGGCCCGCAAGCAGAACGAGCTGTGGGCGCACGACAAGGCCGAGCTGATGCGGCGCACCTACGAGCTGCGTCTCGCGCTCGCGGTGAAGTTCGCCGAGCACAACATCGAGACGCGGATCAAGTCCATGTACCGCGAGCTGCTCGACGTCTGGGGCGCGCCCGATCGCCCCGCGCTCGCCCGCCGCAAGATCCTCTTCGAGCGCTGGGACGATTGCGACGAGCGCATGCGCGTCACGGTGCCCGGCTTCGACGACGTCGACACCAGCAAGCTCGACACCGTGCGCCTCGACGCCGCCGCGCGGGCCCGCACCACGATCGTCGAGTTCGTGCAGAAGCACCTGCCCAAGGGCAGCCCCGATGCCTACGGCGCCGACGAGCTCGCGCAGCTCAACCGCGGCCGCAAGAGCACCGAGAAGTTCGCGCCCTACGCAGAGGGGTAGGCCGGCCGCGCGCGCGGGGTGCCGTCGACGGGCCGGCGCGCTACCATGGTCGGCCGATGCCGTCCGAGCCCGCCCGCCGCATCGCGACCTACGACGACGTCCTCGCCGCGCCGCGGGATCAGGTCGCGGAGCTGCTCGCGGGCGAGCTGCACCTGCACCCGCGGCCGGCCCTACCCCACGCCGCCGCCGCCTCGGCGTTGGGCGAAGAGCTCGGTCCGCCGTTCAAGCGCGGCAAGGGCGGCCCGGGCGGCTGGCTCATCGTCCACGAGCCCGAGATCCACCTCGGCGCCGACGTGCTCGTGCCCGATCTCGGCGGGTGGCGACGGACCACGATCGCGCTGCTGCCGAACGCCGGGTTCTCGAACACGCGGCCCGACTGGGTCTGCGAGGTCCTCTCGCCGTCGACCGAGAAGATCGATCGCACCACCAAGCTCCCGATCTACGCGCGCGCGGGGGTCGGTCACGCGTGGCTGGTCAACCCCACGCTGCGCACGCTCGAGGTCCTGCGGCTGCGCGATGGGCAGTGGACGTTGCTCGCCACGCATCGCGACGACGAGGTCGTGCGCGCCGAGCCCTTCGACGCGATCGCGCTGGATCTGTCGATCCTCTGGGCCGACGTCGAGTCGATCCCCACGGCCTGACGCGTGACCTCTCGCGCCGCCGACGCCCACCAGGGGAGCCCTCATGGTGGTCGCATCGCGACACCGACGTCACGCCGGTTCCACGTTGGCGGCGATCGCTTGTCCGCCCGCGCCCAGGTCCTGCACTTCGACGGCGAGGCGGCGTCGATCGTCGCGATCACGAACGGCTCGGGATCGACGGGTTCGGGCTCCGCGGCGGGACAGGCCAGCAGCAGCAAGGCGGCGCAGCCACGCGTTGCGCGGACGGCTCGGCGCGCGCTCGGTACCACGGCGGACGACATCGCAGGCCCCCTGACGATGCCACGGCCGGCGGCCTCGCGCACGCGCGAGTGGGGCGCCGCGCCCCGCTCGCGCCCCGACCCGGGTACCGTCGACTCCCTACCGTGGAACCATCGATGCTCCGCACCGCCCTCTTGCCCCTCGCGCTCGCCTCCACAACGCTCCTGGCCTGCACGCCGTGCGAGGACAGCTGCACCGAGTATGTGGAGCTCTCGTTCGTGTCGGCCAACGCCACGGGCATGTTCGCGTCGACGCGCTACGAGTTCGTCGTCGACGCCGACGAGCGCATCGCGAGCTGTGAGATCGACGTGGCCGCGATGGCCGGTGAGCCGGTCGCGTGCCAGGGCGACGCCGAGATCCGCATCACCGACGGCACCACCGCCGACGACGGCACCACCGGCGGCGGCGGCAGCGGCGTCACCGCCATCGTCCTGCGCTGGGAGTACGCCCCTGCGGTGTTCGACCTCGTCGTGCGCGACGACGCCAACGCGCTGGTCTTGAGCAACACGCTCACCCCCGCATACCAGGACCAGGGCGAGAAGGCCTGCGACGGGCAGTGCGAGCGGTTCGAGTCGGAGTTCGTGCTGCCCCAGTGAGCTCGCTTCGAGCGAGGGATGTACCCTCGCTTCGAGCGAGGGACGTACCCTCGCTTCGAGCGAGGGACGTACCCTCGCTTCGAGCGAGGGACGTACCCTCGCTTCGAGCGAGGGACGTACCCTCGCGTCAGCGAGGGAAGCATGCCGCGAAGCGCGACAGCAGCGAACGGTCGCCCTGCACGCGCAGCCGACGGCTGATCACCGCCCAGACCGGGCTGCGCGCCTTGGTGACGATGCCCATCCACACCTCGCCATCGGCGGACACCACGACATCCGGGGTCCCGACGAGGCCGTCCTCGACCGCCAGCGTCCCGTCGTCGATCCGCACGGTGGCCTGCACCGCGTGCTCACCCGAGAGATCGAAGTGGAAGCACGCCCGCCACCCCTTCGCGGGCCCGCGCTGGAACGTCAGGGGAATCGCGCGGAAGAACGCGCGCGCGTGGGCCGGCCGCAGGCTCGATTGCACGATCCGCAATCGCTTGTGGGGAAAGCGCTTGGCGACGTGCGCCTCGGCGTCCGACCCCTTCACGACGTAGACCGGCTCGGTGCGCGCGTCGAGCGGTCGAACGACATCGCGCAGGTGCCCCGCACGATCCCGCAGGAAGTCACCGAGCAGGTCCTCGCCCGCGGGGCACACCGCGATGCAGTGCGCGGCCTTGTAGTTGGGCTTGTACGCGAGGCTCTGCCACATCGACGCGGTCTCGGACTGCGAGACCCGGCGCCGGAGATCGAAGCGATCGCGGCTGTCCGCGATCGCCTCCGCGAAGTCGGCGAACCCGCTCATGAACTCGCGGTAGTTGTGGTCGTAGCAGGCCGAGAACCGGAAGCCGCCGTCGGGCTCGATGGCGCCGACGGGGCACGCCGCGACGCACAGCTTGCAGCTCACGCACGGGTCGAAGTCGAGGCGAGGTAGCGTCCCTGCGGCCTCGGCCGTGGTGATGACCGTCCCCAGCAGGATGAACGATCCGAAGCGGGGATGGATCACGCTGCGGTGCAGCCCCATGCGTCCGAGCTGCGCGGCGACGGCGACGCGCTTGTGCGAAACGACCCACGCGCGCCCCGGGAATTCGTCCATCTCCATCGGGAACGCCATCGACGGGTTGATGGCACGGTGGCCGCGCTCGGTCAGCGCGACCGCGAGCCGATGCGCGACCGCGTCCGTGGCCTCGCCGGTGCGATGGAACTCGAGGTTCGCGATGCTCCGCATCGGGCTGCGGACATCGTCGACGTGCATCTTCATCACGATCGCGACCAGGGTCTTCGCGCCCGGCAGCGCGCGCAGCACCCATGGCACCTCCTCGACCAGATCGGGGTGATCGAGGGACACCGCGGCGGCGTCGTCGGCCCCGGCGGCGAGGGCGAGCGCGCGGATCTCCTGCAGCGAGAGGGTGGTGACGCTCGGCGCGGGGAGCCCCGCGGCCCGCAGCGATCGCACGGTGGGGTGGTCGTCGAAGCGGGACGCGGGGGAGGACTTCGGCTTTTGCATGATGATCATCATTCCTTTGTGCACGACGAACGGGTCGACGCGGCCCGAGGCCGCTTCAACCCGTGGGGCCCGGGGTACGACGGGCTGCGGCGAGGATGCGATCGGCGAGGTCGCGATCGTCGACCAATCGCGCGAGCACCACCGCGCCGATCATCCGCGAGGCGAGCGCGAGCGCGTCGGGACCGAGCGTCGCGGGGGCGCTGCGCGGATGGAGCTTCTTCTGCACGGCCCGCAGGAACCCCCGCGCCGACGCGGCGAAGGCCTCGCGCACCGGGGCGGTCGACTTGGCGCCGTCGGTCCCGAGCGCCGCGAGCACGCAACCAATCTCCGGGTGTGCCACGTGCTCGGCGCTGAGGTAGGCGTCGACCATCGCCGCGACGTCCGCCGTGCCCCCGCCCAGCACGCGCTCGCCGGTCTCGCCCGACGCGAACACCACCGCCTCGGCGACGAGGGTGTCACGGTCGTCGAAGTGGGCGTAGAAGCCACCGTGCGTCAGCCCGCACTGCTTCATCAGCTTGGGGATGCTGACGGCGGCGAGCCCCTCGGCCCGCAACGCGCGTGACGCTGCCTCGACGATCCGCGCGCGGACGGACGGCTTGTGCTCGGGCGGGTAGCGCATGGGATGATGGCCATCATTGCACGGGCGGCGCGGGGGTGCAACCGGGCGACGCCCGCGCGACGCCTGGGCACGCGGGCACCAGGTCCGGTGGTGCGCCCCCGTGCTCCCGCACGGCGAGGTGCTCGCGATCACCGAGCCCCTCGACCGTCGTTCTTCGGGACCAGCGCACGACGCCGTCACGCGCCATGCTCCATCCATGGCTTCGACTCGGTGGATGACAGCACGACTAGCATTCCTCACGATCGCTTCGCTCGTCGCCGGCTGCGGTGACGACGCGCAGGAGGATGGCGGAGGCAGCGGTGAGGGGACCGTCGCCAGCGGCGAGAGCGACGCCACGGGCCCCGAGGGGGTGGGCTCGTGCCCCCCACCGCTCGCCACGTGCAACGGCGAGCCGGTCGGGTTGTGGGCGGCGGTGGCAATCTGCGACCCCGTGCACGAGGACTGCCGAACCCCGGTGTCGGTCGAGATCGAGTCCGCGGAGCTCGAGCCGAGCATGCTCGAGCTCATGGCCGACGGCACGATCGACGCGGCATTGAGCGGCGGTTTCCAGATCGTCTCCTACGTACCCCTGTCGTGCGTCGCGCCCGAGTACCAGACCTCCGGCTGCCCCGGCGGCGAGCCGTGCCATGTGAGCGCGGGATTCGGCGTCGGTGTGGCCGGCAATGGCGTGTGGTCAGACGAGGGTGGCGCGGCCGATCAACTCACGGTGGTGTTCGACCCGGGCGACGTCGAGGAACGCCGCGGCACGCTGTGCGTCGACGGCGACGACGCGGTGTTCGTGCTCGAGTCCAAGGACGGAATCGACAGCGGTGCGACGTTTCGCCTGCAGCGGTACATGGGCGGATGAGTCTGGATGAACGTCGCCGGTCGAGATGTGGCGCTGGGCGCTACGTCGCGACCTCGCCGAACGCGAGCGCGCCGACGTGGAACGTCGGTCCCAGACCCGGCGACAGCCAGTGGGCGCACAGCTCCGACGACGGCGCGACGTTGGGGAAGTCCGGGTTGCGCTGCGACGGGCCGGCGAGCTCCTTCTCGAGGACCATCGAGAGGTATTGGTCCACCGATCCCTCGAGCGTGTTGCCGTTGAGGACGACCTCGCTGCCGGTGCGCCGGGCCCAGCGCGCGACGCCGGGGATCCGCGACTGCAGCGGCGCGTAGCACTCGGCCGCCACGCCGTTCTCGCTGCTGACGAACAGGCCCTCCGGCGTCCGCACCACCAAGGAATGGTTGCCCTCGGTGTGTCCGGGCGTGTGGACGAGCGCGACCGAGTCGCCGAGCGCGACGTCGCCGTCGAGCGCGATCACGCGATCGTCGGGGACACCGTCGGTGCCGCCCGGGCAATACCACTCGGACTGCGTCGGGAGCAGCCCGCGGCACGACGCCCACTCCTGACGCATCACGAGGAGCTTCGCGTTGGGGAAGTACGCCTCGCGGTCGTGCGCGCCCAGCCACCGGCGCAGGTCCTGGGTGTGCAGGTGATCGTAGGTGATGTAATCGACGTCGGCGGGCGCGATGCCGAGGCCGGCGAGGATTTCGACCACGTCGCCGAGCGGCGGCCACACGCGCCGCGCGATCGTCCCCTCGGCGCCCCCGAGCGGCGCCGCAAGCCGCTCGAAGAACGGCGTCTTCGCGTTGCCGAGCCGATCGAGCGGCTCGCCCAGCAATGTCTTCACCCCGCCCGGCGTATCGAACTGGACCACGAACAATCGATTGAGGATGTGCACATACGGCACCGGCAGGCTGCACGCCTCGCGTAGCGCGTACCGCGTCGGGTAGGGCACGCGGACGAGATCGACGGACCGGAAGAATCGCACCGGCGGCGCGGACATCAATGTCTCGCGCAGGGCGTGCGCACCGCGACGGATCGCGCGGAGGCGATCGGTCGGGGTCGCGTGGTTGCGGGCGCCCCGGAGGTGGGCGAGCGGACGCAGGTCCGGGGGCAGGACCGGTTCGGCGGCGGGCATCGGCCCCGCGAAGCTAGCACGGGGGGCGCGAGCGGCCCGCCCTCCCCGTCAATCCGCGCAGCAGAACGTGAACGGACCCGACGGCGCGACCGAGCCCTCGGGCTCGGAATCCGAGGAGACCGGGCACGCGGCCTCGCTGCCGAAGTCACCGGCAATGGACATACCCATCGGGACCTCGGTGCACTGGCCACCGGCGGGGAGGACGGCGATGGGCTCGCCCTCACAATCGGGGGCGCCGAAGACCAACAACTCGGCCTGCTCGCACGCCGTCGCGACGGCACCGCACGCGCAATTGGTGCAGTCGCGGGTATCCTCGGTGCCCGACCAGAAGGTGGTCTTGTTGGGGAACTCGGCGGTCGTGCACTCGTGGTCGCCGTCGCGGTACAGACACCACTTCTGCTCGAAGCCGGCCGGGGCCTCGGGGATGCAGACCTCGCCGCCCTCGCAGCCGGGCGTGTAATCGGGCAGTCGACAGGTGGTGATCGTCTCGGCCCACTCGGTGACCGGGATCTCGGCGACCTCGGTCTTCATGCACGCGCCGCCACCACCACCACCACCGTAGTAGTAGCCTTCATAGGACTGGAAGCGGATCTGTCCATCGATCGCGAGGTTGGTGCAGGTCGCGCTGACCTGCGTATAGTTGCCCCAGCAGTTGTTGCCGCCGTAGGGGTCTGGTTCTCTGTCTGATCACGCGGCACATTGGATCCGCTTTCGCAGTGGCTTGAGGGTCGCGATGATGCCGTCGTCCCAACGGTCGCTCTGTG
>JBIJCC010000052.1:0-67056 GCA_044344875.1 Nannocystaceae bacterium
CCTGACGTCGTCCACATCAACCCGATCGACACCGAGGCCGTCGCCCTCGCTGAGGCAGCCGCACCTGCCTGCATCGCTACTTAGAATTCCCTTCTCCCCTGTCTCAAAGTCGTTGACACGTTCCGGGGTGACGGAAGGTGAGCCAGTAGAGGGTCCACACGACCGGGAGGAAGAGCGCGAACCCGAGGGTGTGGAACAGCACCGGGGGAGGAGGATACGCATGGGGAGGTGGTGGCGTCGAGGCGGGACAAGCCGCGTCTCCCCTCTGTCGCGCGTTCTCGACAGAGCGAACGCGGCAGCGGACTCGACGAATTCCCTGTCTTGGTCGCCTCGCGGTCGACCCCGGGGTCATATCTGATGGGAGTCGCTCACCAGCTCATCGGCACTCTGCTCGGCGCGGGGAGTTGGAGCGCACCCTCGGACTCCGCGAACGACTGTACGCCTTCGCGCAGGGACAAAGCCGCGCCGCCGTGCGGCTCAACGCCACCCGCGTCCGCGCCGACGTGCTGTACGCCGCGGGCCGTCCCGCCGGGGCCCGCGTGCTCGTCGACGAGGTGACACGACCGCCGGCCAGCTCGGCCTGGGCAACCGAAGACCACGACTATCGACCGCGGAGCTTCCGGAGCTCCCTCTCCACTGGGAGGGAGCGCTCTGGATCTCCTTCCGCCTGAATGCTCGCGCAGCGCTCCAGAGCTGCGATCGCAGCGTCCACGCGCCCAGATCGCGCCAGGGCATGCGCGAGGTTGAACAGCAGCATCGTGTCGCTGGGACGGAGACTAGACGCCTCATCCCAGAGTTGCGCCGCAGTTTCATATTGCTGCAACACGCATGCTCGTGTCGCGGCCTCGTCTGCGATCAGCACCACCTCGTCCTCGTCGCCGTCCGATCGAATAGATGACAACAGGGAGACGAGCCCGGTCAGGGCGGCCTGAGGGTCGTCCGCTGTCGACGAGTACAACTCCCGGACGGTCTCTATGAGACGACTAGACACCACGCCGCACCACCCCTCCAACGGTGGCAACGTCACGAATGATCACTTCTGGATGACCGCAGATCATTTGGGCTACCAGCGCCCGAGTGGCGGCAGACCGTTCATGCAACGAAAAAGGTCCTCGCGGTTTTGTGCCTGGCACAACTCAAACTGGGGGGGAGGATAGGCGAAGCATCGGGTGCGCCTTGCAGCAGCGGCCTTCAGGCAGTTGGTTCCGTCTCCATCGTCGTCCGTTGTGTCATTCGCCGGTTCATCCGGAGTGTCGAAGGGCTCCCCCACAGGTTCTAGCGGAATATTCGGTCCCGCCCACGGGCTCGGGCAAGGGTCGTCGTCATATGGTTCGGGCTCCGCCTCATCGGGAGCCGGGGGCGCCCAGTTTCCACAGATCCCCCACTTGATGCACTCCGCGAGGGCCATCCCTAGCACGAAAACGGTAACATCCGTGACAGCCGCGGCGCAGGCCGGATTGCTCGCGCAGGCTGCAGCCGCGCCTGGCACGCCCGGATTCCGCCCATCCGGATCCACCAGGTTCACGGGATCATTCGCCGCGTACGCGAACAGGTTCATCCCCCCGTCGAACAACACCGGATCCCGCGACACCCACCGCCCCAACTCCGCGTCGTACTCCCGCGCCCCGAACTGCACCAACCCCGTGGCCGCGTCGTAGATCCCGCCCGCATACCCGAACGGCTGGAACCCCGGGTTCGTGTCGACCAGCACTTCGCCCCACGGGCCGTACTCCAGCGCCTGCGCCACCGCGCCCGTCTCCACGTCGACAACCAGCCGCACGCTCCCGAGGTGATCCGTGATCACCCGGTACTGCGTCCCGGCCCGCTCGATCAGATCCGGCGTGTGCGCGAGCGACCCGTACACGAACCGGGAAACCACCTCGCCCTCGTCGTCGAGCTCGGCCACAGGGTCGAGCTGGCCGTCGTAGACCCACGCGCGCTGCAGTGCTCCGTCGACCCGTCGCCCCACTCGCCGCCCCCTCGCGTCGAGATCGTACTCGATCAGCGTCGCGTCGGGCAGCTCCACTGCCCGGAGCCGCCCGAACGCGTCGTGCTCGTACTGCGTGACCGCCGTACCCTCCACGCGAAGCAGCAGCTCCCCGGTTACCGCGTACTCCAGCTCGACGTCCCCCTGCTCGACCAGCCGGTCGTGGTCGTCGAACAGCGCCGTCACCGTACCCGACCCCGTCGTGACCGCCTCGCGGTTGCCGTTGTCGTCGTACGCATACTCGAAGATCTCGAGCCCGCCGACGCTCACGGTCTCCAGCCGTCCCGCGACGTCGTACGTGTACGTCGTCTCGGTCGTCGTCGCGCCGAGCGTCTCGGTCACACTCACGATGCGGTCGAGTTCGTCTCGCTCGTACGCGAACGAGAGCAGCGCGGTGGCGCCCGCCTCCGTGTCGAGCCCCGACAGCCGACCACGGGCATCGAACCCCACCGCCGTCTCGACACCCCCGACCGCGATCGTCGTCGGGAAGCCCGTCGCCGTGACCCGACCGATCGTGACGTCCCCGATCGCCGTGAGCAGACCATCGGCATCACGGTCGATGTCGTAGGTCACGCCGGCGACGGTGCTCGTCGCCCGCCGCATGTCGTTGTCGTACGTCCACGACAGGACGCCGCCCCCGACGCCCGTGGTCTCGATCTCCGTCACCAGCGAGCCGTCGTATGCGTAGCGGATCTCCGCCCCGCTCTCCGCGACCAGCCTCGTCACCCGACCCCGCAGCGCGTCGTAGTGGACCTCGGTCGTGCCCGTCGGCGACTCGACCGTCTCCAAGCGGCCGGCCACGTCGTACACGAAGTCGAGCACCTGGCCGTTGGGCCGCAGCACCTGGATCAGCGCATCGTCCTCGTCGTAGACGTACTGCGTGGCCTCCGTCCCGGCCCCGAGATCCGGCGGCGTGTAGCTGGTGTTCCGGTCGTCCCCGTCGTACGCGAACCCGTGTGCCGGTCGACCCGGCGGGGTCACGCTCGTCACGTTGCCCTCGTCGTCGTAGGTGAACGCGGTCACCGCGAGATCCGGCGCCACGCTCTCGAGCACTCGACCCACGGGGTCGTGCGTCATCTCGACCACGCGACCCAGCGGATCGCTCGTCGACAGCAGGTTCCCCTCGGTGTCGTAGGTGAACGACCAGGTCCGCGCGTCGACGCCCACTCCGACCGTCGCCTCCTCGAGCCGCCCGCGGGCGTCGTACTCGAACGCGACAGCTTCTACGCCGGGCGCCTCGAGCACGGCGAGTCGGCCGAACTCGTCGAATACCGCGTCGTACTCGCGCCCCGCGGGCGAGGTCAGCTGCGCCGTCCCGCTCGCGACGTCGTAGAGTCGGGAAGACGTCCGGCCGTTGCGCGTCACCGTCTCTTCGACCGTCTCCATCGACAGGAGGTTGTTCGGGTCGGTGAACGTCACCTCGCGCGTCGTCTGGGCCACGGAGATGAGACCGTTGGGCGTCTCCTCCTCGCGCCGAAGCGTCGGCGAGAGCATGCCGAAGCGCGGATCCGGCAGGTAGCGCCGGCGCACCTCCGTGAGATCCGGCCGCGTGATCACCTCCGAACCATCCTCGAACCGGACCTTCTGGGTCTGCGTCCCGTCGGTGTGCGTCGCCGTTCGCTGCTCCCGCCCGGTCGGGTAGGGCACGACCTCGATGCTCCGCGTCCGCCCGAGCGCCGAGGTCATCTCGACCTCGTACGCCGATTCGAACAACCCGAAGTCCGTGCGCGCCAGCGCCGTCGAGCCGTCCTCGGGATCGGTGTCGAGCACGAGCCGCCCCGCGGCGTCGTACTCGAACGTGTGCAAGCCGTCGTTCGGCGAGACGTACTCGGTGAGCAGCCCGCCGGCGTCGTACGCGAACTCATGCGTCTCGCCCGCAGGATTCGTGAGGCTCGCCAGGTAGCCGGCCGCGTCCATCGCGAGGACGGTCTCGTGCCCGTCGGGTCCGACGATCGCCGTCGCCGTGCCTTCGCCGTCGCGAACGATCTCGGTCGTCGCATCGTAGGCGTCCGTCACCGTGACCAACAAACCGGCCGTGTCGTAGCCGAAGGTGTACTTCACGAGCCCCGTGGTCGCGTGGTGTGTCCGGAGGTGGCGGCCCGTGGCGTCGAAGACCCAGATCTCGCTGTGGTCGGGGCTCGGCATCAGCCGCTCGTCGGTGCCGAAGTCCGCGGCCGCGCTGGAGACGCGGCGGATGCGGTTGCCCGAAGCCTCGAGGATGAACAGCCCGCCGTCGTGCCCGAGGAAGACCCCGCGCGGCCCGTTGGGGGTCGCCTGCTGGCCCGGTCCGCGGTCCCCCGTCGAGGCGACTTCCCCGGTTCCTACCAACGTGTGGATCAGGCCCTCCGCGTCGATGTAGCGCACTCGCTGGCGGGCCTGATCACTGAAGAAGACCAGTCCCGTGTCCGAGACGTCGATTCCCTCCGCGTGGTCGATCCACGCGTCGACCGCGGGAATGTCCTCCGTCGTCGATGCCTCGCTCTCGGCAGCGACGCCCGCGATCCGCTGCATCGAGCCATCCGGATAGATCCGATAGATGCGGTCGACGAACGTGCTCGACATACGGAACAGCACATAGATCGATCCATCGGGGCCGAGCGCCATGTCGTCACCGTTGAGGATGCACGTGCTCCTCGCGCGTGCCCCGTCCGCGGGTCCGGTGCTCGTCCCGCAGGCCGCACCCCCGGCGAACCGCGTGATCTCGCCGCTCGGCGTGATCCGACGGATCCGCCCGCCCGAGGTCCCGCTGTTCTGCAGCACGTAGATCGACCCGTCCGGCGCGACCTCGACATCGGCGGCGCCGCCAAGTTGTGCCGCCGTCGCCAGGCCGCCGTCGCCGCCGAACCCGATCGCCCCGGTCCCGGCGAAGGTACTGATGACCCCATCGGGCGCCACCCGGCGGATGCGCCGGTTCTGGAAGTCCGCGATGTAGACGCTGCCGTCCGGCCCGACCGCCAGGCCGCGCGGGCTGTTCAAACGCGCGGCAGTCGCTGGCCCACCATCACCCGAGAACCCGTTGGTGGTCTGACCGGCGAATGCATGAATCACCCCAGAGGGATCGATCCGGCGCACACGGTTCCCCGTCGTGAAGTACATGCTGCCGTCAGGACCCATCGCGCCGTACAGCGGCCCGTCGATTCGCGCCTCGATGGCGGGCCCCTCGTCGCCCTGATTGGGCGGGGCTCCCGAGGACGTCCCCGCGACGTGCGTGATCACGAGCGGATCCGTCGCGTTCGCGCTCGTGATGCGGTGGCCGTCGCCCAGGTAGAGGATCCCTGCCTCGGGCGCCAAGGTGTGGTGTGGACTCAAGGTCCACCCGCCCAGGCGCGGCGCGCCACGACGGGCATCGAACGTCCCGAGCGCGTAGCGCTCACCCCACGACGGGGCGACGCGACCCAGCGAACCCGCGTCGATCGCCAGCCCGCCACCCACCGGCCTGCGCGCGTGGCACTGCGTGAACGTGAGCGTGCTACCACGCGACGTTCCGCTGATCACCGCCCCATTCCCGTTGTAACCGAACGACCCCGCGGAGGCATCCCCGAGTGTCGGGAGGTACATGACCGGATAGTTGTACGTGACGCATGCGTTCACGGGCACAGGCCCCTGCGGGCGGCGACCATAGGCGTCGAGTCCGTCCCAGACGAAGGTGTGGACGTTGTTGGGGACGTGCGTTTCGTACTGCGTCACGAACGTTCGGCCCGCGACCTCGAGCTGGACATCCGCGCCTGGACTACCGACCAACGGTGCCATCGGCCAGACCGGCACTCGTAGCTCGTACGATGCGACACGTCCGGGGACCCGATCACTCCGGTACGCCAGGGAGAAGTGCGTTCCGGCGATCGGAATTTGTTCTCCCAGGATCTGGCCTTCGCATTCGATGATCGAGCCCGAGGCTTCGCAGCTGTCCGGCGGTGGCTGTGGATCACGAGGCGGTGTCGCTGGCGGCGGTTCCGCACCGGGCGGAGGCGCAAAGCCCCAGTTCGCATCCCATGGCGACATGTGCGGCACTGGCATCCGCCAAAGCTCGGTCCCCGGGGCGAACTCGTTCGCGAGGATCTCGCGCTCGACCGCATCGATCCCTGCGGCCGTCATCGCACCGACGGATTCGCCCACACCGTCACCGGTGAGGTCGACCTCGGCCAACCCCCCGACCTCGCCCACGATCGCGATGACACGGCCGTCCGGCTCGGCGGCCCACGTTCCTACGCGGGGATCGTAGGCGCCCAGCGGAACGTTGCCCCCCACGGGAAAGCCCACGAAGTTGTCGAGGTACGCGACCGCCGGGGGATCGAGCTCGACGCGCACGGCCCCCGCGGCCTCGGCCTCATCGATCGTGTACTCGACCGCGTAGGTGTACGCGCTCGCTACCGGAAGGTCCCCGGGCATTGCATCTGGTCCATCCGGGCCGACCGTGTACTCGGTCGCGCGCACACTGATGCTGGGCAGCACCTCGGAGGTCCCGTCAGCCAGGCGCATCGTCGCGACGGTGCCCTGCCGGAACGCCAGGACGTTCGTGCGCGTGCCATCAGTGTCGGTCACCGTGGTCGCGCGATGCACCTCGATCGGGTCGTCGAACTCGACGATCGAGACCTCCGCGTCGAGTTCGATCAGCGCCACGCCGTCGACCTCGACGTCGCTCTGCCACCGAGGAACGACGGTGCGCTGCGCGGGCAACCAGTCGACTGCCCGAAAGTCGAGGACGATCTGCTGGCCACCGTTGACCGCGAGATCGTACCGGCCGTCGCTCCGCGTGGTCGTCGTCCCGAACTCGGTATGGCCGACCGCGCTGACGACGACTCCCCCCAGCGGGCCACCATCACGCTCGCTCACCCGACCGCGGAGCACGGCGACGTGCTCCGGTGAAATGGTCCCCGGCGCGACCCCGTACTGCACCGGCGGATCTCCCTCGAAGAGAAAGCTGACGGCCGCGAAGTAACCTGTCGTCACGGTCGGATCGAGCGGAGGGGCGACGTCAGCCGGATCGATCGGGTCGGTCCCGCCGCCGCCCTCGTCGCCGGCGCCGCCGGAGGTTTCCTCGCCGCCACCGGTCGTCGAGGAGCCCGTCGTGGTCGCCTCGCCCGCATCACCTGCGGTCGCCGATGCGCCACCCGTGACGCCGCCGCCTCCGTCCGCACCCGTCGCGTTGTTGGTGCCCTGGCCGGTGGTCTCGGAGCTGCCGCTCGACGACGAACCGCTCGACGACGAACCGCTCGACGAGCTGCTACCCGACGTCCCGCCGCCCCCCGGCGGAGGCGGCCAAGGCGACACCTCGTCCACCTCGAGCACGACCGGCGAGCACGTCGGCATCAAGAAATCGGGCTCGTCCGGGTACCAGATCGTGGTCTGCCCGGTGGGATCGGGCGATCCCACCCGGGTTGCGCCGTCGACCATGGCGAGCAGCTCGCTCGCCCAGATCGGTCCGAACCGCAGCGGAAGGATCGTGACGTAGTTCGTACCGGGCATGAGCCCGATCGCAACGTCCTCCGCGGTCGGGACGTGACCGATCGCATTCCAAATCGCGGGGGACGGCGCGGATTCATAATAAGGAATCACGACCTCGCCCGGCGTGAAGGTCACGCCTTCCATGTCGTTGCCAGCGATCCATGCCTGGATGATCGGGTCCCACATGTAGCCACCGTTGGGCCACACCGGCAGGTCGACGACGAACTCCAGCCACGTATCCGCCTCGGAGACCAGGCAGATCCCCAGCTTCGAATAGGGGTGATGCAGCGCGTACTCGATCTGACCGACGGTGGTCGACAGTTCCTCGGTCGCCCCTGGCGCCCTGACCCGATAGTACGACTCGTCGCCCAGTGCGGTTGAATAGCTGAGAATGTCATCCGTCTCGAGCAGCACCGCTCCGACGTCCCCCGGCGCGAAGTACGGGTCCGAGCTCGTCCACACCTCGTAGGTGGATACCCCCTGCGAGGACCAGGAGATCACGAGATCGCCGTCGACCTTGTCGACCCTAAGCGCGAACCCTTCGACGATGGCCTGCGGCTTGCGCGGGCTCGCGAGACCAGGATCCCCTCCGGGACCAGCGCCGGGTTCCGTCGCGGACTCGAGGCCGGGATCCGTCCGTGCCGGCCCGGTTGTGGTGTCGACGCGAACCGGGCCTACGCTCCCGGAATCGCTGCCGACCGTGCCGGTGGACTGCGCCGGGCTCGAACCGTCATCGCACGCGAACGGCGTCGAGGCGACAAGCACCGAAGCAAGAACCGAACCGAACCGAACCGAACCGTACACGTCCCGTGCCATCGCGCCACGCTCCCCTGCGTTGTTCCGCGGCACCGTATCGCTGCGGAACTGGGGTCGTCAATCCTGCCGGGCTCGATTTCTACTCCAGCGCTGATCTTGTTTCACCGGTGGGACAGCTTCGGTTCATCGATCTTTCGATCGCCACCTCACCCAACCGGCGTCGACCGACCCGTCCGGAACACCGCCCGCACCAGCGTCACCGGGATCGCCACCGTCAACGCGATCTGCACCGCCCCGAGCCACGGGCTCAACCGCATCAACGCAAACATCGGCGCGTGCCCGTCCGTCACGATCGCGACCCCGGTCGTGAACGTGACGATCGCCGCGACGACGCTGAACCCCGCCCAGAGCGTCGCGGGCAGCCGCATCGGCGCGGCGACGCTGCGCAGCGACGCCAGCGCGGCGACCCCGAGGGCCCAGCCCAGGTGCGCCGTCGCGGGGAGCAGCGGCTCCACGAAGCCCGGCCCGACGATCACGAGCGCGAGCGCGAGGTGCAGCGCCACGAACCCGGCGAATTCGCCGAGCAGTCGCACCGCATCCACCGGCGGCCGCGCGCCGGGGGTGTCGCCCTGCGGCACGCGTCCCATCACCAGCAACTGCATCGGCATCACCATCATCGCCAGCGTCGCGAGGACGACCGACGTCGGTCGCTCCTGCGAGAACGCCAGCAGCGTCAGGGCCGACAGCGCGGCCGAGCCGAGCACGGCCTCGACGCGGCGCAGCGGCGCGGCCACCCGGCCGGGGATCCGCCGCTCCGCAGCCAGCAGCGCCAACACACCGACCACGATCGCCCCGATCGCAGCGGCGAACAGCCGCCACTCGGGGCCGATCGCCAGGGCGCCATGCCGAACCTCGGCACCGCCCAAGAAGGCCTCGCGCGCCGCGAGCACGAGCCCGCCGCTGGGCAGCATCGTCACCAGCGCAGCCTCGACGCGGCCGAGCGATTGGAAGCCGATCGACGTACCCGCCAGGGCCCACGTCCCGGCCCCCGCCAGCAGCGCGATGCCGACCAGACCCGGGCCGCGCCGCCGTCCGGCATACAGGCCGACCACCGCGCACAGACAGGCGAGGGCCCAGGCGCACGGCAGCAGCAGCGCGACGAAGCCGGCGAACGCCAGCGGATGGCCGGACGTCACTGCGGCGAGCACCGCGATCACGAGCTGCGGCACCGCCACGATCGCGACCGGGGCCAGCGCACCGGCCGTCAGTCCCAGGGCGATCGCGCGGGGCGACAGGGCCGTGCCCGCGACCGGCTGCAGCGTGTTCTCGTGGGACTCCTGCGCAAAGGAGACGCCGACCACGACCGGTCCGACCACGGTGCCGAGCACGACCAACATCGCCACGGCGAAGAAGCCGACCAGCGCGATGCCCTCGGAGAGCCCCAGCGGCGAGGCGTAGCGCACGACCGCGGGCCGGAAGTCAGCGTCGAGGACGACGCCCAGCAGCGCGCGGTGGTTCGCATCCCTCCAGTCGAACGTGCGTCGGCGCGGCGTCGCGCCGGTCGTCGAGGGCAGCCCCTCGATCGCCGCGCGGGCGCGGCCGTGCAGCGGCGCGAGCTCGGCGGGGACCAGCGGTCCGTGCATGGACACGGCGCCCTGCGCCAGCGCGATCCCGTCGAGGCGCATCGCGTACCCTTCCCCGCTGTGCTCGAGCTCGCGCTCGATCCGACGACAGTCGACGTCATCGTGGCAGAACACCATGAACTCTGCGGACTCGCGCTCGTGCATCGACGGCTCGAGCCCGAGCTTGCGCCGCACGCCGTGCTCGAGCTGGCCACTGCCGAGCGCGATCCACAGCCCGACCAAGCCCGAGCACATCGCCAACACGATCGCGAGCGCGACGGCGCGACGGCCCCGCGGGCCCCGCAGGCTGCGGGTGACGAAGGGGCGGGCCGCGAAACGGAGGCGATGCAACAGCGTCATGGGGGCTCCTTCAGTTCACGTGGTCGTCCGAGATCCGATCGTACACATCTTCGAGGCGACTGCGCACCCGGCTGCAGGTCACGACCTTCACGCCGTGGGCGAACAGATCGGCGAGGACCTCGGCCATCTTCGCCTCGTCCTGCTGCAGCTGCACGTTCAAGGCCGCGAGCCCCTCGACCGTGCCCGACGACTCCACGAGCACGCGATGCCGCGCGAGCACGTCGGTCGCGTGCTCGGCGCCCTGGGGCAACAGCCGCAGCTCGTAGACGAACCGCGCGACCTCGTGGCGCTCGATGATCTCCGCCACGGGACCGGCGACCACCAGGCGACCGCGCTGCAGAATCGCGACTTGATCGCACAGGTCGTCGAGCTCGCGCAGGATATGGGACGAGATCACCACGGTCACGCCGCGGCGACGCACGTCGTCGAGCACGCGACGGAGGTCGCTGCGGCCGCGCGGGTCGAGGCCGTCGGCGGGCTCGTCGAGGATCAGCAGCTCGGGGCGGTGCAGCAGGCAACGGCCGATCAATAGCCGCTGGCGCATCCCCTTCGACAGCTCACCGGCCGGCGTCTCCGCCTTGGTGTCGAGCGAGAAGGTGGTGAGGATCTCCGCGATGGCGCCGTCGAGCTCGCCCTCGGGGAGTCCGAAGCACTGCCCGAAGAACCGCAGGTACTCCCGCGGCGTGAGCTGCTTGTACAGCGGGTTGCCGTCGCCCAGGAATCCGATGCGCCGGCGCAGCGACTGGTGCGCGTCGGCGCCGGTGGGCACGACGCCGTCGAACGCGACGGTGCCCTCGGTGGGCTCGAGCAGGGTCGCGACCATCCGCAGCGCCGTCGACTTGCCGGCGCCGTTGGGGCCGATGAGGCCGAGGATCGATCCCGAGGGGATGGACAGATCCACGCCGCGCAGGGCCCACCTCGCGCCGTCGTAGCTCTTGCCCAGTCCGTGCAACTCGACGCGCATGATCGCGACCCCAACGTATCACGCTGCGCGGGGATTCCGGCCGGCCTGCTTTGGACCGCAGAGACCGCGGCGGCGAACGCAAGACCCGACGTCGTTCCCGGGCGAAAGCGGCAGGGACGAAGGCTCTCGCGGATCAATCGTCGATGCACACCGGCGCCTTGCCGCCCGCGCCGCGCCGATCCTCGTCGTGGCAGCCGTAGCCCCCGCGACAGTCCCCGTCGTCGTCGCAGGCCAGCAGGCACACGCCGCCCGACTTCTCGACGCACCTCGTGAACTCGGGGCACTGGCCGTCGTGATCGCAGCCGATCGTGCACGTGCCATCGGGGAAGTCCTTGCCCTCGACGCAGCGCTCCTCGCAGTGCCCGTCGATCTCGCACGCGCCACCGACCAGCGCGCTGTCCCAGCCGACGTCGTCGCCAGGGCCGCATTGGTGGCAGCCGACCAGCGCGAACCCGAGGGCGAGGACGAGGGACCAGGGGCGGATCGATCGATCGGGGTTCGTCACCGGCCTTGGACCGGCCCGCGCCCGGCGATTCCAAGCGCGCCCGAGCTAGCCCCGCAACGCCGAGGTCGCGGCGCGCCGCACCGCGGGCGCCCAGCTCGCGCCGAACATCGCGACGTGGATCAGCAACGGATACAGCTGGTGCAGGGCCACGCGCGCCTCGGCCCCGGGCGCCAGCGGGTCGGCCTCGTCGTACGCGGCGAAGCATCGCGGGCCGACGCCGCCGAACAACCGCAGCATCGCGAGGTCGATCTCGCGGTGACCGCCATACACCGCGGGATCGACGAGCACCGGATCACCCGCGGCATCGGCCATGACGTTGCCCGCCCACAGATCGCCGTGCAGCCGCGCCGGCGGCTCCTCGGGGCCGACCAGCGCGGGCAACCGATCGATCACGGCCTCGACCGCGGCCACGTCGCTGGCCGACAGCGTCCCTGCGTCGCGCGTGCGGGCGACCAGCGGCGCGAGCCGACGCTCGGCGTAGAACGCCGCCCACGTCGCGGCCGCGCGGTTGTCCTGCGGCACGCGGCCCATCACGTTCGGCGTCGCGAGCCCGAAGCTCGGCGCGCCGAACCGGTGCAGCGCCGCGAGTCCGCGCCCGAGTCGCGCGTCGAAGTCGGGTCGACGTGGGCCCTCGTCGATCCACGCCAGCGCGAGGAACGGCGCGTCGTCGTCGCCCACCGCGAGCACCTCGGCGGTCGCGAGCGACTGCGCCTCCGCCAACCACCGCAGGCCCGCCGCCTCGGCCACGTACGTCGCCGCGTCGGCGCCGTGCTTCACGAACACGCGCCGTCCGTCGGCGAGCGTCACCCGCATCGCGCGGTGGCTGTCACCGCCCGCGACGGTGACGCGTTCGAGCACGGACGCACCGAGGTGGAGCGCGAGCGTGTCGTCGGTCGGGGCGCGCATCGATCTCGAGTGTGCCATCGAGGGGCCGGGGTCGAGCTTCGGCCCCGACCGACGGTCCAAAAAATTGCTACCAAACCGAACAAAGCCGGCGTATGCTCCCGGCATGGGCTGGAGACCGTGGATATCGTTCCTTGCGGTCGTGGCGTGTGGTCCCGGGGCCAGCACCACGACGGACGCCGAGACCTCGAGCACCTCCGGCGGCGTTGCATCGAGCTCGGACACGGCGGGCACCCCCGCGGACACCATCGCTGAGACCACGTCGGTCACCGACGCGTCGAGCACCGACGCCGCCGACAGCAGCACCGGTGAGCCGACGGAGCCCGCGCTCGAGCTCTGCTGGACGTCGACGTGGGCACGCGCCGAGGGCGTGTCGCGGGCGTGGACCGACGGCGAGGCGGTCATCGCCGCGGCCGGCGAGTCGCTGCTGCTGCTCGACGAGGACGACTGGCGCGAGGAACACCTCGAGGGCGTGCGCGTCTCCGGCGTCGCCGCGAGGTTCCCCACCGACGCGTGGCTGCTCGCGCAGGACTCCGTGCTGCACTGGGATGGCGTCACCGCGTCGGTCGACCTGGCCGTGCCCGGCGCGACCATGCAGACGTTCGGGCTGTCCGCCGACGGGGTCGTGTGGGTGGCGTACACGCCGGCGGACGATTGCGTGGATCTCTGCGACATCCCGCCGAGCGAGGTGCAGATCCGCGGCGGTGACGGCACCTGGCTCATGCTCGAGCCGCCGGGCATCGTCGCAAGCGCGCTCGTCTTCACCGAGACCTCGACCTGGCTCGGGGGGCAGTCCGGTGAGCTGCTCCGCAGGGACGGCTACGACCAACCGTGGATCGCGGTCGAGACCCCGATGATCGGCGACATCCAGCGGATGTGGCCGTTTGGCGACGGGCTGCTGGTGACGGCCGACGACGCGTGGCGCTACATGGACGACGCGTGGGCGCTCCAGATCGAGCAGGGGTTCTTCTCCGGCGTGACCGGCTTCGCCCGCAGCGCCGGACGCGAGCAGTACCTGCTCTACAGCGAGCACGTCGCCGCCGAGCTCGACCACACCGGCGAGCTGCGTCGGCTCGCGCAAGCGGGGGAGTGGCTGCCCACCACGACGCTCGAGGCCAACCGCGACCTCGTCGCGCTCGGCGATGGGCGTCTGGTCGCGTTCGGCGACGAGCGCGGCCACCTCGTGCAGACGATCGACGACCCGCGCGGCGCACCGGTGGTCACCACGGTGCTACAGCGCGCCGACGTGGGCGACACGACGGCCTTCGCGATCACCGGCGACGGAGCGCTCGTCGGCGTCGACGAGACCGCAATCCAGATCGAGGGCGCCGACGCGTGGACGAGCGCGGACGACAACTCGATCTACGGGAACTTCGGTGCCGCCGGGGGACCGAGCACCGAGGACCTCACCCTCGTCAGCGCCGACGGCCCGCCGCTGTGGCACTTCGACGGCGAGGCCCTCAGCCCGATCCCGTTCACGCAGCCCGAGGACGCGACCATCAACCTGACGGATCTCTGGGTGGCCGACGACGGTGCGATGTTCGCCGCCGGCAGGCGCACGGGCGTGCTGGGCTGGCCCGTCGATCCCGCGGTGCTCCGCTTCGATGGCGAGGCGTGGGTCGAGTCCCCTGCCCCGGACGCTCCCTGCGAGGGCGCCTGCCTGGGCGAGATCGAGGGCCACGGCGATCAGCGGTTCCTCGCCGGTCACGGGGTCTGGGAGTGGGCCGCGGACGCGTGGGTCGACATCCGCCCGTTCCCCGACCAGCCCTTCACCTTCTACGGCTCGCTCGCCGTCGGCCCGCACGGCGCGTGGGTCATCGCGTCGACCGAGGACGGACCGCGCCTCATGCAGCGCAGCGGCGGAGCGTGGATTGACCACACCGACGCGCTCCCGGTCGTCGTGGACGAGGACGAGTACCGCGGCCTGATCGTGGTCGACGACGACACGCACGTGTGGGTCGCGTGGGGCGAGAGCCTCTCGCGCTTCGACGGCAGCGCGTGGACGGAGGTCGCGTCCCCGGAGTCGGGTCCGTGGTCGGCGAGCGCGATGATCGTCGCGCCGGGCGCCCGGCTGGTGGTGCACACGCAGCGACGGATCTGGTCGGGCGTCGCCTGCGGGGGCTGAGCGCTGCGGGCCGCGTCGTCACGCCGCGTCGTCGTCGCCGCCGTCGACCTCGGTGTCCTCGAGCATCGACGCGAGCAGGCGGCACAGATCCGTCATCGTCACGATCCCCGCGAGCTTGCCGTGCTTGGTCACGATCGCCGATCCGATGTGCACGTCGGCGAGGTGACGCACCACCGACTCGAGCGGCGTGTCGATCTCGACGATGTACGGATCCCGCGTGCACACGGCCCACACCGGCAGCGGCACCGTGCGCGGCCGATCGAGCAGCGCGTCACACAGCCCGATGTCGCGGGACGAGATGATCCCGCCGAGGCGACCGTCGTGCATGACCGGGAGGTGGTGGATGCCGTGCTCGTGCATCATCGCCCGCGCGACGTCGATGCTCTCCTCGGCGTCGACCGAGTACGGGAACGGCGTCATCACGGGCAGGACGGTGGGGTTGCGGCGGGTCACCGGGGGATCGTCCGACCGCGGGGGGCGCAGCGCAACCTGCCACGATCGCAGCGCGGGGGCCGAAGGGCCGCAGCTTCTGCGGGCCCGCGTCACGGCGCGATCGGGGGTGGTCCGTCGGCCTCGGCCTCGCACAGCGCGATGCACGACATCGCGGTGGACATCGCTCCGCCGTCGCCGACGCACTCGACCTCCACGTCGAACGACTCACCACCGCAGCTCGGCATCACCACCGAGGTCGTTCCACAGGGTGTCGGTCCCGATGCCGCGTCACGGGAATCGCCGCAACGGAAACCCCGCCTCGAGCTCCGCCGCACACTCCGGCCCGAACCGATCATTCGCCGCGTCGGTGTTCGCGATGCTCCCCTCGGCGTCCTGCATCGGGCACAGCGCCTCGGTGCAGTGATCCAACCCGAATGTGTGCCCCACCTCGTGCAGCGCGGTGTTGTTCAGCCGTCGCTGCACATGCGCGGCGTCGCGGGCCTTTCGCTTCAGCCGGAATGTCGACACCACCGCGGCCTGTCCCGGCATGTTGCCGAGGCCGAAGATCCCCCAATCGTCGTGGGGTGGCTTGCTCGTCGAGATGTCGACCGCGGTGAGGCCGAGGATCCGCGTGGTCCTCGGCGTGCCGGGGATCTGCGCCTCCAAGAAGTCCAGTAGCCGCTCGGCACGGTAGCGCTTGCGCTTGGCGGTCCACGCCTCCTGCGGCAGCGCGAGCGGCTCGAGCCGACGCACGTCGACGGCGGCGTAGGTCTTCAGGTGCTCCTCGACGGCGTCGAGCTGCGCCGCGGGGAACGGCCCGAGCGCGACGAGCACGACCTCACCTCGGATCGTCGGCGGCGCCGGGGCGGGCTCGACCGCGGGCCCGACCGCGGGCTCGACCGCCGCGGGCTCGACCGCGGGCTCGACCACCGCCGGTGCAGCCGCAACCGTCGGCGCCACGACGGGCGCCGGCGTCACCGGCGACGGCGGCGGCCCACCCGACGGACCGCACGCGGCGAGCAGCCACACCGCGGCGATCCATCGTGCGGCACCGTTCATGATCACGCCCCCTTAGTCGGCCACGAGCACCACGTCGACCCGCGCCTCGCCGACCTCGGCCCGCAGCGATCGCACCTTGCCCGCGTCACACACGTCGCGCTGAACGCCGTCGAGCACCGCGAGGCGCTCGGCCGTGTCCACCACCACCACCGACTCGACCTCGACGGCCAGGCCGCGCTTGGCCTCGGTCTTGGCCCGACGGATCTCGCCGAGGACCACCGCGGCGAGATCCAACCCCTCGGCTTGACCCTGGCCCGCGGCCGCCCGGATCTTCGCCGCGTCCGGCCACGCGCTTCTGTGCACCGAGCCCTCGCGCCACCAGCTCCACACCTCCTCGGTGACGTACGGCAGGATCGGCGCGAACAACCCGAGCAACGTCTCGAGCGCGAGCCGCAACCCGAGCTTCGCCGAGTCGGCCGCGACCTCGCCGTGGCCGCCGTAGGCCCGGTGCTTCACCAGCTCGAGGTAGTCGTCGGTGAAGCGCCAGAAGAACGCCTCGGTGCGCTCGAGGCTCCGCGCGTAGTCGAAGGCCTCGAACGCCGCGGTGGCCTCGTCGACCAGATCCGCCAGGCGCACCAGCATCGCGCGATCGAGCGGCTCGGTGACGCTCGCGCCCGCCGCCGGATCGCCGAGCCCCAGCGCGAATCGGCTCGCGTTCAGGATCTTGATCGACAGCTTGCGGCCGATCTTCATCTGGCCCTCGTCGAAGGCCGTGTCGGTGCCGGGCCGCCCGCTCGCCGACCAGTAGCGCACCGCGTCGGCGCCGTACTGCTCGAGCAGGTGCATCGGCGTGACCACGTTGCCCTTGCTCTTCGACATCTTCTTGCGGTCGGGATCGAGGATCCACCCCGACAGCGCCGCGTTCTTCCACGGCGCGCAGCCGTGCTCGTGGTGGCTGCGGACCACCGTCGCGAACAGCCAGGTGCGGATGATGTCGTGGGCCTGCGGCCGCACATCCATCGGGAAGACCCGCCCGAACAGATCCGAATCGTCCTCCCACTGCCCGGCGATCTGCGGCGTCAGCGACGACGTCGCCCACGTGTCCATGACGTCGGGATCGCCGATGAAGCCGCCCGGCTTGCCGCGCTGATCCTCGGTGTAACCCGCGGGGCAATCCGTCGACGGATCGACGGGCAGGCGATCCTCGGTCGGGACCATCGGCCCGTCGTAGCTCGTCGCGCCCTGCTCGTCGAGCCGGTACCACACCGGGATCGGCACGCCGAACCAGCGCTGGCGGCTGATGAGCCAGTCGCCCGCGAGCCCGCCGACCCAGTTGTCGTAGCGGTGCTGCATGTACGCGGGGTGCCACGTCAGCTCGCCGCCGCGGGCGACCAGCTTCGCGCGCAGCTCGTCGTTGCGGCCGCCGTTGCGGATGTACCACTGGCGGGTCGCGACGATCTCGAGCGGCCGGCTGCCGCGCTCGTAGTACTTCACCGGATGGCTGATCGGACGCGCCGCTCCGATCATCTCGCCCGATTCTGCGAGCAGCTCGACGACCTTCTTCTGGGCCTGCTTCGGCGCCAGCCCGGCGATCCCGGCGTAGCGCGTGCGCCCGGCCTCGGTCGAGATCCACGCCGGACACTCGGCCGCGAAGCGCCCGTCGAAGCCGATGAGCGCGCGCGACGGCAGATCGAGCTCGCGCCACCAGGTGACGTCGGTGATGTCGCCGAACGTGCAGATCATCGCGATGCCGGTGCCCTTGGCCGGATCGGCGAGGCGGTGGGCCAAGATCGGCACCTCGACCTCGAACAGCGGCGTGCGCACGGTCGTGCCGAACAGCGGCTTGTAGCGCTCGTCCTCCGGGTGCGCGACCAGGGCCACACACGAGGGCAGCAGCTCGGGCCGCGTCGTGTCGATCTCGATGTCCCCCGCTCCGTCGGTCCGGTGGAACGCCAGCTTGTGGTAGGCGCCGGGCGTCTCGCGGTCCTCCATCTCGGCCTGCGCCACCGCGGTGCGCTCGTCGATGTCGTACAGCGTCGGTGCGTCCTGCTGGTAGGCCTCGCCACGGGCGAGGTTGCGCAGGAAGGCGCGCTGGCTGACGCGCCGCGACTCGGCGCCGATCGTCGTGTAGAGCAGGCTCCAGTCGAACGACAGCCCGAGCTTGCGGAACAGCGCCTCGAAGGCGCGCTCGTCGAGCGCGGTGACGTCGAAGCACAGCTCGACGAAGTTGGGTCGGCTCACCGCGACGGCGCGGTGGTCCTTGGGCACGTCGCCGGAGAACGGCGCCTTGAACTCGGGGTCGTGGGGCAGCCGCGGATCGCAGCGCACGCCGGTGAAGTTCTGCACCCGTCGCTCGGTGGCCAGCCCGTTGTCGTCCCAGCCGATCGGATAGAACACCGCGAGGCCGCGCATGCGCCAGAACCGGGCGACCGTGTCGGTGTGCGTGTAGCTGAAGACGTGGCCGACGTGGAGCGAGCCCGAGACCGTCGGTGGGGGCGTGTCGATCGCGAAGACCTCGGCGCGCGGCCGCGTGCGGTCGAAGCGGTAGACGCCCGCCGACTCCCACGTCGCTGCCCACTTGTCCTCGAGACCGTCGAGGCTCGGCTTTTCCGGAACGCGGTTCATGTCGCGGGCGAACCTATCAGGGTGTCCGCGGCGGCGCTGCGGGGGACCGACGCGCGGGCGTCCGGAGCGCGCGGCCGCCCCGGCGCCAGCCCCTCAGCCGAAGAGCACGAGGGTCGGCACGAGGAGCCCGACCCCCACGAAGATGCCCCCGAACACGGTCAGGATCACGGCGCCCGTCGACCGACGGACTTCGAGGGCGGGCACGAGGTCGCGCCGCACGTTCGAGATCGCCGGCGGCCGCACGAGGAAGAGCGTGGTGATGCCCGCGAACGCGCGATCGAACGTCGCGGGATCGAGGAAGTCGAAGTCGACCGCCCGCGGCGCGGTGTCCACCGGCCGACGCGCCGCGATCACGTCCTCCCCACCGTCGACGAGGCGCCGCAGCACCTCGGCGCCGACATTCCCCGTCGCGCCGGTCACGAGGATCGGCATGGTCTCAGCCCCGCGCCGCGCCGTCGTCGCCCGGAAGCTCGAAGGCTCCCTGATACAGTTCGTCGACCGTCAACGTGACGCCGATCGCGGGGAGCAGGATCTGCGCACCGGGGCCGTACACCGTGAAGCGGAAGCTCCCGTCGTCCTGCCGGCTGTACAGCTCGACACGGACCTCGCGTTGCGCGACGAGCAGCAGATGCGCGACCGAGGGCAGCGCGAGGTACCCCGCCTGTTTCTCCCCTCGGTCGTAGGCCTCCGTCGAGGCCGACAGGACCTCGATCACCACGGTTGGATCGGTGACGACATCCGTCGTCCCTGGCCGGAATTCGAGGGGTCGACGCACGACCACCGCGTCGGCGTAGACGAAGTGCCGTTCGCCGAGCGCGAGGCGCAGATCGGACGTGTGCACGTCGCACGACTTGTCCGTGAGCCCGAGATCGAGCTTTGCGATCACGCGCGAGGCGAAACGGCTATGCCTCGGCGAACCCCCAGCCATCGCGAACACCTCGCCTCGGAGGTAGACATGCCGCGTCGGCTGCGTCCGCTCCCACGCCAAGAACGCGTCGGGCCCCATCTACCTGCAGCCCTCGGCCGGATCCAGCGTGCACGCCCGCTTGCGGTAGTGCGCCGTCGCGGCCGCGTCGGCGTGCACGCCCGCCCCCACCTCGTACGCCCGCGCCAGCGCGGTGCAGGCCTGGGCGTGGCCGCCCTCGCACGCGACCTGGTACAGGCGGGCCGCCGCCGCGTCGTCCCGCGCCACCCCAGCGCCGCGCGAGAGCACGCCGCCCAGCCGGAAGCACGCGTCGGGCCGATCCGCCGCGCAGCCGCGTTGATACGCCTCGGCGGCCGCGCCGAGCTTCGCCCCCTCGACCATGCCGAGCTCGTGGACCTCGCCGAGCACGACGCACGCATCGTCGAGGTCGCACGCGCGCTCGAGCCAGCGCAGCGGATCGCGGCCCCGGTCGCCGCGGCCCATCCACGCCAGGTGCACGCACGAGTCGGCGTAGGCGCCGATGCACGCGCGATCGAAGAGCCGCGCGGCGGCCTGCGGATCGGGCGGGCCGCCGATGCCGTCGAGCATCATGCCCGCGAGGTAGTCGCACGCCTCGACGGTGCCGGCGTCGCAGGCGACGCGGTACAGGCCGCGCAGCTCGGCGGGGTCGATCCCGCCCGTGCCCTCGGCCGCGGCCGCGCGGCCGCACGCCTCGAACAGACCACCGCGACACGCCTCGGCGTAGGCCGCCGCGGCGCGCCCGTCGTCGTCGGCGAGGCCGTGGGCACCGAGGGCGTAGAGATCGCCGAGCAGCGCGCAGCCCCGCGGATCGCCGTGCTCGCACGCCGCGGTGAGAGCGGTCTTGGCCTCGTCTGCTTTGCCGGCCGCCCGCGCGCGCACGCCGAGTTCGGTGCACGAGACCCCACCGCCGTAGTCGCACGCGCGCCGCAGGTTGGCCGCGGACGCCGCCTCGTCGCGCGCGACGAACAGGCCCTCGGCCTGGAATCCCGCCAGCTGATGACACGCCCGCGCGAAGCGCTGGTCACACGCGGTGCCGATCATCGCGACGCCCGCGGTGGGATCGCGGCCGACGCCCTGGCCCTCCAGCATCGCGAGGCCGAGCAGGTGACACCCCTGGGGATCGCCGCCGGTACAGCCGCGCTTCCACCACTTCGCGGCCTTGCGCGGCGAGGGCGTCGTGTCGACCCGCGTCATCGCCAGCTCGCCGGCGCGCGTGCACGACGACGGGCGCGCCGCGGCGCAGCCCTCGGCGAACAGCTCGGCGGCGCGCTCGGGCTTGGCCGCGAACAGCTCGCCGCGCAGGTAGACATCCCCCGCCTGCTCGCACGCGGTGCCGATGCCCTGGTCGCAGGCGTACTCCCAGAGCGACAGCGCGTGGAAGCGATGCTGCCTCACGCCGAACCCCGACCAGTACGCCGAGCCCAGCCGCTCGCACGCCGCGACGTCGTCGCCCTCGCACGCGCGCGCGAGGCTGTGGGCCTGGCGCTCGGCGGGGGATCGTCGCGCGAGATCGTCGGCGCTGCGGGGCTTGACCGCGTGGGTGGCCGCGACCGGGACGGCGACGCACCCCACCGCCGCGAGGAGGACCGCGACCAGGGTGAGCACCGCCGCGTGGACGGCACGGGGCATCCGCGGAATCGACGTCACGATCGTCCTACGCACGACACCAGGGCGGGGCTCTGGGATGTACGTCACGGGGCCCCCGCAGCATCGCCGAGGACCCACGCCGGCGCCAGATCCCGATTGCGGCGGCCGGCGCCGCGGAGCCGCGGTACCGTCCCGCCCATGGATCCCAAGAACTGCGTCGCCATCGTGACCGGCGCCTCGTCCGGCATCGGCCTGTCCGTCGCGCGGATGCTGATCGAGGCCGGGGCGAAGGTCGCGATGGTCGCCCGGGGGGCCGAGCGACTCGCCCGCGTGTGCGCCGAGCTCGGCCCGGCCGCCACCGCGTTCCCCCTCGACGTCGGCGACCTCGGGGCGCTCGCGCGGCTGCCCGACGAGGTGATCGCGAAGCTCGGTCGCCTCGACATCATCGTCAACAACGCCGGCGTCCACCACCGCGGCGACATGCTCCGCCACGACGCGACCAAGCTCGCCTCGATGTTCACCGTGAACCTCATCGCGCCGGTCGTGCTCACCCGCGTCGCCGCCGATCGGTTGCCGCCCGGCGGCGTCGTCGTCAACGTCGCCAGCCTCGCCGGCAAGCTCGGCGTCCCCGGCTCCGCGGTCTACTCCGGCACCAAGGCCGGCCTGCGCTTCTGGGCGATGGCCGCCGCCTTCGACCTCGAGCGCCTCGGCATCCGCATCGCCAACGTCAACCCCGGCCCCGTCGACACCGGCTTCTTCGACGACGACTTCGAGAACGTCTCGGCGCTGACGTTCTCGCAGCCGATGGTCACCGCAGACGCGGTGGCGGAGCGGGTGATGGAGGCGATCCGCAGCGACAAGACGGGGTTGGATCTGGACATCCCGTACACGTCGGGGAAGCTCGCGACGCTGAGCTATTTGGTGCCGGGGTTGGGGCGGATGCTGCGGCCGATGCTCGAGCGCAAGGGGAAGGCTGCGAAGGCGCGGTATGCCGAGCGGCGGGGGGTTGCGAAGTAGGCCGGGAGTCGACGGTGGCGTCGTTCACCCCGCCGGCGGGATCTCGTCGCACGTCTCGACGATCACCTCCGCCAGCGCCGAGCTCACCACCGCCGCGTACCCGTCGAAATCCCCGATGTCGCCCCACTGCGGCGTCTTGCCGAACGCGTTCAGGAACTGCCAGATGACCGGGTTCGCCGAGGGCACGCAGTTGGGCGGCAGCAGCCCCGCGGTGACGATGCAGTCGTCGCCGCCGCAGCCGGCCTTCGCCGCGCGGATCGTGTCGGCGTAGCTGGTGACCGGCTCGATCGATTGATCGACCTCGTTGGTGAGCACGAAGATCCCGAGCACGCCGCCTTCGTCCCGGACGAAGCCCGCGTTGGTCGCCTCGTTGCTCGGGTGCAGGGCATACGCGGCGGCGGCCGAGGGGAACTCGAACGCCCCGCCCTCGCAGCCGATCGACTCGGCCGCCGCGGGGAACCATGCCGCGAGCGCGGCTCGATCGGCGTCGCTCGAGGTGTTGCCGGCGAAGTACGGCCGGCCGTCCCACTCGTAGAGCCGCCCCTGGTAGCCGTTGCCCGGGACGAGCTCGTCGATCACGTACTGGGCCTCGATCGTCGCCGGGCCCTCGGCCGCGTGGCACATCGTGAGCTGGTGCGAGCCGCCGGTGCCGAAGGTCGTCGTCGTGAGGCCGACGTGGATGTCGGTGTCGGCCGGCAACGCGTCGAAGATCGCGTCGACGAGCTCGGGCAGCACTGCGGCGAGGCCGACCTGCGCGTCGCACATGGATCCCGAGTTGTCGATCACGAACAGGAGGTCGACGTAGTTGCAGCCCTCGCGCAGCTCGGATCCGCCGAGGTCGAGCCGCGGGCCGTCGTCGCCGGCCGCCGAGCCCGCGCCCGACGTGTCGTCGTCGACGTCGATGCCGGTGGTGAAGGGCGTCTGCTCGGGGCGGCCTTCGGTGCCGCAGGCGAGAGCGAACAGGACGATCGCGGAACAGCGACGCATGGCCCAGGATGCGACGATGCGGGCGGGCCGACCAGCGCACGGTCTGATCGCAGAACGTCGATCGCAGCGCCGGATGCTGGAATACACCGCGTCACGGCGGTTCGCGCCGATGCCGCTACTCCGGCGTCGGCCCCAACGCCCTTCGCAACGCCCCACCCAACAAACTCTTCCCGACCTCCGACACCGACGGCGGCGCCACCTCCGGCGCCTCCACCGTCCCGCGGATCCGCACCGGCAGGCTCGTCGCGTACCTCGCCACCTCGCGATACACCCCACCGCCGAACACCGGCAGCAGCGGCATCAGATCCGCGGTGAGCTCGAGCTCCCCGCTCAACGACACGCGCCCCGCGATCGGCAGCGACGCCGACGCCCCGTCGGCCGTCACGCGATCGAGCGTCACCCACTCGTCCGCCAGCGAGAACACCACATCCGCCCGCGCGAGCGACCACGCCTCGTCGGGCCGCCCGACCAACGCCGCGAGCCCGAGCAACAGCGAGCCCTTCGGGAGCACGACGTCGTGCAATCGCAGCGCCCCCTTGCCCACGAGCGTCGGTCGGATCTCCGCCCAGTGCAGCCCCGCGCCGGCGAGCGACACCGTCGCGCCGAGCCGCCCGGTCGCCGCGGTCGCATCCACACTCGACGACAAGGGCGGGTACACCACCGCGACCACGCGGCGCACGTCGGCGTCGAGATCGACGTCCTCGAGCGCACCTTCGACCGTCCAGTCGCGCGCCCCCGCGAGGAACAGCCGACCCGATCCGGCGAACGTGCCGCGCTCGCCGATCCTCGCCGTCAGATCGTCGACCGCGAGGTCCGGCCCGTCCGCGCGGATCGTCATCGCCACGTCGCGCACCGGCAGTCCGTGCAGCCCGACCTCGGCGATCCGCACCGCCGCCTCGGCGCTGCGCTCCCCGTCCCGGTTGCTCAGCAACGCCCGGACATCCACGCCCTCGAGCGTGAGGCTCTGCTGGCGATCGTGATCCTCGAGCAGCACACGCGCCGCATGGATCGCCACATCGAGGTGCAGATCGATCGGCTCGCCCGCGTCGGCCCGCCGCGGTCGCACGAGCCCCGCGAGGTTGTGAGCGCCGCCCTGCTTCACCACGCGCAGCTCGACCGCAGACGCGGTGACGACCCCGTCGAGCTCGCGATCGAGGAGCCGCGACAGCGCCACGTCGAGATCGATCGCGTCCGCGTGCAGCATCGGCGCGCCGTCGAACCCCGACGGGTTGCCGACGTCGACGTCGCGCAGCGTCACGGACCCGCGCGGGTCCACCTCGAGCGCCCCGATGCGGACGTCGCGGCCGAGGGCCTCGCCGAGGATCGCCTCGAGCTCGGCCTTGCCGCCCTCGCCCCGCAACCACCACCACCCAGCCGCGACGAGGGCGCCGACCACGAGCGCGGCGGCGAGGAGCCACAGGGAGAGCCGGCGCATCAGAAGGGGGTCTACCACTGGGATCCCCCCGGCATGCCCCGCCCCGCGGGGTCCTGGCCCAAGGGGTCAACTTGGGCAATCCCCACCCGAGTCGAGCAGGGCGCCGCGATCCCATGGGGCAATGGCCCTGGAGACGGCTCGCTTTTTCCGCGGCATGCGAGTTGCTCCTACACCGGGCATGGACCGCAACGTCGCCGTCGCCCTGCCCGCGCCTGTCTCGAGCATGACCCCCTCGGGCGTGCCGGGTCACCTCCGCCTGGCCGACGTCTTCGACCTCGACACCATCGACGGCGAGACCGGCGACGGCCCGACCCGACTCTTCTCCCCCGATCCGTCCTACCGGGGCCCCGGGGCCGAGACGGCCGTCACGTCCGCCTCGGAACCGGCCCCCGTGGCCCCGGCGGACGATCACCTCTGCGACGGACACGTCTCCGACGCCCACGTCTCCGACGCCCAGCAGGATCCGCACGCGCGTGGCGTGCTGCTGATGCCCGCGGCCCGCGAGGTCACGGCGGTCTCGGTCGCGCCGGTCGATCGCACGCTGGTCTCGACGCCCGCGGTCCCGAGCCACACCCACGTCACCGAGCGACCCGTCATGCGCACCCCCGATGCCTCCGGCACGCAGGTCAACAGGCATCCGGTGCTGCTCACCCCGGCGCCGTCCGGCACGCAGGTCACGGCGCACCCCGTGTTGCGGAGCCCCGAGCCATCGCCCGTCGAGACCATCGCGCCGGCGCTCGGCGTGCCGAGCCCCATCGCCCTCGACCAGACCCACCTGCGCACGACGCCCGTCCGCGCGGCACGGATCATCATCGGTGGCCGCTACCTCGCCGACGGCGGCGACGTCGTCGAGTACGAGCACACGCTGGGCAGCTCGATGCTGCTGGCGCGCACGCCGAGCTCGCCGTTCGCCGACGATCCCTACGTCGACGCGGAGCACGGCGCGCTCACCTTCCGCCCCGACGGCGTCGCGATCGAGGACTTCGACTCGACCAACGGCGTGTTCGTCCGCGTGCGCGAGAAGGCCACGCTGCGCTGCGGCGACATGTTCCGCGCTGGCGAGGAGCTGCTGCGCTTCACCGCGCTGCGCAACACCCGGACGGCCGGCCGCGCGCCGACCCTCGGCAGCCCCGACCCGGGCTATTGGGGCCGCGTCGACGTCATGCTCTCCCTCGACTCCAACGCGGCGAGCTACCCGCTCGACGACGCCGAGGTGAGCTTCGGCCAGACCGACGGCCACCTGCAGTTCCCCGACGACCCCTACCTCGGCGCGCTCCACTGCAGCATCCGCCGCGCGGACAAGGGCGCGACCCTCGTCGATCATGGTTCGCCGAGCGGCACCTGGCTGCGCCTGCGCGCCGGCGACGTCGTGCCCTACGGCTCGGAGCTGCTGGTCGGCCAGACGCGGATCCGCATCGAGCAGGACTGAAACGCCGCTCAACCAACCCGGCCGCGGTACTCGACGTAGCCCGCGACGATCGCCGTGTAGAGCATGTGCCCGAGCACGCGCTGCCCCGCGTCGGTGAGGTGCGCCAGATCGCCGCTGATGAGCGGCGGCGAGGCCTTGCGCCACCGCGACACCGAGCCGTCGCCGCCCATCGCCGCGAGCGTGTCGAAGAAGCCGCAGCCCTCCTCGAGGGCGACCTCGCGCTGGATCGCGGTGAGCTTGGGGACCTTGTCGTTGCTCACCACGCGCTGGCCCTCGCGGATGCCGTGGTCGACCGGCGACATCACCAGGCACGCCGGCGGTGAGGCCTGGGCGCGGAAGCTGCGGAGCATCGCGCGGAAGTCCTCGCGGTAGGCGTCGAAGCGGTTCTCCGCCAGCAGCAGATCGTTGCCGCCGAACATGAACACCAGCAGCGCCGCGTCGCGGTGTGCGACCTGATCGCGGATGTGCGACGGCTCGAAGTTCAGCATGCGGGAGGTGAACGCGCCGAGCTGCGGCATGCCGTCCCAGACCACGCCGGGCACGTCGCGCTCGATCACCACGCCGTACAGCCGGACCTTGCCACCGCCGGCCGCCCGGACCTCGAACTCGTGGGCGCCGTCCTCGACGTCGATGCGGTGCCACCCGTCGGCCGCGACGTCCGCCCGCGTCGACACGACGATGGGCTCGCCCTTGTCGACGCGCACCCGCACGTTGCCGCCGTTGGGCTCGGCGCGGTACCACAGCTCGATCGCGCTGGCCTTGCGACCGTTGGGGGTGTCCTCGGCGGTCGCGAATCGGCTCTCGGCGCCGCCGCTCGACCACACCGTGGTGCCGCCCAGCCCGTAGAGCCCGTCGGACTTGCAGCCGTTGATGATGTAGCAGCGCGACCAGTCTTCGCCGTCGCGGAACTCGATCGCCTTGTGGATGTAGCTCGCGTTGGGCTTGGCGAGCAGGTGGAAGCCGTGGCCCGCGTCGCCGAAGCGCTGCTGCATCTTGGCCCGCACCGCCGAGGTGATGTGATCGGCGGCGACCACCGAGTCGCCCCAGTGGACCACGCGCGTGACCGCCCCGGCGTAGCCCGCGTCGCTGCGCGCGAGCCGAGCAAAGAAGCCGTCCAGGGCCGTGGGGCTCGCCAGCTCGATCGCCTGCTTGGGCGCCTCGTCGTCGCCGGGCTGGGCGACGTACGGCGGCAGACCGTCGCCCTTGGGCGCGACCACCACCGCACGATCGACGATCGGCGCGACGTCGGCATCGTCCTGCGCGAGGACCTTGTTCGCGAGTTCCTCGGCCGCCTCGGTCTCCTCCGCCGCGGCGGCCTGCGCTTCGCCCTCGCCGAGCAGCTCGCGGCCGACGACGTTCCAGAACGGCACCGCGTCGTTGCGCTCGCCCTGGGCGAACGCCGGCGCCTCGGGGTTCGTCGTCGTCCACGGCCGCGCGAAGTACAGATCCGGGTGCAGGTAGGTCGCGCCGACGACCGCGGCCAGCGTGATCATGCCGACGACGATCTTGCGAAAGGTCCCCGGCTCGGCCCGACCATCCCCCGCGTCCTCGCCGACGAGCTCGACGCGGTGCTGCTGCTCCTCGCCGTCGAGCAGGCCGTCGTGTGGATCGCGGGGGGCGTTCATGGGGATCGTCTCGGACTAGAGCTGGTCTCGGTCTAGAACTGGAAGTAGATGAACGCCCGGGGCCCACCGCCGAGCAGCAGCATGATGCCGAGGCACACCGCGGCAAACACCAGGCCGAGCGCCCAGCCCGGCGCGCGCCGGACCGCCGCCAGCCCGTACTCGTCGACCCAGCGCCGCGGCGTGAAGTGATACGCGCAACCGGCCGCGAGGACGAGGCCGACCCATGGCGTGATGAGGCCGGGCCGCACGCCGTGCATGTCGAAGGCCAGGATGCCGCCGCACATGCGCTTGGCGACCTCGAAGCTCTCGGCGCGGAAGAACACCCGCGACAGCACCGTGAAGTGGAAGGTGAGGATCACGTGCAGCGCGGCGTTGCCGAGCGTGCCGGTCTCGGGCAGCCACGCGACGACGAGGAACATCACCACGGCGAAGCCGCCCATGCCCGACGCCGTCGCCCACGGCAGATCGAGCAAGCCGTGGGAGAGCCACGCGACGACGCCACCCAAGGCCACCAGCCCCGGCGCCCAGCGGACCAGCTCGGCCAGCCGCGACGGCCCGCGCACGCGGATGCGGTTCCAGCGGTTGAACACCATCGCCGACGCGTGGAGGTTGGCGTAGATGACGAAGTTCCAGCTCGTGCCCTGGCTGTAGTGCCACATGCCCACCAGGAACATCGTCAACCAGAGGTTGAAGTACGTCCGTGCCGCGGAGCCCTTGCTCCCGCCGAGCGGGAAGAACAGGTAGTCGCGCAGCCACGTCGACAGCGTCATGTGCCAGCGCCGCCAGAACTCGCCGAGGTTCTTGGCCTGGTACGGGCGGTCGAAGTTCTCGGGCATGTCGTAGCCCATGAGCTTCGCCACGCCGATCGCGATGTCCGAGTAGCCGGAGAAGTCGGCGTACAGCTGCAGCGTGAAGGCGTACAGCGCGAACAGGAGCTCGGCCGAGGTGTAGTTCTCGGGCGAGGCGAAGATCATGTCGGTGAGCTGCGCGGCGATCCAGTCGCCGAGCAGGACCTTCTTCACCAGGCCCTTCAGGATGAGGAACAGCCCCTCCTCCATGCGCGCGGCCGACAGCCGCGGCGGGCGATGGAGCTGGGGCAGGAACTCGTCCGCGCGGACGATCGGCCCGGCGACGAGCTGCGGGAAGAACGTCACGAACAGCGCGAACTTGAGGAACGATCGCTCGGCGGTGAGCCGGCCGCGCCACACGTCGATGGTGTAGCTGAGGCTCTGGAACGTGTAGAACGAGATGCCGACCGGAAGCATCAGCTTGATGGTCGGCGCCGCCCACTCGATGCCGAGGGCCTCGGTGAGATCGGCCGCGGTGCGGACGAAGAAGTCGGTGTACTTGAAATAGCCGAGCAGCCCGAGGTTGCCGACCAGCGAGATGCCGAGCATCGCGTTGCGGACCCGCGTGGTGCCGGGGCTCGGGCCGTTGCGCTTCGCTCGTGCGTCCTGGACGGCGATGCCGAGCCCGCACGCGTAGTCGAGCACCGTCGACAGGACCAGCAGCCCGACGTAGTACCAGGGCGCCGGAGGCGGCTCGGTGTGCGGCCCCGCCGAGTAGAAGAAGTAGCTCGCGAGGAGCAGGAAGATGGTCCGCGGCCAGGGTCGATGCGCGAGCATCCACGCCACGGCGAGGACCGGGATCACGAACAGCAGGAAGTCGAAGGTCGGGAACAGCATCGCCCGGCGGTCCGGCGCGCCCGAAGGCGGCCAACCCTATCCCAGTCGCCGATCCAACGCAGCCCGACCTCCGCCGGCTTCCCGGGCCGCGACGATTGTCCGGCCGCGGTCGCCGCACGGCCTCGAGAGCGGCCGATTCAGGGTTCTGCGGCGGTTTCAGCCCGCCGGCCAGCTCGCGCCATCGGGGGCCCCGGCGGCGAGCCACTCGGTCAGCGCGGCGAGATCCGCCACGGTGATCGTGCCCTCCTCACCCTCGGCGCCGCAGCGCATCGGCGGCATCGGCAGCGGGTCGCTGAAGACGACGCGCTGCTCGATGGCGAGGTACGCCGGCATCTCGGCGTAGCCCATGGGGAACGTCCCCATGAAGTTGCCGTGGAAGTCGGACCACAGCGACATCGGCTGCTTGTTGGAGATGTAGTCGATGTACATCGACGGCATCAGCATGTTGGTGTTGTAGTGGCAGCCGCAGTTGCGCAGCAGCACCTCGCCGATGACGGTCGGGATCTGACCGACGCCGTCGCCCGCATCGATCACCATCGTCGGGTCCGCGGCCGGATCGACGACCGCCAGATCGCAGGACACCGGCTCGGGCGGTGGTGGTGGCGGAGGCGGATCCTCGGTGGTGCCCCCGGTGTCGTCGGAGGAGCCCACCGCGCCGGTGCTCGTCTCCGCGACGCCGGTGGTCCCGTCGACGACGCCGCTCGACCCCGGCGACGGGCCGCTGCTGGTGCCGACGGTGGCCCCATCGGCGCCGCTGGTCTCGCCGGGCGTCTCTGCCTCCGTGCCACACGCGAAGGCGGCGGCCAGTACGGCCGTGCACGGCAGGAGGCCCGCCGCGCGACGCACTCCGAAGAAATCTCGCCCTCGGCTCATTCCGGGCGCCCCTCGCCTCAGCCCGGCGGCTCGGTGAACTCGGCGAGGTCGCCTCCGCCGATCTCGTACAGCGTGTTCCCGGACGTCGCCCAGAAGTGATAGAGCGCGCCGTAGCCCATGCCCTCGAGCAGCGAGCCCTGGGTGCCGGAGTAGCTGAAGAGGTTCTCCTGCACCCAGCCGAGCTCGGGATCCAGACGGTACTGGCCGATGAAGTCCGACGTCATGTCCGAGACGTAGACGTAGGGCGTGCCGGTGTTCGGGTCGGTCACGACCTCCATGCCGTCCATGTGGTCGCCCGACAGCTCGGGGTACAGGAACGCGATGCCCCACGACGCGCCGGCCGAGTCGTACTGGAAGACCCGGCGCACACTCTCGTTCGACGCGTACCAGATGCCGCGCACGTCGTCGTACCCGATGTGCGAGAAATACGACGCCCAGCCCGGCGGCGTCGAGATGACCTGCGTCGCCCCGCCGGCGAACACGTACTCGGTGATCTGGCTGCCGGCGAGGTAGACCCGATCCGCCGCGGCGTAGATCTCGGAGACGCTCTGCGACGGAGTGCCGAACGACGGCAGGGTCTCGATGTACGTCAGCACGCGTTGCTCGATCGCCCCCGGGTTGTCGGGGTTGTTCGGGTGCTGGTTGGGCTCGAGCTCGCCGTCGAGATCAGTGTCGAGCAGCTCGACCTCGTAGACCTGGATCGCCTGGCCGTTGCCGAGGACGTAGATGCGGTCCTCGTAGCTGTCGACGTCGTAGCCGCCCAGGAACGGCGTCGAGCCGGTCGCGAAGTCGGCGAACTGGTAGTACTCGCCGGTGGGGGTCGCCGTGCCGACGGGCTGGAGCACCTCGCACGCGCCGAGCTCGAGGTTGCAGCCCTCGCCCGCGCCCGGATCGCAGACCTCGACCAGCTGCCACGCGGCCGGGTTCGCGGCGGCGTTGCACGTCATGACCTTGTCGCCCATGCACGTGTACTGGCCGGCGAGGCACACCACACACCCGGTGCCCGGGAGGCAGAGATCGGGATCGCAGTTCTCGCTGCTGACGGTGCCGCCCTGATCGGTGCACTCGATCGCGGTGTTGTCATCGGTGCAGTGGATGCCGCCGCCGTGTATCTGGCAGTAGCTCTCGATGCCCACGTCGTACTTGGGCGACGGGACCCCATCGTCCCCCGGGCCCGCGGTATCGTCGACCTGGCCCGTGCCGCCGGTCGGATCCGCATCGGTCCCCGCCGAGGTCGGCGCCGTGCCGGCCCCCGTGAGTCCCGTGATTCCATCCCCCGCGTCGGCCCGCTGGTCGCCGCCATCCGAGGCGCAGCCCAACAGCAGTGACGACACGACGAGAAACTGGTGCTGCTTCATCGAACGGCTCCCCCGCACGCTAGATTGACACCGAACGCCCCCGACTTTCCATCCCTGGCCGGAATCGATGCACCGCGAATGCGATCGTGCGCCGCCGCGCGTTCGGTCTGTCAGGGTCCGCGGCGCTGGCCTTCGCCTCCGAGGTGAGGCCGCCTACAGTGCGCTGTCGCGCGGCAGTGGAAACCCGGAGTGTGCGACGGGTCGACTACCCGAAGGTGGCCTCGGCGTCTCGCAGCGCGGCGAACATGCGCGCTGGATCGGGGGCTGTTTGCCGCAGGGTCGGTGCTGCGGCCGCGAGGAGACGCACCGCCGCCGAGACCACGGCCACGGCGCGATCGCCCTCGACCGCGAGCACCAACGCGAGATCCACCGGTCGCCCATCGGGGGCCGGCACCGCGAGGGGGCGGGCGAAGGACAGCAGCACGCCGCGATCGGGGCCGACCAGGCCCGCGGCGTGGGGCACCGCGACCCCGCCCCCGATCGCCGTGCTCGCGAGCTGCTCGCGGACCGCGAGGCGCCGCGCGAGCTCCCGCGGGGCGAGGCCTTCGCCGCGCCGCGTGAGGCGGCTCGACGCGATGCCGAGCGCGTCGCCGAAGTCGTCGCACACGACCCCGGTGATCACCCGCGTGACGTCGAGCATGCCGCAGATCGAGACCGCCGCCGCGCCGCTGGGCGCACCGCCGAACGTCCGCTCGACGAAGCTGCGGACCACCGCGAGCTGGGCCGGCCCGAGGCCGCGTCGCGCGATGTCGAGGAACAGCGCGCCGGCGGCGGGCTGCGCGTCGAGATAGCGGGCGACGAAGGGCTCGACGCGGTGCGCCAGCTCGAACAGTAGGCTCGGCGCGACGCCGAGCGCCGCGGCGAGCTCGGCGAGTCGGTCCGGCGTCGGGATCGGGTCGTGGCCGTTCTCGACGCGACTGAGGTACGCGCTCGAGACCCCGACGCGCTCGGCGAGCGATCGCAGGGTCACGCCGGCATCGACACGGAGCAGCCGCAGCGTGGCACCGAAGTTCATGTCAGGCGCCCTCTCCACCGGCGATCGAGCGCGAACCGACGGCGCCGGGGAGATCGGCGGCGACGCGGAACGACATGCCGTCGGCCGCCGCCCGCACCACGAGCAACGGCGGATCGCCGCGCTCGAGCAGTCGCTCGGTCCGCAGCGCGAACTGCCGCTGAGGAACGCCCCACTCGCGGCCGACCCCCACGATGACGAAGTCATAGCCCGCGGCGCTCTCCTGCACGATCGCCTGACCGGGGTCCTCGCTCTCGAGCACGCGCAGCACGACCTCGGCGCCGGCGACCTCGGCGGGGAACACCTCGTCGACGACCGCGCGCGCCGACGAGGTGACGGCCTTGCCCGGGGCGACGACGTGGAAGATGGTGATCCCGCAGCGCCACTGCGCCTGCAGCCGCCGCGCGAGCTCGATCGCGAGCCGATCGTGGGGGCTGTCGGCGAAGGGCACGAGGATGCGCTGGGCGTGCCGCGGCGGCGCGCCGACCATGACGGCGACGTGGCCGGCCGCGGACTCGAGCACGCGGTGGACCACCCCGCCGAGCAGGGCGTGGCCGAAGAGCGGGCGGTGGGCCCCGAGGAGCACGAGGTCGACGCCCTTGACCTCCGCGACGTCGCAGATGTCGCGCGCGGGATCGTTCGAAACGAACGACACCATGCGCACCGCCACCCCGAGCTCGACGGCGCGGCGCTCGACCCCGACCGTCGGCAGGCGGTACTCGCCGCTGCGCTCGAGCAACGCGGAGGTCCGCTCGTCGGTCGGCCGCAGGTGCAGCGCATGGATCTCGCCGGGCGACGGCGGCATCCCCCGCAGCGCGTGGGCCAGATCGAGCATCGGCACCCCCGAGCGCTCGTCGGCCACGCACAGCAGCAGCGACATGCCGCCGGGCGCCGGCACCGGGGCCACGGGCCGGACACCCGGGCGACCGACCTGCTGCTCCTGCGCGCGGATCAACTCGCGGCGCAGCTCCTCGAGCGGATACACCATCTCGAGCACCGGCGTGGTGATGAACGTGGTGAACAACGCCATCAGCACCATCATCGTGAACAGCCGCGGCGAGATGACGCCGAGGTCGAGCCCGATGTTGAGCACCACGAGCTCCATCAGGCCGCGGGTGTTCATCAGCACGCCCAGCGCGACCGACTCGCGCCACGACATGCCCGTCCACCGGGCCGGGAACGCGCTGCCACAGAACTTGCCCACGCACGCCACCAGGATGACGACGCCACAGATGATCCAGTCCCAGCCGGTGTCGAGCAGGCCGATCTGGGTGCGCAGGCCGCTGTAGGCGAAGAACAGCGGCAGCATGAACACGACGACGATGTCCTCGAGCTTCTCGGCGAGGGCGCGGGCGAAGCCGCCGCGCTTCGGGATCACCGCGCCGAACATGAACGCGCCGAACAGCGCGTGGATCCCGATGAGCTCGGTCGCCCACGCCGAGAGGAACAGGGCGACGAACATCGCGGCGATGAGGTTCTGGCTCGGCGCGGTGCCGGTCGCGGTGCCGGCGATGGCCTCGATCCGCAGCAGCAGCGGACGGACCACCAGCAGCATCGTCGCGATGTAGCCGACGGCCAGCACCGAGGTCCACACCGCGTCCATCATCCCGGTCGCCCGGGCGATCGAGACCACGAACGCCAGGATGCACCACGCGGTGATGTCGTCGACCGCGGCGCAGGCGATGGTCACCGTGCCCAGGCGCGTGCGCAGGAACTGGCGTTCGGCGAGGATTCGCGCCAGCACCGGGAACGCGGTGATGCTCATCGCGATGCCCATGAACAGCGCGAACGGCCAGAACGGGATCTCCGGCACCATCCGCGGGTGCAGGTAGATCGACAGCAAGAGGCCCAGCGAGAACGGCACGACGATGCTGCTGTGGCTGATGACGATCGAGGTGTGGCCGCGGCCGCGCAGCAGGTCCGGGTCGAGCTCGAGGCCGACGAGGAACATGAACAGCACGAGGCCGCTCTGGCTCATCAGCGCCAGGAACGGCATGCCCGCGCTGGGGAAGATCGCGGCCATCGCCTCGGGCGCCACGAGGCCGAAGACCGATGGGCCGAGCACGATCCCCGCCACGATCTCCGCGATCACCATGGGCTGGCCCAGGCGCCGCGCGAGGAGCCCGACCATCCGCGCCGCGAAGATGATGAGCGTCACCTGGACGATGAAGCGCGACAGCGGGTCTTGGAGCACGTGGCCCATGGTGATAAGCTCGCACTTAGCAAGGACCCCCACAAGCTGCGCGAGGGCCGGCCGGGCGAGCGCAACGGCCCACCTGCCTGCACGGACGGGTCGGATCGCGGTCTCATCTGCGTCACGATGCGCACGTGGCCGGCGACCGATCCGAGAAGCAAAGCGACAGGCAGACCGACATCCAGAAATGGTGGGCGGTCTTCCGCTACGGACCCCGCGCCCTCGCGCTGTGCTGGTCGACGAGCCGATCGCTGTTCACCGCGATCGCCGTCCTGACGATCGCGGCGGGCGTGCTGCCCGCCGCGGCCGCATACACCGGCCAGCTCATCATCGACGCCGTGGTCGCCGCGATGGCGACGGGCACGAGCGACGAGGTCTTCGCCTACGTCGGCCTCGAGGCCGCGGTCGTCGCCGCGATCGCCGTCGTCTCGCGCACCACCGCGATCTGCCAGACGCTGCTGCGCGCGCGCATGGGTCATCGCGTCAACGTGATGATCCTCGAGAAGGCGCTCACGCTCGACCTCGCCCACTTCGAGGACTCGGAGTTCTACGACAAGCTCACGCGCGCGCGCATGGAGGCGTCGAGCCGGCCGCTCGGCCTCGTGATGCGGACATTCGGCCTGCTGCAGAACTCGCTGTCGCTCGGCAGCTACGCGGTGCTGCTGTGGACGTTCTCGCCCTGGGCGCCGCTGGTGCTGCTCGTCGCGGGCCTACCGGCGTTCGTCGCCGAGACCCGGTTCTCGGGCGAGGCCTTCCGCATGATGCGACGCCGATCGCCCGAGCGCCGCAAGCAGCTCTACCTCGAGCACGTGATCGCCACCGACACCAACGCCAAGGAGGTGAAGCTGTTCGAGCTCGGGCCGATGTTGCTCGAACGCTACGGCGAGACCTTCGACGTGCTGTTCGACGAGGACCGCCGCCTCACCGTGCGCCGCGGGATCTGGGGCACGCTGCTCGGGCTCGTCGGCACGGCGCTGTTCTACGCCGCATACGGTTGGATCGCCCTGACGGCGATCGCCGGGGCGATCTCGCTGGGGCGCATGACGATGTACCTCCTGGTGTTCAAGCAGGGGCAGTCGTCGGTGTCGTCGATCCTCTCGGCGACCGGCGGCATCTACGAGGACAACCTCTACCTGTCGAACCTCTACGAGTACCTCGAGCAGCCGACGTCGCGGCCGAGCGGCAGCAAGACGGTCGGGCCCACCCCCGGGGGCGGCCTCGTGTTCGAGGGCGTCTCGTTCACCTATCCCGGCGCGACCGAGCCGGCGCTGCACGACATCGACTTCGTCCTGCGACCCGGTCGCGCGCTCGCCCTGGTGGGGGACAACGGCGCGGGCAAGACCACGATCATCAAGCTGCTCGCGGGGCTGTACGAGCCCACCGCGGGGCGGATCCTCCTCGACGGGCTCGACCTGAAGCAGTGGGATCCGCCGACGCTGCGCGCCCGCGTCGGCGCGATCTTCCAGGACTTCGTGCGGTACCAGCTGCTCGTCGGCGAGAACATCGGCGCCGGCGACGTCGCTCGCTTCGCCGACGCCGATGGTTGGGAGCGCGCCGCCGAGGCGGGCATGGCCGACGGCTTCATCGGCGAGCTGCCCGATCGCTACCGCACCCAGCTCGGCAAATGGTTCCCCGGCGGCCGCGAGCTGTCGGGCGGGCAGTGGCAGAAGATCGCGCTGGCCCGCGCGTTCATGCGCGACAAGGCCGACCTCGTCGTGCTCGACGAACCGACGGCGGCGATGGACGCCGAGGCCGAGGCCGACGCCTTCGAGCGCGTGCGCCGGCTGGCCACCGACAAGATGGTCGTGCTGGTCTCGCACCGCTTCTCGACCGTGCGCATGGCCGACGAGATCGTCGTGCTGCAGGGCGGTCGGATCATCGAGCGCGGCAGCCACGTCGCGCTGCTCGAGCAGGGCGGCCGCTACGCGCGGCTGTTCACGCTGCAGGCCGAGGCGTATCGATGATCACGTGCGACCGCGGACCGCCGCGATCCGTGCGCGCAGGAACCTCTGCTCGGCATCGTTGCGGCACAGCGCGAGCGCGCGTTCGTAGGCCTGCACCGCCTCGTGCGCTCGGCCGCAGCGGCGCAGCAGATCGGCACGCGCGGCGTGGAACAGGAAGTACTCGGCGAGCGCCTCGCCCAGGGAGTCCATCGCGCGCAGCCCGACCTCGTGGCCGCGCGCGAACGCCAGCGCGACCGCACGGTTGAGCGCGACGATCGCGGTCGGCATCGCCGCGAGCAGGCGATCGTAGAGCAGGACGATCTGCGGCCAGTCGGTGGATGCGGCATCGGGCGCGTTGGCGTGGACCGCCGCGATCGCGGCCTGCAGCGCGTAGGGCCCCGGCGGCCCGCGGCGCAGCGCCATCGTCACCAAGGCGGTGCCGCGCTCGATCTGCGCCCGATCCCAGCGGTCGCGATCCTGATCCGCGAGCAGCACCAGATCGCCCGCGGCGTCCTGCCGCGCCGCGCGGCGCGACTCGTGCAGCCACATCAACGCCACCAGGCCGGCACACTCGCCATCGCCGTCGAACAGCTCGAGCAGGGCTTCGCCGAGCCGGATCGCGTGGCGGCAGAGATCATGGCGCACCAACGCCTCGCCGTGGGTCGCCGAGTAGCCCTCGTTGAAGACCAGGTAGACCACCGCGCGCACGCCGTCGACGCGCTCGCCGAACTCGTCGGGACCGGGCACGCGGTACGGCACACCCGCGTCGCGGATCTTCCGCTTCGCCCGGACCAAGCGCTGCGACATCGTCGCGGCGGGGACCAGGAACGCCCGGGCGATCTCGTCGGCCTGCAGCCCGCCGACCACCTGCAGCGTCAGGGCGACCCGCGCGTCCTCGGCCAGCGCCGGATGACAGCAGGTGAACAGCAGCCGGAGCATGTCGTCGCGGATCGGCACGTCGTCGGTCTCGGGCTGGGCGTCGAGCTCGCCGAGCAGCGTCACGTCGCGGCTCTTCTGGGCCCACGACGCGCGACGTCGCAGCTCGTCGATGGCCTTGTTGCGGGCGGCGCGGACGAGCCACGCCCGCGGCGCCTCGGGCACGCCGGTCTCGGGCCACTGTACGAGCGCGGCCTCGATCGCCCGCGACAGCGCGTCCTCGGCCAGCTCGAGGTCGTGGACCTGACGGACCACGCGCGCGAGCACCCACGCGTGGTGCTCGCGGATCAACGACTGCAGCTCGGCGCGGGCGTCGACGGCCACCGGAGGGGCAAGCATACCCGCCCCCGCGCCAGGATCACGTCCAGACCACGATCGAACGGACCTCGATGCTGCCCGTCTTCGCCGCGGGGATCCGCGCGGCGATCGAGAGCGCGTCGTCGAGGTCGTTGGCCTCGACGAGGTAGTACCCGCCGAGCTGCTCCTTGGTCTCGGCAAACGGCCCGTCGGTCATGAGGGTCTTGCCGTCGCGGATGCGCAGGGTGGTCGCGGTCTCGACCGGCTGCAGCGCGTCGCCGGCGATCATCTTGCCCGCAGACTTGATCGACGCGGTGAACGCATTGTACTCGGCGAACATCGCGTGGTTGTCGGCCTCGGTGCGGCTGGCTCGGGCGGACTCGGACTCGTAGATGAGGAGGAGGAACTGCATGGGAAACTCCGGGGGGACGATCGTGGCCCCGCACGAGGGTCGATCGGGCGGGCCCGCGATCGACAGCCGCCGCGAACTTTTCTCTGACCCGAGTGATTCCGCGGCGTTGCAGAGCGATCGAGAAATTCTCTGGGGCCCCTGTCGAGTGGCCCGGCCGTCGTTCGACCAGCCCCCGAAGCCAGGGGCGAGGGGTGGATGGCCCACCTCTCCCCTCGCGCCACCCGTTCACGAGGACGCCAAGACGATGTCGATCGACGCCGGACGTTTCAACTGGTTCGAGTATCTCAGCAACGACGCGGGCGCGGCCCGCCGGTTCTACACCGAGGTCCTGCCATGGACGGTCGAGGACTTCGCGATGGCCGGGACCACCTACCCGATGATCAAGGCCGGTGAGGCCTCGGTCGGCGGCATCGCCCCGCTGCCCCAGGGCGTGAAGCAGCCCAGCTGGGTGTCGTACGTCTCGGTCGACGACGTCGAGGCGACCGCGCGTCGCGTGACCGCGAACGGCGGCAAGCTGCTCATGGACGCGTTCGAGGTGCCGACGGTCGGTCGCATGCAGCCGGTGGCGGATCCCCACGGCGCGCCGTTGATGCTCTTCCGCCCGCTGCAGGGCGACAACGCGGAGGCCAAGGGCCCGGGCTCGTTCCACTGGAACGAGCTGTGGTCACCCGACGCGAAGGCGGCGCTCGCGTTCTACACCGCCGCGTTCGGCTACACGCACAGCGCGACGGACATGCCGGGCGGCAGCACGTACTACATGCTCGAGAGCGCCGGCAAGCAGCGCGGCGGGATCATGCAGTCGCCCGCGGCGGGGATCCCCGCGCACTGGCTCCCCTACGTGCACGTGCCCGATCTCGACGCGGCGCTGGGTCGGCTCGCGCGCAACGGCGGCAAGGCGGAGGGCGAACCGATGGCGATCCCGGGGATCGGTCGGTTCAGCTTCGTGCGCGACGCCCAGGGCGCGCGACTCGGGCTGATCACGCCGGCAGCCCGATGAACTCGCGGAGCGCGTCGCGGTCGGAGACGACGACCGCGACGGCGCCGCGGCTCACGACCGCGGCGCGTCGCGGAGCAGGCCGCCGATCGTGATCTCGAGGTTGCTGCGGACCAGGGCGAGCATGCCGTCGAACTCCGCGCGGTCGACCCCGATGGCGTCGCACAGCCGCGACCGGACCCCGCGCACGAGCTCGTCGCGGAGCCGAGCGAGCCAGCGGGCGCCGGTGGCCCGATGGACCCCGAGCACCACCGCGAGCTGATCGAGGGTGAGGCCGTCGAGGAAGCGATAGCGGAGCACCGCCCGATCCTCGGGGTCGAGCGCGGCGAACGTCTCGCGCAAGGCGTCGCGGAACTGCGCGCGGTAGGTGCCCTTGACAAACGAGAGCTCGAGATCGCCGCCGGCCGCGACCTCGGCGACAGCGTCCTCGTCGAGGGCAGGCGCCTCGGTGCTGCGCAGCACCGAGATCGACTCGCGCACGGTGACGGCGCGGATCCAGTTCTGCAGCGCGCCGGTGCCCCCGTAGCGCGCGAGCTTGCGGCCCGGCGGCAGGAGCTTCGCGAGGACGATCTGACGGATGTCCTCGACGAGGTGCGCGGGCGCCCGGGCGCGGCCGATCGCGTGGTCGATGTCGCCGAGGTGGAGGCGGGTGAACGCCGCGACCGCCCGCGGGTCGCCGTCGGCACAGGCGTCGGCGAGGGCGATGCCCGCGTGATCGATGCGCTCGATCGCGGCGGCCGACGGCGGCAGCTCGGCCACGCGCGCGGCGATGGAGGCGAGGTGGCGCGCGAGGCTCGGCCCCGCCGCCTCGGACGAGCACGCCTGGGCATGCGCGTGCGCGAGGATCGCGTCGAGCTCGGCGATCGCCGACCAGGCCGCGCGCACCGCCTCGGGCAGCGCCGCGCAGAAAACCTCGGCGGGTCGCGGCGCGTCCGACATGCTCCGGCTACCATACGCGGGTTTGTCGGGCGGTGCGATCGCAGGGCGCGGATGTCTCGAGGTCGACGAGCTGCTCGCGATCGTCGAGCCGAACTGCGACGAGGGGCTGCGACGCGCCGCCCTCGCCCACGCGAGCGCCTGCGAGTCGTGTCGCCTCGCGATCGCCGGGGTCGCCCGCGCCCTCGACAGCGCGACGACCGATCGCGACCCTGGTCACGGCACCGAGCCGCCGACCCCGGCCCGCATCGATCGCTACCTCGTCCGCCGCGAGGTCGGCCGCGGCAGCATGGGCGTGGTCTACGAAGCCGACGATCCGCTCCTGCATCGGCGCGTCGCGATCAAGCGCATGCACCCCGGCGTCGCGGCGCCCGAGCTGCCGCGGCTGCGTCACGAGGCACGGGCCCTGGCCCGGCTCGCCCACCCCAACGTCGTCGCGGTGCTCGAGGCGGGGGCCGATTGGTTCGCCATGGAGTTCGTCGACGGCGAGCCGCTCGCGACGTGGCAGCGCGGTCGAACGTGGCGCGAGATCGTGGCGGTATACCTCGACGCGGCCCACGGGCTCGCGGCCGCGCACGCGCTCGGCATCGTGCACCGCGACTTCAAACCCCACAACGTGCTCGTCGCCCGCGGCGACGATGGTCGCCCGCGCGTGCGCGTCGTCGACTTCGGCCTGGCGTCGGCACACGGCCGGGCCGCCGAGCTGGACGAGACCACGCTCGAGGGCACCGCGCGTTCGGGGCTGCTCGGCACGCCGGCGTACATGTCCCCCGAGCAGTTCGCGGGGGCCCGCTCGGACGCGGCCAGCGATCAATTCGCGTACTGCGTGGCGCTGTTCGAGGCGCTCGCGGGTCGCCGCCCCTTCGCAGGCGACGATCTGCCGGCCCTGCGCGCCGAGGTGCTCGCCGGCCATCGGCGTCCGCGCCCACGACATCGGGCCCCGAGCGCGCTGTGGCGGGTGATCGAGCGCGGACTCGCGGTCGATCCGCACCGCCGCTGGCCGACGATGCAGGCCCTCGCCACCGCGATCGAGGACGCGAGCCGCACGCGATCGCGCTGGCTCGCGGCGAGCTTGGCAGTTGCCGTGCTGGCGCCGCTCGCCGTGGTCGCAGCACCGGCCATCGGGATGCCTGCGCGCTGTCGCGGCCACGATGGCCTCGATGCGGCGTGGAACCCCACGCGGGCGCGGGCACTGCAGGCCGCGCTCGTCGACGCGCCGGTCCCCTACGCCGGCATGACCGCCGCGCGCGTGGTCGAGACGTTCGACGCCTACGCGCAGGCGTGGATCGCCGCCCAAGACGAGGTGTGTCGCAGCCCCGCGCCGAGCGACGCGGCGCTCAGCTGCCTCGACGATCGCGTCGCTGCGCTCGACGAGCTCGCCGGCCTCGTCGAAGCGGCGAACCCGAGCGTCACGAGCAGCGCCGCGGCGGCCGCGGAGCGACTCGATCCGCCGCGGGGCTGCACTGCGCGGGTGCCCACCGGCGGCGCCGCGACGGCCGAGGCGCGCGCGCTCTCCCGCGAGGTGTCGTCCGCCCGCGCCGCCATGCTGCTCAGCGGTACCGAGCTCGAGGTCGGCGAGGCCGAGGGCCTGCGCGATCGGGCGGATGCCACCGCGGATCCGCGGCTCGCGGCCGAGGCCCGCGCGCTGCTCGGCACCGTGCTCGCCCGCCGCGCGCGGTGGCCCGAGGCGATGCCGGTGCTCGAGGACGCGTACCTGCGCGCGTACGAGCTCGGCGACGACACGCTCGCGACCGACGCCGCGTGCAACCTCGCCCTGGGCGCGACGTGGCAGGGGGATCACGGGGACGCGCTGCGGTGGTCGAACCTCGCCCTGGCGATCGCGCCGACGCCCGAGCGCCGCGCCGCGATCGGGGCCACCGCGAGTCAGGCATTGCTCGCGATGGGCCGCACCGCCGACGCCGAAGCCGCGCTCGCGGAGGCCCTCGCCGAAGACGCTCCGCCGGACGCCCGCGCCTCCGCCCTGACGACGCTCGGCACGATCCGCAGTCAGACGCGCCAGCTCGAGCTCGCCGAGCCCGCGCTCCTCGAGGCCATCGCGCTCGTCGAGCGGCACGCCGGTCCCGGTCACCCCGACGCGATCGCGGCGATCAACGTCCTGGGCGTCGTGCAGATCCAGCTGGGCCGGCTGCGCGACGCGGTCGTGAACCTCGAGCGGGCCCACGCCGCGGCCGTCGCGGACTACGGCGAGTTCCACCCCTACTCCGGGCTCGTGCTCGGCAACCTCGGCATGGTCCAGCGCCAGCTCGGCGACCACGACCGCGGCTACCGCACGTTGCTCGAGGCGCTCGCGATCTTCGAGCGCACCGATGCGCCCGACGACGCGCGCGTGATGATCTCGCTGCAGAACCTCGCCGTCGCCGCGCTCGAGGTGCACCGCCCCGAGGACGCCCTGCGCCACGCCGCGACCGCCCTCGATCGCGGCGGCGAGACCCAAGGGGACGGCGGCGCGAACCTCTGGACCCTCGTCGCCCGGGCCCGCCGCGAACTCGACGATCCCGAGGGCTCGATCGTGGCGTGGGATCGGGCGCTCACGCTGTCGCGCGGCCGCCTCTCCGACGACACCGTCGGCTGGACCGAGCTCGAGGCCGCGATCACGGCCCTGCGCCTCGGCGACGCCGGCCGCCCCCGCGCCGAGGCCCACATCGCTGCGGCGCTCGAGCACTACGCCCGCAGCGACGACACGTCCCCGCGCGAGCGGGCCCGCGCCGAGCTCGCCGCCGCGCGCGTCTTCGCCGATACGAGGGACCGCGCCACGGATCACCTGCGACGCGCCGCGGCGCTCGTCGGGGAGTCGAAGGTCCCCGCGGCAGATCGAATGCTGGACCTCGTCGCGACCTGGGTCGCGCTGGGCGGGGAGGCCTGGGCGCCGTGGTCGACGATCGCGGGGACGTGAACGAAAACTCGGTGGTCGCGGTCCGTTCGCGGCCCGCTCGTTCGACTTCTCGGCAGAGCCCGCCCACGCGCGGACCAGGAGTCGACGATGACCGACCGAATCACCCCTTCCCCCGTCCCCTCGACCATGCTCGCTGCGCGTGTCCATCGCCGCGGCGACGCCCGCGTCTCGATCGATGAGGTGCCGACGCCCGCGCCTGGCCCTGGCCAGGTGCTCATCCGCGTCGAATCCGCCGCCGTGAACTTCTCCGACGTGAAGCGGCGGCGCGGGGACACCTACCCGTTCGAGACCGAGTTCCCCTACGTGCCCGGCGGCGAGATCGCGGGGCACGTCGTCGCCGTCGGACCCGGCGTCGCGGGGACGACGATCGGTGCCGCCGTCTTCGCCCTCGCCGGACCGAACGGCTACGGCGGCCATGCCCAGTTCGCGGTGAGCTACGCGCCGACGGTGGTCCCCGTGCCGGCGGGCATGGATCTCGACGTGGCCTGCGTGCTCACCGTGGCGGGGACCGCCGCCAAGCTGATGCTCACCGAGGCGGCCCGGCTGCAGCGGGGCCAGAGCGTCCTCGTCACCGCGGGTGCGGGCGGCGTCGGAGGCTTCGCGATCCAGATCGCGCGCCAGCTGGGGGCAGCGCGCGTCGTCGCGTTGGTCGGCGATCCGAGCAAGGTCGAGTCGGCACGGAGCATGGGTGCGCACGCCGTCGTCGTCGCAACCGAGGACTGGCCAGCGCGGGTGCTGGAGCTGACCGACGGTCGCGGGGTCGACGTCGCGCTCGAGGCCCAGGGCGCCGACGCTCTCGAGGCGACGCTGCGCTGCTTGGCCCCGTTCGGCCGGCTCGTCGTGTTCGGCGCGGCGAGCGGGCGCGCCGCGACGCTGTCGCCGGGCGCGATCGATCGCCTGCTCTACGCCCCCGCGGCGAATCAGTCGATCGCGGGCTTCAACATCGGTCACTGGTTCCTCGAGCGGCCGGACGTCGCCGGGCCTGCACTCGCGGCGCTCGTCGCCGACGTCGCGACCGGCGTGGTGCGAACCCCGAGCATCCGGACCCTCGCGCTCGCCGAGGCCCAGCTCGCCCTCGAGCTGCTCGAAACCCGCGCGAGCATCGGCAAGCTCGTGCTCAAGCCGTGGCGATGATCGCCGCGCCGAGCGTCACCGCGGTTCGAGAGTCAGCGCCCTGCCCGGAGTCCACGCCATGGAGTACCTCCTGCTCTTCCACTCCCCCGCGCCCGAGCTCGAGCTCGAGCCCGACGATCCATCCGCGGCCGCGCACTGGCAGTCGTGGCGCGCCTACCTCGGGGCGCTCCACGCCGCCGGCGTCGCGCGCTCCGGCCACGCGCTGCAGCCCCCGTACACCGCGACCACCATCCGCGTGCGCGGCGAGCAACGGCAGATCCACGACGGACCGTTCGCCGACACCAAGGAGATGCTCGGGGGCTACCTGGTGATCGAGGTGCCCTCGCTCGACGAGGCGATACGATGGGCCGAACGCAGCCCGAGCAGCCTGCGCGGGAGCACCGAGGTGCGTCCGATCCGGGCCCTGGAATCCCGGTGAACCGGGAACGGCTCGACGCTGCGCGGGCCGCCGAGTCCGCCGCTCGCACGGGGTATGGGCGACTCGTCGCCCACCTCGCGCGACGCAGCGGCGACCTCGCGGGCGCCGAGGATGCGTTGGGTGACGCGCTAGCAGCGGCGCTCGAGGCCTGGCCGCGATCCGGTGTCCCCCGCGAGCCCGAGCGGTGGCTGTCGAGCGTCGCGCGGCGGCGTCTGATCGATCGCGGCCGCCATGACGCGCTACGGCAGCGGCCCGATGTCGCCGCCGCCCTCGCAGCGGTCACGAGCGACGGCGACCCGCTGCGCCTCTGCGATGATCGCCTCCGCTTGATGCTGGTGTGCGCCCACCCGGCAATCGACGCCGCGATCCGGCCGGCGCTCATGCTCCAAGCGGTGCTCGGACTCGAGGCCAAGGCGATGTCCGGCGCGTTCCTCGTGTCGCCGGAGACGCTCACCAAGCGGCTCGTGCGGGCGAAGGCCAAGTTGCGGGCGAACCGCGTCCCGTTCGAGGAGCCCGAGTCGACCGACCTCACCGCGCGGAGGGCAGCGGTGCTCGAGGCGATCTATGGCGCCTACACGCTCGGCCAGCCCGGTGCGCTCGACGACGGTGACCTCCGCCATGATCTCCGCCGGGAGGCGTTCCAACTCGCCGAGCTGGTCGCCGGCCAGCTCCCCACCGAACCGGAGGCCCTCGGCCTCCTCGCGCTGTTCCACTTCGTCGAGGCCCGGCGTCCTGCGCAGTGCGGGCGCGACGGCGTGTTCGTGCCGCTGCTCGATCAGGACCCGAGCCGATGGGATCGAGCGCACCTCGCCCGCGGGCACACCTGGCTGAACGCCGCGGCGCGCCGCGGAACCATCGGCCCGTTCCAGCTCGAGGCGGCGATCCAAGCCGCGCACTGCGACCGCGCGCGAACCGGCGTCGTCCCTTGGCCCGAGATCGTCGGGCTGTACCGTCGCCTGATCGAGCACCATCCGACGATCGGCGCGCAGATCGGCCTCAGCGTCGCCGTCGCGCACGCGAGCGGCGATCCCCGGGCCGGTCTCGGCATCCTGGCGTCGATCGATCCCGCGCGCGTCCGTGATCACCAGCCCTGGTGGGTCGCGCTCGCGCACCTGCAGGCGCAGGCCGGTGAGCATGAGTCCGCCCGGCACAGCCTCGACCGTGCGCTCGGACTGACCGTGGATCCGCGGCTGCGTCGCTTCCTCGCCTCGAGGCTCGACGCCCTCTGACGGACGCCGCGCCGCGTCACGCCGCCGGCCGCGTGACGCCCCACGACTGCCGTCGGCGGCGTCGCGCGACGATCCACCCGATCACCAGCCAACCCGCCGCGCCACCCGGTCGGCCACCCGTCGCACAGCCACCCGCCGGCTCGCCGCGGCGGCCATAGCCCGGGGGAATCGCACCGCCCGTGATCCCGCCCGCGCCGGGATCATCGCCGTCGTCCGCATCGTCCTCGCCACCGTCGGTCCCCTCGCCGCCGTCGGTCCCCTCGCCGCCGTCGCCCTGGGCAGCGTCGCCGACCTCGATCGTCACGACGTCGCTGGTGCCGAGGTTGCCCGCGGCGTCGATGACCTCGACCTGGAATTCGTGCCGGCCCTCGGGGGTGTCGTGGACCGGCCACGGGCCGAACGGCGCGGTGTCGTCGGTGCTGGCGAGGCTACCGTTGACGTAGAGGTTCGCGACGCTGACCTCGAGGTCGTCGGCGACGTCGATCGCGATCTCGAAGTCGGCGCCGACGTCGAGGACGGCGCCGTCGCTGGGGCTCGTGATCGCGACGCTCGGCGCCTGCGTGTCGGGCATGCCCGCGCCGAAGAGGCCGAGGATGTGCTGGTACGCGTTCTGGGTGTTGCCGCCGCAGTTGCATGCGCGGGCCTCGTACTCGCCGCAGGGGTACTGGCCGTCCTGGAAGCTCTTGTCGCCGCAGTCGAGCAGATACGTCATCGGATCCTCGCACTTGAACAAGTGATCGAGTCCCCAGGCGTGGGCCGCCTCCTGCGCGATGGTCTCGATGGTGAACCGCGCGTCGTTGCCGATGGTCTCCGGGAAGACGTAGGTGATGGCGTTGGGGATGGCGGCGCAGGTGAACGGCGCGACGCCGGCGGCCCCCTCGAAGCCCGCCTGCACGTCCGAGCCGCAGATCACGACCTCGTCGTGGGGCGCCTGCCCGGGATCGACGTCCGTGATCGTCACGCCGAAGGGCGCGAACATCTCGCGCGTGCCCTGGACGAGCTCGGCCCACGCCGCGTCCCCATGGGGATACGGCGGCAGGTTGATCGACCCGGTGACGATGCTCGACACGTTCGCGCGCGAGTCGTCCGCGAGGCCCTGCGTGATCGTGATGCCGCCGGGGCAGCGGTTGAGGAAGATCGTGTGCGTGCTGTTCTGCTGGCGTGGCGTCGCGGCGACCAGCGCCGCCTGCTCGGGCGACAGCTGCACGTACCGCCCCAGCGGGCCCTGCCGGAACCGTGGCGCGGGCTCGTCCGCGCGGGCCGTCGCGGCCGCGGACGCGACGACGGCAAACGTCAGGATCGACGCGACCTGCCTGAAACCGGAACCGCTGCGCGCTTGCTGGTCCATCGAACCCCCTAGGAGTCACGTTCGATCGAGCGACCGTGAGGTTCCCGGGATTCGGCGATGTCGCGGCCACGCCGCCCACGCGACACGCGGTCGCACGGTGGATCCACCGCGAGGCCGGCGCGGACAGAGTCCCCATGATCTTGCGAAGCGCGTGTTCCACCGCGGCGATCTGGGGATCCGTCGTCGCCTGCATGCCCACCTACGTCGAAACGGAGCAGTGCCCCCGGGGGGAGCAGCGGGTCGACGGTCACTGCCTGCCGACCCCGAGCCTGGTCTTCCAGCGCTGCATCGAGGTCTTCCGCACCACCACCGTCGAGCTCGATCGCGGGCGGCAGTTCGCCGCCGGCGCCGCGGTGCCGCAGGGTAGCGTCGAGGTCGAGCACGGGCAGCGCGACCGCGAGCGGCGCGAGTTCACCGGCGTCGCGGCCGATGACCTCCCGTTGGCCGTCGCCGAATGCCGGCGTCAGGAGGAGGCCGAGCGCACCAGCCAGGTCGCGCGCGCGTGGGCCGACGCCGCCGACGCGCGGGCCGACGCCGAGGCCTCGCGGCTCGAGACGGTCACCCTGCGCGGCGAGCTCGAGCGCGCGCGGGCGGCCCTGCAGCGCCAGGGGACCCGCACCGCGGCGCGGTTCGCCGACCTCCCACAGGTCGACGCCGACTCACCGGCCCCCGAGTCGTCCCACGACACCGAGGTCGGCGACACCGAGGTCGGCGACACCGAGGTCGGCGACACCGAGGTCGGCGACGCCGAGGTCGGCGACGCCGACGGCTAGAACCGCGCGACGCCGACCTGGAACGCGATGCTGTTCAGCGGTCGGGTGTTGGCGAGGATCGCCAGGTCGTAGCCGATCCCGACCATGATCTGCAGCTCGTCGGCGCGGCCCGCCTTCTTGATCGGGATCAGGCCCATGAGCTTGATCGGGATCGCGACGCCGGTCTCGCGCACGCGCTGATCATCGGGGCCGCGACGACCCGAGACGGCGAGGCCGATCCCGGGGATGAACGCGACGTACTTGCGGCGCACGAGGAACGACAGCGCGAAGTGGCCGTAGTTGCCGCGCACGGTCTTGTCGCGCAGCCGAGCCCCGACGGCGCCACCGACCAGGGCATACACGCCGAAGCGCGGGCCGAAGTTGAATCCCACGCCGCCGTCGAGGTTGTAGGTCGCGCCGCCCGAGACGTAGTGCGGGGTTCGCCAGCGCGAGTACGCGATGCCGTGCGTCGTGAAGAGGCCGAGCTTGTGCCACTTCCAGTCGTCCTTGGGCTTCGTCGGCGTCGCGGGCTTGGGCGCGTCCGGGGCCGGTGCGGCGGGCGGAGTGGCGTCGGACGGTGGCACCGCGTCGGCGGACTTGAGCGCCGCGACCTCCTGCTTGGGCACCGACGTCACCGCGCCGTCGTCCTGCAGCACGACCGCGTGCGTACCCTCGTGCGCGATGAGCTTGCCCTTCACCGGCTCGCCCGCGGTGCGCTCGAGGATCACCGGCTTGTCCTTCATCGCCGCCCAGGCCGCGTCGGGGATCGGCGCGGGCGCGGCGGGATCGACCACTGCGGTCGGGGCGGTCGTCGGTGGCGTCGTCGCGGGCGGGGCCGTCGTGATCGGAGCCGTCGTCGCGGGGGGCGTCGCTGCGGGGGGCGTCGTCGCGGGCGGCGTCGTTGCGGGCGGCGTCGTCGCGGGCGGCGTCGTCGCGGGCGGGGCCGTCGTGATCGGCGGCGTCGCGGCGGGCGGCGTCGTCGCGGGCGGCGTCGTCGCGGGCGGCGTCGTCGTGACCGGCGGCGTCGTCGCGGGCGGTTCGACCGGGGCGGCCACGGGCGGCGTAGCGCTCGGCGGCGGGGCGGCGCTCGGCGGTGGAGCCGTCGCGGGCGGCGTCGCGGCGGGCGGTGGCGTCACGGCCGGCGGCGTCGTGGCGGGCGGCGGCGTCACGGCCGTCGGATCCTGCGAGCGCTGGTCCGCGTGCGCCCCCGCGGGCACCGACACGATCGCGCCCAACACCACCGGCATGATCCGCCGCATCACCACCCCAGTGTGGCCCACGCCCATGGCCCGCGGCAACCGACGAGGGACAGATTGGCGAGCCACGTCACACTGCGACACGCCTGAATGCGGCCGGAATGCGGCCGCAGGGACGCGCGGCCGCACCGCAACGACCAAGCAATGGGAAGGGACGGCCCGTCCCTCCGTCGGGCAAAGCCCGCCGGAGCCTCCCATCCCTCCGTCGCTTCGCTCCTTGCCTTCGTCGCGGGCGAACGCTTCGCGTTCATCCGCAACTCAGTACCGGATCTCGGTCCGGAACCACACCGCGCCGACGGCCTTGTCCGCGTTGCCCATCGCATTGGCGAGCCCGGCCCCGGGCAGCAACACGCCGCCCTGCAGTCCCGCCATCAACCAGAAGTTCCGGATGTCGACGCGACCGCGGATGCCGACGTCGAGCTCGGTGCCGTAGTAGCGCTTGGCCCCATCGCCGCCGGCGCTGTTGGTCGGCGTGCCTCCGCCCAAGCGTGTGGTGTACGGATCGATGATCGGCACGGGCGCGAACGCGACGAGCGGACCGCCCCAGATCTCGAGCCGCTCCCACAGCGAGTAGCGAGCCTTGGGGTGGAAGTAGAGCGCGTTCGACACGCCGCCGCGCGTGGGCAGGAACTGGGTGCCGTTGAGCGGCACGCCGGTGAGTTCGCCGTTCTCGGCGAGGATCTGGGTCTGCGCCGAGCGCCACGCGTTGACCTGGTTGAACAACACCAGGCCGACCGTGTGACCGGCGTCCATCGTGAAGTTGTTGATCCACCGATCCGTGGGGTTCGGATCGCCGGTCGCGAAGCCGGTATCCAGGCCGACCAGCCAGCTGTCGTGCTTGCCGACGTAGCCGCGGGCCACCGCGCCGCCCTGGGCGATCTTGTGCGCGCCGTACTGGTCGCGCGCCGAGGTCGTGCGCCCGAAGATGAACGAGGTCTCGAACGCGCCGATCAGCTGCAGGCGATCGGAGATCCAGTGCGTGCCCTGCCCCGTGACGGAGGCGACGCCGACCTCGAGGGAATCGTCGTCGGGGTACACGTCGCCGTCGTCTGCGTTCTTCTGCTTGCGGTAGACCGCGTAGCCGCCGATGTGGTTGCTGGGGTTCTTCTCGGGCTGGTAGCGCAGCACGATGAGTCCTTGCCCCGCGAGGTCACCGTCGAGCAGGTTCACCCGCTCGTCGCGATAGACCAGGTCGCCACCGATCGCGATCGCGAGGTCCTTGATCCTGCCGATGCGATTCTGGAACGGCTTGGTCGCGAACAGCACCCGCTCGAAGATGTCGCCGGGTCCGTCGTCGCCGAAGCGCATGTCGCCGTAGCGATCGACGAAGTTGCCGTTGTTGGCGAGCATGCCCTGGCCCCACGTGAACGCCTGCTGGCCGACGCGCAGCAGGCCGATCGCCGTGCGCCACTCGAGGTAGAGCTCGCGAGGATCGACGATGCGCAGACGCGACCGCGGCGGCGGCTGGCCGTTCTGGATGATCGCGTCGATCACCGGATCGTCGGAGCCATCGGGCGCCCACCGACCGTTGGCGAGGTCGAGGTTGCCGACGAGCTTGACCTTCTTGCCGATCGCCAAGGTCGGGTTCACGCGGATGCGGCCGGTGGTCATGCCGCCCTCGGAGTACTTCTGGCCGAAGCGATCGAGGGTGAACGGCGAGACGTAGCCGACTTGGTTGCGCACCGAGATGCCGGGCATGAAGTGGACGCGGCGCTTGCCGATCGTCGCGATCTCGGAGTCGGGGTAGCCGTAGCCGTCGATCGTCGACAGGGCCCGCGGCGCGGGGCGCTTCTTCTCGATCGTCCACGCAGCGGCGACCTCGGGGGGAAGCGGCTCGGGCGCGGCGACGGGCGGCGGCGTGGGTTCGACCGGCGTGGGTTCGACCGGCACCGGCTCGACCGCCGTCCCGACCTCGGGCTCGGCGGCCGTCGCGTCGGGCTCGACCTGCAGCGGGCCGTCGTAGCCGCGGCGGATGTCACCAGCCGGTGACGGCGCCGTGGCCGGCCCAGGGGCGACCTCCGGTTCCGGGGGAGCCACGAGCGCGAGCGTCATCCACCAGGAAAGCAACGGGGCCGGCATGAGCGAGCCGAAGCTATCCCGCTTTGGGTGCGCGGCTCAAGCGAGCGGTACAGACGAGCAGTGCCACGTAGCAACATGCACCGAGCACGAGTGTGGTGCGGATTCCCCAGGCCATCGAGCACGTCAGCGCGAGCCCGCTGGCCACCACACCGCAGGCGCCGTTGAGCCCCCACATCCACGGGCCCAGCGACGGCCGATCGGGCCCGCCGAGGCGATCGCACAGCCGCAGGCCCAGCGGGAACCCCAGGCCCATGCCGAGCGCCGGCAGTGCGACGATGGCCACGCTCACGACCACGCGCAGCGGCGTCGAGGCGCTGGCGAGACCGGCCATCACCGGGTCGAGCACGAGCTGCGCCGTGATGATGCACACCGCGGGGAGCAGCGGGAACAGCCGGGCCCACCGGCGCGAGGTCGCATCCGCCCCGAGCCCGATGCGCGAGCTGGCCAGAGAGCCGAACCCGGTGAACAGGATGATGCCGCCCAGCAGCACCGACAGCGCGAGCGTCGGGTGGCCGAGGAACACGTTGAGCCGCGACAGCAGGCCCATCTCGACGAACATGAAGCCCAGGCCGATGAGCGCGAAGTAGCCGCAGGCCGCCGCGAGATCGAGGCCGCCGTAGCCCGCCAGCGCCCCGCGGCGCAGCCACAGCGGCACGACCACCGCGAAGAGCGTGAGCAGTGCGCTCGCCAGCGTCGCGTACACCAGCGTCTGCGTGGCGTGGAGGTTGCCGAGGAAGCCGAGGTCCAGCGCATCCACCTCGGGCGGCGGCTGGAACCACGTCGACGGCCGCAGCATGTTGAAGAAGAACGGCCGCGCGTCGGTGGGCGCCGACAGATCGAGCAGCTGGCCGTCGGCCCAGCTCGCCAGGGTCGCGGCGTCGGGGAGCTGCGCGACCTCGGAGAGCAGCGGGTTGAGCGGCAGTTTGCGCGGCGTCAGCATCATGTTGAAGCCGCGCTCGACCGCGAGCTTCTGCATCGCGTCGAGGTCGCGCCGCGAGAACGGCGACGGCGACATGAGCAGCGTCGCGATGTGCTGGTTCTGCAGCAGGATGACGTGGGCGCGCGGCTTCTCGATGCCCGCCGACCACAGCGTCTGGTACGCCAGCGCCAGCATGCGCGCGGTCTCGCCGGGCGAGTCGGGCTTGTACCAGCGCGACACCGTGAAGATGCCGTCGTCCTCGAGCCGCGACATGAACACGCGCCAGGCCTCGACCGTGTACAGGCCGTTCTCCGACAGGGCATAGGCCCCCGCGCCGGTCGCCGCCCACGTGTCGATGAGCGACATCGTGACCACCGAGTAGCGCCGCGTGTCGCGGGCGAGGTACGAGCGGGCCTCGTCCTCGACCAACTCGACGTGCGGCAGATCGGCGACGCCAGAGAAGTCGCGCATGGTGTCGCGGTGCAGCGCGACGATGAGGCCGTTGAGCTCGATGCCGACGACGGGGTCGTGACCGACGCGCGCCGCCTCGAGCACGTCGCGCCCGCCACCGACGCCGATCACCGCGGCGCCGCCCTTGGGCCGCATCGCGTGGGCGAACGCGGTGACGTCCCACGCCAGGTACGCGTGGTCCTGCACGCTACCGGGGCGACCGTCGGTGGGATCGGTGTCGAGGCCGGCCATCGCCGTGCCCGCCGCGCCGTCGATGAGCAGCCACCGCTGCGGGATCGGCTTCAGCATCTCCGGCGGTACGCTGCGACCCGCCGCCCAGAAGGTCGGCGGCATGACGATCTCCTGGTCCACCGTCACGCGCGAGTAGGTGTTCCAACCGACGTAGCTGTAGCGCTCGGGCCACTCCGCGAGGCCCTTGATCCACTTCGGGCCGAGCAGCGCGCCACCGCCGGTGACGTTCACCGCGGCGCTGATCGACAGCAGCCCAGCGGCGACCAGCGCGACGTGGCCGGTGCGCGCCGGCAGGCCCGCGCCGCGGGCGAAGGCCCAGCCCGACAGCGCCGCAACGGCGGCTGCGACGAACACGGCCGAGGGTGCGTCGACCCACGCCAGCAACGGCACGACCGCCGCACAGCCGAACGCCGCGCCGATCAGATCGACGCCGTAGACCCGACCCTCGGGCAGCCCAGCGCGCGTGAGCGCGAGCGTCAACACCACGCCGCCGACGCCGAAGGGCAGCGCGAGCAGGCAGCCGTACCCCAGCATCGCGAAGAAGCCCGAGAGATCGGCGATCGGACTGAGCGGGATCGACAGGGCGAAGCGCATCGCCAGCGGCATCACCAGGGCGAAGGCGATCGCGCACTGGGCCATGCGCGCGCCGACCTTTTCGGCGGGGAAGAGGCCGGGCCGGACGAACACGAACACCGCGCCCGCGGTCATCCCGAGCATCGCCAGGGAGATCACGAAGAACGCCAGGTGGTACCAGGCGACCACCGACGTGATGCGGGTCAGGAGGATCTCGAGCACCAGCGTGGCCGCGGCGACGAGGAAGACGGCGGCGTAGGTGTGGCGGCGGGACATCGTGGCGCAGGTGGTCGCGGGCAGCCCCGGCCGCGGCAGTGTACGGCAGAGCGGGGCGGCCGGGGCGGCCGGATCCCGGCGCGGGCGCCCAGCCTTTCGCGGAGGAACGCCGCGCGCCTACCTCGGGGCCGCGAACGCGTCCGTCGGCAGGACCTCGTCGAAGGCGACCTTGGTCACGCGGGCGACGACCTTGCCCTGCACCGACTCGACCTCGACGACGTGCGGGATCATCACCCCGGCGATGCGACGGTAGTCGGAGTACATGCGGGTCTCGCGGGTGCGCCCACCATCGGCGTCGCTCGGCAGGTCGAGCTCGCGACGCAGCAGCAGGAAGCTCTTGGCGTCGTAGCTGTCGAGCACGACCGCGCCCCACTCCGTGGTGAAGCGGACGACGACGACGGGTCGCTTGCCGACCGTCCCGCTGCGCCAGACCGCGGCGCTGGAGAACTCCTTCGCGACCGGACCCATGGCGTCGAAGGGCGCGTCGAGGGCGATGGCCTGGGCGCCCAGGGGCTCGAGCTCCTGATCAGCGGCGAACGAGACGCGCTGCCACGGCGCGCCGTCGAAGCCGAGGCGCACGCGGCCGATCTCGCGACCGGCACCGAGCAGGCGGACGTCGTCGGCCCACCTGTCGCCCGCGGCGCGCAGCGTCACCGAGCGGCCGCGCAGGCCCTGGTGGACGAACGTCAGGGCGCTCTCGATGCGCAGGCTGGTGTGCTTGGCCAGCTTCGCGCTGCCGTGGGCCGCGGCGCGCTTGCGGAGCACGGTCTCGATCGCGATCGGCGGTGGTGCCGAGGATGCCACCAGCGTCAGCTCGAGGTCGCCGTCGGGCTTGTGCAATCGCAGGCCCGTGACCAGCTTGCCCGCAGCCGCGCGCAACGGCTCGATCCAGAACACGTCGGGCAAGCCGGCGAGGCCATAGTGATCGACGCCGGTCCGCATCAGCGGTGCGGGCGTCTGACCGGGGACGATCAGCGCGCCCTGCCCCTCGACCGCGGCGATCTCGAAGCTCGCGTCGTCCTTGGCGCCCGCGGGTCGGTACACGCCGAGCAACTCGCGGATGTCGGCCGACGGGGTCGCGGTCGCGGCCGCAGCGAGTTCGGCGGCCGAGAGTCGCGGCAGCACGAGGTTGCCGAAGGGCTGCACGAGCAGCATCTCGGTGCGCTTCGGATCCGCCGCGGTGGGACGGAACGTCGCGCCGAACCCCGCCGGCGCCGCGCCGCCCAGGCGATAGCGGCGGCCCTCCTCGAACACCAGCGGGTACTTCGGCTGGCCGGCGACCACGACCGCGATGCGCTCACCGTCGCGGACGACCTCGACCTTGAAGCCGCCGAGCAGTCCGTACGTGCCGACCTCGTCGACCGACGGGACCTCGGGCTTGCCGGGCGGCGGCGGGGCGTCCTCGAGCAGCGCGAGCACCTCGTGCGCGACCACGCCGTGGAGGTCGGCGTGATCGACGTTGTTCAAGAAGGCGAAGCCGAGGCCGCGCTCGGGCACGACGCCGACGAGCGCCGTGAAGCCATCGATGCCCCCGGTGTGGCTGTAGTACCAGTCCTTGCCCGCGCGGGCGCGCAGCCAGCCCAGCGCGTAGTCGATGCCCGGGCCAGCCGAGAACTGTGGCCGCAGCAGCTCGTCGAACTGGGCGCGGGCGAGCAGCGGCTTGCCGTCGACGACGCCGTGCGCGACCAGGGCCGTCAGCCAACCGCCGAGCATCGCCGCCGACGCGTTGATCGCCCCGGCCGGCGCGACGGCGTCGAGCGTGCGCATCGGCACTTCGCGCGTGCGGCCGTCGGCACCGCGATGGTGACCGTGCGCCGCGTCGGCGCGCGCCTGCATCTGGGCGATGCGCAGCGTCGCGTCGCCCATGCCCACACGATCGAGGATCCGCGCCCGCAGCAGCGCCTCGTACTCACCGCCCAGGGCCCGCGCGGCGCACTGCCCCGCGGCGAGGTACGCGAGGTTCTGGTAGTGGAACGCCTTGCGGACCCCGGCGACCGGCTCGATCTCGCCGAGCAGCGCGATGAGCTCGTCGCTGGTCATCGACCCGGTCGACCACGCGAGGTCGGCGGTCGGCAGCCCGCTGGTGTGGGTCATCAGGTCGCGCACGGTGATCGTCGCGTTGCCCTCGCCGCGGATCGCGAAGCCCGGCAAGCACGTGCTCGGGTGGGCGTCGAGCGAGAGCTTGCCGGCCTCGACCGCCATCATCGCGAGCATCGCGGTGAAGGCCTTGGTCGTGGATCCGATCGCGAACAGCGTGTCCGCGCCGACCGGCGCGTCCGAGGCGACGGCGCGCGTGCCCCAACCGCGGGTGTGGATCACCTTGCCGTCCTTCACGATCACGATCGCGGCGCCGGGGACCCCGAGGCGCACGCGCTCGCGATCGATCGCCTCGTCGAGGGCGGCGAGCCGCGCGGGCATCGGATCCTTTGGCGTGGCCGCGGGCTCGACGGCCGCCGCAGCCGCGCCGCCGGGCGTCACCGCGGGCGGCGGCGGCTGACAGCCGAGATCACACAGGACGAGCGCGAGCGCGAGACGACGCATGTTTGCGCGAGGGTACCGAAGGCCGGGCGTCACAGCACGCCGGCCGCCGCGAGGGCCGCGACGCCCTCGGCCACCGCCGGCGAGCGCGACGACGGCTCGCCGGGGGCGCGCACGCGGCTGACGAAGACCCAGCGGCCGCGCGGCCCGTCGACCGCACCGACCCACCACGTCACGTTGCCGGCGGGATCGCGTTCGGTCCCGGTCTTGGCCCGGAACTCCGCGGTTGTCGCGGGCATCGTGCGGCCCTCGGGCAGACGCGACGCCCATTGATCGATCGGCGCGCGCAGGAGCTCCGAGACCGTGTCGACGTGGACCTTCTCGATCGGCAGCGTGCCGGCGAAGAACGCCTGGACGAACGCGAGCTGCTCGGGGCCGGTGATCCGCAGGGCCCCGCCGTCGAGCCAGAATTTGTCGATCGCGCCCGAGGCGTCGCCGTTGCCGTAGTGCATCGCGGCGAGCCAGTGCTCCATGCGCTCGCGGCCGATCTGCGGCGCGATGCGCTGGAAGAACCACAGCACCGAGTCGCGCAGCGCCGTGCGCAACGAGTGGTCCTGCTCCCAGGCCGGCATCCACTGCGGGGTCTTGTCCCACGGCACCGTCGCATCGGGATCGGTCACGATGCCGAGCTGCAGGGCGATCAGCGCGTGGGGGATCTTGAACGTCGACGCGGGGGGTGTCGCGGCGGCGCACTCCTCCGGGTGGACGATCTGGGCCTCGCTGCCGTCGACGCGCGAGAGCATGAAGCAGCCCGCGTGCTCGATGGGCGGGGACGCGACGGGTGTGGGCTCGACGCTCGGAGGAACGGCCTGCGTCGGAGCGGAGCAGGCCGTGATGAGGGCGAAGAGGGCCGCGGGGGAGCGTGCGAGGGGCATCGGCCGGCTCGACGCCCTAGGGGGCGTGCACTATTTCAGGTCCGGCACGGGCGCGGGCACGGGCACGGAGGCGCGTGCCTCTGGCACCCGCCTAGCAAAAAGCGCCGCAGTCCGCCGCCTCGAGCACACACGTGTCGTCCCACGCCGTCGAGCAGCAGAAATCGTCGAAGGCACACACGCACGCCTCGATGCCCGCGTCCGAGCAGCCGGGCACCGCCTGCGCCGTACAGCAGTCCCCGCCGACGCCTCCGCCGACGCAACCAGCGCCGCACTCCGCCGCCTCGCCCACGCAGACGTCGTCCCACTGCGTCGAGCAGCAGAAGGCATCGAGCCCACAGACACACGCCTCGATCACCGCGTCGCCGCAGCCGGGGCCGATCTGCACCTCGCAGCACGCACCCGCGCCGCCGCCCGTCGGATCGACGCCCGTCGGATCGACACCCGTGGGATCGACGCCGCCGCTCGAGCTCTCCGCCGGATCGCCGAACGTCGGATCGGCACCGGTGTCGTTCGCCGTCGGATCGGGCTGATCGACGGGACCGCCATCGCTCGAGGTCCCGGACCCGCCGCCGCTGCTCCCACTCGACTCCGACGCACCATCGTCGGTGCCCGGCTCGGGCGTCGGCGCGACGGTCGTCGGCATCGGCGTCGTCGAGTTGGGTGAGAAGACGCCCTCGTCGACGTCGTGATCACAGGCAGCGAGGACAGCGAGGCCGAGCAGAGCACGTCGGAGCACGGGGACCTACTTTCAGCGCGCCGCAGCATAGGCGCGCGCGCGGGTCTCCGCCATGGCGGATTTCCTCGGCTGCCGCCGCGGGCGGGCGATCGCAGACCGGACGCTCGATCCCGCCTCCTCGCGTCGTGGACGCGCCCGCTCATGGGGCCAACTCGCCCGTTGTCGTTCGCCCACCGCTGCTGCACCCTCGCGGCATGGGTCATCTCGACGGCGGCACGTGGCACGTGCAACAGGGCTTCCCGACCGACTCGAGCGGTGCGTTCACCCGAGCACCGACCACCTTCCGCGGGACCGTCGAGCCGGCCGCCGCGGCGGAGTCGGGTCGGCATCATCTCTATGTCGCCCTCGCCTGCCCGTGGGCCCACCGGACCCTCGTGGCCCGCGCGCTGCTCGGTCTCGAGCAGGCGATCTCCGTGTCCGTCGTGCACCCGTACATGGGCGAGCAGGGCTGGACGTTCACCCCCGGCGACGGTGTCGTCCCCGATCCGATCCACGGCGCGAGCTACCTCTGGGAGGTCTATCGCGCGGCCGACCCGACGTTCACCGGCCGCGTCACCGTGCCCGTGTTGTGGGATCGCGTCGCGAACACGATCGTCAACAACGAGTCGCGCGAGATCCTGCGGATCATGAGCACCCGCTTCGCGCCGCTCGGCCACGGCCGACTCGACCTCGCGCCGATCGAGCTGCGACCGGCGATCGAGGCGGCACTCGACGCGATGTACGGCACCGTCAACAACGGCGTGTACCGGGCCGGCTTCGCCCGCACGCAGGGCGCGTACGATCGCGCCGTCGCCGAGCTGTTCGCCGCGCTCGACGGCTGGGAGACGCGGCTGGGCGCGAGCCGATTCCTCTGCGGCGACGTCGTCACCGAGGCGGACATCTGCCTCTACACCACGTTGTTCCGCTTCGATGCCGTCTACCACGGGCACTTCAAGTGCAACCTGCGACGCATCGTCGACTACCCGAACTTGTGGGGCTTCTTGCGCGACGTGTACCAGCTCCCCGGCGTCGCCGCGGTGAGCAACCTCGAGCACTGCAAGCAGCACTACTACCGCAGCCACGCGCACATCAACCCGACCGGCATCGTACCCGCGGGGCCGATCCAGGATCTGAGTTCCGCGCACCACCGCGGTCCGCCGCTCGCGGTCGGCTGACGGCGTCGTCGCCGACGCGGCGATGCTATGCTGCGCGCCGCGATGTTCCGGCCCGCCGAACGCATCAAGCACGCTCCCCCCGACGGCGGCTGGCCCACTGCTGACGCGGCCCGCAGCGCGCGGTGGTTCTCGCCCATCGCGCTCGGCCCGGTCGCGCTGCGCCGGCGCACGTGGATCCCCGCGATGGTGCCGTGGCGCGCGACCGAGGCCGGCTTCACCACGCCCGACGTGCTGCAGTGGTATGGCCGCTTCGCCGAGGGTCGCCCCGGCGCTGTCGTGGTCGAGGCCACCGGCATCCGCGACGTGCCCAGCGGGCCGCTGCTGCGGATCGGTCACGACCGCTTCGTCCCCGGCCTGCGCACGCTCGTCGACGAGGTCCGCCGCCGCAGCGACGGCGAGACCCGGCTGTTCATCCAGCTCATCGACTTCCTCGGCATCCGTCGCCGCCCCGAGCCGGCGACGTTCTTCCGCCGCTACCTGACGATCGGGGATCGTCACCGCACCGCGGTGCCGGACGCCGCCGACGACACCGCGGTGCGCGAGGGCCTGCTCGCGCTCGGCGAGGACCGCTGGCCCGAAGTGCTCGCTGCGCGCGAGCTCGAGGCGCTGCGCATGGGCTTCCGCGAGCGCGTGACCGACACCGACGTGCCGCACATCCGCGACCTGCCGACGGCGCTACCCGGGCTGTTCGCAGCCGCGGCCGTGCGCGCGCGCGAGGCCGGCTTCGACGGCGTCGAGCTGCACTACGCCCACGCGTACACGATGGCGTCGTTCCTCTCGCCGCTCAACGATCGCACCGACGGCTACGGCGGCTCGCCCGCGGCGCGCCTGCGACTGCCGCTCGAGGTGTTCGCCGCGGTGCGTGCCGCGGTGGGCGATGGTTTCGCGGTCGGCTGCCGATTCCTCGCCGAGGAGGGCATCGCCGGCGGCGGCACGGTGGATGATGCCGAGCGCTACGGCGTCGCGTTCGCGGACGCGGGCATGGACTTCCTGTCGCTCTCGCGCGGCGGGAAGTTCGAGGACGCCGCGCAGCCCAAGCTCGGCGCGGCGGCCTACCCGTACACGGGGCCGAGCGGGCACGAGTGCATGCCCACGGTGCTGTCGGACGCCCGCGGGCCCTTCGGACGCAACGTCGACGCCGCCCGGCGGATCCGCGCCGCGATCCATGCTTCGGGCAAGGCGACCCCGGTCGTCGTGTCCGGCGGCATCTGCAGCTTCGCCCAGGCCGAGGCGATCCTCGCCGAGGGCGCCGCCGATGTCGTCGGCGCCGCACGGCAGTCGCTGGCGGATCCCGACTGGTTCCGCAAGATCGAGGCGGGTCAAGGCGCGGCCGTGCGCCGGTGCAAGTTCACCAACTACTGCGAGGCGCTGGATCAGCACCACAAGCAGGTGACCTGCCAGCTGTGGGATCGCGAGCAGCTCGACGGGCCCGACGTCCCGCTCTCGAGCGACGGGCGGAGGCGCCTCGTCGCCCCGCGCGACGCCTGATCTGCGTCGCGCAGCGCGGTGCGTCGCGTCACCGCGCGCGACGGCGACGCAGCCACCACAGCGGCAGCACGAGCCCGATCCACGCCGGCCCGCCGCCTGCGTCTGCGTCGCAACGGCAGCCGCGTCCGAGCAGGCCACCGTCGGCATCGAGGCCGCCGTCGTCGCCGGAGCTCGAAGCATCGTCCCCCGTGCCGTCGGAGCCACCGTCGTCCGTCGTCCCCGGGTCGACGGGCTCGAGGGCGCACAGCGGATCGCAGCCGTCCCCGCCGACGACGTTACCGTCGTCGCAGGCCTCGACACCATCGAGCACCCCGTTGCCGCACAGCGAGGCCGCGGGATCCAGCGCGACCACGCACAGGGAGTCGACCGTCCAGCCGCCGAACTCGAGCCCGCCGTCCGAGTCCAACGTGAACTCGACCTCGACGGTGCCGTCCTGCGCCGCGGCGCTGAGATCGACGTCCTGGAACCTCCACTCGCGATCGACGTGATGAAGCGTCGCGAACACGTCGACCTGGGAGGCGTACTGTGCCCACGCGGTCTCGCCGTCGACGACGATCTGCGCCTGGTCGAAGAAGCCGTCCTCGACGGTGAGCCAGCGGCGATACTGCAGGCGCACGTTGGTGAAGCCCAGCGTCGACACTGGTGGCAGGCTCGCGACCGCCGAGGTTCCCGGCTGGTACAGCCCGTCGGACGACAGGGTGTTGCCGAGCACCGTGCCATCGGCATCGAACGACGCGAACGGATCGCGGTTGCCCGCGGTGCCCTGCGGCGCGCTGACGTCCCAGTCGCCGACGAGGGACCAGCCCGCCGCGCCATCGGTGAAGTCGGTGCAGTACAGCGGGATCGTCGGCCCGACGAACACCTCGTACCAGGGGTCGACGAAGTTGTCCGGCATCGAGCGGGCCGTGCCGTTGTCGTAGTTGACGTCGACTTTGTACTGCACGACGGTGCCCGCGCCCTGCGGGGGGATGGTCGCCGTCCAACCGCCATTCGATCCCGGCGACATGTCCGTCTCGCTCACCGCACCCGTGCCGCGCACCTGCCAGGAAAGCACCGGCGAGGCGCCGACCGGGCACTGGGGATAGTTCGGCAGCGCGGCCTGCAGATCGACGACGATGCCATCGGGGCCCTGCACGATCGACACCGACTCCGCGGCCTCGCCGGCGCTGAACAGGCCATGGGCCCCGTACGCGGCGTTGATCTCGCAGACGTTCGGCGTGCCGTTGGCGAGGTTGCCGTCGTCGTCGTCGACCACGAGCGCCTCGAGGTACATCGACGGGATGTCGACCGAGCGCCGGGTCGACTCGTACCAGATGCGATCGGTCGCGAACACGCCAGCGGCGCCGTACTTCGCGACCATCAGCTTGCGGAGGTCCCAGAGCGCACCGGCGATGATGCGGCCCTCGTCATGGACCTCGCCGCGATCCTCGGGCCAGCGGTACTCGAAGTCCGGCGGATCGAGGTCGCGCAGCGGGGTGTCGTCGTAGAAGAAGCCGCGCCCGACCCCCGGGTCGTCGACGATCGTCATCGACAGATAGTCGGAGATGCCCTCCGACAGCGCGGTGTCGAAGAAGCCGACGCCATCGATCAAGGCCTGCGTGTGCACCGAGTGGCCGAACTCGTGGTAGACGACGTCGGCGATGAGCCCGGTGTTCTCGCAGTCACCCGCGCGGAAGAAGTTGATGCTGTTGCCGTCGGAGAACGCGTTGCAGGTGTCGTCGATGTTGACGGTCACCGGGATCTGCGTGTCGAGCCACGCCAGGGCCGGGTCGATGCCGCGGACGTAGGCCTTGACGCGCGAGGTGTGGATGAACGCGGCGAGCTGGGCGTCGACGAACTCGTCGTCCCCGCCGTTCCACACGGTGCCGCTGCCGGGGCTGGCGACGAACGACTGCGACGCCAGGGGACCGCCCGCGTTGCTCACCGCGACGAACGGCCCGACCGGCGAGTTGGAGGTCAGCCCCGGGGTGGTCGCGAAGTCGAAGACGCCGCCGGCATCGGTCAACAGCGAGACGCCATCGACGTCGAGCTCGACGAACGGCGCACCGTAGTCGCCGCGCTCGCCCTGTGGCGAGCGGACCGGCACGCGGTAGACCACGCCGGCGGTGGTGAACATCAGGTCCTGGCGGCGGGCCACCGGCTTGCCGGTGTGCGTGTCGACGAAGACCGACCAGCGACCGCGCGGCGCGTCGACCTCGACCTCGACGCGGCGGACCTCGTGGTACGCGAGCCGACCGTCGACCGACAATGGGATCACGATCGGCGCCTCGGCCTCGCCGGCGACGGGGCGGGCGCCGGGGATCGCGGCGGCGATCCAGTCGCGGGCCGCCATCTTCGCCGTCGGCGCGGCGAGGGACGCCGAGCGCACGTCGACGATCGGCAGCGCATCGTTGGCCACGAGCACCAGGCGATCGTTCTTGAACCGGAAGCTGATCTGGCCGCCCTGGACCGGCACGCCGCGGTGGTGCTGGGCGAAGCCCACCGAGCGGATGCCCCCGGAGAGATCATTGGCGACCAGCACGAAGTCCGAGGCGCGCGCGTGCGGGGCGAGGGCCGCCAGGTGCCGCTCGAGCACCGCGGTCGCGAACGCGGCGGCGGTGCTCGACGACGTCATCACGCCCGGCGCCTCGACGCCCTCGAGCATGATGCGGTGCGGCAGCGCGGTCGCGTCGTCCCACGCGATCCAGCTGCGGCCGAGCTCGGCCCGCATCGCCGCGACTGCGGCGGCCCTTCGCGGCGTGGACGACGGGGGCGTCGACGATCGGAACGCGACGGCGCGCTGCCGCTGCACCGCGCGGCCGTCGGTGCCGCGCAGGACCTCGTCGCCGTGGCCGTCGGGGGTGCGCGCGGCGAGGGCCGCCTGGGGCAGCGCCACGAGCAGGAGTGCGGCGAGGGGAAGGCGGCCGGACGCGAGGATCACAAAACGACGATACCCGACAACCGGAAAAAGGGATCGGATTTGCCATGGATGGCGACGCAGCGCCCTGCCCGCCGGCTAGGCTTCTGGCCGTGACCGATCCGTTGCCCGTGTCCGCCGACGCCGAGCGCCGCCGGGCCCACTACGCCGAGGTCCGGCGCCAGATCGACGCGCTGCTCGAGGGGGAGGACGACGCCGTGGCGGCGATGGCCACCGTCGCGTGCGAGCTGCACCACGGCTTCGCGTACTTCCACTGGACCGGCTTCTATCGGGTGATCGCCCCGGAGCTCCTCGCGGTCGGGCCCTACCAGGGCGGCCACGGGTGCCTGCGGATCCCCTTCACGCGCGGGGTCTGCGGTGCGGCTGCACGCACGCGGACGACCCAGCGCGTCGATGATGTGCACGCGGTGGCCGATCACATCGCCTGCTCGTCGAGTACGCGATCCGAGATCGTCGTGCCGATCGTCGATGCGCGGGGCGAGACGATCGCCGTGCTCGACGTGGACTCCGACGATCCGGCCGCCTTCGGCGACGCGGACCAGGAGGCGCTCGAGTCGATCTGCCGCGAGCTCGGGGCGCGCTTCGGGCCCCGCTAGACCGGCTCGGTCGCGCCGTAGATCAGGCCGGCGCCGTCGAGGTCGTCGACGCAGAGGTTCACGTCGTCGACGCAGAGGTTGGCGCCGTCGTCCGGCTCGGGCATCGACATCGCGAGGGCGCCCTCGAGCTCGAGCTCGATCGGGGCCGTCGTCGCCGGGTCGTCGCAGAGCTCGCCGCCGCCCGCCTCGTCCGGCACCGCGCAGGTCGGGGCCTCGCGCAGCGGCGTCGCCTGCACGCTCGCGCGGCCGTCGTCGACGCTCTCCCCGAGCCACTCGCCCTCGATCGACAGCATCCGCCCGGGCAGGCCGAGCCCGAGCACGAGCGACGCCGCGAGCGCGAGGCCCGTCGGCATCGACGCGCGCTTCGATGCCGCGGTGCGCCGCGAGTCGCGTCGCGTCGCGCTCGCGTAGGCGGCGGCCTCGTGCATCGTCTCCTCGAGCCGCGCGGCCTGCTCGAGCCGCGCCGCACAATGCATGCACGTCATCACGTGGGCCTCGAAGGAGACCGAGACGGCCTCGTCGAGGGCGCCGCTGACCCACGCCACGAGGGTGGCATCGTCGGGGTGACGCTCAGTCATCGTGGGCCTCCCCGACCACGCCGCGGATCCGCTTGCGCAGCTCGCAGGTGATCTGGCGGACGCGCTGGATCGAGATGCCGATCTCCTCCGCGACCTCGGACGCGGAGCAGTTGGGCTCGCCGTAGCTCAGCTCGAACACGCGGCGCGCCGTCGGCGACGCGGCCTCGACGACCTTCGCGATCCGCCGCAGCTGCTCGCGCGCGAGCAGGCGCTCCTCGACGTCGTCGTTGCCCCCGTGCAGCCCGTAGTCGCCGCCGATGCGGGCATCGACCGCCGCGCGGCGCATCGAGACGCGCTGCGCGTCGCGGGCGAGGAACAGCGCCTGCATGATCACGATCCCGGGGACCTTCAGCTCGGGCAGCCGACCGGCGCGGTGCTGCTGGATGATCCGCACCCACGCATCGTCGGCCAGCTCCTTCGCCCGCTCGAGCGGGAGCCCGCGGGCGAGCAGCGCGACGACGACGCGCCGGCTGTGCTGCTCGATCAGTTGATCCCAGGGGATCGAGGCCGGCGCCGCCGCGGTGGCGGGGGCGGCCTGGGGGGCAGCGAAATCGAGGACCCGGGTCGGCATGGGAAGGACCGGGCGAGAACGCCACGGACGGGGGAAACATATCGGAGGGGTGGGGGTCGGGCCAGGCGGGGGGGGAAAAGCGGCTCTCACCGGCACGAAACCGCCCGCACGCGTGAGGAGCGCCATCAACCAAAGATGCAAAGGCGAGTGCGCCAGCAGCGCCAGGGCCAAGTCCTTTCGAGGGTTGGACCCTCCGAGCACCAACCCGCCGCATCGCGGAGCACTCGCTCAAACTGCAACGCTCGTTCCGAACTCGGCCGTACGTCGCGTTGCGTCGCCGCGAGGCCGACCGCACGCGGAGTCTTCCGATCGACCAGTCCTGGTCACCAGAGCGCCCAAGCGCCGCCTCGAGACGCCGACGGTCGGAGGCATCGAGGTTGAAGCGCGCGACCGTGCTGCTGCAGGCCCACAGACGCCCCTCCTTGGAGTAGCCCCCAAGTTCCTGGACGGTGGCCGCCAGCCTCGGCCTCCACGCGACCAGCCAGTAGACGCAACCCCCGCGTCACCCGGAGGGAGACCCGAGCCACGGCGCCCTTCGGCGAAGTGCGCGCGCGCAGCATCGGAGTCTGTTCGCGGAAGGCCGAGTCCCAACCGATTGCCCCACGCTCGAGTTTCAACGCGGCATCAGAGACGCCTCGGAGCGGCAACACGGCGCGTGCCCAACGTCGCGAGCGATCTTTCGGCCACGACGGATACCCTGTCCATTAAGGTCATATTGACGACGGATATTCGGCGCGATAGCGTTCACCCCGATGCCGCGCCATAGTTTCGCTTCTACGACCAGAGCTGTCTGCGGCACCTTGCTTGGACTCGGCGCGGCCTTCCTTGGGTCCTGCGGCCCCGAGGAAGAGACGTTCGAAGACGTGTGCGTCCCCGTTTGCGACGACGCGTTCGACTGTATGGTACCGATGGACGAGGAAACACTCGACCGCCTCTGTCGGCCACTCTGCGAAATCGACCGCTTCGCCTGCCCGGATGAGTGGAAGGCGGCGGCCGCCTGCCTGCGCGATGAAGGAACGTGCCCGCCGAGTCTGGGATTACTCGACACGATCGATCCCGGCCCGTGTGGCGAGCTCCTCGATGAGCATAGGGCCTGTGTCGCTGAAACCCTCGAAGGCGGCTGACCGCGAATCCACGCCGCCCGCCGCAGCACGCACGCATGAGTCTGCGCATCTCGAACACCGCCAGCGCCCGGAACCACCGCCATGACGACGAAGCGACTACTCGCCCCACTTCTCTCCATCTTCACGGCGATTTCCGGATGCAACACGTCACCGCTCGCGGATGCCGAGGCAACAGGAGATTCCACCGCAGCCGAGTCACCGGTGGGCGGTGGCCCAGCCGACGGCGCCATCGCGGCACAGAACGCGCCCGCCTCCGGTCTCTACGAGCAACTCCCGCCGGATGGAGGCAAGACCGAATCTGTCGGCACCATCCGCGGCGACTTTCACGTCACGGATGACGGCGTCGCAACCTACTCGCTACCGTTGGCGGAACGTGTCAACAAGTTTGAAGCCAGTTGGTTCGGAGTTCAGTGGATGACTGGCGTGGGTTGAGGATGGGCGTTCGGTTCGTTGGTGGGCTTGTTGATCCAGACCTCCTTCGGCGGACGCCGCA
>JBIJCC010000143.1:0-24095 GCA_044344875.1 Nannocystaceae bacterium
ACCTGCTACCCGGCTCTCCGGCGATTACCGGGACGGGACCTTCCCCCGCTGGAGAAGCGCAGCTTGAACGGCTCCCGACCCGCGCTCGCGCGCGGCTCGGCATCCGTTCGTCACGACGCACCACCCGAGCAGGCTACCCCACCGTCCGCGGCGGCGTCCGGCGAATCACGGCACGCCGTCGATGCGCACGCCCCCGGCGCCACCGACCTCGATCTTCGACTTGCCGGTGCCGACCTCGATCTTGCCGCCGTGGATGTCGACGTGCTGCCCATCACCGTCGACCTTCACGTGGCCGCCCTTGCGGGCGTCGACCTCGACGCGACCGGCCCCGCCACCGTCGACGACGGTGTGGCTGGGCTTCGGCGTCGGCGTCGGCCTCGTCTTCACCTCGACGGTCCCACCGGGGCCGTCCACGGTCACGCCGCGCGGCTCGACCGTCACCTGATCGCCGCCCTGGCGCACCTGCACGGCGCCTTCGCGCCCCGAGACCTGCACGCCGCCAGCGGCGGTCTTCACCGTCGCGCCGCCGGCCTGCACGGTGGTGCCATCGGCCCCGACCTTGACCGCCGCGCCGTCGGGGCCCGCGGCCTGCACGGCCGCTGGCGCGACTCCGGCCGCGCTGCCCGCGTTGGCCTCCACGCGGTCGCATCCGTACAGCGCAATCGCTGCGATCGAGGCAAGAACGGCTCGGTAGTCCATCGATTCGGCTCCCTGTCGCGCCCCGGTCATCGGGGTTCGAGGTCGGGTCCGACGGGCGGGGCAAAAGGTTCCCGGCGATTCCCTGGAACGGCACGCGGGCGTGGTCGGACGGACGGGTGTCGATGTCCACGCATCCCGCTACGCTTCCTTCCACGGTGGATCGCGCGCCTCCGGCCGGGCTCGACGCCGCGCTCCGCGACGCGCCGCTCGATCTACGCGAGCGACTCGCCCTCGCGGCGCTCGAGCGCCGCATGCTCGGCAGTGCCGCCGATCTCCCCGTCGTCGCCGGGCGCTACGAATTGCGCGACGAGATCGGGGCCGGCGGCATGGGCGTCGTACGGCGCGCCTACGACCGCGAGCTGCGGCGTGTCGTCGCGATGAAGTTCCTCCGCCTCGGGCGCAGCGGCGCCGCGGCCGACGAGGGGCGACTGGTCGCCGAGGCCCAGGCGCTCGCGCGGCTCTCCCACCCCAACGTCGTCGCAGTCTTCGACGTGCGCGCCGACGACGACGCGTGCTGGGTGGCGATGGAGTACATCCGCGGCACCGACGTGCCGCGCTGGCTCGCGCACTCGCAGCCCGAGCCGCACGAGATCGTCGCCGCCTTCGTGCAGGCCGCGTGTGGGCTGGCGGCCGCGCATGCTGACGGACTCGTGCACCGCGACGTCAAGCCGTCGAACATCATGATCGGCGACGATGGTCGCGTGCGCGTGGTGGATTTCGGCCTCGCGCGCAGCGTGCTGGCGCCCGGCCGCGCCGCGCCGATCGAACGCGTTGGCGTTCCGACCGCACCCGGGGACGACCGCACGCCGCTGGGCTGCGTGGTGGGTACGCCCGGGTACACCGCGCCCGAACTCCTCGCGGGTGGCCCGGCAAGCCCGGCCTCGGATCAGTTCTCGTGGTGCGTTGCGCTGTTCGAGGCGCTGGCCCGGCGACGCCCCTACGAGCCCGCGGCGCTGCTGACCGCAGGCCGCGGCGGGCGATTGCCACGGGCAGGCGCCGCGGAGCTCCCGATCGCGCGCGAGTTGCAGCGGATCCTCGCGCGTGGCCTCGCGGCGCGCCCCGAGCAGCGCTGGCCGTCGATGCGGGCCCTCGTCGCGGCGATCGAGTCGGCGCAGCCCCGCCGACGATGGCGGCGAACGGCGGCCGGCCTGCTGGCCGCGGTCGTGGGGCTCGGCCTCGCGTTGCGGTCGTCGGCGACCCCGACGTCACCGGCATGCGACGGCGGACAGACGCCGTGGACCGTCGCGCGGCGCGACGCACTGATGACTGCGTTCGTCGCGACCGACGAGCCCTATGCGCGGGAGGCCGCCGACCACGCTGCGGCCCGGCTCGAGCGCTGGGCGCTGGACTACGCCGATGCCCGCGCGACGCTCTGCGGGCGAGGACGCGCTGCGACGGCAAACCACGTCGCGGTCGCCGGCGCATGCCTCGATCGTGCCGCGCTGGAGGTCGATGCCCTCGTCGAGCTGCTCGTCGAGGCCGATGCGACCGCGGTGCAGCGCTCGGCCGGGGCGCTGGGCTCGATCGACGATCCGGACGAATGCCTCCGACCGACGCAGCCGACCGCCGCCGACCGCATGGACGCCGCGACGCGCACGCGGCTCGAGACCGAGCTGGCGCAGGCCGCCGCGCGCACGCGGGCGGGCCGACCGGACCTCGCCGAGCCGCGGCTCGCGGCCCTTCTCGTCGAAGCCGCGCGCGACGATGCGACCGACCTCGTCGCGCGCGCCCACTTCCACCGCGGCGTCGCCCTGCGCGATCTGTGGCGCGAGGACCAGGCCCACACCGCGCTGTCCGACGCCTACTTCGAGGCGCTGCGGATCGACGACGTACCCCTGGCAATCCGCGCCCTCGTGGTGCTGGTGCTCGTCGACGGCGACCGACTCGGGCGCGTCGACGATGCGCAGCAGTGGGCCCGCCACGCGCACGCGCTCCTCGACGCCAACGCGCTCGGGCCGGAGATCGAGGCCCAGCTGCTGCACGCGGAGGCCGCCGCGGCCGTCGGGCGCGGCGAGTACGAGCTCGCGGTCGCGGCGGCCGAGGCCGCGATCTCGCGGCAGGCCGAGGCCCCGCGCCCCGATCCCCTGGACCTCGCGTGGTCGTTGCACACGCTCGGCAACGCGCGTCACGAACTCGAGCAGTTCGCGCTCGCCCGCGACGCCCATGCGCGGGCGCGCGAGCTGGCGATCGAGGTGATCGGCGACGCGCACCCGGACATCGCGCTCATCGACAGCGGGCTGGCCGGCGACCTGCTGCGGCTCGGGCAGGTCGACGAGGCGTTGGCGACGTATACGCGCGTGCTCGCCCACCGCGAACGCGAGGGGCGAGACCCTGCGGTGGCGCAGGCGCACAACAACCTCGCGGTCACCTACGAGACGATGGGCCGACTCGACGACGCCGCCCGCCACTACGACCGAGCCGTCGCGCTCTACGAGCGCTCGGGCGCTCGGGCGCGCCCCAACGCCGCAGCGACCCACTACAACCTCGGGCACGTGGACTACCGGCGCGGCCGCACCATCGACGCCGCCGTGCACTTCCGCCGCGCGCTCGAGCTGCGCGAGGCGTTGTTCCCACCCGAGCACCCGAGCATCGCCGCGACCATGAGCGCGCTGGCGGTCGCGCTCGAGGACGACCACCGCTTCGACGAGGCGCAGGCGCTGCACCTCGCGGTGCTAGAGCTGCGTGAGCGCGTGGACCCCTCGCGCCTCGAGGTCGGGCATGCGCTGTACAACCTCGGACTGCACGCCGACAAGCGCGGCGATCGAGCCGCGGCGATCGACTGGCTCGGCCGCGCGCGGCTGCACGCCGACGCCCACGCGCCCGTCGAGTTCCAGACCGAGGTCCGCGGCGAGCTCGGTCGAATCCTGGCCGCGCCGACCCGATGAGCTCACGGGACGTTCGGCGGTGGGGCGCAGAAGCCCCCGAAGCAGAACGCGCTGCAGCAGTCGGCCGCGGTCGCGCACGAGTCGCCCGACGGCGTGCAGTCCCCCGGGGGCACGCAGTTGCCCCCCATGCAGGCGTTGCTGCAGCACTCGGCGTTCTGCGTGCACGGGCTCGCATCGTTCTCGCAGTTCGGCACGCAGGTCATCGTCGCCGGATCGCAGGCGCCACTGCAGCAGTCGGCATCGTCGACGCACGTGACGCCCTGCGTCTGGCACGTGTCCTCGCCGAAGTCACAGCGCCCGGTCTCGTCGTTGCAGTTGTCGGAGCAGCAGTGGGTCGAGCCGCCCGAGCTGCAGTCCTCGCCCGTGGGCCGACACCCGGGGCTGAGATCGACCTCGCACTGCCCGTCGCCGTCGCACACGTTCGAGCAGCAGTCCGCGTCGTCGTCGCAGTTCTCCCTCTCGACCAGGCACAGCTCGCCCCCGCAGGTGCCGCCGTGGCACGCCAGCGAGCAACAATCGATGGCCTTCTCGCACGGCGCCCCGTCGGCGACGCAGTAGTTGAGGCACGCGACACCGTCGCCGCCGAGCGTCGGCTCGCAGCGGCCCGAGCAGCACGGCGTGTCATCGGTGCACGGTGTGCCGGGCGGCTCGCAGGCGCCGGGCTCGAGGCAGACGCCGCCCTCGCAGCGGCCCGAGCAACACTCGCCGGCGCCTGCACACTCCTGGCCGAGCTCGGCGCACGGGCCCGAGGACTCCGCGCCGCCCGATCCGTCGGTGCCCGCGGTCTCGCCCGCGGTCGCGTCCGCCGACATACCGAGCGTCGCCGAGGAGCCGAGCGAGTCGATCCCGCTCTCGGACGCCCCCGTGTCGGCACCCCCAGGCGAGGACGCATCCCCACAGGCGGCGATCCAACCGAGCAAGAACACGACGCGGCGGCGGGTGGCATCCATCGGGGAGCCCTGTGCCCGCTGCCGCGTCGGCGTTACGCGCGATCGTCAGCCGCCGGTGCCGTCGTCGCTGCCACCACCGTGGTCATCGTCGCCGCCGGTGCCGTCGTCGTCGCTCCCCGCGCTGCCGTGGTTGTCGTCACCGCCGGTGCCGTCGTCGTCGTGGCTGGCCCCGTGGTCCTCGCCGTCGTCGGTGTCCTCGTGCTCGACCTCGTCGTCCCAGTCGTCGCTGACCTCGGACTTCACGACCTCGCCGGTCGCCGACAGATCGATCTCGTAGACCACCGTGTCGACGAGCACCTTGGCCTCGAACACGCCGTCGTCGGCCTCGATCTCGAAGGCGTCGCCCCCGACGTGCGCCTCGGCGGCGGCGATGAGCGCGGCCCAGTCTGCGCCGGCGGCGAAGGCCGCGTTGGCGGCGTTGTCCTCGGTGTTGCCGGAGCTCGAGGCCTCGTTGCGGAGCACCGCGCCCGACTGCGGATCGATGTCGATCCGAACCTCCCCGGCGTCGCCGATCACCTCGATGCGATAGGTCGGTGCGCCATGCTCGACCTCGAGCTCGGCGTCGATCGCGACGCCCGCACCCTCGGTCTGCGCGGTGGCGATCGCCTCGGCGAGCGGGACGGTCGCGTCCGCGAGGCCCGCGGCGACCTGCTCGCGCAACGATTGGCTGTCTGCGGCGGTGTCGCACGCGGCCGCGAGCAAGGCGAGGGCGGCGGCGATGGGACGAAGGCTCGAGACGAGGGGGCGGTGGGCTTGGGTCATGGCAGGCTCCGTTGGGTTCACGGCCCCAGTGCCCGGTGGGCGTGGGCCGTTACACGGCGGCCTGTCGTGACGCGCTACTTGGCGCCCGCGGGACGACCAGCGCCCACCGCGGCGAGTCGACTGTCGGCGAGGCGATGCCCGAGGCGATCGGCCTTGCGGTACTGCGCCTCGGCCTCGGCGAGTCGACCGAGCTTGAAGTACGCGTCGCCGAGGGCGAGCCGACCCTTCGCGCTCGACGGCGCCACCGCCACGAGCCGTCGACCCCACGTCACCGCGTCGGCGAAGGCGCCGCGATCGAACGCGATGCGGGCCATCGCCGAGAGCGCCTCGAGGTTGCCGGGCTGCCGCGCGAGCACGTCGCGGTACGCCGAGACCGCGTCGCCGGTCCGGCCGGCGCGCCGCGAGTCGTTCGCCCGCGCGATCAACTCGGCGACGACGACGTCCGAGGTGGACGCGGCCGCGACCGCCGTCGACGGGACCTCCTGCGGATCGATCGCGTCGTCCGCGTCGGGGACCAGCACAGCGTCGCTCGGCGCGACGGGCTCGCCCGCACCGTGGGTCACCGCCGCGATCGGATCGACCGGCGGTGCGTCGACGATCGGCGCCGGCGGGCTCGGCCGCGGATCGCCGGAGGCCTCCGCGCGCGGGGGGCCAGGCGGCGGGGGTGGATCGATCGGTCGCGTCGGCGTCGCGTCGGCCACCGGAACCGGCGGGGGAGCATCGCCCGGGGAGGCGATCCACACCGCAGCGACGATCGCGACCGCGAGCAGCGCGACCCCGGCGATCACACCGCGACGACGCGGACGATCCGGCGACGCGGCGGATCGGACCGCGAGCTCGTGGGACCCCGTGGAGGTCCGCGCCGCGCTGCCGATCATCCGGAGCGGCGCGACGGCGGGCGCGACCAAGTCCTCGCGCACCGGTGCCACGGGATCGTTCGCACCGGGCGCGGGGAACACGATCGCCGGCGCGGACTCGGGCTGCGGCGCGGGCTCGACGGGCACGACCACCGGGTGCGCCGCGATCGGCTTCGCGGCGCTGCGCTCGCTCGTCGCCGCCGCCGCCGCACCGCTGCGCTCGCTCGCTGCCCTCGCACCGCTGCGCTCGCTCGCTGCCCTCGCACCGCTGCGCTCGCTCACTGGCCTCGCACCGCTGCGCTCGCTCGCCGCACTCGCACCGCTGCGCTCGCTCGCCGCCCTCGCGATCGGAGGTGGCGGGGGAACGGGACGTGGGGCGCTGCGCTCGCTCGCGGTCGCGGCGACGCGCGGTGGACTCGGGGCGGGGTCGACGGGGGCCGCCGTCGTCGGACCCACCGCGATCGCGGTGCGCGGCGATGCCGGGGACGCGGGCTTCGGCGAACCGACCACCGGCGGTGGCGCGACGCTGCTGCGCGCGGGCGCGGCGAGGCCGGCCTCGCGCGTCGCGTTGGCCCACGCCTGCGAGAGCGCGTCGATGTCGGCGAAGCGCTCGTCGGCGTCCTTGGCGAGGCACTTCTCGATCACCCGCGAGAACGCGGCTGGCAGCGCGCTCGGGCCGGAGCGGGGCAGGCGCGGCGGATCTTCGATCGCGTGGCGTCGGCGCAGGCGCACCGGATCGTCGTCGACCAGCGGCGGCTCGCCCGTGATCAAGTGGTAGGCGACGCAGCCGAGCAGGTAGACGTCCTCGGTGGCCGACGCCGGCAGCCCGAAGATCCGCTCGGGCGTGAGCGCCACCAGCCGCGGCGTCGCGTGGGGCGACTCGGAGCCGATCAGCTCACCGAGGCCGAAATCGATCACGCGGACGTCGTCGCCATCCACGACGACGCTCGCGAGGCTGAGCGCGCGATGGAACACGCCGACGGCGTGCGCGGCCCCCAGCGCCTCGATCACCGCGGCGACGATGTGGGCCACGCGGGCCGCAGGCAGGGGTCCGCGGGCACGCAGACGCTCGGCCGATTCCCCGGGGCAAGCATCGGTCGTGACGATGATCCGCCCCTGCGCACCATCGAAGGACGCGCTCGCCGGCGACGCGACCGATCGGACCTTGCACGGCGCGAGCTTGCGCCGCGTCTCGAGCAGCCGCGCGACATCACGCGCGCCCTCGCCGACGCCCGCGAGCAACGTCGCGACGAGGGTGTGAGCCCCAGGTCGCGCACGCCGGATCTCCGCGTAGGGGTGGGGCCAATCGCGCTCGTTCATCATCGCGTCCAGCGATTCGTCAGCATGACAGAGTCGCGCGCCGCGATCACCCGGCGCGAACGCGACCGCGATGTCACCCGATTCCGCCGCGCGATTTTTTTCGCGCCGACACGGCGGTGCGGTCCACCGCGGGGCGCGTTGGACCTTGCGCGTGCTCCGACGTGCGGCGCTTCGGCAGCTGTGGGCGATGGGCTCACACGATCGGTCCCCCGTCGATCGCGCGTGCGCGCGTGCGCGCGGCCGATGCTAATGTGGCGTCGTGACGATCGGCCCGGGTGTGTTGGTCGCGCTGCTTGGATGGGCGGCGCCTGCAATGGCGCCCGAAGACGCGGGAATCACCATCGAGGGCGAGACGCCGGGCGAGCCCTCACCGATCGAGCGCCAGTTCGAAGCCGCCGCCCGCAAGGCCCTGGGCACCTCGCCGGGCTGCGTCGACGGGGTGTGCCCCGGCGTGCACATCCGCGTGGCGGAGCGCGAGCGCGACTATGACCTCGCGATCGAGGTGACCTGGCCCGACGGCAGGACCCGCGCGACGACCTCGCGTTGCACGATCTGCACCCCGCGCGAGGCGGGCACGCGCGCGGCGACCGAGGCACTCGCCCTGCTCGACGCGGCGCCCGAGGCCCTCGGGATCCTGGTGATCACATCGACCCCGAGCGGGGCGACGGTGGAGATCGACGGCGAGGTGATCGGGCCCACGCCTGCGCGGGTCGAGCTCCCGCCGGGGATCCACGATGTCGTCGTGCGCAAAGCCGATCGCGTCACGCAGACCCGCCGGGTCGAGCTCGGGCCCGAAGGTGGAGACGTCACCGCCCGCTTCGAGCTGCCGCGGGATCCCCAGCTCGACGCGCGCGCCGGCAAGATCGCCGGCTGGAGCCTGATCGGGGTCGGCGTCGCCGCGATGGCGACCGGCATCGGCCTCGTGGTGCTCGACGAGAACCCGGTGAAGAACGACTGCAGCGGCGTGCACGTCGACCGCTTCGGCAACTGCGAGTTCCGCTGGAACACGATGGGCGCAGGGGTCGGGCTGCTCGTCCCCGGAGTGCTCGCCGCCGCGGCGGGCACGACCCTCGTGGTGCTCGACGCCCGTCGAGGCCGCGATCCCGGTCGCGCGCGTGCCCGCGTCGGCGTCGGCGTCGCGCGGGTCGACCTCACCCTGCGGTTCTGATCGCGCTACGCCGGCTCGGCGAGCGCGGTCGCGATGCGCAGCAGGTCGTCGAGGTCGGCCATCGACTCGAACTCGGGGACCTCGAAGCTCCGCGGGATGCCGAGGCGCCCGGCGAAGGCGTGCGCCCGCGCGCGCGCCTGGGTTCGCTCGCGCGCGGCGCCCCGTCGCGCCTCGCGGGCCGCGGTCAGCACCGCGATGGCCCGCTCGTCGAGCGCGCCGAGGAACTCCGCCGCCGCGGCAGGATCGAGCGGCGCGGGATCGTCGACGTCGACCGGGACGCGGTTCCACACCGCGGCGGCGATCGGCAGCTGCCGCTCGACCAGGGCCGCGGCGATCTGATCGAGGTCCGCGAGCGCGAGCGCGTCGGGCCGCGAGACCAGCACGAACCTCGTGTCGGCGCGACGCATCCGCGCCGCCATGGCCGCCGAGCGCACCACGAACCCCGGCTGCAGCCGCGCGAGCAGGCCGAGGAAGTCGACCAGGCTGCTCCACGGGCCCTCGCCCATCACCGCCTCGGCGCCACGACGCACCAGCGCACCGCCGCCCGCGAGCACGCGGCCGGCGAGCCCCGGCTTGCGCGGCTCGAGCAACCACCCGAACACCTTGGGGTCGAGCAGCGCCAGCAAGCGACCCGGCGCATCGAACATCTCGACGCCGACCGCCGCCGGCGGCGTGTCGAGCACGACGAGATCGAACGCCTCGCGCTCGAAGACGTCGTGCAGCCACTCCATCGCCGCGTACGCGTGCGAGCGCGACAGCGCCCCGGCGCCCGCGCGATACATGGGATCGGCGAGCATGCGCCGCTTGAACTCGGGATCGGGCGCGACTCGATCGATCATCGCCGCGAGGCTGGCGGGCGCGTCGAGCATCGCCGCCCAGAGCTCGCCGGCCGCGGTGATCGGCACGCGCGACGGGTGATCGCCGAGGCCCACGCCGAGCGCCGCCGCGAGCCGCCGCGCCGGGTCGACCGTGAGCACGCAGACCCGCCGGCCCGCACGCGCCGCCGCGATGCCGAGCGACGCGGCGACGCTGGTCTTGCCGACGCCGCCGGGCCCGACGCACACGACCAGCGCGGCGTCGCCGAGGACCGCGTTCACGTCCATGCGACCGCCTCCGGAAGCGTCGCCGGGGGCGGCTCGAAGAGGGACGCGGCGAGCTCGACCCCGAACGCGAGCAGCGATCGTCGATCGGTCGTCGACATCCGCGGCAACCACACCACCTTCGCGCCCGTGTCGGCCAGCGGCGCGGCCGCGGCGTGCTCGCGCTCGACCTGCGCCGCACGGCGGGCGAGCAGCTCGAGATCGGCCACGATGTCGGTCGCCCCCGCCGCGCGCGCGCGCTGGAGCAGCGCGTCGCGATCGGCCGCGGCGTGCGACGGCACGGCGCACGTGGCGTTGACGAGGATCGCCCGCGGCTGCACGCCACCGCGCTGGCGCAGCTCCTCGCACAGCTCGAGCGCCTCGCTGATCGCCAGCGGCTCGGGCCGCGTGACCACGACGAGCCCGGTGCACGCTGGATCGACGAGCTCGGCGTGCGCGCGCTCGAGCAGCTCTGCGATCGGGCCGCGCTGGATCACCGGCGACAGCGTCTCGCGCAGCTCGAACCACATCCGTGCGTGACCGGTGGCCTCGAGGTCGACGACCAAGGGGGCGTACTCACGCTTCTTCGCGAGCACATGCGTCGCCGCGACCTCGGCGACCGCGGGCATCGCCGCGATCAACGGCCCCACCGAACGGTGGGCGAGCAACAGCCGCGCGAGCCGACGCGAGTGCAGGACGTCGGCGGCGAAGGCCAGGATCGCCGCGTCGCCCGCCAGCGACATCCCGTGCACGCCGTCCCCGAGCGCGGTGGGATCGGGCCCGAGGGTGGTGCCGACGATCTCCCGCAGTGACGCGCGCGTCCCCGCCTCGACCAGCAGCGGCCGGGCCCCGGCGTGGGCGGCCGCGAGGGCGAGCGCGGTCGCGATCGTGCTCTTGCCGACGCCCCCCTTGCCGGTCACGAAGACGCGGCGTGGCCAGCCGGGGTGCGACACGTCGGGTGTCTAGCACGGCGCGGCCCGCCGTCCACAACCCCGCGACGATCGGGTGCCAAGGCCAGTCGTGCTGCCCTGGCCAGGCCGTGGTGCGCGGCCGCGTCGGGCGGCGACGGACAGCGACGGGGCGACCGTGCCAGACTCCCGTCGCTCGTGGGGGAGACGACCGACGGCGCCGAGTTCGACGCGCTCGCGCCAGGGCACGACGGGGACGCGGCTAACGCGACGCGAGTGCAGCGCAGGTCACTCGGCGGGCACGCGCAGCCCGACGCGTCGGAGCACGTCACGCATCCCTCTCTCGGAGTAGCGGGCGCGCCTCGCGACCCGCACGAGATTGCCATCTTCGAGCGCCATCAGTCGCTTGCAGTACTTTCGCGAGAACTCGTCGGAGATCCGCGAGAGCGCCTCCTTGAGCGGGAGGTTCAACAGCTCGGCCTCCCGCGCGGCGGCGGCTCTCGAGCTCCGAGAAGCAACCGGCTCGCTCCCGAAGTCGTGACGGGCCAGGACGATCGAGACCTGCAGTGCACCCGGCACTTGACGGATAGCGACGATGCGGCTTGCCTTCGATGGCGGCACCTTCGTGGCTCGGTGTGCCGCCTTGCTCGGTCTGCGGAGTGCCGGCGCGGACACGGTGGACTTGCGGCGTGACGTCTTCTGCTTGCGTGTGGTGGCACCCATCACCGACGAGCGTGCCGACCACGAGTCCGCCAGTCCACGGTGAACGCCCGCGCACCGTCGCGGTCACTCGCGTGGGCGGACCGATCGCAGCGCCGCCGACTTCGCCGCGCGCGACCGAAAGATCGTCGTTCACGCAAACGTCGTTCCGCTCCAGCGACCTCCGACGCGACGCCTCGCGTTGCCACTCCCCACCGCGCGTGCGAGACCGCGAAGCAAAGGAGTCCCCATGGACGTCGCACTCTCCTCTCTGTTCTCCCTGTACCAGTTCTCCACCGGTCGCCTGCTCTTCGCGTTGCAGGGCGTCGACCGTGCGGTGCGCGAGCACGACGATGACCTCGGCGACCTCGGCGAGCACGTCGCGAAGGCGATCCGCCATAGTCGCACGACCCGGCAACTCGAGGCCCAGTTCGCGGCATCGCAGAACACGCCGCGCACCAACCCGAAGGCCGCCGCGATTGACGTCAAGGTCGACCGGGCCCTCGTCGCTCTGCGCGACGCGGCGCAGGCCCACGTCACGGCTGCCGACGATGACGCGGAGGTGGCGGCGCGCGCTTCGAAGCTGCTGCTCGCCATCTTTCCGCGCGGGGTGCAGGCGGTTACCCAGGCGACGTTCGTCGAGGAGTTGTCGCTGGTCGACGGCATCCTCGCCGAGATCAAGGCGAACCACGCCGACACGGTGAAGCACCTGGGGCTCTCGCTGTTCGTGACGCGGCTCGCGAAGCTCAATGACGAGTACCGCGTCGCCCAGCAGGCGCCGGCCGCCGCTGGTACGGACTTCTCAGCGGTCCGAGCCTCGCGTCAACGCGGCCAGGAGCTGCTACTCGAGGTGACCGCCATGGTGCTGGGCCAGTACCCACTGCAATCGGCTGCCCACGTCGCCGCCCGCCAGGCCCTGCTCGGCCCGATCCTCAGCCAAAATGAGGCGATCGGCGTGTACCTCCGGGGCCGCCGCACGCCCGATGACGTGAACCCCGAGACCGGAGAGCCGGTGCCGACGGTCACGCCGGCGCCGGTGGCCGAAGAGCCGCAGCCCTCGAACGACTGACGCGTTCCGGGAGGGGGGCGCACGGGCATCGGCCCGGCTCTTGCGGGTCGACCGCCAGCCGAGCCGCTCCCCGTGCCCCTCGTCCCGGGGTCGACCGCCGTCCGAGCCGATCGCGGACCAGCTCGCCCGGGAGTCGACCGCCGTCAGAGCCGGTCTCGGACCCCCTCGTCTGGGGGTCGACCGCCATCCGAGCCGGTCGCCGACCGCCTCGTCCGGGGGTCAACCGCCATCCGAACCGGTCGCCGACCCCCTCGTCCGGGGGTCGACCGCCATCCGAGCCGGGTCCTCACCGCTGCGCAGGGAGTAGCCCGACGCGCTCCAGCATGCTTCGCATCCCCCGAAGGCTGTACTGCGCGTGCCTCGCCGCGCGACTCACGTTGCCGCGCTCGATCGCCAGCAACCGCGTGCAGTACTTCCGCGTGAAGTCATCCACGAGGCGCGCGAGGGCCTGCTTCAGCGGCAGGTTGAGCAGCTCGGCCTCGCGGGCCGCCGCGCTCGGATTGCGCGACGGGTTCTCGGCAAGCGAGAAGTCGTGGCGCGCGAGGTCGAGCGATACCCGCACCGCGCCCCGCATGTGCCGAATCTCGACGATTCGGCTCACGCGGGAGGGCGGCGTCTCGTCGCTGCGCTCGGCGTCTCGCCCGACCGACTTGCGCTTGCTCGGGCGGCCCCGCGGAGGTGCGGCCGATCTCGCGGAGGTCTTCTCGCTCTTCCGATTCTTCCGAGTGGAGGCGGCCATCCGGGGAGCGTGCCGAGCACGCGAACGTCAGTCCACCGCGAACGTCGGTGCCCTCCCCGCGTCGCGGTCGGCAGCTGGCTCGCGGTTCACCGCGCCGGGGGGTCGGCGGCGTCGGCGGTCGATGGCGCGGAGGTGGGCCGAGACGGGCCGAAGGCCAGCCGTGCCGCGGCGGCGAGCACGGTGGAGCGAGCCGCCAGCTCGGACGCCGCGGCGGCGACTCGTTCGGCGCTCGCGTGCAGGACGTGGAGCGCGTCGCGGATGCGCGCCAGTGGCAGCGTCGGTGGGAGCGAACCACGCTGCTCTGTCACTCGCCACCGCCGACCATGGATCGTTGCATCGCGAGCCGCCTGAGCAAGGCGCGGGCCAAGCGTTCCGCGCCGCGATCTCACCGCTCGTCTTGCGGCGGACCGGTACTGCGGTTCCTCGCCGCGGAAGTGCGGCGCTGCGCGGGGCGGCGGACCCACAGGGGTTCCGCGCCGCAGTCAGGCGCGCCGCCCACCGACGGACGCGACCGCCAACGCATGCGCCCGCCGAGCGCGAAGCCAGCCATCGAGCTGAGACTCACTCGACGGGGCGATGGTGATCACGTCGACGGCAACCGCATCGTTCGACACCACCGTCGCTCGCAGACAGAGTCGATCCGCACCGCGGTGCACCCCGACCTCGAACCCGCGTTCGCCCGGGACGCCTCGGACTGTCACCGCACGCCCTTGGAGGCGGCGGATGGCGTACTCGATCCGAGCGCCCAGCCGCGCCGGTCGACTCGCCTGGGCGAGGTCGACACGACGAAGTTCGAGGGCCGCGCGCTGCCCGTCGCCGAGCGCCGCGACCATACGCACGCGATGGTCGCCGTGGGCGGCGAGTTGCCAGTCGCTCGGCACCTCGACGCCGAACCCGGACCACTGCACGACGCGCGTGGGCCCGAGCCGACGCACGCGCGTAGGGTGGCGCAACGCGAACGATGGCCCGCACAGGAGCAGCGCGTCTGCGCACCGTGGCCAGTGCGCGGCCGCCGTGACCGCATCCACCTGGAACAGCCGTCCGCCGTCCACCTGCCACGTCGAGACGCGCAGCCTTGGCTCGGGCGACTCGCGGAACGACGCGAGCTGGCGGACCGGCCCGTCGATGCCGTCGACGGTCCTCACCTCGAGCACCGTCCATCCCTCGAGCGCACAGCGATGAACCACGAGGTCCTCGGCGTCGAGCTCCGTCGCCACTCGCAGGCGACTGACGCCGAGCGTCGGCGCTGCGGCGTGCGGTGCTGCGAGGTACATCGTGATCATGCGGGGTTGCCCGATGCGATCATCGCCGGGACAACGCGGTGCGACGACCCAGCCCGCGGGCACCAGCAACGAGTGCGACGCGGACGGATCATCGCTCTCGTGCTGCACCAGCATGTGGGTGTGGCCGACGCGGGCATGGGCGCTCGCGTGCGGAAGAAATGCATCGTTGGGGAGCTGCATGGCGGCCATCAGTCTTCGAAGGGATCGTCGAGGAGCCCCCAGCCGACCTCGGCGTCGGTGCACAGGGGCCGGGGCACGAGGACTGGGGGCGCGGCGGTGCCGGAGATCTGGCCGTCGTCGAACGATGCGATCGCCTTTGCCTCGCCGCCGACGCAGCCCACACCAAGCGCGCCGCGCCACGTGAACTCGAGCATCCTGCCGCTCCACGGCAGGCGGACACGGGCGCGCGCGCCACCTGCGACGCGCACCGCTTGGCCTTGCAGCTCGGCCTTCACCCGACCTGCGGCGGACCTGTCCTGAACGCTGCCCTCGATCCCGGCCTTCCCACCCGCCTCGCCGTACAGACCGTCGACCGTGATCAGGCCCATGGGCTCGACGTCGATGAAGTCGAACGCCTCGTCGGGCGTGACGGGGACGACGAACGACATCCGTGGCGGCGGTGCTGGAGCGCCAGCGTGGACGGTCGCGCAGCCGACGAGCACGGGGTTCGGGCCGCCCATGAACTCCATGACGATGTCGCCGGCGCGGGCGACGGGGAACCCGTTGACGCGGACGTTGAGGGCACCGACAGCGATCATGCCCACGCCGTGCGGTGCCGGCGTGGCGAGCGGGCACAGGTGTTGGTCGACGGACGTGCGGAAGACCGGCTGGCCGCCCGCACGAACGTTTGCGCTGCCGAGGCCGGGGCCGAGCAACGAGCCGTGCGCCGTCAGGTCACCGACGCGCGCGAGCATCGGTGCGATGGCCGGCAACGTCGCGGCCCGGTGCTCCCATTCGATGTCGGGCTGCGCGGACGCGGGGTCGAACTGCCAGCGCAGCAACGAGCCCTGCACGATCGTCTCGAGCAGGTTGAGCTCGACCGTGCCCTTCTCCGGGTCGAACTCTGCTCGCCCGGCGCGGTGTTGCACGCGAAGCTGGAGCGCCGACCAGAAGTCGGTGTCCCCGGGCCCCTCGCGCGTGGTGGCGAGCTCGCCCTCGCCCGAGGGCAGCACGCCGTCGGTGTCGATCCCGCGGCTGCGGACCTTCGTCTCTTGCTTGTGCGGCTTGTTCTGCACGCGCGTGCCGGCGCCGGTGCCGGTCTCGGGCGTGTCGATCTCCGACCAGTCGCCCCATTTCCAGGTCATGTGATGGTCCGTTCTTGTTGGCAGCGGCGATGCGCCGGCTCGGCTAGTTGAGGTCGATCATCCCCTTCGCGACCTTGATGACCCCGCCCGTGGACGCGGTGACGTCGATCGAGTCGCCGGTGATCGTGGTCGTCGCAGTGCCATCGATCTTGGCGCTCTTCTTCCCGATCACCGTGGTCTCTCCGTCGCTCTCGAGCTTCGCGGACGTGTCGCCGTGCACGACGCTCTCGGGTGCGCGCATGGCCGCCTGCGCCGCAACGCCGTCCAGCACGATGAGCGCCGCCCCCGACTTGAGCTCGGCCTTCGCTGTCGTGAGCTCGAGATTCGCAGAGCCGTTGTCCACCGACAGGCCGATGGTCTTGCCGTCGGGCGCCGTGATCCGCACGCCGAAGTCGTCGATCACGAGTGTCGATTCCCCGACCGCCAGAGTGATGCGTTTGCTCGCGCGGACGACGATGCCGTCGTAGCCGAGCGTGAGCCAGTCGGTCGCGGCGCCCCGCATCTCCGCCGCGCCGCCCGGGCCGTGGGAGAGCGTGACGCCGTCCGTGGCCATCGTGAGCACGTGCGCGCCGTCGTTACCCACGAGCTCGAGCTGACCGTCGACGACGAGCTGGTGCGTGCCGTGGACCATCGTCGTGTCGCGAACGCCGACGCCCGGGTCGGTCGCGAGGGCGCCCGGCGCCCCAACGGTCGTCGTGCGCGGACCTGCGATCATCACGCTATGCGAGCCGCCGATCGCGAGCGCCGCCGCGCCCATCACCGTCGCGGCCGCGTCGCCCGCGATGTTCAGCCTGGCGTCGCCGCCGACCGAGGTCGAGTCGTCCGCGCCGATGCTGTGGCTGCGGTGTCCCCCCACGCGTGCGGTATGGTTGGCGCGGACGACCTCTCGGAGGTCGCGCTGCGCGTGCAAGTGAACCTCTTCGCGCCCGGCCGCGTCCTCGAACGAGAGCTCGTTGTAGCCGACGCCGCCCGGGGTCGAGGACGAGCGGAGGGTGGTTCGAGTCTTGTGCTCGGGCAATCCATCCAGCGTCGGATTGCCGCCGTTGTACACGCATCCGGTGCAGATGGGCTGGTCCGGATCGCCATCGATGAACGCGACGAGGACCTCCATGCCGACCCGCGGCACGAACATCGTGCCGTAGCCGGCACCCGCCCACGGCTGCACGCACCGCAACCAACAGCTCGTGCCGCAATCGTCGACGCCGTCGCGGTCCCAGGGGAACCGCACCCTGATGCGGGCGTGCTCGTCGGTGTGGATCTCTTCGCCCTCGGGGCCGACGACGATGGCGATGTGCAGGCCGTCGGCGCGCGGCCGCGGCCGGCGGGCGGGTGCGTGGCCAAGCGCGAGGGGATGCGCGATGAACTCGTTGAAGTAGCGCGCACGGCCGGCCGATCCCGGCTCGTCGGAGCGCGGGAAGGTTGCGCGGTGAACGACGCGCGTGAGCAGGTACGGGACGTCGTGTTGGACGAGCGGGTGTCCGGTCAGCTCGAAGGTTCGACCGGCGGTGAACGAGAGGACGTCGCCCCAGCCGGTGAGCTTGGCGGCGGCGACGGCCGCCTGCGATTGGGCGGCGCGGGCATGCAGTTCGGTCTCATCGAGGTGGCCGCCGCTCGCGAGTTCGACCAGCCGCCTCGAACTCGGATCCTCGAGCAACGGGGCCGGCCACGGGGCGTCGGGCGAGGTCGACGTCGACTCGAAGCGAGTCGGCGGACGTTGCTGCCAGTCCCAGCTGAGCGCGTCGAAGCGCCCGGGGTAGAGCGATCGCGCCGGCCCGAGCTGCGCGACGCGCTCGTCTGCCGGCAGCCCCGCATGCTCGGCGACGAGCGGAACGAGCGTCGGCGCGGGATCGTCGTCGCCGTCGAACCCGACGCCGCGCAGCCCGTCGACCGCGTCGACCAGCACCATCGTCTCGGCCTCATCGCCGTGCTCGAAGACGCAGCCGATGCCGGCGTCCGCGAGGATCCGCAGCACGAAGTCGAGGTCGCTCTCGCGCCACTGCACGACGTAGTCGCGTGGCGGGTACGTCCGTGAGAGCCGGCGCTCGAGGGTGCGATGCCACGGGGTGAGCACGGGCCCGAGCACCGCCTCGGCAATCGCTGGGACGTCCATCCGCGGGAAGACTCGCGTGCGCGCGCCGAGGCCGGCCAAGGCGGCGGCCGGCCCGACGTCGACCCCGAACTCGAGGCGACCCGCCGACGTGCGCAAGACTTCGCTGCGCATCACGACGCCGTGCAGCGCCCGCGAGGTGACCGACGCCCGCCCCAGCGCGACGCTCAGCTCCCCGCCCACGAGGTCGAGGACATCGAGGTCGAGGTCGTCGGTATCCACCTGCAGCCGGAGGAGGAACGGAGCATCGATCGGCTCGAACAACTCGAGTCGCCGCACGTACCATGGGCAGCGCAGCCGCAGGCGGGCGTCAGAGCGCCATGTGACGCGGCACTCGATCTCGGGGAGCGCATCGGGGGGCTCGAGGTTCGCCGTCATCGTTCCACGACGGTTGAGCACGGATCGCGCCGAGCCGGTGCGACTGGAGTTTCAACGAGTTGGGCAGAGCGGGTCGACGGCGAGCGGAAGCCGAACGCCGACGGGGTGAAGCGGTGCGCCGAGGCTGGCTCGTGGGGCCAGGGTCCGGGCCTACGTGCTTGGCATCGGCGCGGTTGGATCGTAGAACCAGTGACGGCGCCACGATGGCGTCCCCGTCGCCGTGAGCGAAGTTCCTGCGAAACCAGCATCGCAACCCGAAGCTGCCGAGCTCGCTCGGGCGGAGGTGGGCCCCGTCGACGCCGAGCAGGCTGCGGCGTCGGCCGTGGACGCGCTCGATCGAACGACATCGAGCCAGTTCCTCAAGGAGTGGATCGCACGACGCGAGAACCTGGTGGACTCGGTGCTGCAGGCGGCCAACGCTCTCGTCGGAACCTTGTTGGGCGGCGCGATCGGATTCAAGGCGTGGGGGTGGTCGGCGCTCTTCGCCGTGCTGTTCGTGGGCGCCGCGATCGTGACTCACGTCGCCCGCGGGTTGCGGCAGGGCGTCCTCGCGCGGGTGCGTTCCGAGCGAAACGACGCGAGATCAGCGTTGGCGGAGTTGCGCCGCACAGGCGGCCGGGGTCCGGGTGCTTCGCAAGCGTTCCGAGTCCTCCGCCAGCTGCACAAGGCTTGGTTCCCAGGCTCGCGTGAGCACCTAGGCTTGAACCCCGACTACCGGCTCTCCCTCTTCATCCCAGAACCGAACTCCGCGGCACCGAGGCGGTGGCGCTGTCTCGCGTGGACAGACGACCGCAGGCCCGGACGGCCGGCGGACTGGGAGGTCGGGGACCGCCGCGAAATGGGCCAGTGTGGCGTGGTCGTGTACACGTTCCTCGAGGGCACGAGCATTTCGGTCGCTGGCGTCCCTGCCGCCCAGCGCGACGAGGCTGATCCAGCCGAGTGCGCGCGGTACCGCCGCGAGGCCTGCGTGACCCCGCAGCGCCACCTGGCGCGGTCCTGGAAGTGGGCGACGCTACAAACGTTCTTTGCGCGCGGTCAGACCGGCGCCATCGCGTGCATACTCGTGGTAGAGCGTGAGTCGGGCGGTCCCATCGAGGGAGACGACCCGCGGCTTCGAGATCGCGAGCTCCAGCTCGCGGCCGACTTCTGGGCAGCGGCAACCGAGCAGGCAGCACATGAAGACGATCAAGATCCCGATCCCTCCTGAGACACTCGAGGCGCTCGAGACCCTGCTCGACGGTCGGAAGCTGCGGCTGAGTTCGGCAGACCTACCGCGCTTCATCGAGTTCGGCGTCGACCACCAGACCCTGCGGTTGAGTGTCCGCTACCTGTACAGCGTCGCCAACGACGAGGCGGTCGAGCGGGTCGAGACCGGTCGGTTTCGGTTCGACGTCGGCAAGTTCTCCGAGCGACTCATGGGGTTCGAGTTCGCGTGCCGTGATCTCGTGGACGAGGTCCTGCACGCCGGCCGGGACCGTGCCGGACTTCAGGAGATCGTCGCTCGAGAGATCCGGGATTTCATCACGGCGCTCGAGGATGCCGCGCAGCGCACCGGCACGAAGCTGAATCGACGCGCGGCTCGACGCGGTGCCGAAGCTACGCAGAGCGACTGGGGCGACGTCGTCGATCACATCGCGATGTGAGCGTGGCCACGGGGGCGGGCGCGCGTGTTCACCCGGGGATCTCCAGGTCCTTGGCAGTGCGGACGACGCGGCGATACCTCTCCTCGAGCGCCGGGACGCCGCCGTTCACCACCTCGGGGAGATCCCCACCGTGCACGAGGCGCTCCACCTCGGCCGGCGAGAACCGCCGATTGTCGCGCTTGCGCCGGAGCATCTGCTTCGCGGGCCACTCGAGCCCCTCGCAGGCACGCAGCAACCCACCCACGTCGTGCCAGCCGCGGCGCATGGATGCGACCTCGGCCGGATGCGCTGCCACGTACGCCTCGAGGCTCACGAGTTGGTCCTGCAGGTCAGTGAGCGCCTCACCGAACCTCGCGGTGTCGAGGTCCAGCACGCCAGTCGGCAGGATCCCGACGTCGCCGAGGTCCATGACGCGGGCCGCGAGGAGGAACGTCCGTCGCTCGTGCCATCCGACGGTACGGTCGCTGCGGAGGTCGAGGCGCTGCAGCTCACGCTCTCGCCAGGCGCGGTACCGGGCGCGGGTCGCCACGCCCAGGGCGTCGTCGGCGAGGCGGAACGCCTTGGCAGCGGGCACCAGTCTCGTGTGCATCAGCCTCGCCTTCGCCCAGCCGTCATCGAGGTAGTCGTTCTGCTCGTAGTAGCGCTCGACCTCGTCGAGGAGCGGGGCGAGGGCGGCCAGGGCGTCGGACCACGAGTCGCCGAGCGCTGCGAGTTCCGCGTCGCCGGGATCGCGGATCGCCGCGAGTGCGTCAATGCACTTGCGCCAGTCGAAGAAGCGAACGACGCGCAGCCTCACCCGGGCCGCCGCGGGGTCGCTAGTGACCAGGGGAAGGGCGCGCAGGTACGCAGCCATGGCGGCCAGGGGGCTCCGCGCCTGGTCACCGCAGTCGAGATACCCGCGCAGCTTGCCGACGAGGAGGTCGTCTGCGGAGGGCTCCGAGCTGGACGGGCGGGTGGCAGTGGGCTCGTCGGCAATCGCGGTCAGCTCATCGCGCGCCGGGTCGACCGCGGTCGCTGCTCCGCGAGCGGTGTCGGTCACCGCCGCGGGCGCAGCAACCGGGAGCCGCCGGCTGTCGTGCCGCACGGCAATCACGTGGAGGTTCGTGCCAGCGTTGGTCGCGAACTCGAGCTCGAACGTCGTCCCGCACCGCTCCGACACGACCACCCCCTCGACGACGTGGCGCTTGGAGAACCACCCGCCGCTCAGGGAATAGACGCTACCGCGCGTCTTCACGACCCTGGCCGACGTGCTCGAGGGACGCCCGCACGCCGCGGCATACTCGTCGCGAAGCCGGACGAGCGTCGCGTGTTCGGCGGGCTCGGTGAACTCCTCGCATCGCGAGGCGGCGCTGGGATCCATGCAATCGCGGAAAAAGCCCGCCGCCTCGCGCTCGGCGTCGATCGAGCGGCCCCACGTGCCATAGACGCAGGTCGCGAAGATCACGACGGCGGCGCCGACGGTGACGGCGACGGCTCGGCGCGAGTAGCTGCTGCGGGGCGTTGTCATGGGGTGTCAGCTCCGACCGCGCCAGCCATGCCGTCTTCGGCGATCCGCGGATCGCCGTCGATGTCGCTCGAGGGGTCGCCCTCGCGCCACTCCGCGGCGATGAGAATCGTGAACGGTGCAAGCCCTGCGAGGTGGAAGTCACCGTTCGCATACCCGCCGGCGACGAACCAGTTGGTGTTCACATCGCCGACCTCGGCCTCGGTCACGCTGGTCTCGAGAGTCGCCCCGCCCCCGGTGCAGTCGACCTCCGGCCCACTGCTGGTGGCCATCAAGAGCGAGTTCCGAGCGCGCACCATCGACGCGGGATCGCAGCGCACGGCGGAGGCGTCACCGAAGCCCGCGCCGAGAGTCGAGTAGACGATGTCCACGCGCGAGCTACTCACTTCGAGCGCGTCGATCCCTTCGCCATCGCCGCCCACGAAGCAGTTCCGCAGCTGCGCGTCGCTGTCGGCGGCGATCCGCAGCGCATCGGCGGCGTCGCCGTGGACGCGCGTCTGGTCAAGGTAGAGGTTGCCTGCATTGGCGACGATGCCCTGGGTCCCGACGTCGCCCCGCAGCGTCAGCCCTTGCACGTAGACCGTGCCGCCATCGATGTCGAGGGCAGGCCGTCCATCCGCGCCGACCAGCAGCGGCCGCTCGCCCTCGGCGGCCAAGAGGGCGACGGTCTCGCCATCGACGGCGACGGCCTCGACGTAGCCACCGCCGCCATCGAGCTCGTGCACGACGACGACGCAGCTGTCCACCGCAGCGTCCGCGATGGACTGGTAGTCTGCTCCGCCGTCGCCGTCCACCTCGACGACGCAGTCTTCGTCGAAGCACGCGCCCGACGCGATGTTGCACGCCGCGCCCGCGCACTGCTCGTGGAACCTGCAGCCCTCGCAGGCGCCGGACCCCGCGTTGCAGACGGGCGTCGCGTCCTTGCAGAGGCTGGTGTTGGTGGGCGTGCACGCCACACACGCCCCGTCGTCTCGGCAGAGCGGAGAGCCGGGGTCCTTCGCCGCGCACTCTGCATTCTCGCTGCACGGCACGCAGGTCGTGCCGGTGCATACCGGCGTCGTGGGGTCGAAGCACTCCGCCGAGATCGTGCAGTCGTCGCCTGTCGTTGCGCTGGTCTCACCCGCCTCGCCGGCGCCGGTAGGCTCGCTCGAGCCACTCGTCGTGATGTCCTGCGCATCGGAGGAGGACGAGTCGGAGGTCGTGCCCGAGGTGCCGACGAACCTGAAGGACGTGCACGCGGACGCAGCGAGCAAGATGAGCGACGGATGCGGGCGACGATGGGTCATGGGTGGAAGTTCCGTGGGTGTCCGACTCTCGACGCGGGCGGATCGGGAAGCAAGCTGGATGCGAAGCACAGGGGTCGACCTGCGGGTCCTCCGGCCGTTCGATCATTGGGCCAGACGAGACTCGCGGATGGTAACGGCGCTCACGGTTCGTCCGGACGATTCTCGCGCGCGCGTAGCTCAATCTCGATCGGCGTCGGATGACACACAGGCTGGCCGGTCCCGGCCCTCTCCGGGGATCCCCAGCAATGGATCGCGTCGCCGTCGACACGCGCGCACGTCATTCCCCCATCCGCCCACAACTCGGTCGCGGGCGCTGCCAAGGTCACCGGCACGGCGACATCGCGCTCTTTGCAGGTCCCGACGCGGTCCGCGTTGCTATGCGAATGGGTCTCCCAACACCACACGCCTCGCCCGTCGGCGATCGCACAGCCGTGCTCGCGCCCCATGACCAGCGACGTCGCGTGCTCGATGCCAGCCACGCGCTCGAACCCGACGGTCTCGTCCCCGCACGCCACGTGCTGGTCGGCCTCGATCACGCACGCGGTCGGCCAGCCGCTGGCGACCGCACGGGCGCCGGCGGGCCCGACTGCCTCCGGCGGCTTGGGCGGTTCCTCGTCGCGCCCAGCGCTCCAGCACCGGGCCTCACCTGCCCTCGTGGACGCACACATGTCGAACGCCAGCGCACCGCCGAGCAACGACGTCACCGGCGGAAGCGGTGCGACGCGCGAGAACACGAGCGCTCGCGTGTCGCCCGGATGCATCTCGACCGCGGGCGCGGAGACTCGGTCGTGGTGGTCCGGCAGTGGGGCGCACTCCACTGCACCGTCGGCGTCGAGGATGCAGACCACGCGGGAATTCATCACCACCTGTTTGGCGCGGGCAAGCGTGCCCTCGGGCAGCCGATGGACGAACTCGGTGTAGCGAGGTGGGTCGTCGAGGCAGATCAGGAACTCCGTGTGCTCGACCTGGTCACGCGGCTTGGTCTCCCCGCGGACCATCCTGTAGCGGTGCGATGCCACGCAGGGCGAGGCACCGATGCCCGACGAGACGACCTTCACGTGGACCCATTGTTCCTGCCGCCAATCGTAGCGCCAGCTCTTCGTCCTGGTGAGCTCGAACTGACCGCTCGCGCAGGTGCGCTCGGGATAGGTGCATTCGACCTCGCCGTCGGACAAGATGCAGGCGCGAGATCCATCGAGGGCGAGATCGTCCACCTGACCGATCGGGATTGGCAGCGGCTCGTTCGGCGCATGCTGCTGTCGTCCCGCCGCCGCGTCGAGGAAACCACCGCGGCCCCAGCAGTGAATTGCGCCCGCGTCCGAGAGCGAGTGTTGACGCCGGCGAGGAAGCGCGTGAATTCGCCGGCGAGAGTCGGACGAGGGGCCGCGGGGGTCACCGAGGCTTTGGCGAGCGGCGTTGGTCGCGGCGGAGCTTGGCGCGGAGTTCGGCCTCCTT
>JBIJCC010000144.1:0-24086 GCA_044344875.1 Nannocystaceae bacterium
GCGACGCGCGCAGGACGTAGAGTCTTGGTTGAGGATGGCTTGGGCAAGGTGAGGCGATCGTTCTCCGCCACTCGGCACTGAGATATCGAGAACTGACTGTCTCACACTACGTTGGCACAGAGGGGCTGGCCACGGGAACATCGATCTCGAACTGGTCTTCTGGAACGACGTCTCGTTTCCCCACGGGCTCGACGAAGGGGAACTCGCGCGCCGACTCGATCGCCTGGTCGCGCTCGCTGACGCATGTCGCGGCGAGAACGCGTCGACCCGCTGCATACTCTCCGGGGAGCACAACACCGATCCCCGAGATCTGCTCGACAAGCCCTACGTGCTCGTCTGGTAGCGCCCGCCTCGTGATCGGCTGTCCAACAAGTCGTTGCAGCGGACGGGACCGAGGGTGCATCCGATATCGAGGCACAGACGCAACGATCCTGCATCGGCTGGGCCAAGCGGGAGCGGCGGAACATTGTGACGTCGAACTGTCGCGGCCCGTCGCTCCGCTCGTCCGCAACAACGTCACGTTCACGATCAGGCCGGGCGCGGCCGAGGTATCGGCCGTGGGAGTGCGCGACGTGATTCGGAGCACGCTCCTCGGCGCGCTCGGACCACGTCGCCGAGCAACGGCCTGTGCGGTCGATGAACACCGGGCCTCCTGCCCCTACTCCTCTCCCAGGCCCGGAAACAACGTCTCCGCAGTCCTCACCGGCCCCCGCGTCTCCTCCACCCCCGGCTGCGCCTTCTCCAACACCGGCAATCTCCTCCTGGCCGCCCGCACGGATTCGTGCACCTCCACCTCCACGTCGACCTCTTCCCCGACCCCCACGAACATTCGCCGGAGTTCGTCGGTCATCCCGAGTTCATTCCCCGCGCCCCCAGCTGCACTCTCGATCCCCTTGCCGATCGCCCGCAGCTCATCCCCCCCGAACCGCCCCAGATACCGCGGATCCACCCCGACACACCCCGCCCGCCCCGAACACCCCGCACAGACCTCCCCGAACGCGCCCTCCCCCGCCCCCTCCGAAATCCTCGCCCGATCCCACGGCCCGAGCACACACCGCGGCGCCCCGATCACCCCCACCGCGATCCCGATCCGCCGCGCCCGATCCAACGCATGCAATGCGAACGGCACCGCGACCCCCAATCGCGGCACCACGCGATCGAACTCCCGCGCCGCACCGCCGGCGACCCGCGGCACCGCGATCCCCCACGCCCGCACGCCGTGCCCCGCCAGCCACGCCGGCAGCTCGCCGATCACCCGCGCATTCGATCGCGTCAGCACCGTGCGCACCACCACCACGACGCCCGCCCGCCGCAGCTCCCCCAACGCCGCGACGATCCGCTCGAACGCGCCGTCGCGCCCCACGTGATAGTCGTGCACCGCCGCCCGGGCCCCGTGCACCGACAGGTGCACATCCGTCAGCCCCACCGCGCGCAGCCCCTCGACCCGCCGCGGCTCCGCCAACGCCCACCCGTTGGTCTGCACCCCGATCCCGCCGAAGCCCAACTCCCGCGCCCGCGCGATCGCCTGCTCCAGCCCCTCCGACAACAACGGCTCGCCCCCGACGAACGTCACCTCGTCCGCGCCGCGCCCCCGCGCCTGCACCAACGCCTCGTCCCACACCGCGTCCCCAACATCGCGCGGCTCCACGCCCGCCTGCGCGCAGAAGCGGCACGCGTTGTCGCACCGCGTCGACAGCCGCACCGCCGCGCGCGTGACCATCGCCCTCACGTCAGCGGGACGCCGAACGATCCCTCGGGGTGCTTCGCGGTGCGCTCGCGCAGCGTCAGCAGCTCCGGCGCCCGCTCGACCTCCGCCAACCGCCCCGCCAGCGCCATCACGCACAGCCCCTGGGTCTCGTCCGTCGCCGTCGCGCCGTCGCCCTGGTTCGCCAGGAACAGACTCAACGCCTCGGTCTCGGCGATCCCCGCGGGCCCCGCCGGATCCCGCGCCAGCACATCGACCTGGAACAACGCGCCGCTTTGCGACCGCATCACGATCGGGATCGCCCCGAGATGCGGACCATGGATCGCGACCACCGTCGCGCCGCCGATCTCGTCCCCGACCACCACTGGACCCAGCGCGCCGACCCCGACGGCGTCGCCCGGCAGCAGCAGGAAGCTCGCCGCCCCCGCTGCGGCCACGCCCACCGCTGCCACGAGGACCTGACGACGCGTCGGTGCGGACGGCGAATCGCTCACCATTTCACGGTATCGGCCGGCCCGCGCGCGGTCAACCGCCGCCGCCCGTGAACCGCGGGACCCCGCACCGCAACACCTGGATCAGCGACCATGCGTATCGCCTGCACGGGGACGCGCGCGAATCGGGAACGTGTCGCCGCGCGTCGTGTCCCTCGCCCTGCCACCTCGGATGGCCGTCGCCCGACCCGTCGGCCCCCGTCCCCCACCCAGCCGGAAGTTTGGCCCATGAACCGATCCCGTCTCTTGGCGATCCCCCTCGTGCTGCTCGCGTGCACGCCCCGCGGCCGCACCACCTCCCCCGACGACCCCGCCACCAAACCCGCGCCCGCCTCCGCGCCCTCGGTCCGCGTCGAGCGGGCCGACACCGCGACCGCGGGCCAACCATCGCCCGTCCTGGTCGCGATGCGCACCGAGCTCGCCCGCGCCACCTCTGCCCTCGCGACCCACCCGAGCAAGCCGTACTACGTCAGCTACCGCGTCACCGAGGCCGATACCGTCGAGATCGTCGCCAGCCGCGGGGCCCTCGAGCTGTCCACCCGCGATCGCGATCGCGTCCTCGATCTCGAGATGCGCGTCGGCGATCGCAACTTCGACAACTACCACTGGCGCCACCGGCCGACGCCCGGCATGACCGGCAATCGCTCGGGCGGACTGTGGGGCCGGCCGCTGCCGATCGACGACGACCCCGAGGCGATCACCGCCGCGCTGTGGCTCTCGACCGACGCCGCGTTCAAGCAGGCCACCGCGCAGTACGAGCACGCCAAGGCCCAGCTCCAGCTCGCCGCCACCCCCAAGGACGACGCCGCGGACTTCTCCGAGGAGAAGCCCGTCGTCGCGCTCGAAGCCCCCGCGACGCTCGCGATCGACCAGAAGGCGTGGGAGGCCCGCGTGCGCGCGGTGTCCAAGGCCTTCGCGCGTCACCCCCACGTCCTGTCGAGCGAGGTGCGGCTCGTCGCCTCCGCGGGCACGCGCTACTTCGTCAGCAACCAAGGCTCCGAGGTGCAGAGCGGCCAGCAGCACACGCGCATCATCCTCAGCGCGACCGCCAAGGCCGACGACGGCATGGATCTCTCGCACGTCGACATCGTCGACGTCCGCGATCCCGCCGCGCTCCCCAACGAGGCCGACCTCGTCGCCCGCGTCGATCGCCTCGTCACCCAGCTCGAGGCCCTGCGCAAGGCCCCCGTCGCCGATCCGTTCACCGGCCCCGCCGTGCTCGAGGGCCGCGCCGCCGCGGTGTACTTCCACGAGGTCTTCGGCCACCGCGTCGAGGGCCACCGCCAGGAGGACGAGTCCGAGGGCCAGACCTTCGCCGACAAGGTCGGCGCCGCGGTCATGCCCCCGTTCATCGACGTGTTCGACGATCCGACGATCACCAGCATCGACGGGGTGTTCCTGAACGGCCACTACCGCCACGACGACGAGGGCGTGACCGCGGCCCGGGCCCAGCTCGTCGACGACGGCAAGCTCGTCGGGTTCCTCCTCTCGCGCACGCCGACCAAGGACTTCGAGCACTCGAACGGCCACGGCCGCGCGCAGGCCGGCTCGGACGTCGTCGCGCGTCAGGGTAACCTCGTCGTCGAGCCCCGCGAGGGCATGGCGCGCGCCGAGCTCGACGCCGCGCTCGTCGCCGAGATCAAGCGGCAGGGCAAGCCCTACGGCCTGCGCTTCGTCGAGATCGACGGCGGGCTCACCAACACCAGCCGCTACATGGCGCAGGCGTTCCAGGTGAACCCGGTCGTGGTGTACCGCGTGTTCCCCGACGGCACCGAGGAGCTCGTGCGCGGCGTGACGCTCGAGGGCACGCCCCTGTCGTCGCTGTCGAAGATCGTCGCCGCCGGCGATCGCTACGAGGTGTTCAACGGCTACTGCGGCGCCGAGTCGGGGTTCATCCCCGTGTCGGCCGCGAGCCCGGCCCTCTTGCTGTCGCAGATCGAGATCGCTCGGGCGCCCGCCGCCCAGGATCGACCGCCCCTGCTTCCCCCTCCCGCCGCCACCGTCGGAGGTGCCCGATGCTCACCGCCATCCCCCTGCACGCCCTGGTCCTGGTCGCCGCGCCCGCACCGTCATCCGCCCCCGCAGGGTCCGCCTCTGGCGACGTCGTCATCGACGCGATGACCGACGAGCTCGCGCGGCTCCCCGAGCTGCGCCTGTCCGACACCCCCGCGCCGTACTGGGCGTCGATCAGCGTCCACGACGTGGAGGGCATCCTCGTGCAGGCGAAGTTCGGCGCGCTCGTCGACACCACGACGACGAAGAGCCGATCGCTGTCGCCGCGGCTCCGCGTCGGCGATCTGAAGCTCGACGCCGTCGGCGTGCCGATGTTCGAGGAGCCGCTCGTCACCATCGAGGACGACTACGCCGCGCTGCGCCACGCGCTGTGGCGGTACACCGATGGCGCCTACAAGATGGCGGCGGGTCGCTACCGCCACGAGCTGACCGAGCGCACGCAGAGCGCGGTCGACCCCGAGCAACCCGACGCGTTCACGCCGGCGCCGAAGCTGGTGTCGAAGACGCCGATGACCGCGGTCGCGATTGACCGCGGCGCGCTCGAATCCCTCGCGCGGCGGGTCTCGGCGGTGTTCCGTGAACACGCCCACATCCGCGACGCCGAGGTCACCATCGCGGCCAGCACCGCGCGGCGACGGTTCGTCTCGACCGACGGCAGCGTTGTCGACTCGGGGCGCCAGTTCGTCGTCATCACGATCGAGGCCGAGACGCAGGCCGACGACGGCGACATCCTCACCCGGCAGGTCATCCACGTCGTGCGGCCCGACGGGCTCCCCGACGCGGCGGCGCTCGAGTCCGAGGCAGCGCAGCTCGTCGCCGACCTCGCGGCGCTGCGCAAGGCGCCGCTCCTGCGCGACTACAGCGGACCGGTGCTCTTCGAGGCCGACGTCGCCGGTGGCCTGTTCGCCGGCGTGCTCGCCACCGAGCTGGTCGCGAGCGGCAGCTGGCGCGGGGACGCCGACGCCAAGCTCGGGCAGCTCGTGCTGCCCAAGGGATTCGACGTCGTCGACGATCCCCTCGCGGCGCGCTTCGGCGAGCACGCGCTGCTCGGGCAGATGACGGTCGACGACGAGGGCACCCGGGCCGAGCGCGTGCAGCTCGTGAAGGACGGCAAGCTCGTCGGCCTGCTCTCGGCGCGCGCGCCGGGCAAGAAGGTCAAGCAGAGCAACGGCCACGGCTTCTCGGCGCCCTACGGCATGGACGTGCGGCCCGGCATCACCAACCTGCTCGTCACCGCCAAGGGTGGTCTGCCCGACGCGGCGCTGCAGAAGAAGTTGATGGGCCTCGTCCGCGAGCGCGGGGCCGAGTTCGGGCTCGTCATCACCGCCGGCGGCGGTGGCTTCGGCGAGGGCGTGACCGCGTATCGCGTCGGCAAGGACGGCAAGCGCGAGCTCGTCCGCGTCGGCTACCTACAGGGCCTCGAGTTCCGGCACCTCCGCGACATCGCGGCGGTCGGCAAGCAGAGCGCCGTGCGCCACGCGATGCAGACCGGCGGTATGCCGATGCCGCCGGGCGCCGTGCCCCCGACGATGGCCGGCTTCGTCAGCCCGATCTCGATCGTCGCGCCCGCGGTCCTGCTCCGCGACGCCGAGCTCCACGCCTACACCGGCGGCAACCCCAAGCCCCCGGCGTACCCGCGACCGACCTTCAGCAACACGAAGACCCCCGCCCGCGCGCCCTGAGGACACACGAACGGGGGCCGTCCCCGCCTCGCGGCGGGGAGAAGGCAGGCAAACCCTACCCCTTCGGGCGGTCCTTGTACTTGATCATCAGCTGCTCCTGGATGCTGCGGGGCACCGGAGCGTACTTCTCGAACTCCATCGTGTACTCGGCCTTGCCCTGCGTCGCGGAGCGCAGCTCGTTCGAGTACGCGAACATCTCGGCCAGCGGCACCAGGGCCTCGACGGCGTTGCTGCCCGCGTGGCCCTCGGAGCCGACGATGACGCCACGACGACGGATGAGCGTCGTCTGCACCGCACCCTGGAACTCCTCGGGGGTCTCGACCTCGACGCGCATCATCGGCTCGAGCACGACCGGGTCGGCCTTGCGCATCGCCTCCTTGAACGCGGCGCGGGCGGCGATCTGGAACGCGATGTCGCTGGAGTCGACCTGGTGGAACGAGCCGTCGTTGAGCTCCATCTCGATGTCGACGACCGGGAATCCGATCAACACGCCGCGCTCCTTGGCGATCTGGAAGCCGTGGTCGACCGACGGGATGAACTCGCGCGGGATGATGCCGCCGACGATCTTGTCGAGGAAGCGGTAGTGCTCGCCCGGCTGCGGGTCCGGGAGCGGACGCATCGCGCCGCCGATCTTCGCGTACTGGCCCGAGCCACCGGTCTGCTTGCGGTGGATGTACTCGTACGTGACTTCCTTGCCGATCGTCTCGCGGTACGCGACCTGCGGCTCGCCGACGACCGTCTCGACCTTGTACTCGCGACGCATGCGCTCGATGTAGACCTCGAGGTGCAGCTCGCCCATGCCCGCGATGATGGTCTCGGCCGACTCCTCGTCGCGACGGACCTTGAACGTCGGGTCCTCCTTCGAGAAGCGGTTGAGCGCCTTCGAGAAGTTGGACAGCATCGCGTTGTCCTTGGGCTTGACCGCGTAGAAGATGACGGCCTCGGGCACGAACATCGACCGCAGCGAGTAGGCGCGCTGACCGTCGGTGAACGTGTCACCCGCGGCGCAGTCGATGCCGAACAGCGCACAGATGTCGCCGGCCGTCGCCTCCTCGATCTCCTCCATCTTGTCGGCGTGCATGCGCACGAGCCGGCCGACCTTGTTCTTCTGCTGGGTGCGGGCGTTGTAGATCGAGTCGCCCTTGCTGACCTTGCCTTGGTAGATGCGCAGGTAGGTGAGCTGACCGAACCGCCCGTCTTCGAGCTTGAACGCCAGCGAGCACATCGGCAGGTCGTTCTTGGTCTCGAGCACGACCTCGGACTCGGTGGTGCCGACGCGCTCGAAGGCCTTGTTCACGACCTCGGTCGGGTCGGGCAGGAAGCGCGTGACGCCGTCGAGCATGGGCTGCACGCCCTTGTTCTTGTACGCCGAGCCGCAGTAGACCGGCACGAACTTGAGCTCGATGGTGGCCTTGCGGATGATCGGCAGCATCTCGGCCTCGGTGACCTCCTGGCCCTCGAGGAACTTCTCCATGATGCTGTCGTCGAAGTCGGCGACCGCCTCGACCAGCTTGGAGCGCCACTCCTCGACCTTGTCGGCGTAGCCCTCGGGGATGTCGGCCTCGCGGACGTGCTCGCCGTTGCTGCCGTCGAAGTACAGCGCCTTGCGCGAGAGCAGGTCGATGACGCCCTCGAACTGATCCTCGGCGCCGATCGGGATGTTCACCATCACCGCGTTGAGCTTCAGCTTGTTGCGAAGCGCCTCGTGCACGCGGTACGCGTCGGCACCCGAGCGGTCCATCTTGTTGACGAACGCGAGCCGCGGGACGTTGTAGCGGCGCATCTGACGGTCGACCGTCAGCGACTGCGACTGCACGCCGGCGACACCGCACAGCACCAGGATCGCGCCGTCGAGCACCGACAGCGCGCGCTCGACCTCGATCGTGAAGTCGACGTGTCCGGGTGTGTCGATGATGTTGACGTGGTGGTTGGCCCACGTCACGTGCGTCGCGGCGGACTGGATCGTGATGCCGCGCTCGCGCTCCAACTCCATCGAGTCCATCGTCGCGCCGACGCCGGACTTGCCGCGCACCTCTTCGATCTTGTGGATCTTGCCGGTGTAGAAGAGGATCCGCTCCGTCAGCGTGGTCTTGCCGGAGTCGATGTGGGCCGAAATCCCGATGTTGCGGGTCGTCGCGAGGTCGAGCATGGCGTTCGCTTCTCATCAGGGTGCGCCGAAGTGCGGCCACCCCATTGGGGTTGTGTCGCCCTGAGACCAGGGCGTTCGAGACGGCGGAGTTTGGCCACGGATGGCCGGTGCGCACCAGTCGGCCATCCGTGAGCTGACTCAACGCTGCCGCGGCAATCGCGGGGGTTGGCGCGGGAGTTTGGCGCGGGGACCGCCCGACCCCGACGAGGGCGTCTGCGGGCCGCAGATGCCAACTGCGCCGCGGTGCACTACGTTGCGGCGGTGCTCGGCCCCGTCGAGAAGGCGCTGCTCGCCGCCTTGCTGTTCGTCCTGATGTTCGGGATGGGTGCGGGCCTCACGGCGCAGAGCTTCCGTGACATCGCGCGGCGACCGTTCGCGCCGGTGGTCGGGTTGCTCTCGCAGTTCGGGTGGATGCCGCTCATCGCGTTCACGCTCGCGAAGGTGCTCGCGCTCCCGCCCGCGATGGCGATCTCGCTGCTCGTCGTCGGCTGTGTGCCGGGCGGCACCACGTCGAACCTCTTCACGATGTACGCGAGGAGCGACGTGGCGCTGTCGGTGTCGATGACCGCGATCTCGACGATCGCCGGCGTCGTCGTGATGCCGCTGGTGCTGGGGGCGTACGGCGCGTCGCTCACCGACGCGAGCTTCGCGATCCCGCGTGGCGACATCGGCGGCACGCTGGCGATCATGCTCGTGCCGCTCGGACTCGGCATGGTCGTGCGCGCGCGGTGGCCGGCGCGGGCGCCCACGGCCGAGAAGGTCGGCAGCATCGCGGGCATCGCCGTGCTCGGCCTGCTCATCGTCACGGGCCTCGTCAGCAACGCCGCGCTGCTCGGGCGCACCACCGCGCCGATGGTGCTCGCCGCGTTCGGCCTCGGCGCCTGCGGCTTCGGCCTGGGCTGGCTCGGCGCACGCGCGGTCGGCCTGCCGTCGTCGCAGCGCCGCGCCGTCGCCTTCGAGACCGGCATCCAGAACAGCCCGATGGCGCTCGGCATCATCATCGCGACCTTCCCCGCGGCGATGCACGAAGAGATGCTGTGGCTGCCGCTGCTCTACGCGCTGCTCGTGCTGCTGACCGCGTCGGTGTTGACGCTGGTGTGGCGGCGGTCGGCCTGAACGGCGCCACACGACGTGCTCACGGCTCGTCGCGCGCGGGAACCAGCTCGCCGGCGGCGGCCGAGCGCGCCGGCGGCAGCCCGCGGCGCGCCCGCTCGATCGCCGCCACCGCGGCCTCCGGGCGCGGCGTGCCGACCAGGGTCACCTTGCGCTGCTGCCATCGCGCCAGACGATTCGCACCGCGCGGCCGTGATCTCCGGGCATGTTGTACAGCCACTCGCCGTCGCGTCCGCGCCGGATGCCCCAGCCGCCGAAGCGCTTCCAGTCGTAGTCGACGGCCTCGGCGCTCTCGATCGCCGCGGTCGGGATCGTCGGCCCGAACAGCCCGTACTGGATGTTCACCGCGCCCTCGCTCACGGAGACGCGCAGCACCGAGAACAGCGCCCACATCACCAGGCCCGCTGGGATCATCACCAACGCGGAGACCCACGCCGGCGTGAACAGCATCGCGACGCCGGCGAGCGCGGTGCTCCCGAGCAGGAGCTGCATCCACTTCGGGGCTGGCCGCTTGTCGCGGTGGAGCACGACGCCCTGGCCCGCCATGTACGCGCGCTCGTAGGGATCCACCGCGGCGCTGCCGGGGACGGCGAGGGCCGTCGGATCGGGTGGTGTCTCGTCGCGCACGCGCGGCGATCGTACGCCGCGTGGCCGGAAAGGACCAATCACGATGATGAGGCCACGATTCGAGGGTCGAGGTGCCGTCGATGCGATCACCGCCCGCGCGCTGCTCAGCGCAGTCACGGCGCAGGCCTCGGTGGTCGAGCTCTCGCTGTCATGGGTCTGGCGGTGTTCGGCGTCGTGATGATCGCGGCCGACCTCGTGCTGCTCGGCGACGGGGACTACGCGTGGCTCGCGGATCTCTGGCAGCGCGGCCGCTCGGCGTGGCGGTGGCGCGGGCCGATCCCTGCGCGGTAGCGCCCCGATCCTGTCGGGATTCCTCGCCGCACGGCGGCCGTGTCCGACGCAAGACGCGGTAGGATCGCCGCGCGATCGGCCGGCCGCTGTCGGTGCAGCGGGGCCCGCAGGATCCCACGATGAAGTTCCGTCGCGACGCTCCCCTCACGTTGATCGCCGCCACCGTGATCGTGCTCGTGATGACGGCGGTGGTCTCCAACCGCCTCTTCAGTGGCCTCACCTCCGCGGTCGAGCAGAACCAGTTCGACTCGATGGAGGCGATCCTCGGCTTCAACCTCGACTCCGCGGGTACCAAGGCCCTGGCGCGCGCCGAGCTCATCGCGGAGCTGCCGGCCACGCAGCGGCTGGTGGCGAGCCGCGACCGCGCCGGGCTGCTCGCCGAGTACCAGGCGATGTTCGAGGTCCAACGCGAGAAGCACGGCGTCGATCAGATGCAGTTCCACCTGCCGCCCGCGACGTCGCTGCTGCGGCTGCACGCGCCGGGCAACTACGACGACGACCTCTCGGGGTTTCGCCCGATGGTCGTCGCGGTCAACCAGGACCACGCCGCGGCCAAGGGCATGGAGATCGCGTTCACCGGCCCGGCGCTGTTCGGCGTCGCGCCGGTCCGCGACCCGGCCGGCGAGTACATCGGCACCTTCGAGGTCGGCATCGCGTTCGGCCCGATCCTCGACAACCTGAAGGTCGCCTACGGCCTCGAGTTCGCGCTCTTCATCGAGGAGGATCTGCTCAATCCGGAGGGCGTGGCCAAGGAGGTGTTCGGCGACCAGAACCGCCTCGGGAAGTACGTGAAGTACCACTCCACGCACTGGGACCTGATGCAGCAGCTCGTGAGCGCGGCCGACCTCGCGCGGCTCGAGGAGCCGGTCCGATACGCGCGCTCGGCCCTCGACGTCCCCTACGGTGTCGTCCTCGTGCCGCTGCGCGGGAGCACCGGCGCGCCGCTCGGGATCATGGCGGTCGCGAAGAACTTCGACGCGTCGCGGGCCGCCTCCGGCCGCTCGCTGGTGTGGCAGGGTCTCCTCGCGCTGTTCGGCGTGGTCACGCTCGCCGGCGTGATCCAGGTCGTGGTGCGCGGGTTCCTGGTGCGGCCGCTCGCGGTGATGGTCGAGGGGTTCAAGGGCCTCGCCGACGGTGACGCCGCGGCGCGGGTCGACGACCCCACGACGTTGTGCGACGAGCTGCGGGCACTCGCGGCCCAGCACGAGCGCCTGCGCGCCGCGCTCGAGGCCCGCGACGGTGCGGTGGTGCCTGACCAGGACGGTGCGCCGTGACGCGGTTGCTCGCGCTCGCGGTGTTCGTGCTCGCGGTGTTCGTGCTCGCGCTGTTGGGCGGGTCCGGCCGCGCCGCGGCGTCCGAGGCCGAGCCCGCCGCTTCGCGCCCCACGGCGCCGCTGGGCAAGGGGCTCCCGGTTCTGGTCCGCACGGCGGTCTACTTCGTCGACATCGCCGAGCTCGACGAGAACGCCAGCGAGTTCGTGGCGACCGTCGACGTCCGATTGCGGTGGGAGGACCCCCGACTGCGCTATCCGGCCCGCGAGACGCCGCGCGGGTTCGTCGACCTTCGCGACGAGGCCGCCGTCGCGCGGCTCGCCGAGATCTGGACTCCCGACGTCGAGATCGCCAACCTGATCGACGAGCCGACCCTGCGCGCCCACGGCCTGCGCATCTACCCCGACGGGCGGGTCGAGCTGATGCAGCGCACGGCGGGGCACTTCGGCTCGGCGTTCGACTTCCAGCGGTTCCCGTTCGACCGGCAGCTGCTGCGGATCGAGCTGCTCTCACGACGCGAGACCAGCGAGGTCGTCGTGCTCGACTATCGCCAGGACGATCTGAACTTCAGCCGGGTCGCCGAGGGCGTCGAGGTCGAGGGCTGGACGATGGGCTTGATCGACTTCACGCGCGCGCCGTCGACGGGCTGGCACGGGGAGACCCACGGCGAGGTGACCGTGTCGCTGCAGATCGCCCGCCAGGCCGGCAAGAGCGTGCCCACCATCTTCATCCCGCTGTTCGCGTCGCTGTTCATCCCCCTGCTGGCGATGTGGCTCAACAAGGTCGAGGACGGCGAGTTCAAGATCGAGGCCTTCGAGCTGGCCAACATCATCATCGGCGGCCTGTTCGCGGTGATCGCCCTCAACTTCACCATCGGCGCGGAGTACCCGGCGCTCTCCGCCGCGGACAACACCGTGACGCGACTGTTCGGGCTCAACTACCTCTCGCTCGCGACCAGCCTGATCATCAACCTCCTGCTGTTCCGTTTCAACCTGGTGATGCGCGTGTTCGGCAAGTACGTGCAGGAGCAGCTGTACCTCTACCTGGTCTGGGCGCTGCCGGTGCTGGCGATGGGAACCGCCACGGCGATCGTGCTGGTGTCGATGGCGTGATCACCACTCCGGGCGTCGCCGCGCTCCACACGAGCGTGCGCACCGGCCGGGCGACGACGGGCCGCGGCACGCGGGTCGTCAGCGTGGCCCGCCATGTACGCGCGCTCGTAGGGATCGACCGCGGCGCTCTCGGGCAACGCGCGCCCCGGCTGAGCATCACCGACGCACGTCGCGGCGCTGCACGAGCTTGTCCTTGCGCGACGCCGAGAGCACACGCGCCGGCATCGGCGTGCCGGGGCCGACCACCGCGCGCACCTCGTCGCCGACGCGCAGCCCCGCGGCCTCGTGGGCGGGCACGAGGATCGGCTCGAACTCGCGGCGATAGACGTTGGTCTTGCCGGTCTTGCGGCATCGCTTGGCGTAGACCAGCCGTCCGTCGCTCTCGATCCGCTCGACGCGGTTGGTGTCCTGGCAAGCCTCGTCGGCGTAGCGCTGGACCTCGTCGGCGAACTCGAGCACGACCAGCTCGCCCTTGGATCGCTTGGCGCTGAGCTTGCCGCCGTGCACGCGAGGATCACGGGCGCCCCCGGGCACGAGGCTCGCCCACTGCACGGCGCGCACCTGGTCGAGGTCCCACGGATTCGTGTGGGAGAAGTCGTAGGCCTGCACGCCCGCCGTGGCGCCGCGCGCGGTGCCGGCGTCCAGGCCCTGGTCGAGCATCGAAGCCTGCTTGCGGAAGGCCTCGGTCGCCGCGGACATCGCCTCGCGCTGCCGGGCCTCGATGGTGCGCGCGACCGAGATCGGGCGCTCCGGATCGACGAAGCCGAGCTCGGCCTGGGCCGCGAGCGCGTCGCCGCGCGAGACATGGGCGAAGAACAGCGCGCGGGCGACCTCGACGCCGAGGCCACGATCCATGCACTCGAGGTCACCGCACGCGTCGACCCACGCCGCGCGGATCTCCTGCAGCTCGAGCACCGTGGGGTCGTCGACGGCGGTCGCGCGCTGACCGAGGGCGCGCTCGGCCACCGCATCGAAGCGGGCGTACAGCTCGGCGTGCTTCGCCGCCTCCGCGGTGCGCTCGGCCCACGCGGCGCGGGGGATCTCGACGAGCACCGGGGCCGCGACCGCCGGGATCGCGGCCACCAACCGACGGACCTCGACGCGGGCCGCCTCGAGGTCGGCGAGGAAGTGCTCGCGCACGGCGTCGCCGATGTCCGCGGCCGCGAGCGAAGCATCGACGGCCTTCGGGTCGACGTTCTCGGCGTAGTACGACAGCTGCCCCGCCCGGTAGTGGCCGATGTTCTCGACGCGCATCGAGTTCGGGCCCATCGGACCGATGCACGACGAGGTCTTGTTGCACAGGGTGAGGATCAACGCGGCGCTGGCGTGGTCGAATCGCCGCGGGTCGAAATCGTGGTGGTACTGCACGAACACGTCCGCGCCGCCATCCGCCGGGTACGACGCGACCTGATCTCCGCACACCGCCTTCGCGATGCGCAGCGGCAGGGCGTCGACGCGCGCCGGCTGCGGGCTCGACTGTCGGACGATGCGCTTGTCGCCGGCGAACTCGACCTCCTCGCGCAGCTCGATGCCCTCGCACTCGGGGCCGACGTAGCGACCGCCGGTGCCCACGCCCTTGCTGCGGTCGAAGGAGATGCCGAACACGGCGCAGCCGCCGAGCAAGAGGGTGCAGGCGAGGGTGATTGGGGCGACGAGACGCGGGGGGCGAGGCATGACGGGGGCCATGACGCCGGGCGCACGGCACCGTAGCGGGGAATCGACGCGGGTGCCGTCGATTCCCTGCGGGCTCGCCGTCGCCGACCGCAGGCTCACCATCGGTGGGCTACCATGGTCGACGCCGTGCACCCCGCCAACGCCCTGCACACCGCGCTCGCCCAGGGCGACGATCCGCTCGGCGTGCGCCTCCAGGCCGCGCTCGCGTCGGCCCGCGCGATCTGGCCCGGCACCGCGCTCGGCGACGCGGCGTTCCTGGAGCACCTCGCGACGCGGTTGGACTCGCCCTCGCCCGAGGCCCTCGACGCGATCCACGGCGACGATCTCTTCCTCGCCTGCGCGTGCGTCCACGGCGACGCCGCGGGCCTGCAACACTTCGAGCGCTTCGCCCTCGCCCCGGCGGTGGCCGCCCTCGTCGACGCCGACATGCCGCGCGACGAGGTGCTCCAGCAGCTGCGCGTGCGGTTGTTGGTGGCCGAGGGCGAGGCACCGCCGCGCATCGACCAGTACTCGGGCCGCGGGTCGCTGCGAGGATGGACCCGCATCGCCGTGCTGCGATCGATCAAGGACGACCGCCGCGCACGCTCGCGCCGCGGCCACGCCCAGGCCCTCGCCGACGACCTGCTCGGCGATCCCGGCACCCTCGCCGATCCCGAGCTCGATCAGATCCGAGCCCACCACGGCGCGGCCTTCCGCGCCGCGTTTGCGAGCGCGGTCGCCGGACTCCCCCCCGAGTCGCGTCGACTGCTGCGCCAGCACCACCTGCATGGCCTCACGCTCGACGCGCTCGGCCAGATCTACGGGGTCCACCGCGTGACCGCGGCGCGCCGGCTCGCGAAGGCCCGCGCCGACCTGCTCGAGGACACGCGCCGCGAGCTCGTGCGCCGGCTGAACATCGATCGCGGCGAGCTCGATCGCGCAGTGGCGCTGCTGATGAGCCGGCTCGAGCTCAGCGTCGAGCGCCTGCTCGCCAGCCGCGACGACGTGTAACGCGACGCCGAGACGTCACGTCGGCTCGAGCCGCCGCACCACCCGGCGCATCAGCACCGGCAGCACGACCGCGAGGCTCACCGAGACCCACGCGACGGTCGCCATGCCGGTGAGGTGGCGATCCTCGCCGACACCGAGCAGTCGCGCCGACGCCGAGGCGCCGACGGCCGCGGCGATGTGCTGCACCGACGACTGGATCGACATGAACCGCGCGCGCTCGTCGGGGCGTGGCACGCGGGTCGTCAGCGTGGTGTACGCGACGTTGCGGACGCCGTTGGCGAACATGAACGCCATGAACAGGCCGTACATGCACGCCAGCAGGTGGGTGTCGAGGGGCAATAGCCGCGGATCGATGAAGCCGACGTAGGTGACGCCGACGAACGCGATCGTGCCGAAGCTCGCCAGCTGCACCCCGCCGAGGCGGTCGACGAGGATGCCGGTGACGCGCGTGGCGAAGAAGCTGACCACGCCGCCGACCAGGTACATGTACTTGAGCTGCGACTCGGGCAGGCCGAGGTTGTTCTGCACGTACGTCGCGATGTTGGGCAGCAGCACGAACGCGCCGGCGTTGACGGTGAACGTCATGAGGTACGACGCGACCACGACCGGGCGCGCGAGCATCTGCGCGAAGGTGCTGTGGGTCGCGCCGACGACCGGGGTCATGTGCCCGCGCAGGGACGGCAACAGCACCCGGGCGGCGATCGCCACCACGAGCCCGAGGCCCGCCACCGCGAAGAACGGCGTGTGCCAGCTCCCGAGCTCGGCCAGCGCGATCCCGGTCGGCACCCCGAGCACCGACGCCGCCGCGAAGGCCCCCATGACCGCCCCCATCGCCCGGCCGCGACGCTGCGGTGGGATGACATCGGAGACGATCGACACCGCGAGCGACGTCGCGGGCCCGCCGAACACCCCCGCGAGCATGCGCGCGGCCAGGAGCTCGCCGAAGCTCGACGCGAACCCGCCGGCCGCCGTGCCGAGCACGAGTCCGAGCACCGAGAGGACCAGCGCGGGCCGCCGATCGAAGCGATCGAGGAATCCGGCGGTGGCGAGCCCCGAGATCGCCGCGGCGAAGGTGTAGGCCGCGGTCGCGTCGGCGAGCTGCGACTCGGGCATGTCGAGCGCGAGGGCCAGCCGGGGGCCCAGCGGCGCGATCATCATGAAGTCGAGGATGTTGACGAACTGAACCGCACCGACGAGCAGCAAGATGCCGCGCTCGCCGGGGATCGCCGGGGACGGCGCGGGGCTAGGGTCGGGCATGGTCGATCGGGCCGGGGCGCCGAGCGCGATCGAACCCGACGCCCCCATGGTTACGCGATCGTGCGGACTCTCGCTTGCGCCCGTCGCGGGCACGCCCCGGTGGCGCCGCGACGCGCGGCCTTGCCATACTCCGCCGACGCCCCTGCCACCAAAGCCGCCGGTCGACCCCGAGCTCGAGCTCACCGCGCTCCACGGCACCGAGTCCCCCGCCCGGGCTCGACGCGACGCGCCGCGCCGCGAGATGGGCACGCAGCTCGGCCGCTACCTGCTCATCGGCGAGCTCGGTCGCGGCGGCGTGGGCGAGGTCTACCGCGCCTACGATCCGAAGCTCCAGCGCGAGGTCGCGATCAAGTGTGTGCGGCCCGAGGTCATGCACCCCGAGCGGCAGGCGCGGTTGGTCCGCGAGGCGCAGGCGATGGCGCGGCTCAGCCACGCCAACGTCGTGTCGGTCTACGACGTCGAGCAGGACGGCGATACGGCCATCATCGCGATGGAGCACGTCGACGGCACCTCACTGACTCGGTGGCTCGCCGCGCGGCCGCGGCCGTGGCGCGAGATCGTGGCCAAGTTCATCGATGCGGGGCGTGGGCTACAGGCCGCGCACGAGGTCGGGATGCTGCACCGCGACTTCAAGCCCGGCAACGTGCTCATCGGCGTCGATGGCCGCGCGCGGGTGAGCGACTTCGGTCTCGCGCGCAACGACGACAGCGCGCGGATCTCGGGGTCGGTCGCCGAGCTCGAGGTCGAGGGCGTCTCCGAGGTGGAGATCGAGCTCGACCTCGACACCGTCGCCGCGCCGCGATCGGAGGGCAAGAGTGACGCGAGCGCGGCCATGGGCACGCCCGCGTACATGGCCCCGGAGCAGCATCTCGCCGGCAGCCTCGGCCCCGCGGTCGATCAGTACGCGTTCTGCGTGTCGCTGTGGCAGGCGCTGGTCGGCGAGCTGCCGTTCGGCGGCATGCGCGCGCGCGGACTCCGGGCGCTCATCCGCCGCAAGCGCGACGGACCGCCGCCGTGGCCCAAGCACATCGACGTGCCCCGGCGGATCGCGGATGCGGTGTGCCGTGGGCTCGCCGTCGACCCACGCGATCGTTGGCCGTCGATGCAGGCGCTGCTCGGCGCGCTGCGGCTCGACCCCGGTCGCAACCGCCGGTTGGTGACCACGGCGCTGGCCATCACCGCGGTCGTCGGCACGACCGCGCTCGCGATCGCGTGGCGTCGCGATCGGGCGCGGACCTGCAGCGGCGCGAGCGCCCACCTCGCCGGGATCTGGGACGCCGCGCGCCGCGACCAGGTCGAGCAGGCCATGCGCGCGACGGGGGTCACCTACGGCGATGCGCTGTGGACCCGCGTCGCGCCGATGCTCGACGGCTACGCCGACCGGTGGACCGCGATGCACACCCAGAGCTGCGAGGCCACGGCGCTGCTCGAGGAGCAATCGACCGAGGTGCTCGACCTGCGGATGGCGTGCCTGCACCACGCCAAGGTCGAGCTCGCGGCGACGACGGGCGCATTGGCGTCGGCGGACGGCCGCACGATGGAGCGCGCGCACGAGCTGGTGGCGGCGCTCCCGGTGCTCGATCGGTGCGCCGACGTCGAGGCGCTGCGCGCCGAGGTCCCGCCGCCGGAGACGCAGGCCGCCGCGGCGATGGTGCGCGCACTCGAGGCCGAGCTCGCCGGCGGGCGCACTCAGCTCGCCCTGGGCAACTACGACGCCGCGCTCGCCATCACGCGCCGGATCGCGCCCGACGTCGCGGCGCTCGACTACGACCCGATCCAAACCGAATGGTCGCTGCTCGAGGGCGAGGCGCTGCGCGCCGATGGTGCCTTCGCCGAGGCCGAGCGCGCGCTGACGGTCGCGCTGCGCTCGGGCCTGCGGGCGCGGCAGTGGGGCGAGGCGCTACGCGCCGCCCAGGAGCTCACGTATCTCGTCGGCTCGCGGCTCAAGCGTCACGACGAGGCCATGGCCTTCGGCGAGCTCGCGCTCGGGCTGTCGGCCGGACTCGGCGACGCCCGCGAGGCCGCCACCCACGACAGCATCGGGGCGGTGCGCGAGAGCCAGGGCAGGTTCGTCGACGCCGAGCAGGAGTACCGCATGGCGTTCGCTCTGTGGCAGGCCGCGCCCGAGCCCGATGCGCTGGCGATGGCGCGGGCCCACGGCAACCTCGGCAGCGCGCTGAACGGCCAGGCCCGCTACGACGAGGGCGAGGCCGAGCAGCGCGAGGGGCTCGCCCTGCGGATCCGGGCGCTGGGCCCCGATCACCCCGACGTCGCCCGCGCCCACGTCAACGTCGGCAACTCGCTGTACGGGCGCGGCCGCTACCGCGAGGCCGAGGCCGAGTACCGCATCGCCCTGGCGATCGGTCTGCGCGCGCTCGGACCCGATCACCCGGACGTCGGCGCATCGCACAACAACCTCGGCAACGCGCTCGTGCAGGCCGGCGAGTTCGAGGCGGCGGCCGCCGAGCTGCGCACCGCCATCGCGATCCGCGAGCGTGTCTTCGGGCCCGAGCACGCCACCGTCGCCCAGTCGCACAACAACCTCGGCAACGCGTTGATGTTCGCCGGCGATCTCGCGGGCGCCGAGGCCGAGTTCCGGCTCGGCCTCGATGGCCGCAGGCGCGCCCTCGGCCCCGATCACCCCGACGTCGCCGCGTCGCACCACTCGCTCGGCAACGTGCTCTTGCAGCAGGGCAAGGACGAGGAGGGGCAGGGCGAGTACGAGCTCGCGCTCACGCTGCGGCAGCGCGCCCTCGGGGCCGACCACCCCGACGTCACCGCCTCGCGGTTCGGCCGAGCGAACGCGCTGTACAACCGGCGCGCCTACGCCGAGGCCGAGGCCGAGTACGACGCCGTACTCGCGGCGTGGGAGCAGAGCCTCGGGCCCGATCACCCCGACGTCGCGGCCGCGCGATTCAGCCTCGCCAACGCGCGCTACTACCAGGGCCGCTGGGCGGAGGCCGAGGTCGACTACCGCAGTGCGCTGGCCCTGCGCGAGGTGGCGCTGGGCGGCGAGCACCCCAGCATCGCGGCGAGCGCCTTCGGCCTCGCACAAACCCTCGAGGCCCTGGACCGCGATGCGGAGGCCATACCTTTCTACGAGCGGGCGATCGCGATCCACCGCGGCGGGCCCGGCAGCGCGAACCAGTCGGTGCCGGGGTTCGGCGTCGCCGAGGGCGAGTTCGGCCTCGCCCGCGTGCTGTGGTCGACGCCGCAGCAACGCCGCCGCGCCCGAGCCCTCGCAGCCGCGGCGTGCGACGCGTTCGCGAAGAGCGGCGATGAACTCGCCACCCGCGAGTGCAACGAGTGGCGCGCGAGCCACCGCTGACGGCCGCGGCTCAACCCTGCGGACAACGCCGTGACAAAGCCGCGCTGCGGCTCCGCTACACTCGCCCCCGTGAGCGATGTCCCCTCCGAGCGCACGCCGTTCGAGCGGCTGGGCGGCGAGCCCGTCGTGCGGGCCCTGGTCGACGAGTTCTACGATCGCATGGATCGACAGCCCGACGCGGCGACGATCCGCGGACTTCACCCGCCGAACCTCCGCGGCAGCCGGGAGAAGCTGTTCCTCTTCCTCTGCGGCTGGCTCGGGGGCCCGGCGTACTACGTCGAGAAGTACGGCCACCCGCGGCTGCGCGCGCGTCACTTCCCCTTCTCGATCGGCGTGGCCGAGCGCGATCAGTGGATGGCGTGCATGCGCGCGGCCCTCGACGCCCACGTGCCCGACCTCGAGCTGAGGGCCGCGATCGACGACGCGCTCGATCGCCTCGCGGATCACATGCGCAACCGCGAGGAGCCGCCGCCGTGAGGCGGGCCGATCCGACGGCCGACGCGTCGTCGAGCCGCGGGGCCGACGGGCGTGGACGCAGCCCTGCTGGTCACGTTGATCCAGGACCGCGCCGCCGCTCCTGCCAAACCTCGCGTGCAGTCCCGAAGCGGGTCATCGATCGACGCCGCGCGGCCCCTCGCCCGCGCCGAGGGCTGTGACCGCACATCGCATGCAATCGACGCGATACCTCGTCCTCAGAGCCTGGGGCTATGATGCGCTGTGATCTCCAGCGTCCTCGCCCTGACGCTCGCGGCCACGCGGCTGGGCCGACACGGCGAGCGGGGCTGGACGATCGACGACGGCCTGCCGCAGTCGTCGGTGACGGCGATCGCCCAGGATCGCGATGGGTGGCTGCACCTGGGCACGTTCGGTGGGCTGGCCCGCTTCGACGGCGACAAGTTCGAGATCCACGGCGCATCCGAGGGCATGGGCTGGTCCTCGGTGCGGATCACCGCGCTCGCGGTCACCGATGACGGTACGCGGTGGCTCGGGCTGCAGAGCGGCCACGTCGTGCGCATCGATCCCGACGGTGGTGACGAACAGCTCGCCGCCGAGCCGCACCTGCTCGGCAAGCCGATCTGGGCGCTCCGCGAGATCGGCGACGCCATGTGGGTCGCGGGCTCGGGCGGCACCGCGTACTACGAGCCCGGTGACGCGCAGTGGACGGCGATCGCCGATGCCGGCCCGAGCCGCGCGATCGTGGCGCGCGACGACGGTGTCTGGCTCGCCGGCGCGTACGGCCTGTTCCACGTCCGAGGGGCGCAGGCCATCGCGCATCCCCTCGCCGTCGGCGAACTCTACGCGATGATCCCCCGCGGCGACGCGCTGGTGGTCGCCGGCGATCTCGGCGTCAGCGCCGTCGACGGCGACGGCGTGCACATCCTCGACGAGGAACCCAGCCACGACCTCGCCATGACCGCCGACGGCACGGTCTACGTCGCGTCGGGGAGCCGGGTCCGGATCCTCGGCGAGCCGGGGTTCCACCGCTTCGGCAGCCGGATCCGCGACGTGTTCATCGACCGAGAGCAGGTCGTGTGGGTCGGCACCGACGCCGATGGCCTGCGGCGGCTGGTCCGCGAGGACTGGACCGTGGTCGACGTCGGCGGAGGCACGCTGCCGGTGCTCGAGGTCGACGACGGCGCGCTGCTCGTCGGCTACGGCTGCGAACCCGGCGGCATCATGCGCGTGTCGCCGAGCAACACCGTCACGGCGGTGTCGGGCGGATGCGTGCGCACCCTCGCCCGACGCCGCGACGAGATCCTGGCGGGGGTCGAGGACGACGTCGCGACGCTCCACCCCGACGGATCACTCGAGACCTTGGTCTCGGTCGGGCATCGCATCCTCGTCATCCGCGTCGTCGGCGATGACGTGTTGGTCGGCACCGAGACCGGCGGCGCCTTCCGCCTCGTGGGATCCGAGTTGTCGCCGCTGCCGATCGAAGATCGCCGCGTGCTGGCGATCGAGCCCGGCCTCGAGGGCGAGCTATGGTTCGGCGGCCAGGACGGGCTCACGCGCCTCCACGGCGACGTCGCGACCCGGTGGACCCGCGCCGATGGCATCCCCACGGGGGAGATCCGGGCGCTGCGGATCGAGGCCGACGGCACCGTTCATCGGCAGCTATGGCGGCGGCCTCGGCATCCTGCGCGGCGGCGCGCTGCGCCGCCTGACACGGCGCGAGGGCCTCGACGACGACGTCGTGTCGGCGATCCTCGACGACGGCCGCGGCGTGCTGTGGCTGCACGGCAACCGCGGCCTGACCCGGCTGTTGCGCAGCGATCTCGAGGCGTGGATGACCGATCCGTCGCGTCGCGTCGACGTACGCCGGTGGGCCACGCCCGAGGGCAACGGCGGTGGCCAACCCGCGGGCGTGGTGATGCGCGACGGATCCCTGGCGTTGCCGACGGTCGCAGGGCTCGTACGCATGGATCCCCGGCAGCTGCGCGACGTGCTGACGATCCCGTCGCTGACGCTGCTGCACGCCGAGATCGACGGAATGCCGCTGACCCCAGGCGCCGAGCTCGAGGTCCCGGCGGGCCCCGGCCGCGTCGAGCTCGAGTTCACCGCCGCGATCCTTCGCCACCCCGAGCTCGCTGCGTTCGAGTACCGCGTCACCAGCGAGGCCGACGGCGAACCAGAGGTCAGCTGGCACCGTGTGGCCGACGATCGCCGGATCCAGTGGGCCGGCTTCCCCGCAGGCCGACACCGCATCGAGCTGCGGGTCGCGAACGAGTCGGGGGTCTACTCCCCGACGACGACGCTGCGGTTCGTCCTCGCCCAGGCCTGGCACGAGCGCTGGTCGGTGCGGGTATCGATCCTCCTCGCCGTCGTCGCGCTCGGCGCCGCCGTGGCGCTGTGGCGCATGCGCCTGGCGCGGGCGTACGTCGCCGGCCTGCAGCGCGAGATCGATCAGCGACTGGCGGTCGAGGCCGAGGCTCGGTCGCTCGCGCGTCGCCTCGAGGAGGCCGAGCGGCTCGAGGCGGTGGGTCGCCTGGCCGGCGGCATCGCGCACGACTTCAACAACCTCTTCGCGGCCATCCGCGGGGCCACGAGCATGATCGCGTCGGCCCCCGCCGATGGCAGCGGTCCGTCGATCGACGAGCCGGTGCGCACCCTCGACGCATGCGTCGATCGTGGCGCGCGGCTCACCGGTCAGCTGCTGTCGTTCGCGCGCCTGCAGCACCTCGACGCCGACGCGTTCGATCTCTGCGAGCGCCTGGGATCGATCGAGCCCGCCGCGCGGGCGCTTCTGCCGCCCGGCTTGACGCTCCACGTCTCGCGGTCGTCGTCGCCGCTGTATGTCCTCGCCGACGCCGCGGCGCTCGAGCTGGCCGTGCTCAGCCTGGTCCGCAACGCGGCCGAGGCACTGGCGAAGAACGGCACCATCGCCGTGCGCGTGTTCGAGGAGGACGGCGCCACGGCGCGGCGGCGTTGGCCCGATCTCCCCGGATCGATGCCGCCGTCGGCGAACGCTCCGCCAGAGTCGTGGGTCGTGCTCGAGGTCGAGGACGACGGCGCAGGCATCCCACCCGAGCGACTGTCGAAGGTGCTCGAGCCGTTCTACTCGACCCGCACCGGCGGCGCGGGGTTGGGGCTGCCCTCCGCCCTCGGGTTCGCGCTGCAGTCGGGGGGCACGCTGCGACTCGCCTCGGTACCGGGCACCGGCACCCGCGTCGCGTTGATCCTGCCGCGCGTGCCCGCGCCACGCGGTGTGCGGGACACGGCTGCCGCCGCGGCGACGCCCAAGGTCGCGGTCACGCACCGCATCGTCGTGGTCGACGACGACGAGCTCGTCGGCAGCGCCATCGCGATGATCCTCCGACGTGCCGGGCACCAGACCGCCGTGTACCGCGACCCCCGTGCTGCGCTCGAGGATCTGCGTGCGGGCATCCCGTGCGACGTCCTGGTGAGCGACATCCTGATGCCCGGCCTCACCGGCAGCGAGCTCGCCGACGAGGTCCTGGCCGCGCGGCCGGGGACGCCGATCCTGTTCGTCAGCGGCTTCACCCGCGATGTCGACGCGAGCCGACTGCCGGGCGCGCTGCTGGCGAAGCCGTTCCGGTCGGACGAGGTGCTCGCCGCGGTGGAGACCGCGATCGCGCGGGCGGTCGAGGTGAACGCGCGGCGTCGCGGGGCTTGAGGTGTCGGGCACGGGCACGGGTGGGCACAGGCGGGCACGGGCACGGGCGGGCACGGGCATGGGCATGGGCACGGGCACTAGCAGGGTGTCCGGAAGAACGCTTCGCGTTCTTCCGCACCCTGCTAGTCACCCGGATCATGGTTTTCTACCAAAAAGATCACGCGTCCCCGTGCACCGCGAGGGTGCGGTCGCCGAACTCGCGGAGCTTGTCGAGGATCTCGTCGGCGGTCTTGGTCCAGACGAAGGGC
>JBIJCC010000199.1:0-7256 GCA_044344875.1 Nannocystaceae bacterium
ACTCCGCGCCAAGCTCCGCCGCGACCAACGCCGCTCGCCAAAGCCTCGGTGACCCCCGCGGCCCCTCGTCCGACTCTCGCCGGCGAATTCACGCGCTTCCTCGCCGGCGTCAACACCCCCGCACGTACGTCACGAGCTGCTCCAGCGCCGTGCCCCACCCATCGTGGAAACCCATCTCCTCGTGCCGCACCCGGCTCGCGGCGTCCCTGTGCTGGGCGATCGCGGTGTACCGCGTCCCGCGGCCGGCCGACTCGAGGAGAATCGTCGCGGTGAACTGGAACGGACAGTTCGGGCCCGGCTCGACCCGCGACGGCCGGAAGCCGGGCTCGAGCACGTCGGTCCACACGAGCCTTCGGTTCGGGACGACCTCGAGATAGCAGCCGACGTTGGGGAAGTCCTCGCCCTCGGGCGAGCGCATCGTCGTGCGGAAGATGCCGCCGGGGCGCAGGTCGATCTCGCAGTCGACCGTGGTCCACGGCGCGGGCGTGAACCACGGCTTCAGGTGCTCGGGCTGCGTCCACGCCATCCACACCAACTCGGGCGGCACCTCGACAATGCGCTGCAGGACGAGGTCCAGCTCGGGGATGATGCGCTGCGCGGAATCGGGAATCGAAGGGTCGGTCATCGGTGCGTCTCCTTGGCTCGGCGTGGCCTGGTTTGGCGTGGCTTGGGCATGCTCGGCTTCGCTGGTTCGGCGGCCGCGAGGCCCACGAGGTAGGCGTCGAGCTGATCGAGTCGTCGCTCCCACAGCGCGCGCTGCTCGACCATCCACCGCTCGGCGGCCTTCAGCGGCTGCGGCGAGATGCGGTACGTCCGGACCCGACCCGACTTCTCCGAGCGGACCAGACCGCAGCCCTCGAGGACCTTCAGGTGCTGGAGGAACGACGGCAGCGCCATGTCGAAGGGCGCGGCGAGGTCGCTGACGGCGGCGCCGTGCGGCGCGGCGCACAGCCGCTGGACCACGGCGCGGCGCGTCGGATCGGCCAGCGCCTGGAACACGCGGTCGAGCGCCGCGGGTTGGTTAGGCATCGACCTAACCATACGCCCGCGCGTCACTTAGGTCAACGGCTAAGCTTTACCGGGACGCCTCGCGATCGAGCAGCGCCCGCTTGCGCTCGATACCCCAGCGGTAGCCGGACAGCCCGCCGTCGGTCCGCACCACCCGATGACACGGAATCGCCACCGCCAGAGCATTCGCCGCGCACGCCTGCGCGACCGCCCGCGCCGATCCGGGCGCGCCGAGGCTCGCCGCGAGCGCGGCGTAGCTCGTCGTCGTGCCCGCGGGGATCTTCGTCAGCGCCGCCCATACGCGCTGCTGGAACGCGGTGCCGCGGATGTCGAGCGGCAGCTCGACGCCCGCGCCGGGTCGCTCGACCAGCGCGAGCACGCGGCCGACGAGCGCCTCGAACTCCGCGTCGCCGCCCTGCAGCGCCGCGCCGCCGAAGCGGCGCTCGAGGTCGTGGACGAGCGCCTCGGGATCGTCGCCCAGCAGGATCGCGCAGATGCCCCGCGCGGTCGCGGCGACGAGACACGACCCGAGGCTGCACGGTCCGATCGCGAAGCGGATCGGCAGCGCCGCACCGCCCGCGCGATACTCCGTCGGCGTCATGCCCAGCCGCGCGGTGGACTCCGCGTAGAAGCGCGCCGAGGAATTGTAGCCGGCGCCGTAGATCGCGTCGGTGATGCTCCCGTCGCCCTCGAGCTGACGGCGCACGCGCTCGGCCCGGTGCGCCGCCGCGTAGGCCCGCGGTGTGACGCCGGTCGCGGCCTTGAACATGCGGTGTGTGTGGAAGGTGCTGAGGCCGACGTGCGCCGCCAGGGCCTCGAGCGACGGCATCTCCTCGCTCGACTCGAGCCGGCGACACAGCTCGGCGACCACCGCGGCCCGACGTACATCGGCGGGCGGCTCGTCGGGCCGACAGCGCTTGCACGCCCGGAAGCCGGCGCGCTCCGCCGCCGCCGTCGAGTCGTGGAAGTCGACGTGCTCGGGCCGCGCAGGCCGGGAAGCGCACGACGCTCGGCAGTACACGCCGGTCGTCGACACCGAGTAGAAGAACGTCGCGGCCGCGTCGCGGGCGCGGACCGCCGCCCACCGCGGGTCGGCGAGCACGGCGGCCGAGCGCGCCGAGGCCGGAGCTTGCTTCACCTTGGGCACGTCGACGTTGTACCGCGTGGTCGACCCGACACCACCGCGGTTCTTGCTCGGCAATCTACGGGCGCGACGGATCCTCCGTCCACGCCCGCATCCACGGCGTGCTGCGGTAGCGATCCCAGCCGTCCGGCAACACCGTCACGACCGGGCCGTCGAGCCCGCCCTGCGCCGCGACGCGCAGGGCCGCGACGACGTTGGTGCCCGCGGAGCCGCCGACCAGCAGGCCCTCCTCGTGGACGAGGCGGCGGACCATCGCGAAGCTGTCGGCGTCGCTGACCCGCACGGCGCCATCGATGACGCTGCGATCGAGGTTCGCCGGCGGCTCGCTCGCGCCGATGCCCTCGACCGCGTACGAGCCATCGACGCCGAGCCGACCGGTCTCGACCCAGTCCGCGAGCGCGGAGCCCTCGGGATCGGCGAGCACGATCCGGACGTCGGGGAGCGCGGCCTTCAAGCGGCGGCCGACACCGGTGATCGTGCCGCCGGTGCCGGCCCCGACCACGAATGCGCCGACGCGACCGCCGGTCTGCGCGAGGATCTCCGCGGCGGTGACCTCCTCGTGCACGCGGACGTTGGCCGGGTTGGCGAACTGATCGGTGCAGAACCATCCGCGCTCTTCGGCGAGTCGCGCTGCAACCGCGCGGAAGCTCTGCGGCGACGACGGCGGCGCGTTGACGGTGATGATCACCTCGGCGCCCAGGGCCGCCAGCGCCACGCGCTTGTCGACGGACATCTTCTCCGGCATCACGCAGCACAGCCGATAGCCGCGGGCCGCCGCGACCAGGGCCAGCCCCACGCCGGTGTTGCCCGCGGTGGCCTCGACCAGCGTCATGCCGGGACGCAGCACGCCGCGGCGCTCGGCGTCGTCGACGATCGCCTGCGCGATGCGATCCTTGATCGAGCCGCCGGGGTTCATGTGCTCGCACTTGGCCCGCACGTCGAGCCCGCCGGAGATCCGCGTCAGGGGCAACAGCGGCGTGCCGCCGATCGTGTCGAGCACGCTCACCATCCCGCGAACACCTCGCCCATCGGGCCGAAGAACAGCGGGCCGGTGACGGTCAACCATCCGATGTGCAGCGCGACCGCGACCGGCTCGGGCAACGGCCGCTTGCGCCGGCGTCGCAGCGCCATCTCACCGACGACCGCGAGGCCGTGCAGCGTGAAGAAGCCCATCATCCACCCGGCGTGGGTGCCCTGGGCGCCGGTGCACGCGAACACGAAGTACTCGTGCATGAGCCCGCTGCACAGGAACACGCCGAACATCGCCCGCGCGGGGTGACGCCGGCCGCCCAGGGGCAGGAACAGGAACCGCGCCGCGAAGCGATGCACGAACAGGTTCCACCGCCGGCCCCAGAAGTCGCGCGGCGATCGGGCCAGGGGTGGCACCTCGAAGATCTCCTCGAAGTCGACGCCGAACTGCATGACCAGCGCGGTGACGCCGTCGGCGATCGCGGAGACGCCGAGCCAGCACATCCACAGCGCCCAGAAGGCCTCGACGACGCGGTGCGCATGCAGCTCGGGCACCCGGGCGTGCACGAGGTACAGCGCGCCGAACACCGGCAGCTTCGCCGCGACCCGCACGGCGCGTCTCAGACCGCGGGCGCGGGCGCGGGCGGCCGCCACCGGATCGGCGGGCCACGTCGACTCGGGCGGCATGATCCACCACAGCGCGAAGCGGCCGACGTTCGCGGCCATCGCCGGATCGCGGGGCCCACCGTGCGCCGCCATGTGAGCCTTGGCCGCGGTGGTCACCGCGACGACCGACACGATCACCTGCACGGCGGTCCACACCGGCGGCAGCGCGAACGGCATCGCGAGGCAGGCCGCGATCGCCGGCCAAGCGCCCCATCGGGAGACCACGCCGCGGCGGGTCCACGCGTACGCGAACGCGGCGCCCGCGAGGACCGGTGCTGCCACGAAGCCGAGCCACGCCGTCACCATGCGCGGGTCAGTACGGCGACTCGCCGACGAAGTTGCCCGGCGGATCGTAGTTGCACACCCAGAGCTCGGCGCCGTCGCAGCGCGCGACGCCGCAGCCCAGCCGCTCGCTGCGGCGCCAGACCACCTGGGTGTAGTGGCCGCACACGCCGCGGCAGCGGTTCTTCGCGTGGTCGTAGCCCGACCGCTCGGCGGTCCACTCGCCGACGACCGACGCCGGCGTCGCGGCGCCCGAGCTCCAGAAGATGTTCTCGCCGAAGGCATCGCCACCGGGCGGTCGGTGCTGCAGGTTGCAGCCGCCCGCCGCGAGATGATCCGCCCACTCTTGCGCGTACGCGGCCAGCTCGCTCGACCACCGGAGCGGCCCGACGCCGACGCCCCTGCGCACGTCGTTGTGCGCCGCGGTGATCCCGACGAGCTTGCCCGTCTCGACATCGCGGGGACCCGCGGGGCCCGGCGACGCCCGTGGCGCCCCGCGCGATCGTGACGACGACGGCGTCGAGACCTGCGACCGGGCGCCGGGCGAGGGGCTCGGCGTCGCGGCGCACGCCAGGGCGGGGAACAGCAGCGCGATCGCGGCGCGGGGACTCACGCGCTCGACTCTACCCCGGCGGCTCGAACTCGTCGCAGGCGCTCTTGATCACCCCGATCGCCTCGACGAACAACGGCCCGTAGGGCTCGCAGATCGGGCCGACGAAGCCGTAGGTGAACATGTCGGTGAACTCGAGCACCCGCGTCGCCACCTCGGCGCCGTCGATGCCGCCGTTGCACTTGTCGAGCGCCGGGCACTGCGGCGGCTCGCTCGGGCCGACCAGCGACAACACCACCACCTTGCTCTCGTCGCCACCCTTGGCCGCAATGACGGCGTTGAACCACCCCGCAGGATCGCCCGGCGATCCCGGCTGGGGATCCTGCATGCACCCGTCGAGCTCGTGGTCGTCCTCCTCATCGGTGATGAGCACGACGACGAGCAGCGCGTCGTCGCGCAGGAATCCCTCGTTGCACATGCCCGGCCCGGTGAGCCCGGGCGAGAGCGCGGCCGACAGCGCCGCCATGGGCCGCTCGTTGCCGTCGCCCGAGGTGCCGATCTGCGCCGCGCAGGCGAACTTGGTCTCGAGGTCGTCGGCCTCGGTCATGAACCGCTTGCCCGAGGCGAACGGCCCGCACACCCCGTTGCTCGAGTCGACGCCCGAGGTCTGGGTGATGAGCGTGCCGTCCTGCAGCGGCAGGCAGGAGATGTCACCGACGTACGTGTCGCTCGAGATGACGCCGACGTTGTAGCCCATGGTGTCGGCGAGCTCGGTGCGCATCCCGTCGATGAGCGCCGGGAAGCTCGACACCAGGTTGATCTGCTCGTCGGCCATGCTCCCGCTGTTGTCGATGACGAACAGCAGGTCGACCTTCTTGCAGCCGGCGTCGGTGCTGCTGTCGCCGCCCATGCTGGCGCCGGTGTCGTCGCCGAGCACGTCGAGCTTGCCCGCGGAGTCGGGGCCGTCGGGATCGATGCCGGTCGACCCGGCGCTGACCGAGATCCCCGTCAGCGACACGCCGCTGTCGGACTCCTCGGCGCGGCCGCCGTCGCCGCAGGCCCCAGCCACGGCGACGAGCGAGGCCCACAGGCCCCGCACGAGCATTGCGTCGCCGGACGATCGAGGGAATCGTGGCGCTCGGCCCAACATCTCGACCCGCATTCCAACAGGATGGGCGCGCGCGACTGTGCGCGTCAACGGGGTTCGGCGGCCGAATCGGCGCGCTGGCCTACGTTTGAGGCTTCCCAACACGCTCGCGGCCTGGGAGCATGATCGCATGGGCCGTCGATGCTCCGGTGCGGTCGTGGTGCTGTGGACGGCCTCGGCGTGCGCGGGTGCAGCCGGCGTGCCCGGGCAACAGGACACCTCGGTGTTCAGCTCCACGGCGACGCCGAGCGACACGTCCGACGGTTCGGACACCGACGGGACGACCGATGGATCCGCGACCGATGGGATGACGAGCGCGCCGAGCACGACGGCGAACCCGACCGACGCGTCGATGACCTCAGATCCCACGGACGCCGACTCCACCGACACCGACGCGCCGCCGCCGGGGTGCGGCAACGCGATCGTCGAGCCCGGCGAGGACTGCGATCTCGGCGAAGCCAACGCGGACACCGGGCCGTGCAAGACCGACTGCACGGATCAGATCTGCGGCGACGGATTCATCGGGCCCGGCGAGGGCTGTGACGACGCGAACGCGATCGACGACGACACCTGCTCGAACGCGTGCCTGCCGACGTCGTGCGGCGACGGGGCCGTCAACGGCGGCGGCACGGAGCAGTGCGACGACGGCAACGGCGACGACGGCGACGCCTGCCCGGGCACCTGTCAGTCGGCGTTCTGCGGCGACGGCTTCGTCCACGCCGGCGTCGAGGCCTGCGATACGGGGGCCACGACCGGGACCTGCGACGGCGATTGCACCTCGGTGGCGTGCGGCGACGGCTTCACCAACGCGGCCGCGGGCGAGCAGTGCGACGACGGCAACCTCGATCCGAGCGACGCGTGCACGGCCTTCTGCCTCAACGCCTTCTGCGGCGACGGCATCGTGCGCTCGGGCGTCGAGTCGTGCGACGACGGCAACGCCAACGACGGTGACGGCTGCTCGTCGTCGTGTCAGTTCGAGTTCCCCGACGTGTGCGAGGGCGGCGTCGATCCGGGCAGCGGTTCGCCGTGGGTCGTCTGTGCCGCCGACGCGAACTCGGCTTGGGTGTCGGCCGACAGCGGCGGCAACTACCACGCCGAGCTCATCTGCCAGCAGCTCGGCTACACCACCGTCGGCCAGTGGGGCGGCACGTGCGGCAACGTCTGTGGCTACTGCGAAGGGCCGACGAGCTGCATGGCGACCGGCCAGCAGATCTTCGACTTCGGGGCGTGGCAGGGCGCAGGCAACTGCGGCGCGGATGGATTCGGCCAGATCATGTGCTTCACGGTGATGTGGACCTGTATTTAATCTTCAGGGGAAGCGGCCCGCTTCCCCCTCCGGCTGGGCGGAGCCCAGCCCGAGACTCCCCCTTTCCATCGCTTCGCGTTCGTCTTTCAGGGGAAGCGGCCCGCTTCCCCCTCCGGCTGGGCGGAGCCCAGCCCGAGACTCCCCCTTTCCATCGCTTCGCGTTCGTCTTTCAGGGGAAGCGGCC